>NZ_JAGGLU010000004.1 GCF_017874575.1 Lactobacillus colini | reverse complement strand
GTGAACAAGGGTGATAAGCCAAACGCAGGCGATAGCATTGCCAACAAGGACGACTTGCCAGCAGGTACACACTACGACTGGAAGGACACCCCAGACACAACCACCCCAGGCAATCACACTGCTACAGTAGTAGTAACTTACCCAGATGGTTCAAGGGATGAGATTCTTGTACATATTCATGTCAACGATGTGAATACTAATGCTGCAAACGGCGGTTCAGCTAATACTGGCTCAACTAGCCAAAATGCAGGTAACCATAGTTCTAACGCAGGTAAATCTGCTGTAACTATGAACAAGAATGCTAAGACACTTCCACAGACAGGTAGTGATAACAAGGCTTCTACTCTACTCTCAGCATTAGGTCTTGCAGCAATCTCAGCAGTGACATTATTCGGACTTCTTGGCGACCGTAAGAAGAAGCATTAAGCCGAATAATTAACCACATCAAAAATAGCCTAAGCATAACAACTTAGGCTATTTTTTTGTACTCTCACTAACGGAGAATACAACTTTATCCCGTAAATTCTAGATACTTAGAATTGTTTTATGTTATAACTTAGATAAAAGAAAAGGAGTGCTGATGCACTCCAAACACCCCGCTTTAAGAGCGGTGACAAAGTTACAATTAGCAAAAGTCGCTCAATAACCTGTCAAAGTTTAAATTGAGCGGCTTTTTTATTTGTGGTCGATGTAAGTTAGCAGAGCTAACAAGAACATACCGAATGAAAGCATTAATGATAATGCTTCAAAGACCGACATGTAAAGCAGAAATATATAAAAATAGCTTTTTGAGTTTAAATTATTATTAACTTTATACTCTAAATTCTAGATACTTAGAATTATCCTATGTTATAATTAGGTAAAAGAAAAGGAGTGCCATTCGCACTCCGAACAGCCCGCTTTAAGAGCGGTGACATATTTATAGTAGACAATTGTCGCTCTATAACCTGCCAAAGTTAATAGTGAGCGGCTTTTTTATTATTTGCGGTCGATGTGAGTTAGCAAAGCTAACAAGAACACACCGAATGAGAGCATTAATGATAATGCTTCAAAGACCGACATGGCTGAAACTTTTCCTTTAGAATTTTGACCATAGGCCTCACCTCCGGGAGGAAAAAACAGCCACCGCTCATAAAACTTGCTGTAAATAACATTATAGCTGAAAGATAAAACCGCTTAAAGCTAGTATTTTTTGCTTATTCAAGTTGCTAAAAATATTTATGGGATGAAAAATTAAATTTAAGCATTGATTTGTGCGAGTGCAATTATAACAATGTTTGCAGACAGAAAGAGGCGATTAGCCTCTTTTTTTTGTATAAAATAAGTGAAATATTTTTCACGTTTTGAAACAAATAAGCAAATTCTGAAATAAGTTATCTATGTATACCAAAAACACTTACAACACTTACGCAATATGGTATAAATATAAATGTAAGTTAGCTGACTACTTAAGAAGATAAATTCCAAAAGGCGATATCAGTTGGAAGGTCTTCGAAGTTAAACGATATATGAGGGGATATATAGATTATGACTAGTGAAAAGAAGTATTCAGTAGTTATTGCCGGAGGCGGCAGTACATTTACGCCAGGGTTTGTTTTAGACTTAATTAAGAGTCAAGACAAGTTCCCATTAAGACAGTTGAAGTTCTATGATAATGATGCTGAACGTCAAGAAAAGATTGCCAAAGCAGTTGAAATTATCATGAAAGAACGTGCTCCACAGATTAAGTTCTCATACACTACTGATCCTAAGGAAGCATTTACCGACGTTGACTTCGTAATGGGTTCTATCCGTGTTGGTAAGTATGAGATGAGAAGCTACGATGAAAAGATCCCACTAAAATATGGTGTTATGGGTCAAGAAACTACAGGACCCGGAGGAATGGCATACGGTTTACGTTCAATTCCTGCAATCCTTCAAATTATTGACTGGATGGAAGAATATTCACCTAATGCTTGGATGATTAACTATTCCAACACTATTGCAATTGTTGCTGAAGCATGTCGTCGTCTTCGTCCAAATGCTAAGGTCATTAATATTTGTGACATGCCAATCGACGACATGGATAGAATGGCTGCTATTTGTGGCTTAGACAGCTGGCACGACATCGACTTCAACTACTACGGCTTGAACCACTTCGGCTGGTGGAAAGAAGTTAGAAACAAGAAGACTGGCGAAGACTTAATGCCTAAGTTGAAGGAATATGTCAAAGAGCACGGCTACTGGGTAGGCGGCGACTATGACAAGAGTACTGAAGCTTCATGGGAAGCAACCTTTAGAAAGGTTGCCGATGAATATGCCTTAGAGCCAGAGACCTTACCAAATAACTACATGCAATACTACTACTTCCCACAATGGGAGGTCGCAAATGCTGATCCAAAGCACACTCGTACTGATGAAATTCTTGAATATCGTCAAAAGATTGTCTTTGGTGAGTGTGAACGTATCGTTAAGGCTGGTACTGCAGCAGATAACATTTGGGACATTTCAGGCTTGCACTCAGAGTATATTGTAGACATCTGTCACGCAATTGCCTTTAATACACATGAAAAATTCTTAGCTAACTGCGCTAACAATGGTGCTATCTCTAATATGGATCCAGATTCAGTAGTTGAAGTACCTGCATTATTTGGTGCTGATGGTATCCAACCAATGGCAACAGGTGAAGCTGGTAGATTCCAACGCGGCCTAATGATGGAACAACAAACTTGTGAAAAATTAGTCGTAGACGCTTATGTAGAGCACTCATACAACAAGATGCTCCAAGCATTCACATTGAACAAGACAGTTCCAGATGCATCAGTTGCTAAGAAGATCTTAGACGACATGATGGTTGTCAACAAGCCATATTGGCCAGAACTTAAATAATATATTTGAGTTGAAGTAAGTAGGTTGATATGCCTGCTTACTTTTTTTCTTAGTGAGGTGAAAAAGAATGATGCAGAAAATACAGCGCTTTGGGGCTGCAATGTTCGTTCCTGTTATGCTCTTTTCATTTGCAGGTATCGTTGTAGCGCTAGGTAGCTTATTCAATAATCCGACATTGTTTGGCTCAATAGCCAACCCAGGCACCACTTGGAATTCGATTTGGGATACGATTTCAGCTGGTGGTTGGACAGTCTTCAATCAAGAAGGAATTCTATTTACTGTAGGTTTACCATTAGGTCTTGCTAATAAGGCTCGTGGTAGAGCAGCAATGGAATCAGTTATTACTTACTTAACTTTTAACTATTTTGTTAATGCGATGCTTACCCACTGGGGCAGTGCATTTGGGATTCCTAACTTTGCCAAAATTGAAATCGTGGCTAACTCAACTAACCATGGTTTAACTAATATTGCTAGCATCAAGACCCTTGATACAAGTATCTTAGGTGCGATTGTTGTTGCCTTAGTTGTAGTTTGGATTCACAACAAGTACTTCGATAAGAAGTTACCTGAATGGTTAGGTACCTTCCAAGGTTCAACTTATGTTTATGTTCTTGGCTTCTTTGCCATGATTCCTCTAGCATTACTTACTTGCTGGGGCTGGCCAAAGGTACAAAATGGCATTAGTGGATTGCAACACTTTATTATTTCTAGTGGTGCGATTGGTGTCTGGCTTTACAACTTCTTGAACCGTATCTTAATTCCTACTGGTCTTCACCACTTGGTATATATTCCATTCCAATTAGGACCAGCAGTTGTAGCTGGTGGACTTCAACCAGACTGGTTGAAGCACTTGTCAGAATATGCTGCAAGTTCTAAGCCGCTTACTCAACTTGCACCATACCAAGGCTTCCAACTTTACGGTAATGAAAAAGTATTCTTAGTACCATTTATCTGTCTTGCATTCTATGCAACTGCTAAGAAGAGTAAGAAGAAGCAAACTTCTGCTTTATTAATTCCAGCAGCTCTGACTTCTGTATTTGCTGGTATTACCGAACCTATTGACTTTACTTACTTGTTTGCAGCTCCAATTCTCTGGGTAGTGTACTCAGTAATGGCTGCTACTATGAACACTACTATGTATGCCTTCGGCTTAAGAGGTATGATGGGTGATGGTGCAATTGGTATTGCTTCAATGAACTGGCTACCATTATGGCAACACCACTGGAAGGTATATGTCATGCAATTCGCTGTCGGCATTATCTTCGGTATCTTAACTTACCTAATCTTTAAGATTATGATTCAGAAGTTCAACTATGTAACTCCTGGTCGTGAGGCTGATGATGAAGATGTTAAGTTAATTAATAAGAGTCAATACAAGCAGAAGATGGCAGCTAAGAATGCTGGTAAGGATGCTAACGATCCTTATATTGCTAGAGCTACTGCTTACTTAGACTTACTTGGTGGTGCTAACAACATTACTGAATTAAGCTCATGTGCTACTAGACTTCGTGTATCTGTTGCTGATCCTGATAAGGTTGCACCTGATGCAGAATTTAAAGCTAATAAGGCAGTTAACGTTGTTCACCATGGTAAGGCTATTCAAGTTATCGTAGGCTTAGATGTTCCTCAAGTTCTTGATGAAATGAACGAATTGATGAAGCAACAAGGTGGTCAAGCTACAGTTTCAAACAAGCCTGATAATCCATATATTGAAAGGGCAACTGGTTATCTTGACTTACTTGGTGGCGAAGCTAACATCGATGATATTATTGCATGTTCCACTAGAGTAAGAGTTCATGTCGTTGATGTGGACAAGGTTGCAGCTGACGCAGAATTTAAGAAGTTCGATGCTAAAGAAGTCCAAAGAAAAGATAAAGAGGTAGATATTGTTGTTGGACTCGAAGCTGGCGACATTGTAGATAATATGAAAGAACTTATGTAAGTGTAAGGGATTACTAAAATATGCTAAAATTTAGGTAATTGTTGAATATATTATCTAAAGGGGCATATGGAATAGATGACTAATTTAAAGACAATGATTTTGAATCGAAAAGATGATCTAAATGATTCCGAGAAGAAGATTATCCAATATATCTTCAGTAATCCCGAGGAATGTAGTAATTTAAGTTTATCTGAACTATCCAGGAAGTTGTATGTTTCTCAATCTGCAATCTTCAGACTTTGCAAGAAATTGGGGTTGAGAGGCTACAGCGAATTAAAGTTCGATTTAGATGAACTCGTAAGTCAAAACAAAAAGACTATCAAGCCACAGCACAATTTTGCACAAGATTTGGTTAAGGCTAATGAAGATACTACGAAGTACTTTGCTAGTTTGAATATGAGAAACTTATATCAAGCAATAGATAAGGCAAGTATGGTCTATATCTATTCTACTGGCTGGCAGCAACAATTAGTTGCTCAGTATCTATCGCATGAGTTCTTTGTAGCAGGGGTTCACACGACTATCTTACCAGCAGCTGTTGATGAATTACATCAAGTGACCCAGCATGCCAAGATGGGTGATATCTTATTCGTGGTATCTTTTACCGGAGATGGCGAAATTGTTGATTCAGAACTTACCCAACTTAAACTTGAAAATGACAAACTTATCTTAGTTTCATTTACTAATATGGAGCGTAATAAGCTGGCTTCTCTTTCAGAATATAATATGTATTTTCCTGTAGTTCCTCTTGTTAAGAATTTCCCCAGTAAAGAAAAAGAGAGCATTGCATTTACTTCAGCTTATTATCTAATTGATTTATTAGTAAGCGAGTATTTAAGTTGGCAACTTGAAAAAGAGGATTAATATGCAGACAATATCAAAAAATTTATTCTCTAGGTTAATAGATAAGATTGCTAAGGCAGTACATTTAGATGCTAAGAAAACTATAGCTTGGTATTCCTATGTCTTACTTGTAATACCGATTGCATTTTGGTTATTGGTTGAATTAAGAGCATTAGCAAGTAATCAATCATGGCAAGCAATGCTGAAGCAACCAACGATTGCAATTGGGATCATTATCACAATTACTGACTTTATGATTGGCTATTATTTGGCTATTCGTAAGCAAGAATTATTGAAGTCCTATGAGAGTTATCACTTCTTCATGGTCTGGCAGGCTGTTTCTCATATTTTAGTTGGTAATTTAGTCGGATTTGTTCTGGCTATAATCGGCATTCACGAATCTAAGAGCTTACCAGCTGGGAGACGTGATGGTAGTGTCAGCTTAATCAGTGTAGTTTCTGGATTGTTATTGATAATTTGTTTTAGCTTTATTATCTTAGTTAATTTGAAAGGATAGGTTCTACAATGTTTAATTTCTTCAAAAAGAAAAAAGGTCTTGAAGTTTGTGCAGTTGCAGATGGTGAGATTATGCCCATCACTAAAGTAAAGGATGATGTTTTTTCAACTAAGATGCTGGGCGATGGTTATGCAATTAAGCCCAGCAATGGCGACATCTTTTCACCAGTTGATGGGACTATTTCAACATTATTTCCAACTAAACACGCAATTGGTGTTAAGACTAAGGATGGATTAGAAATCTTAATCCACTTAGGTCTTGATACTGTTGAGTTAAAGGGTGCGCCTTTTGAAGTGATGGTTGAGCAAGGCGATGAGGTTAAGGCTGGTCAGCAACTTGCCAGCATGGATCTTAAGCAGATTACCGATAGTGGCCGTGATGATTCAGCAATCGTAGTTTACACTAACATGGATATTATTAACTCCCTCGATCCAGAAGAGGTTGCTGAAGGCAATGTTAGTCACGGTAATCAAGTGCAAACAATCCACTTCAAATAATAAATACCTAATGAAAATGAACCGAGTCGTTTGATTCGGTTCATTTTTTTATGGATATGTAGAGTAGGATTAATGAGTTAACAGACTTATTCAAGTCTGTGACTAACTTGGTAAAAGCTGTAAAAGAGTTCATTGAGGAATTAAAAAACTAAAACAAGCAAAAAAAGCCGCAGCTATACTTTTGGCTAAGTTGTTAACGGCTTTTGCTTGTTCAATAATTTTGCAGTTTTTTGGCTAAAAGAACGTGTGAACAGTTGTAACTTATAGAATTAGTTAAAGATTAAAGACATTGAGATGAATTATTAACTAGAACAAAACTATATGTGGTATATTATGTCTAATAATAATTATTATTCCAAAGTTAGAAAAAGGATGATACTATGACAAAGCAAGTAATGATGGTTACTGGAGCTTCTAAAGGTATTGGACTTGAAACTGTCCTAGCAGGATTAAGGTCTGGATATACGGTAGTCGGGACAAGTCGTACTCCAGATAAACTTGTAAGCAAAGTGCAGAAGGAATTACCTGATAAGGTTGCCAATTTTAAAGCTGTACAAATGTTATTTACTGAAGAGAGTATTAATAAAGCTATTAGTGAAGTTATTGAAAAATTGGGTCAAATTGACGTCTTAGTCAATAATGCCGGTTACGCACTTTTAGGTGCGGTTGAAGAGTTTTCAATTGCAGAAGTAAAGACTAACTTTGATGTTAATTTCTTTGGCTTACTGGAAGTAACACAAGCTGTATTGCCGTATATGCGTAAGCAAAAGTCTGGTCGCATCATCAATATGTCATCAATCTCAGGAACAGTTACTGGACCAACACAAGGAATATATTCTGCAACTAAGGCAGCTGTAATTATGTTTAGTGAGGCACTAGCAGATGAAGTGAAGGACTTTAACATTAAGGTTACAGCTGTATGTCCTTGGGGAGTGAGAACGGACTTCTTGGATAATAGTTCGATGAAGCGTCCCGAAAAGGTAATTGAAGATTATAGTTTGGTAAGACGAATGATGAATGGATTTGAAAACTTAAACCATAATCAAAGTGGCAATCCCGCACTAGTTGGCGAGGCTTTAATTAAGCTAGCCCAAATGGCTGAACCGCCTAAGCGGATATATTTAGGTGATGGGGCAATCGGAGCCTTGCAAGCTAAGATCAATGAAGTTATTCAAGAAACCAATGAAAACATTGATTTAAGCAGAAGTATTGATTTTGATTAAAATTATACAAAAAATATATTCCTCCAGAATTTTGAGGAATATATTTTTTTAGATATCATTATTTACATTTAAGATCTTAATATTACCACTCTTACTAGTTATATCCAGTTGAGAGCTAGCATCTTGCGAGCCAACATAGCCTCTAAGCGGATTATAATTATCTTCTGCATAAATTATTGCATCCATTGGCAAGATAATATTGCCACTCTTAGAAGAGATTAAGAATTTAAATTGTAGGTTATCAGGTACCAATATCTTAATGTTACCGCTATGACTGGTAATTAATAATCTTTTAGTTGAAATGTTGGCGAGATTGATTTTACCACTAGTAGCACTCAATGCCATCTCGCCATTTTTATCGTCAATATTAACGTCACTAGCAGTGATATCGCCGGATTGAGTATTAATATGGCAATCGCTGATTTGACTAGCTGATAAGTTGATATCGCCTGATTTAAGATCGGCTTGGAGTCTAGCAACATTAGAGTTAAGCATATGGACATCGCCAGAGATAGCAGTGACATCTAACAGACAATCTTGGTCTAGAGAACTGAAGCTAACATCGCCAGACTGACTTCTAATAGTCAAAAATCCAGTATAGCTAGCAGGAAGTAGGATAATAACCTTATTTTTAAATAATCCTACTAACTTCTTGGGACCTTGGGTGACCTTGATTACGTTGCCAACTTTTTCAACGGTGGAATAGAGTTTAGAAATATCTCTTGACATGAGGTCACGGACAATTAACTGGTCAAGGTCAGGTGAAGGTAGAATTAATAGGTCACCTAGTCGATAATTGAAGTGGATTTCGTCAATATCAGTAAGTGAAAGTTTAGATTCATTGACTAGCTTTAAGCCAATTGCATCCTCCAGTTGTTTTAAATCAGATCTAGCAGGATAATTATTAAAGATTTGTTTTATTTTATCGTCAAGCATAATAAAAGCTCCTTATCTTATTAACAATATTATAGAATATTTAGTCAAAGAATTCTTTTTAGATAAGTGTGATTTTCTAAGATTTGGTCAAGAGATAGAAGAATAGTTAATTTTTAGCTCAAAAACTACTATAGTTAGTTATTAGTTCGGAGGTATGTTGAGTGAGTAGAATTGCAGTTTATTTAACTGGTGGAATTGCAGCTTATAAGGCAGTTGAAGTTGTCCGCGGCCTGCAAAAGCAAGGTCACCAGGTTAGGGTCGTAATGACTGAGAATGCAGAGCATTTCGTTGCTAAGCAGACTCTTGCGGCGCTGACTAAGTATCCAGTCTTGGATAATCTATGGGTTGAAAGTGAGCAGGCTAAGATTAGTCATATTGAATTAGCTGATTGGAGTGAATTAGCTCTAGTTGTTCCTGCAACAGCCAATATTATTGCTAAGCTTGCTTATGGTCTGGCAGATGATGCAGCTTCTACAACCTTATTAGCTACGAGCAGTCCAATCTTGGTTGTACCAGCAATGAATAGCCATATGTGGTCTAAGCCTAGTACCCAGCGTAATATTAGCCAGATTAAGGCAGATGGTGTTAAGGTGTTGGAGCCAGTAGTTGGTCGTCTAGCAGAAGGCTATAGCGGTAAGGGTAGGATGCCAGAAGTTAGTCAAGTCTTAGCTTGGGTTGATAGCTTTTTAAGTAATTCTAATTCTGATAAGAGAATTGTCATTACTGCTGGTGGAACGCTAGAGCCGATTGACCCAGTCAGGTATATTGGCAATCGCTCCAGCGGCAAGATGGGTATTGCCTTGGCTAAGGCTGCGGCAAGTGCTGGCTTTAAGGTGGACTTAATTGTTGGCAACATCAGCGTTGATCTTCCTGACGATATTAATATAAAAGTTAGTCAGATAGAAACCACTGAACAGATGCTTAAGGCAGTCAAGGAGAATTTTGAAGCGGCGGATGTCTTAATTATGGCCGCAGCAGTAGCTGATTATCGGGTGAAGAATTATGTTAACCATAAAATCAAAAAGCAAGCTAAAATACAATACCAATTGGATTTGGAAGAAACCCCAGATATATTAAAGACTATTGGAGCTTTGAAGCGGCCCGACCAACTAGTTATTGGCTTTGCTGCTGAAACGAATGATTTACTTGAAAATGCAACTAAGAAATTAGAATCTAAGAATGCAGATATTATTGTAGCTAATGATGTTTCTAAGAATGTATTTGGCAATGATGAAGATGAAGTTACAATCTTGCAAAAAAAATCTTGCCCACTTCATTGGCAGCGGATGGATAAATCTAAGATAGCCAAGAGATTGATCAAGTTAGTAGAGGAGAATTTAATAAAAAAATAGCATGAATAAGTTAAGGTTAACTACTAGAGAAATAGTATTTATCTGTTTAATGGCGGTGATTTTAATTGGTTTATTTATTTCTAGTTCAATGACTTATCATGAACAAGAAATGTCGCCTGGATTTATTCATCGTCATTTTAGGTTTTTGGAAGATATTGTAGGTAATTGGAATATCTATTATCAGAATCGTTGGCATAACGCTCAATTAGATAATGGTGTAGCTGGGATGACTCAGTTCGTGATGAGGAAGATGGCCCACTTTGGCTCATATTTTTTATTAGGATTCTTTTCTTGCTTTGGCTTAGATAGGATTTTTAAGAAGTGGGCAGGTCCTTTATATATCTGGCTAGGAATAATTATCTTGGCTGGATTAGATGAATTCCACCAGATGCTAACAGGTGATCGCACACCTAGTGTGTGGGATGTTTGCTTAGATGCCAGCGGAGCCTTATTAGCAATCTTAATTTGTATAATTGTCTACAGCATCAGAACTAAAATGATCAAAAACAAAACTTTAGCCAAAAAATAAAAATATTTGTGATTTATTTTTCTAAGGATAATTGAATATTAAGCGCCGGTGAGTTATGATTAACAGGGTTAACTATATTTATTTAAAGAAAGAAGGATTCTGATGTCAGGACATTCAAAATGGCACAATATTCAAGGCCGCAAGAATGCGCAAGACGCTAAAAGAGGTAAGATTTTCCAAAAGTTATCTCGTGAAATTTACATGGCTGCAAAGAGTGGTGGTCCTGACCCTTCAGGAAATCCTAGCTTGCGTTTAGTTATGGATAAGGCACGTGCAGCTAACATGCCTAAGAGCAACATTGAGCGTGCTATTAAGAAGGCTGAGGGTGGCTCTGACGAACACTACGACGAAATCACTTACGAAGGTTATGCTCCAGGTGGTGTTGCAGTCTTAGTTGAAGCTTTGACTGATAACAAGAACAGAACTGCTTCAGACGTACGTGTTGCCTTTACTCGTAATGGTGGTTCACTTGGTGCTACTGGTTCAGTTGCTTACATGTTTGACCGTAAGGGTTATATTGTAATTGATCGTTCAACTACTGATGCAGATGAAGATCAAGTCTTATTAGATGTTATGGATGCAGGTGGTGATGACTTGCAGACTAGTGATGATGCATTTGAAATCTACACTGATGCTAAGCAATTTACTACTGTTAGAGACGCATTAGAGAAGGCTGGTTACAAGTTAGCTAACGCTGAATTAACTATGATTCCTCAGAACACTACTCCAGTTCCAGCAGATAAGAAGGAACAATTTGAACACTTAATTGATGCCTTAGAAGACAGTGATGATGTGTCTAATGTTTACACTGCTGCAGCAGACGACGAAGATTAGAATAATATTTAGAAGTAGACCTAGAATTTTCTAGGTCTATTTTTTTTACATTTTAAAAAAAGAAAATCCACTTTTTTGCGTATATAAGATTGTGGCCACAATTTCATGGAAGGAGATTTAGATGGATATACAAGCTATAGCTAATGATATTCTTATTGACGCAATTAATAAGCGAGTAAGTGATATCTTTATCATGCCTGCTATTGACAAGTATTTAGTCAAGTTCCGACTAAAAGAAAACGTTCAAGAATTCAAAAAAGTAGACTATGCATTAGGTAGAGAGTTACTTAATTATTATAAGTTTATTTCGCAAATGGATATTGCTGAGCATCGTCGTCCGCAAGTTGGTTCCTTGATTAAGGAGGTTGCTAAGAAGCGCTACTTCTTGCGCCTGTCATGCATAGGTAACTTTAATGATCAAGAATCTTTAGTTATTAGGGTGATTTATGGGATGCAGGAGAATCGGTATTTTTTGCCTGAGCAACTAGAGCAATTAGAATTACTTGCTAAGCGGCGTGGCATGATCGTTACTAGCGGACCAACTGGATCTGGCAAGACTTCAACCATGTATCAAGTTGCACACTCAATTAGTTGCAACAAGATGGTAATGACGATTGAAGATCCAGTTGAGATTTGGGAGGAGACGTTTTTACAGACGCAAGTCAATAACGTAGCAGCAATTACTTATTCTGACTTACTTAAGGCAGCCTTACGCCACCGACCAGACATTTTGATTATCGGTGAGATTAGAGATAGCCAAACGGCTAAGTTAGCTGTCAATGCTGCCTTAAGTGGACATTTAGTGCTAGCAACTGTACATGCTAAGAGTACTTTTCAGACTTTGTCACGCTTAGAAGGATTAGGAGTTAGGCAAGATGAATTAGCTAATTCCCTAACCGCAATTTCTTATCAACGTCTATTATTGAATCAAGATAGACAATTGAGCTGCATTTTAGATATTGCTAGCGGTAAGCAATTAAGAGATGAAATATTTAATTCTGAACGGGGTAATTTTATTTCCTGGAAGAATAACTTAACTTATTTGAAGAAGCAGGGGCAGATAGATGAAGTTACTTTTAATGACTACCAAGAAGGATAAGCTGTCAACTAGTGAGCAGTTAATCTTTTTAGATTATTTAAGGCAGACGCTGGCTAATGGCTTTTCTTTGAATGCAGCTTTAAGTTTAATGCCACAGATTTGGTCAGCTAAAAGAACACTATTAAATAACTTAAACCAAAAAATAGCAGCAGGTGAGAAGTTTAGTCAGGTCTTATTAGAATTAGGGTTCTCTAAGACAGTAGCTGCCCAGATTGAGATGGCGCTGGTAGATGGGAGTTTAGTTGACTGCTTAGACCAATTAGCACAATTAAGTAGGCTGAAGATTAAGCAATTGAAAAAAATTAAGAGTGAGTTAGCCTATCCAGCAATGTTAGTGAGTATGATGTTGGTACTATTATTTTTTATGCATACATTTTTGAAGAATGAGATGTTAATTTCTGATAGTGGTAGTGATATCTTATTCGGCTTCTTAGCTTTATTGGTAATCGGAGGAATTATTGCCGTTAGTCGTTTATTTTATTTACTTAATAGGCAAGATTATAACTCTCTAAAAAAGCTGCGCTCAATTCCGATAATTGGTCAAACTGTTGAGATTTATGTGCATTATTTAATTGTGTATGATTTAGCTATCTTATTGCAAGATGGCTTCTCGCTCCGGCAGATGTGCATCTTACTCCAAAGTCAACCAATAGGTTCAATCCAGCAAGTTCTAGGTAGTAAGATTTATCATCAATTAGAGTCAGGCAAGACTCTCAAGCAGATTATTGAAACTGAGGTATTTTTGCCGAAGAGCTTATTATTGCTGATTAGTACAGGAGCTACTAAGCAAGAGATCGGCAAGAGATGTGCAATTTTAGGCAAGACGTTATTTTATGAATTAAATTTGAAGATTAGCAGGATGGTTGTTAATATTCAGCCGATTTGCTTTATCTTTATTGGGGTGTGCATTTTGGGGATGTATTTAAAAATATTATTACCGATGTACGCTACGATGCAGAATATGTAGGAGAAAAAATGAAAACAAAAATCAAATCATTACTAAAAAATTTTAAGAAAGCTAAGGGCTTTACCTTAATTGAAATGGTGGTTGTGATTGCAATCATTGCTATTTTAATTTTGTTGGTAGTACCAAATTTAAGTACCCAAAGGAAAAAAGCAGAAGATAGAACAGAAGAAGCTTTTAAGACTACTTTGCAAACGCAAGTTGAACTATCTGGTAAGGAAAATCCAAGCTGGGATGATCTTAAAGAAGAGAAATTAATAACTGACAAACAATATGATCGTGCTATAAAGAATAAATATGAAATTAAAGATGGAATTGTCAAAGGTCCAGAGAATTAAAGCCTTCACTTTAGCAGAAACGATCATCATTACCTTCATCGTAGCTTTTTTGGCATTAGTGCCAGCCTTATATCTAAGAGGATACCAAGAGTCAGTTGACTTGCTTAACGCTAAAAGATCATGTCGAACAGCAATTAACTATGCAGCTAGGCAAGCTGCTCTCACTCATAGTATCAGGATTGTGGAATATGATACTAATAAGCAACAAATTAAGGTAAGGAGTGGCAATCAAGGAACTAAAAGATATAAGTTGCCTGATAATATTAATATTTATGGCTTTCCAATTAATATTTCACAAGATGGCAACTTAACTCCTAGGACAATTACATTTGTTAATAACAATCAAAGGGTAAAGATCAAGATTCAAATGATGTGGGGTAAGATGGTTGATGGTTAAGCAGAGAGGCTTTTTATTATTAGAGGCGAGTGTTAGCTTATTTTTAGCATGTTTGGGCGTTACCTTATTGTTTTATACATTGGGTCAAACTAAAAAGATTAATCAAAACATTGATCGAAGAATTGACCGAGCTTATGCTAGCTATGTCCTTAACAATACTAGTAAACAGCAAGTAACAGTTCACGATCATCTCTATGAACAGGCTGGAGCCGATCAAGTTCTAGATAAGACTATGGGTAAAGTAGTATATGAAGTTAAATAAGCTTAAGGGCTTCACAATTGCAGAAGCAATTCTAGCCTTAATGATTACGTTGATGTGCTTTACGATTTTGCAAAATACGCTCGGCATAATCAAAAACAGCGAAAAGCTAAAAGATCCCGCCAACAATGTAGCATACAGTTATATGCAATTAGATAAATTCCTTAAAAGAAAAAAGCATGTTGAAATTTATCCTGATAGTTCTAATGGTGCCAGAATAGTTTTGAAAACATTAGTTTCTGAAAAGGATAACGGTGAACCTGTATTTGATACTTACGTTATTGAAAGCTATCATAACATGGTCAGAATGAGCGGTATTGACGGTGGACACGTTCCACTATTATTGAATCTTAGATCGAGCCATTTTTCTTATGATATTGATGAGTTTACAATTAGTGTTAATGAGGAAGAGGGCGGACGCAGTGAGTTAGTTTTTAAAGTTGATAAACCGCTAAAAGTTAAAAAAGAAAAGAGCAAGCCAAAAGATGTTAACGATCAAAAAGAAAAGCCAGAAACTTCCAGCAAGCGCACTACTTAGTGCTGTCTTAGTATTGACTACTTGCATATTATTTACGGAATTTTATATGAATTACTTTTGCCAAAATATGGAAAATAACTTAATGTTATTGAAATACTTCCTCTAATTGAAAATTTACAGTTCTTGCGACTTAATTCACTAACCTATAGAATATTAAGGTAAAGGGGTTAGAACTATGCAAAAACAAAAATTAGAAGAACTTTATCCAAAATTTCAAGAAGTAGTTGAATTATTACAAAAGGATCTAAACGTGTCCTTTTCATCAGCTTTGACTGAAACTTTTGATAATTTAGAAAATGGAAAAATTAAAGTTGAAGCCGGAGCACCCGATAAAGAAACTGTCGCGCAATTAACTGAAAAATATCATGCTTTAGGCTATGAAAATATGTCACGTCAATTGAAGATGCAGATTTTTACCTTATTAGCTTTGAAGGCAGTTAATGAAGATGGCAGAGACTATACGCAAATGCCAACACCAACAATTATTGCGACAGTAATTGCCCTAATCTGGCAAAAGATTGTTCCTAAGAATTTTAAATCAATTGTTGATCCTGCAATTGGAACTGGAACACTGTTATATTCTGTGGTTAGACAATTAATTGCTGAAAATCATTCTAAGAATGACTATAAGTTATTTGGAATTGATAATGATGAGGGGTTGCTTGATCTAGCGGATGTTGGTGCTCACTTAGATGATTTAAATATTGAGCTATTTCGTCAAGATGCCCTTGATTCATGGATGATTCCAACAGCGGATGTTATTTTGACAGATTTACCAGTAGGTTATTATCCACTAGATGATAATGCTAAAAACTTTGAAAATCATGCTAAACAAGGACATTCATTTACTCATACTTTAATGATTGAACAAGCAATCAAGAATCTTCGCTCAGGTGGCTATGCCTTTTTAGTTGTGCCTAAGCTCCTATTTTCAGATAAGAATTCAGCTGACTTCATGCCGTGGCTAGCTAAGAAGGTGAATATTCAAGCAATTGTCGAGTTACCTAATGATATGTTTGCAAATGAAGTCCAACAAAAATCTATTTTAGTTTTGCAAAATCATGGCGAGAATGTTAAACCTAAAGAAGTATTAATTGCAAAATTAGATTCACTAAAAGATCCTAAGTCTTTAGTTGAATTTAATTTGAAGTTAAATGACTGGTACAATAAAGATGTTGAGTAATGTATCTAGTAAAATTAAGAGGTATAAAATGAAAAAGATTTTAGCAATAAATTCTGGTAGTTCTTCATTTAAGTACAAGTTGTTTTCTTACCCTGATGAGAAGGTAATTGCATCTGGGATGGCAGATCGTGTTGGCTTGGATAACTCTGTTTTTTCTTTAGAATTAGCAGATGGAACTAAGTTTGAAGAAGAGAAGGATATTCCGACTCAAGAACAAGCAGTTCAAAAACTCCTAGACTGGCTTAAGCAACATAATGTCATTGAAGATTTTTCAGAAATTGCTGGTGTTGGTCACCGAGTAGTTGCTGGTGGGGAAGAATTTAAAGATAGTGCTCTTATTGATGAACACAATATTCAGAAGCTATATGACTTATCTGAGTATGCTCCATTGCACAATATTCCAGAAGCTGATGGTATTCGTGCCTTTATGAAAATACTTCCTGGTGTACCTGAAGTAGCAGTATTTGATTCGTCTTTCCATCAGACATTAGATCCTGTGCAATATCTATATTCAGTATCTTATGATTATTACGAAAAGTACCGCGCAAGAAAGTACGGCGCTCATGGAACTTCAGTACGTTATGTGACCCAGCGTGCAGCTAAGCTGCTTAACAAGCCACTTGAAGACATGAAGATGATTGTCTGCCACCTAGGTAGTGGGGCATCTATTACTGCTGTTAAGGATGGTAAGTCATTTGATACTTCAATGGGATTTAGCCCAGTAGCTGGCTTAACAATGAGCACGCGTAGCGGTGATATTGATCCATCAGTTATTCAATATATTATGATGAAGAGTGGTATCAGCGACTTTGATGATGCAATTGATATTCTTAACCATAAGTCAGGCTTATTAGGTATTTCAGGTGTTTCACCAGATATGCGTGATATTATAGCTGCTGAAGAGAAGGGCAATAAGCGTGCTAAGCTAGCCAGAGAAATCTTTATTAATCGTTTAGTTCGCTATATTGGTTCTTACTTTATGGAAATGGGTGGCTTAGATGTAATTGTCTTCACTGCTGGTATTGGTGAACACAATTCAGCTATTCGTCAAGCTGTGATGGACCAAATGCGTATTATTGGTCTAATTCCAGATGAACAAGCTAATAGTACTAACGGTGAAAAGATAATTACTAAGCCCGATTCTAAGGTTATTGGAATGATTATTCCAACTGATGAGGAATTAATGATTGAACGTGATGTTGTTCGTTTGGCTCATTTAGATAAATAATTCGTTATAGTCGCAATTCATTCTCAGGTATGTTAAGATAGTTAACGTACCTGGGGATGTTTTGGGATTCGACAGGCGTAGATTCGCATTGACTGCGATTCGTAGGTCACGTCTACGTTAAAACGTCACAGTTAAATATAACTGCAAATAACGAAAATTCTTACGCAGTAGCTGCTTAGTCAGCTCTCGTGATCCAGTAGCGGTTTGCTCATGGCTGCTTCTTGGGTTTTACCATTAGTGAGCTACGTTTAACTACCTTACCTGAATAGTTAAAAATAAGATTGACTAGGTATGTCTTAATACATCAGCCCTGTTATATGGCGTAGTGTTAAGGCGAGATCAAGTAATATAACTATGATCGTAGAGGTTAATGACGGAATGCGTTTGGACAGGGGTTCAACTCCCCTCATCTCCATAGTTGATTGAAGTCTTTATTATCAAGTGACTTAAAAGCTTGTAATAAAGACTTTTTATTTTTCAAAATTATCTGAAAATCTAACAAATATAGATAGTATTGAAAGGTTATCTTTTAATGTTCTTGATAAACGTAGATTTATTAAGTAATTTTTTGACCGAAATTTGACCGAAAAAAATCTAAAAAAAGAATATTGTAATAGAATAAAAAATGTTAGAAGAATGTATCTTTCTAGAAAGTTTTAATAATTGGGCTAAGAAAAATATCAACAGTGTGTCAATTTTATTCTTGACAGATTAAAACTAAAATTATATATTATTAACAAATATTTAAAAGAGCTTGAAGAGCAGAGTAACTAATCTAACTTATAGCAGAGAATTATCGGTTGGTGCGAGATAATTAAGTGACATTGGTGAACATGGGCTTGGATATCAGTGTTGGTGACATTTAGCCAGCAACGGGGATTGTAGACCGTTATCTACTACAGGCTATGATAGTAGTCAGTGAGGTTTATTACGTAAGTAATAGACGAATAAAGGTGGTAACACGAAGCACTCGTCCTTTTTAGGATTGAGTGCTTTTTTGTTTTACGAAAGGAGTATCTTAAGATGAGTTTAATTGAAGAAGCTAAGAAAGGACTAGTACTTGACGGGGCAATGTCAGATGAATTAGAAAGACAAGGCGTTGATACTAACAATAAGTTATGGACTGGAATTGCCTTAATTGATGATTTAGACAAGGTTTATCAAGCACATATGGATTATTTTCAAGCAGGAGCCCAACTGGTAATTACTGATACTTATCAAGCAAATAGTCAGGCCTTTGTTGAAGCTGGGTACTCCTTGCAAGAGGCTAAAAAATTTATTGCAGATGGTGTCAAAATTGCTAAGCAGGCCCGTGATGATTATGAAAATAGAACAGGGCAACATAATTATGTCGCTGCAACTATCGGTTCTTATGGCGCATATTTGGCTGATGGCAGTGAATATCGTGGTGATTATGAGTTAAGTAGAGATGAATACTTAGCTTTTCACCTTCCGCGTCTGAAGACTGTCTTAAGTCAAGATCCTGACATTCTTGCAATTGAAACCCAACCTAAACTATCTGAAACAATTGTCCTGTTAGATTGGGTCAAGAAAAACGCTAAAAATATCCCAGTATATGTTAGCTTTACCTTAAAAAATAGTAAGCAAATTAGTGATGGAACATCTTTAAAAGAAGCTATCAAGAAAATAAATGAATATCAGCAAGTGTTCGCGGTAGGAATTAATTGCGTAAATCCTGATCTAGTAGATGAAGCACTAATTGAAATGAATAAATATACTGATAAAAGCTTAGTAGTTTATCCAAATTCTGGAACTGTTTATGATCCTAAAGTTAAACAATGGAAAAAAGTTGAAAAGCAATATGAATTCTCGCAACTAGCTGCCAGGTGGTATCAATTAGGAGCGCGGTTAATTGGGGGATGTTGCACTACGGGACCAGAAGAGATTAAACGGATTAGTCAAACTTTAACCAAATTGAGGTGATAATATGAAACATCAAACGCATCTAAACAGGAAGATGGAAACACGTCATATTAGAATGATTTCACTTGGCGGTGTAATTGGAACTGGATTATTTTTAAGTTCAGGCTATACAATTCATGAGGCTGGAGCTTTAGGAACAGTTATTGCTTACTTAGTAGGGGCTGTGATTGTATTTGCAGTAATGCTTTGTTTAGGTGAATTATCTGTAGCAATGCCTTATACAGGGGCTTTTCATGTTTATGCTAAAAAATACATTGGTCCAGCTACAGGATTTATGGTAGCAATCATGTATTGGCTAACTTGGACTATCGCCTTAGGATCAGAATTTACGGCTGCTGGTCTAATCATGCAAAAATGGTTTCCGCAAATTCCAGTTTGGATCTGGAGCTTGGCTTGTATGATTTTAATTTTTTTGAGTAACTTTTTTTCGGTTAGAACTTTTGCAGAAAGTGAATTCTGGCTATCTGCAATTAAGGTATTTGCAATAGTCGTATTTATAGTTTTGGGATTTTTAGCGATTTGCGGAGTTTTGCCAATTAAAGGATTTACTCATACGCCGGGCTTGTCTAATTTCTATAAGAATGGCTGGTTCCCTAATGGTTGGGGCGGATTGTTTACTACAATGTTAACTGTTAACTTTGCCTTTTCAGGAACGGAACTTATCGGAATTACAGCCGGAGAAGCAGCTAAACCTCAAAAGGCAATACCTAGTGCAATTAAGACTACCTTGTGGCGTTTAGTCATTTTCTTTATTGGTAGTATTGTGGTAATGGCTGCCTTAATCCCTTATAAAGTTGCTGGTGTAACGCAAAGCCCATTCGTATATGTGTTGGAGCAGATTCACGTTCCTTTTGCGGCAGATATTATGAATTTCGTGGTCTTGACGGCTATTATTTCAGCAGCTAATTCTGGTCTATATGCTTCAACTAGAATGTTATGGTCGCTTAGCAATGAGGGAACAATTCCTAAAATTTTTAAGAAGACTGGTAAGCGTGGTGTTCCTACAGCTTCATTAATTGCTAGCATGATTGGCGGTATCTTTACTTTGGTTTCAAGTAAGGTGGCTGCAAGCACAGTTTATCTAGTATTGGTTTCAATTTCTGGCTTAGCGGTAGTTATCGTATGGATGGCAATTGCCATTGCTGAATTGAATTTTAGACGGCAATTTATAGCTGAAGGACATGATTTAAATGAATTGAAATATAAGACACCTTGCTATCCATTAGTACCATATTTTGCTTTTATAGCTAGTTTTCTTTCTTGTGCTTTAATTTGGTTTGATAAAAATCAGAGAGTGGCATTATATTATACGATTCCATTTATCATAATTTGCTATTTAGGTTATTATTTATGGCAATATTTCACTAAACGAGTAAAAAGAGTTAGCTATAATCGTGACTAAGAATTATGCATTTTTTCTATAGTAGAACATAAAGATTAAGTATTAGACTTGTTTGCCTAGTTATTTAAAAATATCTATGATAGCAAAATTATTATATTTTTTAAGATAAGGAAGCTTAAAATGAGAAAAGTTATTAGAGATAAATATTTTGAAGGCGAACGATCTCTTTATGGAATTGAGGATGCGGTTTTAGATAGTATAACTTTTGGTTATGGTGAATCTCCTTTAAAAGAAACAAGTGGCTTGGACATTAAGAATACAATTTTTACTTATAAGTATCCGCTATGGTACAGCAATCAGATCAATGTTGTTAACAGTACTTTTGAAACTATGTCTCGTAGTGGCATCTGGTATACAAATGACATTAGTATCAAGAACAGTAACTTGCAAGCACCGAAGCTGTTTCGGAGATGTAGTAAGATTGAATTAGATCATGTATTCTTCTCTAATGCTGAAGAAACTATGTGGTCTTGTAACCAAATTAAGATTACTAACTCACAAGTTAACGGCGACTATTTTGGTAAAGATAGTTCAGATATTTATTTAGAGAATGTAGATATTATTGGTAATTACGTCTTTGATGGAGCTAATAATATTGAATGCCATAATTGTCACTTTGTTTCAAAAGATGCTTTTTGGAATTGTGAAAATGTTAAGTTAGTCAATTGTAGCTTGGATGGTGAATATCTAGCTTGGAATACTAATCATATTGAATTTATTAATTGCAGCATCAAAAGCGACCAGGGCTTATGTTATATCAATGATTTAAAATTAGAAAATTGTCAACTGCTTCATACTGGACTTGCCTTTGAAAAATGTTCTAAGATTAAGGCAGAAATTACTAATGAAGTTGATTCAATTAAGAATCCAATTTCTGGTAAGATTCATGCTCATCGAATTAAGACCATAATTATCGACCCTGAAAAGGTAGATCCTCAAGCAACTCAGATAATTTCAGATTTACCAGTGTTTGAGAGAATTGATCATTCTGATACTAATCAAGAGGCAAAATAAATGAAGTATGACTTTACAACTATTCCGCCGCGTCGCCACACCGATTCGGTTAAATGGAATATTAAAGATAATGAATTACCAATGTGGATTGCGGATATGGACTTTAAGATTGCTCCTGAAATTATTCAGGCAATGCAAGACAAGCTTCAACTAGGAGCATTTGGCTATGAAGAGCCGCAAGATGATTACTTTAATGCAGTTGCGGGTTGGTATGAACAAGAACATAACTTTAAGCCCAAGGATGACTGGATGATTTTTTCAACTGGAGTTGTGCCGGCTATTTCTTCAATAGTTAGAAGAGTGTCGCATTTGGGCGATAATGTATTGGTCCAAGAGCCGGTTTATAATATCTTTTATAATTCAATTGAGAATAACGGTCGTCATGTGTTATCTAGCGACTTAGTCTTTGATGGGGAAGCTTATAGCGTTGATTGGCAAGATCTAGAAGAAAAATTAGCTGATCCATTAACTGCATTAATGATTTTTTGTAATCCACATAATCCAATTGGCAAGGTCTGGACTAAGGCAGAAATCGAAAGGATTGCCAGCTTATGTAAAAAGTACCATGTAGTCTTGCTTTCCGATGAAATCCATGGCGATTTAGTTAGGTTTGGTGATTCCTATATACCTGCCTTTGCTATTGATACTAATTTATTATCGAATGTAATTAGCTTAGTCTCACCAAGTAAGACTTTTAATGTTGCTGCCTTGCATGCGGCGACAGTTATCATCCCAAATGATAATTTGCGCTCAATTGTTAATCGTGGACTTAATAGTGAAGAACTAGCCGAGCCGAATTTGTTAGCAATTCCAGCAAGTATTGCTGCATATACCAAGGGGCATAACTGGTTGAAAGAGTTGAAGCAGGTTTTAAATAATAACTTTGACTATGCGACTAATTTTATTAAGGAATATTTACCTGAGGTTAAGGTAGTAGCTGGTAGGGCAACATATTTGATGTGGTTAGACATAAGTGAAGTATCTGATAATAGCGCTGGGCTTAGTCAATTTATTAGAGAAGATACTGGTCTAGTCGTTTCAGCTGGCAGCGTTTATCGTGGCAATGGGAATGACTTTTTAAGAATTAATTTGGCTTGTCCGAAGCCGATGGTTGAAGATGCAATGGCTAGATTAAGTAAGGCAATTCACGATTTTCAAAATATGGCTAAATAAAGATTGATTTTAATATCTGAAAGTGGTTTCATGTTAATTGTAAGAAAGGTATAGACTTTATATGAGGTGATTAACATGGAACCTATTTTTTTAACACCATATTTTAGACCCAAGATTTGGGGTGGTAGGAAGCTGAATACTGAACTGCACTATGATATCCCTGAAGGGAAAGTTGGCGAAGCTTGGGTTATTTCTGGTTATAAGAATGATGCATCAACTGTAACACAAGGACCTTATAAAGGTGAAACCTTGCGACAAGTTTATCAAGCTCATCCGGAACTATTTGGTAATCCAGCTGCTAAGGAATTTCCATTATTAGTTAAGTTCTTAGATGCTAACGATAATTTATCTGTTCAGGTCCACCCAGATGATGAGTATGCCCGAATTCATGAGAATGATTCAGGTAAGACTGAGAGTTGGTACGTTTTACATGCTGAGCCTGATGCTAAGCTGATCTATGGTCATAATGCCAAGAGTAAAGAAGAATTAGAAGATTGGATCAATAATGGCAAGTGGGATAAGCTATTTCGATATGTTCCAGTTAAAGAGGGCGACTTTTTATATGTTCCGGCAGGTACTGTTCATGCACTAACCAAAGGAATTATGGTTATTGAAACGCAACAGTCAAGTGACGTAACTTACCGCCTATATGATTGGGATCGCATCGACCAAAAAACTGGTCAAAAACGGGATTTGCATATTAAGCAATCGCTTGATACTATAAGAGTTCCATCAACAGATCCTAAGCTAGATATTACTAAACAAGAAGTTACCGGTGCGCTGATTACTACTTTAGCTAAGCCACCGGTATCTCCTCATTTCTACTTGTGGCAAATTGATGTAAATGGTACATTTAACTGGGAGTTAGATAATCATCCTTACATGCTAGTTTCTGTAATTAAGGGAAATGGTAGCTTCAAGGTAGATAATAAAGATTATAATATTAAGTTAGGTAGTAACTTTATTATCACTAATGAGATGAAGAATTTTAGTTTTAGCGGTGATAACTTAAGGTTAGTTATATCAGCTCCAGGTAAGGAATAATTTTTAGAAAGAGAGTGAAAACCAAATGATCTATGTAGCTTGTGGTGCGATAATGTTTGCTGTGGGGGTCATTTGGTTTTTGCATCCAGCTAGCGTTCCTAATCGGATGTATGGTTATTTGTCATATTTAGCAGCTGTGAATAAGGCCAGCTTTGCCTATGCACAACGTGTATCAAGGAAATATTTGGTAATATTCGGAGCAATCCAAATGGCAATAGGTACACTAATTCACTATTTGAATTGGGACAAGTTTTTTATTTTATGGCTGCTTACCTTTTATTTCTTTATCCTGGCGCCGATAATCTTAACTGAAAAGAAGCTACAGACCTTTTTAAGGAAACGTCATGAATTGCCGCATGATTATGTAGAACCGGATAAGATAAAACACACAAAAGTAAAAGGATTTAGGGATAAAAGATAATGAATATTTTAATGGTAGAAGATGATAATTCAGTTGCTGAAATGATGAAACTCTTCTTCGCTAAGGAAGATTGGCAAGTCGATGTTGCTCTTGATGGTGTAGCTGCTGTTGAGATGTTTAAACAAAAGCAAAGTGAGTATGACATCATAACTTTAGATTTAAACTTACCAAAAAAAGATGGGATGGAAGTTGCTCAAGAAATTAGAGAAGTATCGCAGAAGATACCAATAATTATTTTGACTGCTCGTGATTCTGAATCTGATCAAATTTTAGGCTTGGGTATTGGTGCAGATGAATATGTGACTAAGCCTTTTAGTCCCTTGGCTTTGATTGCCAGAATTAAGGCCTTATATCGCAGAACTCATCTTGATAAAGTTGATAATCACATGCATTTCGATGTGGTGACTAAGCACCTCAAGATTTCCAAAGATCGGCGTGAAGTATTACTAAATGACCAGAAGGTAGAGGGAATAACGCCTAAAGAATTTGATCTCTTATTAACAATGGCTCAAAAACCGAAGCAAGTTTTTTCACGGGATAAATTATTAGAACTTGTTTGGGGATATGAATTTTATGGTGAAGAACGAACTGTCGATGCCCACATTAAAAAGCTTCGTCAAAAATTAGAGCAAGTCGGACCGCAAGTCATTCAAACTGTTTGGGGAGTAGGTTATAAATTTGACGATTCTGAGGTTTAAAAATGAAGCTGTTTTATCAACAGATGCTTGCATTTTTGCTAATAATTGTAACGAGTATTGCAATTATTGGTTATTCAGCATTAAATTTTGCTACTAACCAAGCTTATGAACAGAGTTACCAGCGTCTAGAAGGATATGCACGTTCACTAGAAAGCTTAGCATTAGAAGATGAGCAGGGGTTGAATCATGATTTTTTAAGTAAGATGCAAGTTGTCATGCAAGGAGAGGATATGAGCTTGCGGATCTTTAACAATAAGAGCGAGCAAGTATATCCAGAAACGCCAGCTAAGTTGAGTATTCCTAAAAGTATTATTCAGAGCTTAAAGCGTGGCAAGGTTATCAAGATCAAGAATGATCATGAAGATAGCAGGGTGTCTTTTTCCAATCGAGATGCTTATACGAGCATTCTCTATCCTTGGCGTCAAAATGGCAAGTTCATTGGAATTCTCTGGATTGGTTCTAGGGTCCAGAACGTAGAAGAAACGATTAAACGCGAGAAGCGCAACTTAGTAACTGCCTTATTAATTACGTTAATGGTGGGATTAGTTTTAAGCTTTATTCTCTCATACTTCATTTCTAATCGAGTTAAGCGTCTTTCTAAGGCGACTAAGAAGATTGCACAGGGCAATTTTAATGTTCATTTGAATCATGGTGAAACCGATGAAATAGATGACTTAGCTCATGATTTTAATCTTATGGTTAGTGCATTAAAACAATCACACGAAGAAATTAAGGCTCAAGAACAACGCCGAGATCAATTCATGGCTGATGCAGCCCACGAAATGAGGACGCCATTAACAACTATTAACGGTATCTTGGAGGGCCTGCAGTATAATGCAATTTCAGAAGCGGATAAGCCTAAGTCGATAGCCCTGATGCAGAGTGAAACTAGACGCTTAATAAGATTAGTTAACGAAAATCTAGATTATGAAAAGATTCGCAGTAATAAACTAACCTTGTTAAAGACAAAGTTTAATGCTTTTATTGTTCTTAGTAACCTGCTCACCCAAATGAAAAATAAGTCAGAACAAGAAAATGACAGTTTAGTTCTGCATTGTCCAGAAAAGATCGAAGTCTATGCTGACCGTGATCGCTTTACCCAGATTATGGTTAACTTGGTTCAAAATGCCTTACAATTTACTAAAAATGGCACGATTACGATTAGTGGCCACAGAATAGAACATGGAACCCAATTTAGTGTAAGAGATACTGGAATTGGGATGAATGAAGAACAAAAGAGGTTTATTTTTGATCGTTTTTATAAGGCTGATGCTTCTAGAGCAAAGCTAGGTAGTGGCGAATCAGGCTTGGGCCTAGCAATTGTGTCGTCTTTAATTAAGCAACATGGTGGCAAGATTGAAGTTGATTCACAGCCTAATTTAGGTTCGACATTTACCGTTACCCTATATGACGAAGGTTATGAAAAATATCAAAAATAAAATAATAGGCTAGGATTTGATCCTAGCCTATTTATGTAAGGTTATTTTGTTTTAGATGATGCTTTAGATTGTTTACTTTCTTGTAATTCATTTAATACGCTAGCAGGGACCTTATTTATCTCA
Source organism: Lactobacillus colini (assembly GCF_017874575.1). GTDB lineage: Bacteria > Bacillota > Bacilli > Lactobacillales > Lactobacillaceae > Lactobacillus > Lactobacillus colini. The sequence continues at coordinate 147,218 of NZ_JAGGLU010000004.1, read as the reverse complement.
TCACGATTAATTTCAGGAGCATTAGTTGAATATAGATTAGTAGTTGAACCGTGCTTTTGCGAATAAAGTGATGTCGAAGCTGGACCTAATTCTTTTTGAATTTCAAGCATTTGAGAATAATTTGTCTTATAGTCAAACTGACTTGGAGAACTTGGAATAAAGCCCTTTGGCGTGTAGAAACGTAGCAAGTTTTTATTATTTAATAAGTCAGAGTCATGAAGAGTTTCATAGCCGAATTTTGCTAACTTATTGATTTTTTCTTTTTGTTTAGGGGTAAACTTAGTTATTCTCTGACCATTGCGATTATTATAGACGGTCCCCTTGGTTCCTTTACCACCAACGATAATGTAGTCAGGGGTGACGATTGTTCCGTTACGAAAGATTACGACTTGTCGGTGCTGAGGTGATAATAAATCACTACCGAATTGGATGTAATTCTTAGTATTTACACCAAGTAAGTGGAGCAAGGTTGGCAAGACATCAATTTCGCCACCCAATTCATTGTTAATACCGCCTTTAAGTCCAGCCATGTGGATCATGAAAGGAACTTTTTGTTCTTGAATAGTATCATACTCACTCCAAGAACTAGCACTACGTCCTAATAATGGCGCTAGAGCAGTATATTCGCTGTCTGATAGGCCATAATGATCGCCGTAGAGAACAATCATTGAGTTTTTGTATAAGCCGGTCTTTTTAAGGTAGTTGAAGAATTCACGAACAGATTCATCTAAATAGTGTGCAGTTTCCAAGTAATTATTTACGGTTTGGTCGCTGGTTTTAGCGGTTTTAAAGTTATCTTTATCAATATTATCCATGTCAAATGGAATATGATTAGTAACAGTAATAAATTTAGTATAGAAGGGCTGCTGCATCCGCTCTAGATATTTAGCACTTTCAGCAAATAAGAGCTTGTCTTTTAGTCCGTAACCAATTTTATCTTCTTTATTTTGAGAAAAATAACTAGCATCAAAGAAGTAGTTATAACCTAGGTTCTTATAGACTTCATTTCGGTTCCAAAAAGTTCCAATATTACCGTGAAAGACAGCCGAAGTATAACCTTTTTGGCGGAGAATTTGCGGAGCAGCTTGGAAGGTATTCTCTGAGCCTAAAGAAGAAAATAGCGAACCATCTGAAATACCAAAAGTACCAGTTTCAAGTAAGTTTTCTGCATCAGATGTTCGACCAAGTCCAACTTGATGGTAAAAATTGCTGAAGCTCAGGGTATTTTTATTCTTATAAAGAGAGTTCAAAAATGGAGTTACTTCCTGACCGTTAACTTTTAAACCAATTATGAATTGTTGGAAGCTTTCTAAGTGGATAATAATGACATTTTTATTCTTTGCCTTACCAAAATAGACATTAGATGCTGGAGTATAGTTATACTGGGTAAAGCTTAGAATATTGCTAATATCGTCAGAGGTAGCGTCTTTTTTCACTTGGTTAGATTGCGCACTTTTGACAACATCGTAGACACTATAAGTATCTAGTCCAAGATATTTAACGACATAAGAACGATCAAACGTATTACGTAGTAAGCGTGGTCTAGATGTTTCAGCCAGCATCATATTTAAGCTAAGCATAAAGACCCCAAATGATGTCACTGCAAAGGGTCTTGTCAGGCCATAACGGCGTGAATCAAGCTTGATGATTTTTAAACATAGCAGAATAATAATAACAATTAAATCTATCCAAATGATAATATCTGAAGGATTTAAGAGTGCAACAGTACTTTTGCCTAGGCCTTGGGAGACTTTGCCTGCGTTTTGGATGGTCTTAGCAGTTAAAAAGTCTGAAAATTGACGGTAGTAGATTACATTAGCAAACAGCCAAATCGTATTTAAACTGTCGATAATTAGTAGGCTAATGTAGGATAAGATTGGTTTAGATATGTATAAACCTAAACTCAACAGAATAATTGATGTACCCAAGGGAGTAAGCCAAACTATAAATTGCTGATAAGGATCAGTTAAACTTAGCTTAAAATCAAAATATACGACAAACATATACTTTAGCCAAAAGCATAGATTCAATAATGTGAAAAATCCGATTCTTGTTTGCCAAAACTGAATTTTAAATTTGTTCACCTTAATAGACTCCTTTATATATATTCACAATTTTACTGGTCTTTTGATGAAACAACAAATTTTTTTAGTAAGTTTGAAACTTTTGTAATATTTTTAATGAAATACTTGTAGAAAATTCTCGGTCGATTTACGGTATAATTAACCAAAAAAATAAAAGGATATGCCTATGTTATTTTTACAACCTTTATACGATATGATTACCCATGCTTTAGCAGGAAGAATTAATCACTTTGCTTTAATTAAATTGATCTTTTATAGTCTAGACAAGACTTTGTTTTATTTTTTGATATTTGTAGTGTTACGTCTATTGTGGTTATTGACGGTTAGGAGAAGGAGAAGTATCCGTTCGGAAGTTGCAGTTTGGCTGTTTACTTTTTATTTTATCTTGTTATTGATGTTAACAACATTTAGGGACACCTACTTCCCATGGCAACTTACATTTAATTTCCATCGCAATTTATCTGATGTTAACTTAATTTTTATGAAAGAAACATTTAAGCTGGTACATGGTGCTAGCAAGCTAGATTTTTTCTATAATTCTTTTGGCAATATTGCTTGGTTTGTACCATATGGATTATTGATGCCGATTATTTTAAGGAAAAGATATTGTTTTTGGAAGGTAACTTTTTTAGGGATGTTTACCTCCATAGGGATTGAAGCTTTGCAATTTATTTTAATGACTGGTGTGAGCGACATTGATGATGTTTCATTTAATGTGTGCGGAACTATAGTAGGCTATATACTATATCGAGTTATTTTGCATTATCATAAGCAATTCGTCTAGTTTTTTATAATTTTTCTGCTAAAATAAAGATGTATGTGTAAAAATTAACAATATAGATAAAAAGGAAGTTTAAAAATGACAGAAGTTGTACATTTTGACGCAAGCAAATTAAAACCTTTTGTTCATGAAAATGAACTAAAAGAAATGCAACCAATGGTTACTGCAGCTAACAAGGAATTACGTGAAGGTACTGGTGCAGGTAACGATTTCCTTGGTTGGGTTGATTTACCAGTTAACTACGACAAGGATGAATTTGCTCGTATTAAGAAGGCCGCTAAGAAGATCCAAGGTGATTCTGAAGTCTTAGTTGGTATTGGTATCGGTGGATCTTACTTGGGTGCTCAAGCAGCAATTGAGTTCTTAAACAGTGCTTTTTACGGTAAGGTAAAGAGCGACTACCCAACTGTAGTATTTTGTGGTAATTCAATTTCAGGTTCTTACCTTTATGACTTGATTGAATGGATCGGCGACAGAGATTTCAGTATCAATGTTATTTCTAAATCAGGTACTACTACTGAACCATCAATCGCATTCCGTGTGTTGAAAGAGAAATTAATCAAGAAATATGGTAAAGAAGAAGCTGCTAAGAGAATTTACGCAACTACTGACCGTCAAAAGGGTGCCTTAAAGACTGAAGCAGATTCAGAAGGTTATGAAGAATTTGTTGTTCCAGATGACATTGGTGGTCGTTTCTCAGTATTATCTGCTGTAGGTCTACTTCCAATTGCCGTTGCAGGTGGTAATATTGATGAATTGATGAAGGGTGCTGCAGATGCTCGTGCTGCTTATACTGATCCTAATGCACAAGAAGATAACCCATACCAATATGCTGCTCTTAGAAATATTCTTTACCGTAAGGGTTATACTACTGAAATCCTTGAAAACTACGAACCAACCTTAAGAATGTTAGGTGAATGGTGGAAGCAATTAATGGGTGAATCTGAAGGTAAAGACCAAAAAGGTATCTACCCATCAAGCGCTAACTTCACTACTGACTTACACTCACTTGGTCAATATATCCAAGAAGGTCGTCGTAACTTAATGGAAACTGTTGTTAAGGTTTCTAATCCAGCTCATGACATTACTATTCCAGATGATAAGGAAAACTTGGATCAATTGAACTTCTTATCAGGTAAGACTATGAACTATGTTAACGATCGTGCTTATGAAGGTGTAGTTCTTGCTCACACTGATGGTGGTGTACCAGTTATGACTGTTGATATTAAGGACCAAAGTGAACACACTTTAGGCTACTTGATCTACTGGTTCGAATTGGCTGTAGGTATTTCAGGCTATTTGAATGGTATTAATCCATTCAACCAACCAGGTGTTGAAAGCTACAAGAGAAATATGTTTGGTCTTTTGAACAAACCTGGTTATGAAGATTTACATGACGACTTAACTAAGCGTCTTTAATAACTAAAATTAATTAAATATTTTTTGAAAAGAGTGGAGGTCTTAATCTCTGCTCTTTTTGCGCTTTAAAGAGGAGTTTCTATGCAAGAAAAAGTAAATGTAAAGAATATATGTGCAGTATTAGCCGTTGCTTTTATGTCATTTTTAGGAATTTTAACAGAAACTAGTCTAAACGTTACTTTTCCGACTTTAATGAATCAATTCAAAGTAAGCTTAGATACTATTCAATGGACAACGACAGGATATCTTTTGATAATTGCGATTATCATGATTAGTTCGTCTTATCAAAATCAACGTTTTAGTGCAAAACAGCTTTTTTCTTTTGCTTGTATTAGTTTCATTGTAGGAAGTTTGGTTTCTGCTTTTGCAACGAATTTTTTGATTATGTTAATTGGGAGACTTATTTCTGCATTTGGTGCTGGATTATGTACCCCATTGATGTTTAATCTAATTGTTGAGATTATGCCTAGAGATAAATGGGGGCTTTATATGGGGATCGGTGGCTTAGTAATTGCTATGGCTCCTACATTAGGACCAACATTTGGTGGAACAGTAACTTATTTTTTTAATTGGAAATGGATTTTTATTATAGTAAGTGTTCTTGCACTAGGTATATTTTTATTCGGCTTATTTAATGTTCAAAGATATCATAATACCAAGAAGCTAGGTTTTGCTTGGTTAAGCTATATTACGCTAAGCTTGGCCTTAGTTAGTTTAATAATAGGATTAAATCAGATTAGCAAGGGAATTAAAAATATCTGGTTGTGGGGGATGCTATTCATTGCAGCTATATTTTTAATATTATTTGTCCGCTTATCAAAAAAGTCTAATAAACAATTGCTTAACTTAGAAGTTTTTAAACAAAAAGCATTTATTTATGGTGCGGTAGCTTATTTTTTATTACAATTTATTAATATTGGGACAAGTTTTATTCTGCCAAATTATGCACAAATTGTAGATCACCAATCATCATTAATTGCTGGTTTAATATTATTACCAGGAAGTATTATCGCTGGTTTGCTTAATCCATATTTTGGTAGTTTGTATGACCGTATAGGAGCTAGAATTATTCTTTATACTGGCGCAAGTTTAATGATAGTAAGTTGCATATTGTTTGCTATTTGGGGAATAAATTTAAGTATATTGATGATTGTCGTAGTTTATTCACTACTAGTATTAGGACACAGAATGTCATTTAGTAATACCATGGCTGAGGCTTTGAAGATACAATCAGGTAGACTACATGCTGATGCAACAGCTGTTTGCCAGACTAGTCAGCAACTAGCAGGATCGATGGGAACGACAATTTTAGCTGCTGTTATTGCAATCTCTCAAAATGAAGGTGGACTCTCTTACTCTGCTCTAACCGCTCAAGGTAGTAAATGGGCATTCTGTTTTACTACAATTTTGGGAATATTAATCTTAGTATGCGATTGGAGAATGTTACATTTAGAATAATTAGAGGTAATAAAAAATAACTTTCTATAGCTAAAGAATAGGGTCAAGATTTAAAAAAATATAATTTTGATCCTATTCTTTAGTTATTTACTTAAATTAACGCATATATGCTTTATTAAATTTTCGTTGCTACAAATATCGCTACAATTGTTACAATCTTCAGAAAATCCGAAAAAATAAAAAGCAACTAGTTTTACAACTAATTACTAACTGTTACTTGTTTTAATTAACTAATGTATACCAATTTAAAACGATTTTGCTTAATTAAACTCTTAAAAGAGGTTACCTCTTTAAATTACCTCTTATTTTTGAATTTTCAAATAATTTGAAAAAGTCGAAAAAAACAAAAAGCCTTTAATCTCAAGATTTATAACCACTTGAAATTAAAGACTTACTAGAAAATTGAGATATTCGGGCTCGAACCGAAACATCCAGGAACCAGAATCCTGTGCCTTACCAATTTGGCTATATCTCAGTAAATCACCCGTACGAGAATTGAACTCGTAACTCCACCTTGAGAGGGTGGCGTCTTAACCATTTGACCAACGGGCAAAATCAACATAATTAAATATAAGTTATCTGGAACAAAATGTCAAGTACTAAAAAACTTTTTTCTTAAGTTTGAATCAGGTAAGATTAACATATAGGAGAATAATTATGATTGATTATTTTAAAACGCAACATTTAATTGAACAAATGATCAGCGATCGCATTGTGCCTGGAGTTAATTATACATTTATCAAAAAAGATCAAGTAACTAATTCAACAATTGGTTTAGCTAGTTTGATACCGAATAAGACACAGCTTAATCCATTTTCTTTATACGACTTAGCTAGTTTGACTAAGGTATTAGGGACAACCAATGTTTTTTTGAAATTATATCAAGATGGAGTGTTAAACTTTACTGAGCCTTTAAATGACTTTATTCCAGATTTTAAAGATAGGAGAGTTAGGTTATTTCACTTGTTAACTCATACTAGTGGAATTAAGGGTTGGATACCTAATCGTGATCAATTACCAGCTCCAGAATTGTTAAAGGCAATTATTAACTTACCAGTAACTGAAGAATTTGAAACTAGGATGAGGTATGCTGATACTAATTTTATTTTATTAGGACTAGTTTTAGAAAAAATTTATCATCAAAGTGTGCAACAAGTTATTAAAGAGCAGGTTATTTATCCTGCTAAGCTAAAAAATACGACATTTAACCCTGTTGCAGGTGATTGTGTGCCTACAGCGCTGCTGGTAAACGGGAAGATATTGCAAGGAGTCGTACATGATCCTAAAGCTCGCACATTAGGCAAGGATTGTGGATCAGCTGGGATGTTCTCAAATATGAATGACTTAATTAAGATGGCGCAAGGATATTTAGGTTTAAGGGATGACAGTTTACCAATCAGTCAAGATACGATTACTGAATTATATTCAATTCACACCCCTAAGAGAGTTCATGCTCGTTCTTGGGGATGGGATTTGTGTTTTGATCCAATTGATAAGCACCCAATTTTATATCATACGGGTTTTACTGGGACTTTCATGTTATTGGACAGGCTTAATCAGTCAGGATTGATTGTTTTAACTAATCGAATACATCCTAGTGGACATAATGAAATATTCTTATCTATTAGAGAAAAAATTGTTGCGACATTCTTACAAGAGAATACCTATAAGCATTAAAAGCAAAAAAAGATGAGCGTACGCTCATCTTTTTACATACCAGCTTTGATAATTTTTTTCTCTGCCATTGTTTTACGAAGGGCTAACATAGCGGTATAAGTTGATAATATATATACCTTCTTAGTTGGCAATTTACTAATTTCATCAAGTAAAGATTCATTGTCAGTAACTGTGGTCATCATTGCCGGATTGAATCCTGCTACTTCCAATCTGAATCCCATATCGTGCCAACGCTGACCACCAACTAAGATTTTTTGAATTTTAGCTTTATTAAGTCCCTCGTAGTCTGCATCCCAGATCCAGGAAGTGTCAATTCCATCAGCATGGTTAGCATTTAAGAGTGTTACTAATGAATAACTATCCTTTTCAGTATTAAGCATGTGCAACACTTCATCTAAGCCAACTGGATTCTTAACTAAGATTAAGTCTATTTCTTTACCAGAATAGTTAATTAACTCTTGGCGCCCAAAAATACGCTTATTTTTTTCAAAACTTTGTGCAACCTCATCTTCGCTTAATCCCAATTCACGTGCAACTGTATAAGCTGCTAGGGCGTTGTAGATATTATAGGTTCCACCAATACCAATTGAATATTCTTTATTACCCATTTGGAACTTTAAGCTATTGGGAGTTTGTTCAATAATTTTATTTACAGTGTAGTCTAAGTGTGGCCTGTGGTAGCCACAGTTGGTACAGAAGAAGTCTCCTAAGTTTGCATAAATTCTTTCATGATAGTGCAGAATATGATCACATTTAGGACACAATACGCCATCGGTATTAACTGGAGCTTTGAAGTCATTTTTTGCCTTATCATTAGATAAGTTAAAGCCATAAAAAATCTTTTTATTAGGTAAGTCAACTGATGAGAAGATGCTGGCGTCACCGTTTGCAATAATAGTAGCATCTGGTGCTAGTTTAATACCATTAATAATTTTTTCGTAAGTGGTGTATATTTCGCCATAACGATCCATTTGATCTCTAAAAATATTCGTTAAGACAAAGTATTTTGGATGGAGTAATTTAGTAACCATCTTGACATTAGCTTCATCAACTTCTAGGACAGCAATTTTCTTTTTAGCTTTTTTATTTTTATGTGCTAAAAAGGCTGTTACAATTCCTTGTTGCATATTGCTTCCAGATGGATTAGTTAGAATATCACCATATTTTTTCTTTAAGGCTTCAACAATTAAAGCGGTAGTCATAGTCTTACCATTAGTACCAGTAACAATAATAGTTTCGTAGCCTTTAGATAGAGAATTTAAAACTTGAGGATCAATTTTCATGGCAAATTTACCCGGAAAACTTGTCCCACCTTTTAACACGTTATGTAAGAACCAATATGAAGACTTACCACCAATAGTGGCAATACTTGATTTAAAACTCATTTTCATCCCTCACTTTAAAACTAGTTTTAACTATAGCATATAGATTAAGATAAAACGACTTTTTTCTATTTTCTATGCATAAAATTATATTTTCTACTATACTTATTAAGCAGGAATTTTGAAAAGAAGGGGAAATAAATATGGCTCAATTGTTTTTTAGATATGGTGCAATGAGTAGCGGCAAGACGATTGAAATTCTTAAGGTGGCTCATAATTATGAAGCTCAAGGAAGAAAGATTGTCCTGATGACTAGTGGCTTAGATAACCGCAGCGGTGTCGGAACTGTTGCTTCTAGAATCGGATTACACCGCAAGGCTACTCCAATTGAAGACGATCTGAATCTTTTTGATTATGTTAAAAATGCTAACCAAAAAGATATTGCTGCTGGTGATGGTAAGATAGCATGTGTTTTAATTGATGAAGCTCAATTTTTAAAAAGACATCACGTGCTAGAATGCGCTAAAATTGTAGATGAATTAAAAATACCGGTAATGACATTTGGATTAAAGAATGATTTTCAAAATCATTTATTTGAAGGTAGTGAAAATCTGCTGATTTTTGCTGATAAGATAGAAGAAATGAAAACTATTTGTCATTATTGTGGTCATAAGGCTACAATGAATTTAAGAATTAGCGATGGAACTCCAGTGTATGAGGGGAAACAAGTACAGATTGGTGGAGATGAATCATATTATCCAGTTTGTCGTTTTCATTATTTTCATCCAGGTGAAGAAAGAAATTAAAAGCTAGATAAGGAAAGGAATAGTTAATAGATGGATAAAGTCATGGCTCGATTGGAAGGGTTAGTAGCTCATTATGAAGAACTTCAGGAAATGATGGCTGACCCTGAAGTCATTAATGATACTAAGCGCTATATGGAGATTTCTAAAGAAGAAGCTGATATGCGTGAAGTTGTGCAAAAATACCGCAAGTATAAAGCTGACCAAAAAGAAATCAGTGACAATAAAGATATCATTTCTAATGAATCAGATAGCGATTTAGTTGAGATGGCTAAAGAAGAGAATTCTGAATTAGAAAAAGAAGTTGCTGAACTTGAAGAAGATATTAAGATTTTGATGCTGCCTAAAGATCCTAATGACGATAAAGACATCATTATGGAAATTCGCGGTGCTGCTGGTGGGGATGAAGCGTCTTTATTTGCGGGCGACTTACTCAGAATGTATCAAAAATACGCTGAAACTCAAGGTTGGAATGTATCTATGATTGATTCAGAGCCAACTGAAGTTGGTGGATATAAGCACGTTGCAATCATGATTACTGGTGATAAAGTTTATTCAAAATTAAAGTATGAAAATGGTGCTCACCGTGTACAACGAATCCCTGTAACTGAATCGCAAGGTCGTGTTCATACTTCAACGGCTACAGTAGCGGTTATGCCTGAATATGAACAAGTAGATATTGATATTGACCCTAAGGATATTCGTGTTGATGTTTATCGTTCATCTGGTGCTGGTGGTCAGCACATCAATAAGACTTCTAGTGCTGTTAGAATGACACACTTGCCAACTGGAATTGTAGTTGCAATGCAAGACCAAAGATCACAACAACAAAACCGTGAAAAGGCTATGCAGATCTTGAAGTCACGTGTTTATGACTACTATGAAAGCCAAAACCAAGCTGAATATGATGCTAACCGTAAAAATGCTGTCGGTACTGGTGACCGTTCGGAGAGAATTAGAACATACAATTACCCTCAAAATCGTGTTACTGATCATCGCATTGGCTTGACTTTGAATAAGTTGGATCGAATCATGAATGGCGAACTTGATGAAATTATCAATGCACTGGTTCTTTACTACCAAACACAACAATTAGAGAAGATGGCTGAAGAAAATGCCTAAAACACTAGAAGAAATCAAAAAGAAAACTTTAAATGATGATCCTCAACTTCTTAGTGAAGATGTAGATTATGTTTTAGGTGAGCGACTAGGCTATACTCCAAGTCAATTTCAACTGCATCTTAAGGATGAGTTAACCCCTGAACAGCAAAAACAAGCTCAAAAAGACATGAAAAAATTATTGCTGGGTAATTCCCCACAATATATTTTGGGCTATGCTTGGTTTTTAGGTTATAAGATTTTAGTAGAGAAGGGTGTATTGATTCCCCGCTTTGAAACTGAAGAGTTAGTTCAGTGGGCTTTAGAGAATATTAAAGATAGTGATACTGTCTTAGATTTAGGTACTGGTTCAGGTGCAATTATGACAGCCCTAGCTAGTGAAGCTAAGAAGCGAGGTATTAAAGATCTGAATCTTTATGCAAGTGATATTACTGACAAGGCTTTGCTAATAAGTGAAGAAAACTTTTTGAAGTATGATTTAGATGTCACTACTAGAAAGGCTGATGTATTAGTAGGCTTGGCTAAGTTTGACTTAATTGTTTCTAATCCGCCTTACATTAAGCTTAGTGAGAAGTCATTAATGGATCAAAATGTCATCAATAATGAGCCTGATGAAGCTCTTTATGGTGGAGAAGATGGGTTAGACTTTTATCGTAAGTTTGTCAAGCAAGTTAGAGATCACTTAAATTCTCAAGGTCAATTCTTTATGGAATTTGGCTTTAGTGAAAAAGCAGCTTTACAGCAGCTATTCGCAAATGAGTTGCCAGATTTTGAGATTGAGTTTAGGGATGATATTGCTGGTAAGCCTCGTATGATACATGGAAAGTGGGAGAAGTAATGGAAACTAAAATTTTTAAAAAAGAAGAAATTCCAGAAGCAGTTACTCTTTTAAAAGCAGGAAAACTAGTTGCTTTCCCAACAGAAACTGTGTATGGCCTAGGTGCTTTAGCCACAAATGAAAAAGCTGTAAAAGGTGTTTATGAAGCTAAAGGGCGTCCAAGTGACAATCCGCTGATTGTAACTGTATCTGATGAAAAGATGATGTCGCGCTTCGTTGACCAAGTACCAGAAAAAGCTAAAAAGTTGATTAAACACTTTTGGCCTGGTCCATTAACGATTATCTTATTTGTCAAAAAAGATTCTCTACCAACTGCAGTTACAGGAGGACTTCCTACGGCAGCCTTTAGGTGTCCTAATGATGAATTAACACATGAACTAATTTCTAAATTAGGAGATCCAATTGTTGGCCCATCTGCCAATACTTCTACTAAGCCAAGCCCTACTACCGCCCAGCACGTGTATCATGATTTAAATGGTAAAATTGCAGGGATTATTGACAATGGTCCAACCGAGATTGGATTGGAGTCAACCATTGTTGACTTATCAGTTGATCAGCCGATAGTTTTGCGTCCGGGTGAGATAACTCCCCAAGAAATTGCGCAAGTTTTAGGCCAAGAAGTTTTGATGAATAAAGGGACAACCCAAACCAAAGGTATACCCAAGGCTCCAGGAATGAAATACCGCCATTATGCGCCAAGTGCCCCAGTTTATATTGTTGATAAGGAAGAAGACTTTCAAAAGATTCCACAAGGTCCTAATATTGGTGTAGCTGCCCTTAATCCAGTGCTAGCTAAAATCAATAGTGATAATAAATTTAATTTGGGAGATTCAATTGATGAAGCTGCCCATAACCTTTTTGGTGCATTGAGATTTTTTGATAATGAAAATCACATTCATGAAATTTATGTCCAGGGTTTTAGCAAGGGGAATATTAGTGCAGCTTATATGAATCGACTTAATAAGTCGGCAGCTGGACATCATTTTTTAGCTAAATAATCTTAATTAAAAGCGAGCATTAAAAAAACTCGCTTTTTTTAATGCGAAAACATATTTTATCGCAACATTACACAAAAACTCTGCTAAAATAGTCAACGAAGTATTATTTAAAAAATAGGAGGCCATTATGGGAAAGTTTACTGTTTTGAATCACCCGTTGATCCAACATAAGTTAACGATCATTCGTAAAAAAGACACTGGTACTAACGAATTTAGACAAATTGTTGGTGAAATTGGTGGCTTAATGGTTTATGAAATGACACGTGATTTACCATTGAAGAACGTGGAGATTGAAACACCTATTGGTAAATCAACACAAAAGGAGCTAGCTGGTAAAAAGTTAGTTATCGTTCCAATTTTACGTGCTGGTCTTGGTATGGTAGATGGCGTTTTACAAATGATTCCATCTGCTAAGGTTGGACACATTGGTATGTATCGTGATGAAGAAACATTGAAACCACATGAATATTTCTTCAAGATGCCACCTGACATTGAAGAACGTGAATGTATAGTCGTTGATCCGATGCTTGCTACCGGTGGTTCTGCTAATATGGCTATCGAAGCTCTTAAAAAGCGTGGCGCTAAGAATATTCGATTAGCTGTTTTAGTTGCAGCACCTGAAGGTGTTAAGGCTGTTCAAGAAGCTAATCCTGATGTAGATATCTATGCTGCTGCTGAAGATGAAAAATTAATGGCAAACGGTTACATTTACCCAGGCTTGGGAGATGCCGGTGATCGCCTATTTGGCACTAAATAAAAAGTACTCAAAAAAGCTTTGAATTTGTGAAATTTGGGTGTTATGATTTTAAATGTGTTTGAGGTATTCAGCACAAGAAGGGAGGTCACGAAGTGAGTGAGAAACCTGTTATCGTTAATTTCCTAGGCTTGAATTTCAATCTTACTAACTGCTTAGGTGGTACGTTAATGGCAATTGCGGTGTTTGCTTTGGTTTATTATCTTTCACGTAGAATTACGTTGAAGCCTAATAAGAAGCAAAACCTACTTGAGTATTTAATCGAGTTTACCAACAATATCGTTAAAGATAATGTTGAGGATGAAGATGCTCAAAAGCACTTGTCTTTGTACGCTTTCACACTATTTTTGTTCATCTTTATGATGAACCAGTTAGGATTGTTTCTTGAGTTTACAGTTAACGAACATGTCCTTGTCAAATCCCCAACCGCCGATCCATTGATTACTATGACTATGGCAATGATGACATTGCTTTTATCATTTAACTTTGGTGTTCGTAAGTTTGGGTTTAGAGGTTATATGAGTAATTATGCAAGACCTGTTGGATTCTTGCTTCCAATTAACTTAATCGAAGAGTTTACTAACTTCTTGACATTGTCGTTACGTCTTTATGGTAATATTTATGCCGGTGAAGTTTTGTTAACCTTAATTGGAGGTCGCTTAGCAAAAAGTGGAGGTCTTTGGACGATCATCGCTTCGGCACCATTAACACTTATTTGGCAAGGCTTCTCTGTCTTTATTGGCTCTATCCAGGCATATGTATTCGTAACTTTATCTATGGTTTATATTGGTAATAAGGTTACACAAGAATAATTTACGGAGGTTTTTATATGAAGTATTTAGCTGCCGCAATTGCCGCTGGTTTAGCTGCCTTAGCAGCTTCCTACGGTAACGGGAAAGTTATTTCAAAAACTATTGAAGGTATGGCAAGACAACCTGAAGCTTCAGGTAATTTAAGAACTACTATGTTTATCGGTGTTGGTTTGATCGAAGCCGTTCCTATCTTATCAATCGTTATTGGTTTCTTAATTCTTTTCTTAAAGTAATTCGCGTTTTAAATTTATTCGTAATTACTAGAAAGAAGGGTAAGACATGCAATTTATGTTTGCAGCCTTGAAGTTAGGTATAGGTGATATGATTTATTACCTTGTCATCTTTGCTATTCTTCTGTTGGCAGTTAAGCATTTTGCTTGGGGACCAGTTACTGATATGATGGAAAAACGTCGTAAGAAGATAACTGATGATATCGAACAAGCAGAAAGCAACCGCAAGAAAGCGGAAATTTTAGCTAATCAAAGAGAAGCAGAGTTGAAAGACTCTAAACAAGAGGCAACACAAATTCTTTCTACTGCAAAGAGTAATGCAGAGAAGACGAAGCAATCTATTATTAATGATGCGGATTCTGAAGCTGCTGCTATTAGAAAAAAGGCCAATGCCGATGCTGTTCAAGCTAAGAAAGATGCCTTGAACGAAGCACGTGATCAAGTAGCTGACTTATCAGTAGCGATTGCTGAAAAGGTAATTGCTAAAAGTTTATCTGCTGAAGATCAAAAGGACTTGGTAGATCAATTTATCAAGGGGCTGAATGACTAATGTCTTTAAGTAGAGAAGAAATCGCTGCTAGATATAGTAAGGCTTTATTTGCATATGCTGAAGACGCTAACGAGCTTGAAGAAGTTCATTCAGAAATGAATGTTTTACTTCAAGTGGTAAATGAAAATCCTGACATGCTTCGCTTGTTGGCTGATCCGATTTTACCTAAAAATGAAAAAGAGAGTTTTTTAAATACTTTTTCTCAAAGTTTATCTGCTGAAAGTAGGAATTTCTTAGAATTTTTGCTCCAATATGATAGATTTGCAGAATTTGTTGTTATAGTTGAAGCTTTTGATCAACTATACAATAAGTATAGAAACATCGCTGAAGGTACAGTTATAAGTGCTGTGAAGTTAGGCGATGAAGAACTCCAAAAGATTAGCAAAGCATATGCTAAAAAGTATGGATTGAATGATTTGATCCTTACTGATGAAGTTGACCCTAATATCTTAGGAGGCGTAATCCTCAGAGTTGAGGATCGCATAATTGACGGTTCTATTAGAACTAAATTGCAACAAATTCGTGAGCAATTAATAAATAATTAATTATAAAAGAGGTGAAACCATTGAGCATTAAAGCAGAAGAAATTAGTGCTTTGATCAAACAACAACTTGAAAAATACGACGATAAGCTCAACGTTGACGAAGTGGGTACTGTTACTTATGTTGGTGATGGTATTGCCAGAGCTCATGGCTTAAACGATGTACTTTCAAGTGAATTGTTACAATTTTCTAACGGTTCATATGGTATTGCCCAAAACCTTGAAGCTAATGATGTTGGTATCATTATTTTAGGTAGATTTGACAATATTCGTGAAGGTGACCAAGTGAAACGTACTGGTCGAATCATGGAAGTTCCTGTTGGAGATGCTATGATCGGTCGTGTCGTAAATCCTTTAGGTCAAGCTGTTGACGGTTTAGGTGAAATCAAGACTGATAAAACTAGACCTATTGAAAGTAAAGCTCCTGGTGTTATGGATAGACAATCCGTAAACCAACCTTTACAAACTGGTATCAAAGCAATCGATGCTTTAGTTCCAATTGGTCGAGGACAACGTGAATTAATTATCGGTGACCGTAAGACTGGTAAGACAGCCTTAGCATTGGACACTATCATCAACCAAAAGGGTAAAGATGTAATTTGTATTTACGTTGCCATTGGACAAAAGGAATCAACAGTTAAGAATTCTGTTGAAACCTTAAAGCGTTTTGGTGCCATGGACTATACAATCGTTGTAGAAGCAGGTCCTAGTGAACCAGCACCAATGCTTTATATTGCCCCATATGCAGGTACTGCTATGGGTGAAGAGTTTATGTACAATGGTAAGGATGTTTTGATTGTCTTTGACGATCTAAGCAAGCAAGCTGTTGCTTACCGTGAACTTTCCTTGCTTCTTCGTCGTCCGCCTGGTCGTGAAGCTTACCCAGGTGACGTATTCTACTTACACTCACGTTTATTGGAACGTAGTGCTAAGTTAAGTGCTAAGCTTGGTGGCGGTTCAATGACTGCTTTACCATTTATTCAAACGCAAGCTGGGGATATTTCTGCATATATCCCAACTAACGTTATTTCTATCACTGATGGTCAGATTTTCTTGGAAGCAGATTTATTCTTTGCTGGAACACGTCCTGCTATCAATGCCGGTGAATCTGTTTCTCGTGTTGGTGGTAGTGCGCAGATCAAGGCTATGAAGAAAGTTGCTGGTACCTTGCGTGTTGATTTAGCTTCATATCGTGAGCTGGAAAGCTTCGCTCAATTTGGTAGTGACTTAGACCAAGCTACTCAAGCTAAATTAAATCGTGGTCGCCGTACTGTTGAAGTATTGAAGCAGCCACTTCATAAGCCACTTCCTGTTGAAGACGAAGTTTTGATACTTTATGCTTTGACTCACGGCTTTATTGATTCAATTCCTGTTCCCGATATTCAACGTTATGAGCTTGAATTATATGATTACTTTGCAAGTAATCATGATGACTTGCTTGACGTTATCCGTAAGACAGGTGAGTTACCTGATGAAGATAAGCTAAAAGAAGCATTGAAGAACTTCAACGAAGGTTTTACAATCACTAAAAATTAGAAGAGGAGGTTTTTTCATTGGCAGAATCTCTCCTTGAACTAAAGAAAAAGATTGCTTCAATCCAAAAAACTGGTCAAATAACTGAAGCCATGAGAATGGTTTCTGGAGTTAAGCTTAATCAAACTGAAAAATTGGACCAAGGCTACACTGTTTATAATGATAAGATCAGGACAACTGTTTCTCACTTAATGAGTTCTCAGATTTTGAGCAAACTTTCGAGTTCTGAAATGGATTCAGAGAGTTTTAGCTCGATGGACTATTCCGATATTTTTAATTTGGGAACTTTAACATCATTAATTCAGCCTCGCAAGAAAATAAAATCTACTGGTTATTTAGTAATTAGTGGTGACAGGGGATTAGTAGGTTCTTATAACAGCCAAGTCATTAAAAATATGATGAGTATTTTTAAAGATTCTGAAGCTGAGAATAAGGATGTCAAGATTTTAACTGTGGGTAGCGTTGCTGCTCAATTTTTCAAAAAACAAAATCTTAATGTGGTTTATGAATATAGCGGTATTAATGATGTCCCAAGTTATGATCAAGTTAAAGATGTCATTGAAACTGTTGTAAAGATGTACCTCAATGGTGTTTATGATGAACTATATGTTTGTTATACTCACCATGTAAATACATTAACTTCAGCATTTCGTGTTGAAAAGATGTTGCCAATTTCTGATATTGACATTAATCATGAAGACACTATGCCTAAAGATTATTTAATTGAGCCCAATATAGATTCTGTGTTGAAAGCTATTTTGCCACAATTTGCTAAATCTATGATTTTTGGCGCTATTTTGGATGCTAAAACTGCAGAACATGCCAGTTCAATGACGGCAATGCAAAGTGCGTCTAAAAATGCAGATGATGTGGTTTCTGGTTTGAAGATAAAATTAAATAGAGCTAGACAGGCACAAATTACTACCGAAATTACCGAAATTATCGGTGGTGCTAATGCCTTAGAATAACAATAGAAAAGGAGGTAGATGTTTTTGAGCAAAGGCGAAATTGTTCAAGTTATTGGACCAGTCGTTGACGTAGAATTTCCAATCGGTAAAGACTTACCTGATATTAATAACGCTTTGCGTGTGGTAAATAATAGCGGCAAGACTATCATTCTTGAAGTAACACTTGAACTTGGTGATGGCGTTTTAAGAACAATCTCAATGGACTCTACCGACGGTTTGAGACGTGGTATGGAAGTTGAAGATACTAAAGCTCCAATTTCTGTACCTGTTGGTAAAGCTACATTAGGTCGTGTGTTCAATGTTTTGGGAGACCCTATCGATGGTGGTCCAGCATTGCCTGACGATATTGAACGCGACAGCATCCACAAGAGTGCTCCTAAGTATGATGAACTAAGCACTAGTGAAGAAATTCTTGAAACTGGTATCAAAGTTATCGACTTACTCGAACCTTATGTTCGTGGTGGTAAAGTTGGTTTGTTTGGTGGTGCCGGTGTTGGTAAGACTACTATTATCCAAGAATTAATCCACAATATCGCTCAAGAACACGGTGGTATATCAGTATTTACCGGTGTTGGTGAAAGAACTCGTGAAGGGAACGACCTTTACTTTGAAATGAAAGCATCTGGCGTTTTAGCCAAGACAGCTATGGTATTTGGTCAAATGAATGAGCCACCTGGTGCCAGAATGCGCGTTGCCTTAACTGGTTTGACAATTGCAGAGTACTTCCGTGATGTTGAGGGCTTAGACGTATTGCTCTTTATTGATAACATCTTCCGTTTCACTCAGGCTGGTTCAGAAGTTTCAGCACTTCTTGGACGTATGCCAAGTGCCGTTGGGTATCAGCCAACTTTAGCTACTGAAATGGGTCAATTACAAGAAAGAATTACTTCTACTAAGAAGGGTTCTATTACTTCTATCCAAGCGGTTTATGTGCCTGCTGACGACTATACTGACCCAGCTCCAGCTACTACTTTTGCACACTTGGATGCAACCACTAACTTGGAACGTAGTTTAGTTGATAAGGGTATTTATCCAGCTGTTGATCCTTTGGAATCAACTTCTAGTGCATTGGATCCAGAAGTTGTTGGTGAAGACCACTACCAAGTCGCTGTACAAGTTCAGCACATTTTACAACGTTACCAAGAATTACAAGATATTATTTCTGTTTTAGGTATGGATGAATTATCAGACGATGAGAAGCTAATTGTTTCTCGCGCAAGAAGAATTCAATTTTTCCTATCTCAGAACTTCTTTGTTGCGGAGCAGTTTACTGGTGTACCTGGTTCATATGTTCCAATCAAGGAAACTATCAAAGGCTTTAAGATGATTATCGACGGTAAGTTAGATGATCTTCCTGAAGATGCATTCCGTAACGTTGGTCCAATTGAGGATGTTATTAAGAAGGCTAAGGAAATGGGTGTAACTCCTAAGAATCCTGAAGCTAAAGCAATGTTAGAAGAAGCAAAGTAGGGTGATGCGCGATGGCAGAACCAGATAAACTTTTAACAGTAAGCGTCGTAACACCTGATGGCGAAATTTATTCACATCGTGCTAAGATGTTGGAAATGCGTGCAATTGATGGTGATCTTACAATTATGCATGATCACTTGCCAATTGTCGTACCACTAACTATTGGCGAAGTGAAAGTCAAGCGTGGTCATGACATGAATGATCGCATAGACCATATTGCGGTCAATGGTGGTTATGTAGAATTTTCTGATAATGTAGCTACCATTATTGCCGATAGTGCTGAAAGAGCTCGAAATATTGATGTTCAACGTGCTCAATCAGCTAAGGAACGTGCACAAGAACATATGCGCGAAGCAGAAGCCAAGCACAATGATAGAGAATATCTTGAAGCTCAAATTGCTTTACGTCGTGCCGTTAACAGATTAAATGTTCATGATAATTACGGTAAGTAATATAATTAAAGGGCGGACTTTAAGTCGGCCCTTTTTTATGTAATAAATGGAGTAAAAATGAAACAAGTTGGAGCACATGCTTTAGTTAGTATAATTACGTATTTGATAACTATTGGTATTTCCTTTAGAATTGTAAAGTCTTTACGAGTTGATAAATTCTTTAGAAAGGGTCATACTTTTGAAATTCAGGCATTTTTATTATTTTTAGCAATTGCATTAGGATACTTAGTAGCTCAATTTTTGTTAGCATTGATAGATCAATCAATTGCCTTAAAACTATTGTTTTAGAAAATATTAAGAATAGCTAAGTTAATGGTAATTCTTAAAGTAATCGCACTTTTGTGTTACAATTTTTATTGATTAAATACTGGAGGCACAAACGTGGCAAGAGATATAGGAATCGATTTAGGAACAGCTAATGTACTGATTAACTTATCAGGTAAAGGAATAGTTTTAAACGAACCGTCTGTTGTAGCTGTAGATACTAATACCGATAAAGTTGTCGCAGTGGGAACTGACGCCTATGAGATGGTAGGACGTACCCCTGGGAATATTCGTGTAATTCGCCCACTTAAGAATGGTGTTATTGCGGATTTTGATATTACAGAAGAAATGTTAAGTTATTTCATTGAAAAATTAAATGTTAAAGGTTTTATGTCTAAACCTAATATTTTAATTTGTGCACCAACTGGAATAACTTCAATTGAACAAAAAGCAATAATTCAAGCTGCGGAGAAGTCTGGTGGAGGTCAAGTTTATCTTGACTTTGAACCTAAAGTTGCAGCTGTTGGTGCAGGGCTAGATATATTTAAGCCCCAAGGTAATATGGTAATTGATATTGGTGGTGGTACTACCGACATTGCTATTTTATCTATGGGAGAGATTGTAACTTCCCGCTCATTACAATGGGCAGGAGATGCAATGAGTAGAGCAATTATCAGCTATATTAAAAATGAGAAGAATCTGCTAATTGGTCAGAGAACCGCAGAACAAATTAAAATTCAAATTGGGGCTGCATTTAAGCCTGACCCTGATAAGTCGATGACTGTTAGAGGTCGTGATATTGTTGATGGCTTACCTAAGCAAATTACAATTACTGCTCCAGAAATTCAGGTTGCTTTGCAAGATGGATTAATGTCGATTGTAGCAGCCACAAAAGAAGTTCTAGAACAAACTCCGCCGGAACTCTCCGCTGATATTATTGATCGCGGTATTATGTTAACCGGTGGTGGGGCACTGCTTAGAAATATGGATAGTTTAATTACTTATTATCTTCAAGTTCCTGTTCTAACAGCAGATGATCCATTAGAAGCTGTAGCTTTAGGGACCGGAATTTTATTACAAAACATTGAACAACATACCAAGAAACGCTAATTATGGATAATAAAGTTTTTAATTCAGCTATTTTATTGAAACATTTAAAGCAAATAGGTAAAGTAATATTATATCTTTTGCTAGCCTTGATTATTGGTGCTTTTGTAGGCTGTGGAGTTGCAGGATCGAATCCGTTTGCGATATTCTTTCCTTCCACATGGGCTAAATTGTTTCAATTTTTAAGTTAAGATATTGTATAATGAAGAAGATTTTGATTGGCTTAGTTAGAATTTATCAGAAGATAATTTCACCAGCTCTACCACCATCATGTAGATATTATCCGACATGTTCGTCGTATATGATAACCGCATTGAAGAAGCATGGTGCTATTTTAGGGTTAATTATGGGAGTATCGCGTATTATTCGGTGTAATCCCTTTATTAGAGGTGGTGTGGATCCTGTTCCAGATAATTTTACTCTTAGGCGTAATCCTCATCCAGAACGTTATGAGGATCCAATAATTGCTGAAGCTTTTCACAAACACAAATAGGAGATATTATGTCGAGAAAACTTGAAAGTATTGATATTGAAGTAAATGAAAAAAAAGGTGTAGCTAATCCTACTTGGGAAGTAATTATTCCTGGTAAGCGTTCAATTGGTGTAATTGAACAAGTTGAGGAACGCTATCGTGCAGTATCTAGTAAGAATAAGCACAGTCTTTACTCTAAAACTCTAGAAAGTGCAATTAATGAATTACTTTCATACTTCACTTTACACGAAAAATAAAAATAATAAGTTAGGAATTATTCATGGCAAAAGTTGAAAAAAAAGCAGCTTGGTATGATCGAATTGCATGGGGCATAGCTATCCCAGTTGCAATACTAGCTGTTATTAGTTTATATGCAATTTGGGTTGCCGCAGCTAATGATTCCTCAGTGGGTTCACCAGTTAAGATGGTAGCTTCGCAAGCAATTTGGTATGTAATATCAGTTGTTTTAATTATTTTTGTGATGCAATTTGATGCAGATCAATTATATCGAGTCGCACCGATAGTTTACGGTGTGGGGATAGTACTTTTAATTGCTGTATTGTTTTTGTATAACCGAGAAACTTTTCAAAGTACAGGTGCTAAGAGTTGGTTTAAGCTAGGGCCACTAACGTTCCAACCATCAGAGATTATGAAGCCAGCATTTATCCTAATGTTGGCCCGTGTCGTTGAAAAGCATAATGCCTTGTACTCACATACAATCAAAAATGATTGGATTTTACTGGCAAAGATTGCCGCATGGTTGCTTCCAGTGGCAGTGTTACTGAAGTTGCAAAATGACTTTGGAACTATGCTGGTATTCTTTGCAATCGTAGTAGGAGTAATTTTAGTTTCAGGAATTTCTTGGAAGATTATTGTTCCAGTTGCAATAGTGGCTGCAGCTATTGGAGCTACTGCAATATTGCTTGTTACTACTGATTGGGGCCAAGTGGTTTTAGGCAATTTTGGCTTTAAGGCATATCAATTTCAAAGAATTAATTCATGGTTAAGACCTTATGCAGATACTTCATCTGGAGCCTACCAGTTATGGCAGAGTATGAAGGCTATTGGATCAGGTCAACTATTTGGTGCAGGTTTTGGTAAAGTAAGCGTCTATGTACCAGTTAGAACGTCAGATATGATATTCTCTGTCATTGCGGAATCGTTTGGTTTTGTAGGTAGTTGTGCCTTAATTTTGATTTACTTTTACTTAATTTATAAGATGGTAGATATTACCTTTGAAACTAGGAATGCCTTTTATTCTTATATTTCTACTGGTATCATCATGATGCTCTTATTCCATATTTTTGAAAATATTGGCATGGGTATTGATGTTTTACCATTAACAGGTATTCCGTTACCATTTGTTTCTCAAGGTGGATCGGCCTTATTAAGTAATATGGTAGGTGTAGGATTAATCCTATCAATGAAATGGCACCATAGAGATTATATGTTTAGTACCGCTGGTGACTTTTGATTAAATTAATAAAGCCTTTATAATATCATGATAGCAACTTATCTTTTAGATATGTTGCTTTTTATGTGGGAATAAAATACATTTTATGTAGAACTAGCTCAGAGACCAGAACTCCTGTCAGGAAAGTCTAAATAAAGACAAAAATACAGTAGAATTTTAACTTCTACTGTATTTTTTGTTTTTATTCTTGATTCTTTTGAATATCTGCTTTTTGAGCTTCAGGTTGACGAATTACCAGCACATCGTACTCTGAAGTTCTAGTTACGTATTCAGTGACACTACCAATCAATAATCTTTCGACTGCATTTAAACCGGTAGCACCCAGGATAATTAAATCTATATCATGTTTATCCGGGAAGGAATGAGCGATGATATTTTTAGGTGAACCAAATTCTATTGAATAGTTAACTTCTTTAACTCCAGTATCTAAAGCGCTTTGGTAATAGTCCTTAATCTTATCTTGAGCTTCTTTTGAAACTTGTTCAACCATTGCAGAATCGAAGCTAGAAACATCTTGGAATGCTCGTGTATCGACTACATGCAAGATTTCAAGCTTGGCTCCATTTCTCTTAGCAACTTCTACAGCTTTATTGAAGGCAACCTCAGCTTCTTTTGAGCCATCAACTGCAACTTGAATGTGTTTATATTGTTTTAACATGATGTTGACCACCTTTCTCACTTATATTTTACCAAAAATTGGGCAATTCAAACTAATTATTTAAATTAGTAAATCTGAAAGAAAAGATAGTCATAATTACAGCACTGATAAATAGGGTAATGAAATTATAATATTTACTTAGCGTGAATAAAATAATAACCCCAATAAATCCCATTATTATCAAGCTAATAGCGGTCGTTTTAATTAGTCTTTTTATCTTGTAGTTCTGACTAATATCAAAAATTATGAACTTCTCTTGGTTAAGGGCGAAGAAGTAATACCAAGCAGTTAAGAAAAGAAAAATAATAAATATAAGCATTAAAATCTTTACTGTCATAAAAATTCTCCAGATAAATTTGATATGAAAAAAGCGGCCGAAGCCGCTTTTTGAAATTCAAAAGAAATCTGAGTTGACGATTCGAATAATGACGCTTGTTGAACCCGCAGTGTTCAAAATTTGAACCTATGTCGCAGCGAATATGGATTCTAGAACTAGCTAGCATTCCGATTCGGTAGTTATTCATAAGTTCCAACGTCTATTGTTTGATCGGTCAACTTTATTATTAAACTTCACGATCAACTCAGACCATAATATATTTTAGCAAATTATGTCTTCTTGTCAATAAATTTAACCGTGGCTATTTTTTCTTAGACCATCGGACTGCATTTTTTTTAAGCTATGATATTGATTTTTAAGAGCTTGTTCGAATTTAGAGTTACCTTTAGGATTAAAGTAAGAAGAGCCTACTAAGTTAGTTGGCAAATACTGTTGTGGAATCCAATCATTAGGATAAGAGTGGGGATAAATGTAAGAAACACCATGATTTAATTTTTTAGCACCTAGATAGTGAGCATCTTTTAAGCTGTTGGGAATTGGATCATTCTTTTTATTTCTAACGTCATCAATTGCTTTATCAATTGCCGTAATTGCGCTATTACTTTTAGGAGATAAGCACAGTTCAATTACTGCGTTAGCTAAAGCAATCCTAGCTTCAGGCAGGCCAATGGTTTGGGAAGCCTGAATAGCAGTGATGGCGCGTTGACAAGCTGGTGGATTAGCTAAGCCAATATCTTCGTAAGCAATAACTGTAAGTCTGCGACAGATTGAGATCAAGTCGCCTGATTCACATAACTGTGCTAGATAATACAAAGCAGCATCAGTATCAGAGCCTCGAATTGATTTTTGAAAAGCAGATATCAAGTCGTAATGACTATCACCATGACTGTCATAATCTTGGCTTTTCATTTGCAAAGAATCAGCCATTTCAGTCTTGCTAATAGTAATTTTGCTTGTTTCTTTGCCAGCATTTTCTAATTCTTGCTTAGTAGAGACAACAGCTAATTCTAGCCCATTTAATGTTGATCGCAGATCGCCATTGCCTTTTTCAATTAAAATCTTACGCGCGTCGTCGGTAAGTTCAATATTATATTTTCCTAAGCCCTTGTCTTTATCTAAAAGAGCCCGATTGATTGCCTTGCTGACATCTGCTTCTGCTAAGCGCTGCAACTCAAAAATTTGACACCGTGACCGAATAGCAGGAGAGATAGAGATGTAAGGATTCTCTGTTGTAGCACCAATGAGGATAATCTGGCCTGATTCAAGTAAGGGGAGTAGGAAATCTTGCTTAATTTTATCTAAACGATGAATTTCGTCTAAAAGTAAGATAACAGTACCGCTCATCTTACCTTCTTCAGCTACAATTTGAAGGTCTTTTTTACTATCAGTGGCGGCATTTAACTTCCTAAAGGCGTATTTAGTCGAACCAGCAATTGCGCTGGCAATACTAGTCTTACCGATGCCAGGTGGTCCATATAAAATTATAGAGGACAGTAATTTGGCTTCGACCATACGACGAATAATTTTTCCAGGTCCTACGAGATGCTGCTGGCCAACAACTTCATCTAAATTCGTAGGCCGCATTCTATATGCTAATGGTTGCATGATTAATCTTTTTTACCAAATATTTTTTCTAATATGTTGTGTTTATGTTTCTTAGGCGCTGCTAGTTTTTCGGTAGGGAATTCAGGAGCATAGACCTGGTTAATTTCAATTCTCATTCTGTTAATAGCGCTTTGGGATACTACTAGAACACCGGTTGCATCAGGATCAGTTTGAGCAGTATTATCACTAACGATTGTAAATTTTTCGTTAAGTGAAGCACAATCACCCATTAATTTACTAATAAAGTTATTCTGGGGCATCTTTCCATTAATTAAGATAGTATAGTCTTGATAATCTTTAAGATGATCTAAGAATACTTTTTGCCATTTGTCTTGTTGAGTTTGTGCAACAGTCATCCTAACTAAAGCTCGTTCTCTCAATGAACCTAAGAATCGTCGCCTTTCATCAGGCTTAGTTTGTGGAACGCCTCCATTTAGAGATGCTTGCTCTAATCTTTGATTTAAATCTTCAGTCATAATTGTCACCTCTTATAAAATTATTACACTTACTAGTGTAACAATTTTAAGAAATTTTGGGCAAAAAAAAGCCCCACCCACAGGGAGGGACTTGTAATAGAAGCCAAAAAATTAAAGTTTCTTGTTGTACCATTCAACAACAAGGGCTTCGTCAATTTCAGGTTCCATTTCATCACGTTCTGGAAGACGTACTAAAGTACCAGTCATCTTACTTTCGTCAAATGATACGAATGCGGGACGAGCAGTAACTGCTTCAAGAGCATCCTTAACTTGTTGTAAGTTCTTTGATTTTTCTCTTAAGCTTACTTCGTCACCAGGCTTAACTTCGTAAGAAGGAATGTCAACACGTTTGCCGTTTACTAAGATGTGACCATGGTTAACAAGTTGACGAGCTTGTTCTCTAGTAACAGCCAATCCTAAACGATAAACGATATTGTCTAAACGACTTTCAAGTAAAGCCATAAAGTTAACACCGTGCTTACCTTCACGGATCTTACCAGCACGGATGAATAAGTTTTGGAATTGACGTTCGTTCAAGCCAAACATCCAACGTAACTTTTGCTTTTCTTTTAATTGTTGACCATATTCTGAAACCTTAGCACGATTATTAGGGCCATGATCACCAGGTGCATAGTTACGACGGCTAAGTTCCTTACCAGTACCGGAAAGAGAAATACCTAAACGTCTTGAACGCTTCCAACTTGGGCCAGTATATCTTGACATATAAAAAATCCTCCATAAAATATTACAAATTTCTGGAGTAAAATATAAGGAATAAGTTCAACATTCGTGCATCTTAAGTTGCATATTTCGCCCAGTGCAGCGGCGGGTTACTCGTTCACTAAACGTCTTAAGATGTTGACGTTCTTGTCACTTATTGCTGCAAATATTTTACACGTCGTCTATTATAGAGATAAAAGGTGCTTAAATCAAGTGAAACTATGTATTTTTTAAATACTTCTTAATCAATTTTTTTGCTATAATAAAATCAGAAAATTTGGAGGAAATTATGTCATCTGGACTATCAATAACAATTATAGTAATTATCATTGCGATTATTGTTGCTGTCACTACAGCAGTGGTAATTAATAAATCGAATACTAATAAGCTGGATAAAGTAGAACGAGATAGTGCTGATTTAAATGATGCATCTATTAAGGAAGATATTAAGCGCCTAGATAAGATGGATCTAGCTGGTAAAAGTCTTGCTACTTTTAATGAATGGAAGAAGACCTACGATAGTGTAGAAACACAAGATGTTGCTACATTACATCAATTGCTTGAACGCGGTGTTGCTGAGAATGCTCGCTATAGTTTATTTAAAGCTAAAAAGACAGCTAGCGAAGCCCAAGAACTTAGCTTACGTGCTCACAAAAATCTAAAAGAAAGCAAAAAAGTCTTCACTGAATTACTTGAATCAAATCATGATAATCAAGTTCAATATGCATCCTTGCTTAAAGAATATCAGGAGATGAGGAAGGAAGTATTAGCTAAGTCGTATAATTATGAAGTAGCACTTGATAAGATTGAAGATAAGCTCACTACAATGGAGAGTAAATTTGATTCAGTTAAAAATCTCTCTGCTCAAGGAGATCATGTCGAGGCCAAACGAGTATTGAATCAAATTGATGAAGAACTTAGGCTATTAAAGAAACAACTTCCTAAGATTAAAGAACTAGATAATGATTTAAAGAATACTTTTCCGGAACAATTAGAAGAAATCAATGATACTTATAAGAAGATGGTCAAGGAAAAGTATAAGATTAAGGAAGTAAATATCTTAGATGAAGTAAAGAATATCTACGATCAGATTGATAAGAATTTCACTACTTTGGGTGAGATGAACATTGACTCTGCGAATAAGAATAATGAGATTATAGCTAGTCAAATTGATAATTTATATAGCATCTTAACTAAGGAATTTAAGGCTAGGCCTTTCGTAGATAAGAACCAAGATAAGATAGTTGAGCTATTAGGACATAGTGCACATAATTCATCGCAGTTGGTAACTAAGCTGCAGCATATTGATGAAAGCTATGAGTTAACCCATGGTGAATTGCAAGAGGCAAAGACTTTAGAAAGTGAGGTCAACCACTTGAATGTAGAATTTGGCACAGATTGTCAAAAGATAGCTGACGGTGAGGGTGTATATTCAGAAATCCAAAACAAGTGGCTTGACTTGTTAAAGAAGTTGGAAGAGATTGATCAACGTGAAAAGCAAATTTCACAAGATGTTGATGGCTTATTTGATGCTGAAGCTGTTGCTAACGATTCGATTGAAAAGTTTAAGCAAGAAGTTTCATTAATTTATCGTAAATTGGAGAGAAGAAGCCTACCTGGAAAGCCAGAAAGCTTTGTACAAATGTATACTTTAGTTGTCAATGAGATAACCAAAACTAGTAATGAATTGAAACAAGTCAGAATAAATATGGAACATATTTCTGATGAATTAATTCAAATTCAAGAAGATATTGAACGTCTTAAAAAAGAAGCAGAAGAAATTTTAAGTTCTGCTGATTTGGTTGAATTGACAATGCAGTACTCCAATAAATTCTTAAATGATCCTGAAATTAAAAAAGCTCGTAAAGAAACTTATAATTTATACCAAAATGAATATGAATATCAAGAAGCTCTTGATACAATTGCTACTGCAATTGAAAAATCTGAACCGGGATCATTCCAACGACTTGAGCAAGAATACTATGCTGATAAAAAGGAAAGGGAACTTGCTGAGCAAGAGGATGATGAATAATTGAAATTTTTGCTTACTTAAGGTAAGATAAATTTATTGATTAAACGGTCATTTTTAATGACCGTTTTTTTGGAGGAAAGTGCATGATTTATTTTGATAACAGTGCAACTACTCAAATTTATCCTGAATCACTGGATACGTTTGATAAGGTTGCTACACAGATTTGGGGCAATCCTTCAAGTCTTCATAAGATGGGTGATCGTTCCCATCAGTTATTAGAAGCTTCTAGGAAGCAGATTGCTAATTTGCTTGGTGTTAAGCAAGATGAAATTTTCTTTACTTCAAGCGGCAGTGAATCTGATAACTGGGCAATTAAAGGGACAGCATTAGCTAAGAAGGATTTTGGCAATCATATTATTACGTCTAGCATTGAACATGCTGGTGTAGCTAATAGTGTACGTGCTCTAGAAAAGCAAGGCTTTCGTGTGACAATGTTACCAGTTGATAAGACTGGGCGGATTAACCCTGAGGATTTAAAGGCGGCACTGGATCGTGAAACTATTTTAGTTTCAATTATGGGCGTTAATAATGAGATCGGCTCAATTCAGCCTATTAAAGAAGTTAGTGAAATTCTAGCAGATTATCCTAATGTAACTTTCCATGTTGACAATGTTCAGGCACTTGGTAAGAATATCTGGGATGAAGTATTTACTCCTCGTGTTGACTTGATGAGTTTATCGGCTCATAAGTTCCACGCCCCTCGTGGCGTTGGTATCCTCTACAAAAAAGAAGGCAAGATGATTGATCCACTAATTGATGGTGGTGGTCAAGAGAAGGGGCTGCGTTCAAGTACTGAGAATTTAGCTGGAATTGCTGCAACTGCAAAGGCAATGCGCTTGTATCTTGAAGACGAAAAGAAAAACGCAGAAAAAGAGCTCGCTGTTAAGACTAAAATTATTAACTATTTAAAAGACAAGCCAGGTTTGCATATTTTTTCACCAATAAACGATAATTTTGTTCCGAGCATTCTTTGCTTGGGTATGGAAGGAATTCGTGGTGAGACACTAGTTCATACCTTAGAATCAAAGGATATTTTTGTTTCTACTACTAGTGCTTGTTCTTCAAGAAGCGGTATTGAAAGTGGTACCCTTAATTCAATGAAGGTACCTGATGATATTGCTACAGGTGCAATTCGTTTGAGCTTTGATCCAAGTAATACTGTTGAAGAAGCCGTACAATTTATTGAAGTATTTGATAAGATTTATAATCATTTTGCAAAGATTAATCATTTAAAGTAAGGTGAAATAATGCAATATACAGAAGTAATGGTTCGCTATGGCGAACTCTCTACTAAAGGTAAAAACCGTAAGGACTTCATTGGTCGTCTAGCTGGTAATATTACTAGATTGCTCAATGATTTCCCTGAAATTGAGATCCATCCTAAACATGATCGCTTGCACATTGTGCTAAATGGTGCATCATTTGAAAAGATTGATAATCGTCTTAAGCGTGTCTTTGGTATTCAAACTTATTCTCCAACTGTTAAAGTTGAAAGAGATATTGAAGCTGTAAAAAAGACAGCGCTAGAATTAATGCAGGCAACTTTTAAAGATGGAATGACTTTTAAGGTTAATACTCGTCGTAGTGATCATGAATTCGAATATGATACTAACCAAATGAATGAAATGATTGGCGATTACTTATTCGATAATATGGATAATCTTAAGGTTAAGATGAAGAAGCCTGACTTGGTCTTGCGCATTGAAGTTAGAAAAGATGCTATCTATATTTCTAACCAATTGATTAAAGGTGCCGGAGGGATGCCTGTTGGCAGTGCCGGAAAGGCAGTAATGATGTTATCAGGTGGTATTGATTCTCCAGTAGCCTCATATCTAGCACTTAAACGTGGTGTAGATATTGAAATGGTTCATTTCTTCAGTCCTCCTTATACTAGTGACAAGGCATTAGCTAAGGCTAAGGAGTTAGCTGGAATTTTGGCTAATTATTCTGGAAAGATTAATTTTATTGCGGTTCCATTTGCTGAAATTCAAGAACAAATTAAGGAGAAGTTACCGGAAGGTTACTTGATGACAATTCAGCGTCGATTCATGTTGCGTTTGGCTGATATGATTCGTGCTAAACGTGGTGGTCTTGCTATCTTCAATGGTGAATCTGTTGGTCAGGTTGCTTCACAGACTTTGGAATCAATGGCAGCAATTAATGATGTGACTACTACTCCGGTTATTCGTCCAGTAGCTACTATGGATAAGACAGAGATTATTAAGTTAGCTGAGGATATTGGTACTTTTGATTTATCAATAAAGCCATTTGAGGATTGCTGTACTATCTTTGCTCCGCCACGTCCTAAGACTAAGCCTAAGCTAGAAGAGGCTAGAAAGCTTGAAGCTAGACTTGATGTTGATGGGCTATTACAGCGTGCAATGGATGGTATTGAAGTAACACCAATTTATCCAAATGAAAAGTTCTTAAATGATAAGGCAGCAGAAGACGCTGAATTATTGTAAAATTAACGCGACAGAATTGTCGCGTTTTTTATATAAAAGGGAAATAAAATGAGAATCGATAAATATTTGGCAAATATGAATGTTGGCTCACGATCTGAAGTTCATAAACTAATTAAGCAGGGAATTGTGACTATCAATGGTCAAAAAGCTAAGACTCCCAAAGAAAAAGTGAACGAAAAAGATGAAGTTTTAGTTGATGGACAGAAAATTACTTACCAAAAATATCACTATTTCTTATTAAATAAGCCAAAAGGGGTCTTGTCAGCAACTGAAGATAAGAGCCAGAATACTGTAATTGACCTACTAAGAAAAAAAGATCAATATCAAGGAATAGCACCAGTAGGTAGATTGGATAAGGATACTACTGGCTTATTGATGCTAACTAATGATGGTCAGTTGACACATGAATTATTAGCTCCTAAAAAACACATTAACAAGATATATCGTGCGCTTATTACAGGGATGCCAGATGAGAGGACTGTAGCAACATTTGCAAGTGGAATGTCTTTAGCTGATGGTACTAAATTGAAGCCAGCAGAACTCACTATTTTAGAAAAATATCCTGATCAAGAACAAGCTAGGATCGAAGTTAATATCAGTGAGGGCAAGTACCATCAAATTAAGCGTATGTTCGGCGCTTGCGGTATGAAGGTATTAGAACTTGAAAGATTACAAATGGGCAATTTGAAACTTGATAAAGATTTGAAACGTGGTCAATATCGTGAATTAAGCTTAGATGAAGTTGAACATATTCGCTGAAGGATAGTTCATCAGGTTTTGATCAAATGCTCAATGATTATTAACAAATGCAAGTAGACAAGATGTTATTGATTAAACATTTGAAGTTATATGCAATATAAAAATAAACTAGGCTTATTTTTTAGATTTTCTAAACTGTAGTACACTAATCTTGAGAAAATTAAAAATAGGAGAAATGGATTAGTGCCAAAAGATAAAATTAAAAATTATATATTAGCATGTTTACCGTATATAATTATGCTATTAGTAATTATATATGGTATCAGCTATCAACTAGTTAATCGAGCGACGGTTGTTGGTAGTGATACAATGATTCATTTTCAGCGTTTTTATGATGCAATGGCGCAGATTAAAACTGGAAATTATTCTTATTTTCAGATGAATTATGGTCTGTATCGTACTGGTCGCGTGTTCAATGCAATTTATGGACCATTTTTTGCTTATTTAAATGGAATATTACTACTTATATGTGGTACTTGGTATCGGTTTGAGATTATATCAATTATAGCTGTTCATCTTATTGGTGCCATATCAATGTATCAGTTAAGCCTGAAGGTTAAGACTAATAAGTGGATTGCCTTATTATTGAGCTTAATTTACACAGAGAGCAACTTTGTTGTTTCTTTTGAAAGATTTAATTTTATGGGCTGGGGCGGTGCATTAGCACCACTAGTGATCATTCAGGCTGTGAATATGGTTCAAGACCACAAGCGCCCAATTCATTGGCTACAATTAGCGCTAATAATGTCTATCATAGCTCAAATACACTTGTGGTCAACTTTGATGTTAACCATTACGATTATTCCGTTTGCTATTTATGGATTAATTAAGACTATTGACAAGAAAGAAATGATTATATCTTGTTTAAAGTCTATCGGGCTTGCAATTTTGCTAACGGCGAATATTTGGGGTGCAATGTTGTTACTTTATCGTAGTAATAATTTAGCTCTACCGAATGCTCACTCTTTAAGAGGATATGCTTTTAAGATAGTTTCTGATCAGAACTTTCATGCTGCACTTCTATTGAGTACTGCAATAGTAATTATCTTACAGGCAGTATATATTCTATTTCATTTTAAGAAGATACCTCTTAATACTTTAGCTACAAGTGTTGCGGTATTTTGGCTGATTGTTGCTTCACGTTTAATGCCTTGGTTTAGACTTCAGGCTAAATATCCAAAGTTTAGGGCTTCGATTCAATTCCCATATCGCTTATCGATAGGAATATGGCCGTTGATTTTTATGGCAATTGGTATTACATTAACGCACCTGAATTTAAAGTATGGTCTCAAGGCAAAGATATTAGCGTTTATTGTATTAATCTTAATGGTAAAGCAAAATGTCGCGATTACCAGAAATTACAATAAGTTTTTTGTTGACATATACCTTAATGATAGTAAAGTAATTACCAATGGTAATTACTATAAGATGCCGAAGGATCGTGTTCAGTTCAGAAATATTCTGTATAAAACTAATAGTCGAAAATTACTAGACCTATCATTACGAGCGCAACCTGATTACTTACCAGCTAAGACATCAGCAACTAATGATATTTTTGAACAGCAAGTACTAAAGCAACTAAAGTATTATAAGTATAAGGTTAAAGGTGATAGGTTATATCTTTTTTGGCAAAGTAAAAATACTAAGAAACGTTACTTACCGATTGTGATGTATAGTCAATCGCATTTAATAGTTAATGGCAAAGATGCAACCGATGTAACTAAGAATAAGATTTATCAGCCATATGTTCAAAGTGGAGTTGGTAGTAATTCAGCTATATTATATTTTATAGCTCCAACTTGGTTTTGGATCTTAATGTGGCTTAGCATCTTATCTTGGCTATGGTTGTTAGTTTATGGTATTAAAAAATCTTTTCATCGAAGTAAGCATCTTTTTTCTTAGCTAGTAAAATGCTATAATCATAA
This sequence comes from Lactobacillus colini, assembly GCF_017874575.1. Taxonomy (GTDB): domain Bacteria; phylum Bacillota; class Bacilli; order Lactobacillales; family Lactobacillaceae; genus Lactobacillus; species Lactobacillus colini. Next base: position 113,115 of record NZ_JAGGLU010000004.1, on the reverse strand, counting down.
ACAAAGCAACAATCAAGAGGTGTTACTTTCATTAACAGAGAAAGGTCACAACGCTGAGAGGCTGGAGAGTAACTAGTAGCTTGATTAGCTAGTAGATTGAACTTTAAGTAGGTCTACTCGGACACTTCAGCACCGTTATCGCTTATAAGAGAAGTGCTAATGCACTTAATATAGGTGGTACCGCGGTTAGTGAATCGTCCTAGACATTATGTCTGGGGCTTTTTTTATGGAGGAATTTTAATGACAGATTTAGCACCTAAATATAACCCAACAGAGGTTGAAAAGGGTAGATATCAGACTTGGCTTGATGAAGATTTATTCAAGCCATCAGGTGATAAGAAAGCTCACCCATATTCAATTGTTATCCCGCCACCAAATGTTACTGGTAAGTTGCACCTAGGTCATGCTTGGGATACTGCTATTCAAGATACCTTAATTCGCTATAAGCGTATGCAAGGTTATGATGCCTTATATCTTCCAGGAATGGATCATGCTGGTATTGCAACTCAGGCTAAAGTTGAAGCTAAGCTTCGCGCCCAAGGTAAAGATCGCCATGAAATGGGGCGTGAAGCCTTTGTGAAGCAAGTTTGGGATTGGAAAGATGAATATGCAGGTATCATCAAGAGCCAATGGTCTAAGCTTGGTTTATCTTTAGACTACTCTAGAGAAAGATTTACCCTTGATAAGGGACTCTCTAAGGCTGTTAGGAAGGTCTTCGTTCAGCTTTATAATGAAGGACTTATCTACCGTGGTGAATATATTATCAACTGGGATCCAGCTCTTCAGACAGCCTTAAGCGATATTGAAGTTATTCACAAAGATGATAATGGTGCCTTTTACCACATTAAGTATCCATTTGCTGATGGTTCAGGATTCGTAGAAATTGCCACTACTCGTCCAGAAACTATGTTTGGTGATACTGCAGTAGCAGTAGCTCCTGGTGATGAAAGATACAAGGATATTGTTGGTAAGGAACTAATCTTGCCAATTGTTGGTCGTCATATTCCAATTATTGAAGACCAACACGTAGATCCAGAATTTGGTACTGGGTTGGTTAAGATTACTCCAGCTCATGACCCTAACGACTTCCAAGTAGGTAACCGTCATAATTTGGAGAGAATTAACGTTATGAATGATGATGGTACCATGAATGAAGAAGCTGGTAAATATGCTGGTATGGATCGCTTTGAAGCTCGTAAGGCATTAGTTAAAGACCTTAAAGAAGAAGGTTACCTAATTAAAGTTGAACCAATTGTTCACTCAGTAGGCCACTCAGAGCGTTCTGGAGTTCAAGTTGAACCTCGTCTTTCTAAACAATGGTTTGTTAAGATGAAGCCGTTGGCAGATAAAGTTCTTGAAAACCAAAAGGCTGAAGGCAAAGTTAACTTCGTTCCTGACAGATTTGAGCATACTTTAGAGCAATGGATGAGTGATGTTCATGATTGGTGTATCTCTCGTCAATTATGGTGGGGACACCGAATTCCAGCATGGTACAACAAGAAGACTGGTGAAACCTACGTAGGCGAAGAGGCTCCTAAAGATATTGAAAACTGGGAACAAGATTCAGATGTCTTAGATACTTGGTTCTCAAGTGCTTTATGGCCATTTTCTACTATGGGCTGGCCTGACACTGAAAGTAGCGACTTTAAGCGTTACTTCCCAACTAATGCCCTAGTTACTGGTTATGATATTATCTTCTTCTGGGTTTCCAGAATGATCTTCCAAAGTCTTCACTTTACTAAAGAGCGTCCATTTAAAGATGTTGTCCTACACGGTTTAATTCGTGATGAACAAGGCCGCAAGATGAGTAAATCTCTTGGTAACGGAATTGATCCAATGGACGTTATTGATAAGTATGGTGCTGATGCTCTTCGTTGGTTCTTGCTTAATGGTACTGCTCCTGGTCAAGACACTCGTTTCAGCTATACTAAGATGGATTCTGCTTGGAACTTCATCAACAAGATTTGGAATGCAAGTCGTTTTGTAATTATGAACTTGCCAGAAGATGCTCAACCTGCTCACATGCCAGATACTGATAAGTTTGATTTAGCAGATAAGTGGATCTTTGATCGTTTGAACCACACTGTTGCTGAAGTTACCCGTTTATTTGATGAATATCAATTTGGTGAAGCGGGTCGTGAACTATATAACTTTATTTGGAATGACTTCTGTGATTGGTATATTGAAATTTCTAAAGTTGCTCTAAATGGCGACGATGAAGAATTAAAGACTCGCAAGCAAGAGAACTTGATTTGGATTTTAGATCAAATTTTACGTTTGATGCATCCAATTATGCCATTTGTAACTGAAAAACTATGGTTATCAATGCCACATGATGGCGAGAGTATCATGGTTGCTGATTATCCAGTTATCCACAAGGAATTCGATAATAAGCAGGCTGATGAAGAAATGGGCTTCTTGATTGAAGTAATCAAGGCAGTACGTAATATTCGTATGGAAGTTAATGCACCAATGTCATCTAAGATTGATATTCTAATTCAGCTAGATGAAGCAGCTAATAAGCATATCCTAGACGAAAATGTTGAATATGTAGAGAACTTCTTGCATCCTAAGACTTTAGAAGTTGCTACTGATATTGAAGCTCCTAAGCTTGCTAAGACAGCAGTTATTTCAGGTGCCCAGATTTTTGTTCCATTAACTGAATTGGTAAATGTTGATGATGAAATTGCCAAAATGGAAAAAGAAGAAAAACGCCTTGAGAGTGAAGTTGAACGCGCAAATAAAAAGCTCTCTAATGAAGGATTTGTAGCTCATGCACCAGAAGCAGTCATTGAAAAGGAAAAGACCAAGTTAGCAGATTACGAAAGTCAACTGGCAGGTGTTCGTCAACGTATTCAAGAATTAAAGGATAGTCACTAATGAATTATCAAGAAGTCATTGAAAAGATTGAACACTTGCCACATTTACATGAAAAAAATGACTTGTCCTATATTCGTAAGATCTTACATAAATTAAATAATCCTCAAGATAAAGTTAAGACCATACATGTAACAGGTACTAATGGCAAGGGATCGACTTCTTATTACTTGAGTAATTTATTACAAAAGGCTGGTCAAAAAACCGGCCTTTTTGTATCGCCATACATTATGAAGTTTAATGAACGTATCCAAGTTAATGGTCAAGATATTAGTAATCAAGAACTGGTTACTGGTTTTAAACAGGTGTCTAATGCAATTAGGGATATTCGTAGACAGGATCCAGGCTTTAATTTGGTTACTTTTGAATTTGAAGTTGCTTTAGCATTCTGGTTTTTTGCTTATAAAAAATGCGATTATGCTGTCATTGAAGTTGGTATTGGTGGTGAGCATGATAAGACTAATGTAATTGTACCGGAAGTTAGTGTGATAACGACTATAGGACTAGATCATGAAAAGATTATTGGCCCAACTATCCAGGATATTGCTCATGAAAAAAGTGGTATTATTAAAAAAAATAAGCCTCTTGTTTTAGGGAATATTCCTAGTAATGTAAGGGATATTTTATTAAGTAAGGCTAGGTTAGAGCATTCTTCTGTATATGAATTAGGGAAGCAGTTTAAAGTACAATCCAGAGAAAAGATCTATTATCATGATAGCGATTATTATGAGTTTAATCTGCGACCCTTAGTAGAAAGCTATGACATTGCGGTTAGTCTAAAGGCTTTCTCTTTATTGGGCTTTAGATTACCAAAAATAGCAGTAGAGCAAGCAATTAATCAAACTCAAATTCCAGGACGGTATCAGATTTTGAATGAAACACCCTTAATAATTGCAGATGGTGCTCATAATATCCAGGCTGTAAGTAATTTATTAACCTTTGTTAGGAAGCATACCTCAGGACAATTGCATTTTTTGATTGGAATGATGAAGGATAAAGACTTGCAAGAAGTCTTTGCTTTGTTTAAGCCAAATGAAAGAATTATTTTAACTAGGATAGATTATCCTCGTGCCGCTGAAAAGAAAGACTTCCCATTAAATATTCAAGAGAAATCGGAGTATATTTCTGATTATCGACAGGCTTTTGAAACTGCTAAAGAAGAACTAAATGCAGATGATACTTTAGTTATAACTGGCTCGTTTTATTTGGTTGGCGCTGTTTTAAACTATTTGGAAGGTAATTAATATGAAAGTACAGGGAATTAAAGATGATATAGAAGGTATCATTTTTGACATGGATGGCTTATTAGTAAATTCTGAATATTTATATTGGCAGGCTAATATTCAAGCTGCTAAAGAAGATGGGTTAGCTATTCCTGAAGATTCTTATTTAAAATTGGTAGGAGCTAGCGTTAGCGCAATGGAAAAGTTCTATCATCAATATTTTAAAAGTAAAAGCCAACGTGACGACTTCATTAAGCGTACTGATGACTTGGTTGAAAAATGGACTGATGAAGGTAAACTAAAGTTGCGTCCCGGTGTTCAAGATGCTTTAAATAAGTTTAAGCAAGCTAATGTGAAACTAGCAATTGCATCTAGTAATTATGAGCGGGTTATTGAACATAATTTACAAGTGACTAAAACTAGGAGTTACTTTGAGTTCCACTTAAGTTATGATGATGTCAAAAGACAGCATGTTAAAGCTAAGCCTGCCCCTGATATTTACTTGCTAGCACAAGAAAAAATATCAATTCCAAAAAATAATATCTTGGTATTTGAAGATTCTTCCACTGGCGTTGCTGCGGCAAAGTCTGCAGGTTTAAAATGTGTTATGATTCCTGACCTAAAGCCAGCGACAGAGTTGGATAAGAAGAATGCAACTATGATATTAAAAAATTTTTTTGAATTTTTAAAAATAATTAGCTAGTTTTAGCGTAAATAATGGTGAAAGGAGAATTCAAACAATGAATTTATACGAAGACAACCATTATTTACTTCACACTGACAAGCAATTAATTGCCAAATTAAAAGAGGTGATGGAGCAAAGAGAGATCGATAGTATCGATAGGCTTTTAGAAAAGGCAACAGCTAAAAATATCAGATCACTTAATGATTTATGGGATTTTGTGACAGGTCCTGATTGTGATGAAGAATTAGCACTGTGTGTAAAGTCGCTAGTTCATCGCATTAAGAGACTCCATAATGAGAGGATCGAAGCGTTCACTTCAAGTGCCCAATTGGGTTATTATCTGCAAGATAAGTTCTGTGGTAGTGAACAAGAAAAAGTATATGCACTATTTCTTGATTCCAAAAATAAAGTAATTGCAGAAAAAATGATTTGTGAAGGAACATTGAATCGCTCAATTATTCATCCGCGTGATATTTTTCGCAGGGCAGTAATATATAATTGTTGTTCCTTTGTCTTGGCGCATAATCATCCTAGTGGTGATGATAACCCATCTAAGCAAGATATTGACTTTACTAATAAAGTCAAGCAGGCAAGTAAGATGATGGGAATAGAGTTTTTGGATCATTTCGTGGTTTCTGATACTGATTATTTTAGTTTTAGAGAGGCGGAACTTCTTTAAGGCTTTATTAATTGTCTTTTCTTAAGTCAAACTTTTAATTTTGTATGCTATAATAGCATGGACTAAATAAAGAGATACGATTTAGGCTAAATAAAAAGAATAACAATTATTAAGGAGAGATTTGGCGTGTTTGGATTAGGATCTAAAAACATAGGTATTGATTTGGGAACTGCCAACACACTTGTTTATATTGAAGGTAAGGGTATTGTTTTGCGTGAGCCTTCAGTTGTGGCTAAAAATACCCAAACCGGTGAAATTATTGCAGTTGGTTCTGAAGCTAAAGAAATGATTGGTAGAACTCCAGGTTCTATTAGAGCTATCAGACCAATGAAGGACGGAGTTATTGCTGATTACGATACCACTGCCGCCATGCTTAAATATTTCATGGAAAAAACTGTCGGCAACTCAAAGCCCGCAGTTATGATTTGTGTGCCATCAGGCGTTACTGAAGTTGAGAAGCGAGCTGTAATTGATGCGGCTAGAGTGGCGGGAGCTAGAGAAGCTTACGTTATCGAAGAGCCATTTGCTGCAGCTATTGGTGCTGGGCTTCCTGTTATGGACCCAACTGGATCAATGGTTGTTGATATTGGTGGTGGTACTACTGATGTTGCTACTATTTCATTAGGTGGCATTGTTTCATCTCGCTCGACAAGAATTGCTGGTGATAAGTTTAGTAGTGCGATTGCTAATTATATTCATCAAAACTTCAACTTATTAATTGGTGAGAGAACTGCAGAAGCAATCAAGATTCAAGTAGCTTCTGCCTCTGTAGAGAAGGCTAAAGAAATTGAATCAATGAGTATTCGTGGTCGTGATTTAGTAACTGGCTTGCCTAAGTCAATTGATATTGAAGCAGTTGATGTTGCTAAGGCTATTCAAGAATCTGTACAAAGCATTATTGTGGCTATCAAAGAGACTCTTGAAGAAACATCCCCAGAAATTGCAGCTGACGTTATTGATCATGGTATTGTCTTGACTGGTGGTGGAGCATTACTTAAGAATCTTCCTGCTATCATTTCTGATGCAACTAAGGTTCCTGTATTTATAGCCCAAGATCCACTTGATTGTGTTGCAATTGGTACCGGTGAGTCTCTCAAGAATATTGAAGTTATGCGTAAAAGACGTTAATGATAAGCCGGCTTGATGCCGGCTTTTCTTTTTTAGGAATTGTATCTAGATGAAGAACTTTTTTAAAAACAAAAAAATATTAGCCACTTTTATTGTAGTTATAGTAATTTTGAGTATGTTGACAATTTCTGTAAATTTAAGAAATCGCCGTTCAGCACCGACTTTTGTTCAAAAATTAGGTAACGATACAATCGCAATTGTGGCTCGAGTAGTTAAATGGCCTGTTAGCTTGTTTACTGGTAGTATAGATAGTGTACAGGATTTAATTGATACCCAAAATGAAAATGATCATTTAAGAAAGCAGATTGATAATCTTGCTCAAACTAAGGCACGTAATAGTGCGCTTGAGGATGAAAATACGCAGCTAAAGCAAGCATTAAAGCTAAAAAGTACTCTATCTGATTACAATATTGTTAATGGCTCAGTAATTTCTCGTTCACCAGATACCTGGTCAGACTTATTAATAATTAACCAAGGAGCCCAGTCAGGTATTAAAAAGAATATGGCAGTCATGTCAGGACCAGGAGTGATTGGTAGGATTGTAGAGGTTAATCGTACTTCTTCTAAAGTAGAACTGATAACAAGTACAGATAAGTCAGCTAATCGCTTTGCAGTTGAAGCAGATGCCGCAGATGGAAAAAAAGTGCACGGAATTATTTCTGTTACAAGCGGAAATGAATTAGCTTTCACCCAAGTGGTTGATGGTCGCAAGTTGAAGAGGGGCACACGTGTCTATACTAGCGGAATGGGAGGTCGCTCCCCTAAAGGTTTGCTAGTAGGTACAGTAAAGAAAACAACTAGAGATAGTTACGGCTTATCTGATGTAATTGAAATCAAACCTGCTGGTAACATCAATAGTCCATCTATTATTACTGTTATTAAGAGAAAGGTGGCCGATTAATGCGTATTTTGCGTGAGTGGTATGTCGCAATTGCCTTATTGGTTGCCTTAGTTTTAGATGGTGTAATTGCCTTTTATGCTCAAGGAATTATTTTTAAAGGTACTTATGGAGCAAGTTGCTGGTTCACCATTATCGGCATAGTATTAATGGGATTATGTGATGATCGCAATGACTCTAATATCTGGCTAGTCTTTGGAATAGGAATTGTTGCTGATCTATATTACTTAGGCTTTTTAGGTGTTTATACGGTAGCGTTCCCAGCGGTATATTTCTTAGCTAAGAGTGTTGCTAGATTTTTACCAGAGATATTTTGGGCTAGGTTAATGGTAAGTTTAGCAGCATATCTTCTATTGGATGCATATTTATTCTTAGCTTACAGTATAGCTGGAACAATAAGCTTGCCAATATCTAGTTTGTTGATGAGTATTTTACCAAGTTGGGGGATGTGTTTAATTATCTTCTTAATAACATATAGTTTTTGGATTTGGCTCATTAACAAATATCCCTTCCTTAAACCAGAAAATAGATTTTATTGATAAAAAAATGCTGATAATCTTCGTTGTCGAATACAAACGCTGATTATCGGCATTTTTTAGTTAGAACTATTGAAACATGAATTGGATAACCGTTACAAGGACACCGGCCAAAGTAATAATAGCCATTAGCCAAGCCATAACGATAGTTAATTTTTGAAAGGGTGACTTTTTCTTTTTTTTACGCATTAATTGTGCCTCCTAGTTGAATTCATTCTAGCGTATGATAACACAATTTGCAATTTTGACTCCATATAAAATAAAAATAAGGTAAAATTAAACAGATGGAGGAATTGATAATGCAACTTTTGTGGATTTTTCTTGTACCTGTAATTGGTATTCTGAGTGCAGGAGCTTTGGGAAGGATATTTCCTAAGGCTCAATTTAAAGGATATGATGTCTTACCATTCTTTTTTATTGTGGCTTGTCAGCTAATCACAAATTATAAAAAAGAGCCGACGTTCTTACCTTATGGATTATGGGTATATTTTATCTTGGTTGTAATTGTGGCTGTCTTTATCGCTATTCGCAACAAAAATATTTCAATGGGAAGTACAATTAGAATTTTATGGGACTATTTAGTTATGTGCTCAGTTTTTTGGTATATTGGCTTGATAGTTCTGTTACTTTTGGACTAAAATCTTGAAATTTTCTAACTTTATGAAAGCCTTGTGAAGTATAGATTTACAGGGCTTTTTCTTTTGTCAAAAAATTAGTATAAGTTTTTTTAACAATTAATAAAATAATTTACTATCGTTATGGTAGAAAGTGGGGAATTGTGGTAAATTATTCATGAAAGGGGGTTAATCCATGTTCATGGGTGAATACCACCACAATCTGGATAACAAAGGCCGACTAATTATTCCGGCGAAATTTCGAAATCAGATTGGTAATCTTATTGTATTTACCCGTGGAATGGAAGGTTGTATCTTCGGTTATCCGATTAGTGAATGGCAGAAGATAGAAACTAAGTTGGCCCAACTTCCACTGACTAGAAAAAACGCACGAAATTTTATGCGCATTTTCTATTCAGGTGCGATGGAAACTAATTTTGATAAGCAAGGACGCGTAAATTTAACTTCAACTTTAAAAGAGTATGCAGATTTAAAGCAAGAGTGTATTATTATCGGCGTTTCTAATAGAATCGAAATCTGGAGTGCTGAACGCTGGCAGAAGTTTTCTGATCAGGCTAGTGAGGACTATGATGACATCGCAGAGAACTTGGACGACATTGACTTTTAATTATGGAATTCAAGCATACAAGTGTTTTATTACACGAAACTATTGATAATTTAAATCCTAAAGATGGCGGCATATATGTTGATGCAACATTTGGTGGCGGTGGTCATACAAGATATTTATTAAGTAAGCTGAACTATGGAACTGTGATTGGTTTTGATCAAGATGAATATGCAATCAAGACAGCACAGGATAATTTTAGTAATGAATTGCAAGATGATAGCAAGTTAAAATTGATCCTAGTTCATGATAACTTCTGCCATTTAAAGGAGAACCTAGATAAGTTAGGTTTTCAAGATAGAATTGATGGTATCTTTTATGATTTGGGTGTGTCATCTCCTCAGTTTGATCAACCAGAGAGGGGATTTTCTTACCGTTTTAATGCACGATTAGATATGAGAATGGATCAAAGCCAAGAATTAGATGCCTATACGATTGTTAATACTTGGTCACAAAAAGAGATAAGTGACCTTTTGTATCAATATGGTGATGAAAAGTTTTCTCGTCAAATTGCTAGAAAAATTATTGACCATCGTCAAAAAAGTCCAGTTGAAACAACTTTTGATCTAGTCGATATTATCAAGGAAGCAATTCCTGCTTATGCACGTCGTAACGGTGGTCATCCTGCTAAGAAGAGCTTTCAGGCTATTAGAGTAGCAGTGAATCGAGAGTTAGATGTTTTAAAAGAGTCGCTAAAAGAAGCAGTAGATATTTTAAAACCTGGTGGTCGAATTAGTGTTATCACCTTTCAATCTCATGAGGATAAAATCGTCAAGAAATTATTTAAAAAATATTCTGAAGTGGAGATTCCACGTGGAATGCCAATGGCACCTGAGGATAGTAAGCCGATTTTACACTTAGTTAGTCGTAAACCGATTATGGCAACTGAGGCTGAACTTGAGCACAATAATCGCTCACACAGTGCAAAATTAAGAGTAGCAGAAAAAATATAAGTAAGTATTTAAGGAGAAAAAAATGGCTGATAGCTCAGCAAGAAATTATAATTATAATACTCAAAATATAAATCAACAGACTGAGCAGCCACAGCAAAAGATTGTTCTTAATGCCGGCAAGGTTCCGGTTAGTAGGTTAGAAAAATTTATTATTGTAGTTGGCGCTTTATTAAGCTTAGGAATGATGTTTTTGTTAGTTTCAGCTACTGTAGCTCAAACTAGTGCTCAACATGATTTAGCAAATATTGAACAAAAAATTAGCTCAAAGCAGTCAAGTAATACTGATTTACGCCAAGAAATTGGTGAAATGACCTCTACTAAGAGAATGAATAAAATTGCTCGTCAACAAGGTTTAAGCTCAATTGAAAATAATCTTAGGAATGTTCGTTAATGAAGAAAAGTAAAAAAAGTATATCCAAAGCCTACGGCTATCGCTTTACAGTGGGAAGAATCCTTCAAATAGTCTTAGCTTTGGTTTTTCTTGTGTTTGTAGGAAGATTTTTATATATTGGTATTTCTAATCGTGTTTCTGGTGAAGATCTCTCCAAGAGAGCTAAAGAGCTTTACCAAAGAAATGAAGTAATCAAAGCAACAAGAGGAACCATTTATGATAAGAATGGTTTAACTATTGCAGAAGATTCACATGTTTTTACAATTTATGCAATTTTGGACAAGACCTCAATAGATTATCATGATAAGCCAATGTATGTTGTCGATAAACATAAGACTGCAAAAGAACTAGCAAAAGTTTTACCAATTAGTGAAGAAAAGATATATAAATATCTAAATCCTAAGCAAAAGGTTTATCAAGTTGAATTCGGAGCAGGAGGATCTAACTTAAGTCTTTCCGAAAAGCAAGAAATAGAGAAGATGAAGTTACCCGGAATTAAGTTCGTTGAAACTCCTTCAAGGCTCTATCCTAATGGTAGGTTTGCTTCCCATATTGTTGGACTGGTAACCCCTAAGCATAGTTCTACTGAGAATACTAGTTCTACTAACTTAGTTGGAACAATGGGTATTGAACAATATTTTAATAAGCAATTATCTGGAACAGATGGCTATCGGCAAGCACTTGTAGACGCAGATAATTATCAAATGCCTAATAGCGATCATATTTATAAACCTGCTAAAGATGGGGATAATCTTTACTTAACTATAGATTCGCAATTGCAAACATATTTAGAGTCTTTAATGGACCAAGTTCAAAAACAATACGATCCCAAAACAATGACTGCAGTAGTTGAGGACTTGAAGACCGGTCAAATTATGGCTGCTTCGCAGCGACCAACTTTTGATCCCCAGACCAAGAAGGGATTAAATTCAAACTGGCGTAATATTTTAGTTCAAGATGCCTATGAGCCTGGTTCTGTTTTTAAGATTTTGACTTATGCTTCAGCTATTCAAAGTGGTAACTATAATCCTAATGCATATTACCGTTCAGGTGCGGTTAGAGTTCAGGATGCAACAATTCACGACTGGAATAATGTCGGTTGGGGAACAATTCCATTTAGTCAGGCTTTTCCAAGATCAAGTAATGTAGGATTCACTTATTTAGAACAAAAGATGGGGCTTAAGACTTGGAAGAAGTATTTAAAGAAATTCAGAGTAGGTCAAAAAACAGGTATAACCTTACCTGGTGAAAATCCTGGTTTAGTGTCAATTACTAGTCGCTTAGATGGAGCTGTTACTTCATTTGGTCAGGGGGTAAATGTGAATGTAATGCAAATGATGCAAGCATTCAGCTCTGTTGCTAATAATGGTCAAATGATCAAACCTCAACTTGTTAATAAGATTACCTCCCCAACAGGAAAAACACTTTCTAGTTATAAAGTTAAAAAAGTCGGCCAACCTATTTTTTCAGCATCGACGGCAAAGGTAATTCTTAGTTCTATGAAGGATACTATTAATAAAAACTATGGTACAGGTACAGCTTATAAAATACCTGGTAAAAGTATTGGCGTAAAAACGGGTACTGCACAAATTGCAGCTCCTGGTGGTGGCTATCTTAAAGGCCAGAAAAATTATATTTTTTCTGTTGTAGGTATAACATCACTTAAGAATCCGCGTTACTGTGTCTATATTACTATTCGTCAGCCGAGAAACATGGGTAAGTCTGCTGAAACAATGTTAGCTTCTATTTTTAAACCTCTAATGTCACGCGTAATTACTAGTGCAGAGGATGATGATATTAAGTCTGCAGCTGAGTCAGTGACAGTCCCTCAATTAAATGGTAAAAAAATTTCTAAGGCTAAATCTGAAGCCCAAAGTAGCGGTCTATCAGTTGAAGTAATTGGTAACGGAAACCAAGTTTTACGTCAATCTTTGAATTATAATTCTAAAGTTGAGTTAAATTCTAAAATTTTTCTATTTACTGGCGGCACAATTAAATGTCCAAATATGAATGGTTGGAGTCGAACAGAAGTAGAAACGTTTAGCGCAAGTTCGGGAATTCCAATTTCTATTTCGGGTAGAGGTTCCGTATCAAAGCAAAGTATCAAAGCAGGTAAAGTAATTAATGCACGCAGTAAACTAAAAGTTAATTTAAAGTAAAAAAAGTTAAAGGAGCAAAAAATGCAATATAGTTTGATACCGTTTGTAAGTAGTTTTGCATTAACGGTAATAGTTCTACCATTGTTTATTGGTTTTATGAGAATGCACCATGAAGGACAGCAAATTCGTGATGAAGGTCCAAAATGGCATGAAAAGAAATCCGGTACCCCAACAATGGGAGGAGTAGTATTTAATTTAGCAAGTATTATTTCTGCAATTTGGGTAGGTTTTTGGCAACATAACTTCAATAAGTCAATTTGGATTTTAATAATTGCCTTCTTCGGGTATGGCTTGATTGGCTTTTTGGATGATGGTCTTAAGTTATTTTATAAGCGTAATTTAGGATTAAGAGCATGGCAAAAGTTGCTAGGTCAAATTATTATTGCAGCAGTCATTATTCTGGTTGCATTTAGTGATCATTTTAATACTGGTATTTACGTACCATTCTTTGGCATTGTAACTAGTGTAGTTTTGTTCTGCTTATTTATTTTATTTTGGTTGGTTGGCTTTTCAAATGCAGTCAACTTATCTGATGGTTTAGATGGTCTGGCAACAGGATTATCTATCATAGCTTACGGGACTTATGCTTATATGGCATACAGACAGGATAACTGGGCTGTAGTTATCTTTACTATGGCCGTTATTGGTGGATTAGTTGGCTTCTTAATTTTTAATCATAAACCAGCTAAAATTTTTATGGGCGATGCTGGTTCATTGGCACTTGGTGGTGGTTTAGCTGCTGTGTCAATACTGTTACACCATCCGTGGTCGTTATTATTAATTGGTATTGTATTTGTTTGTGAAACTGCAAGTGTAATTTTACAGGTTATATCTTTCCAAACCACTGGAAAGCGTATCTTTAAGATGACACCAATTCACCATCATTTTGAGATGTTAGGTTGGTCAGAATGGAAAGTAGATATTGTATTTTGGATTGTGGGTCTTATTGGAAGTATTATTTATCTTGTAATCTGGGGTTAGTTAAGTAAAATGAAGCAAATTAAAACATATGAAAACAAAAACATTTTGATTTTAGGATTAGGTAAGAGTGGCTTCGCAGTTGCAAAGCTTTTATTAAAACTAGGCGCTAGAATAACCTTAAATGATAAGAAGGATTTAAGTAGCGATAAAAAAGCTTCTGAGTTAGAAGAATTAGGCATTCGCGTTATTTCAGGATATCATCCAGTAGAGATTTTTGATAATGAAAATTTTGATTATCTGGTAAAGAATCCAGGAATTCCATATGAAAATCCTATGGTTCAAAAAGCTCAAACTATGAATATCCCTGTAATCACTGAACCAGAGATAGCTCTTGCAGTTAGTGAAGCGCCATATGTATGTGTAACTGGTTCAAATGGTAAGACGACAACGGTTATGCTTACCCAACAAATTATGGATCATTATCTAGCTTCTAAGGGTCATCATGCATATGCAGTTGGGAATATTGGAGTACCTATCTCCGAGGTAGTTGAAAAAGCAACTGCTGATGATTTGTTAGTTGTTGAAATGTCAAGTTTTCAATTATTGGGTGTAACTGATATTAAACCAAAGGTTGCAGCTATTGTAGATATATATAATAACGTTCACCTTGACTACCATAAAACTTTTGAAAATTATGTTAATGCTAAGTTACGAATTACCCAATCACAAGATGAAAGTGACTATTTAATTGCTAACTATGACCAAAAAGACATTCTAGCTAAAGAAAAAATAAAGACTAAGGCAAAGATAATTACATTTTCTGAAACTGATACAGCCGCTGACTATTTCATTGGTAAACAATATTTGGAAAGTCATACTGATCATAAAATTATGAAAATTGATGATATAAAAATCCCAGGTATTCACAATCAACAAAATAGTTTGGTTGCTATTGCCATTGCTAAGATTATGGGAGCTAACGACGATGATATTCAAACTGTATTATCTAGTTTTGCTGGGGCTAAACACCGTCTTCAATATGTAATGACTTATGAAAGTCGTAAAATTTATAATGATTCTAAATCAACAAATATTGAAGCCGCTTCAGTAGCTATTCCCTCATTTAACCAGCCAGAAGTATTGATTGCTGGAGGATTAGATCGTGGCTTTACATTTGATGATTTGGTACCATTGTTTAAAGACCATGTTAAGTCAATTGTTTTATATGGTGAAACGCGATATTTATTAGCTGATGCTGCAAGGAAAGCCGGTATTAAGGATATTGTTATCGTTAATACCTTGCAAGAGGCTGTTCCTAGGGCATATGAGTTAACTAGCCCAGGCGATGTTTTATTATTCTCACCTGCTTGTGCGTCTTGGGATCAGTTTAATACTTTCGAACAACGTGGCGACTTTTTTGTACAATTTGTAAAGGAATTAAAGACAAAATAAAATGAGAATTATTTTTTCTGGTGGCGGTACTGGCGGTCACATTTATCCAATTATGGCGTTAATTGAGCGTCTTAAAGAGCGTAAGTTAGTTACTGATAATGACATTCTTTTTGTAGGAACACAAAAAGGGTTAGAATCTAAAATCGTTCCTGCAGCAGGAGTTCCATTTAAGACCTTAAAGATTCAGGGCTTTGATAGACGACATATTTTAAAAAATTTTGAAACGATAGATTTATTTATCAAAGCTACTAAGCAGGCAAAGCAGATTATTAGAGATTTTAAACCAGATATAGTTTTCGGAACTGGTGGTTATGTTTCTGGGGCGATTGTTTATGAAGCGGCTAAGATGCATATTCCAACAGTCATTCATGAGTCTAATTCCGTAGTTGGTTTAGCAAATAAGTTTTTGGGTCATTATGTGAATAAAATATGCTATACATTTGATGATGCGGCTCAACAGTTTTCTGAAAAGAAAAAACTAGTTAAGACAGGTAATCCTCGCTCTCAACAAGTTTTAGGGCTCAATGCAGAAAAAGTTGATATTCAAAAAAAATGGGGATTAGATCCACAAGTATCAACTATTCTCATTTTTGGTGGCTCAAGGGGTGCCTTAGCAATTAATAATATTGTTGAAAAATCTTTACCGGAATTAGAAATTAAGCCTTATCAAATAATCTGGGCAACAGGTCAATTATATTATGAAGGCATTAAACAACGCCTTGCCAATCAAGTATTAGGCGATAATATTAAAGTGGTGCCATATATTGAGAACATGCCCGGCTTATTACCACAAATGACTTGTGTAGTTTCTCGCTCAGGTGCAACGAGCTTAGCAGAATTTACTGCATTAGGAGTCCCAGTTATATTAATTCCAAGTCCTAATGTTACTCATAATCATCAAATGAAGAATGCACTAGACATGGAGAAGGCTGGTGGTGCTTTAGTTATTGCAGAAAATGACTTGAATCCCAATAATTTCGTTTCGTCAATAGATCATATATTACTTGATACTGAATATGCTAAAAAGATGAGTGTAGCATCTAAAAAAATGGGAGTTCCTGATGCTTCTGATCAAGTAATAAAGGTAATGCAAGATTTAATCGCAAGTAAAGAAAACTAAAAGGTAGGTGAGGCAATTGGCTAACAAAAATATAACAAGGAAAAATCCCAAAAAGGAAATATCGGGATGGCTTGATTATCAGCATAAATCTCCTAATGGGAGAAAGAAGAAGGTCTCTGCCTCACTAAAAAAATTACAGGCTGAAAGACGACGGGCGCTTTTAACAAGATTAGGTCTAATTATTTTTGTTTCGCTAGGTTTTATTCTTGTTTTAGGTTATTTTATTTCTCCTATTTCCAATGTAAAGAGTGTTAGAGTTTTAGGAGCAAGTGAAATAAATAGTAATCAAATTGTTAAAGTTACTGGCATTACAGCGCAAGACAAAGTTATATCAACTCTTTTTAATAAAAATAAATATAATGATAAGTTAAAGAAATATTTTCCAGAAGTAAAAAGTGTCGGTTTTCATGTAAGAAGTATGAATAATTTAGTGATCCAAATAAAGCAACGACCCGCAATTGGTTATGTTCATGAAAAAGATGGTTATCGCCAAATTTTGTCTGATGGGAAATTGAGTACTCATTATGTTTCAACTTCAAAAATTGATCATTCTAAACCAATATTTGAGGGTTATAGTAGTCATTATCAATTGATAGAAGATTTAAAAATTTATTCACACTTATCGGAAAGTATTAAAAACAAAGTAAAGATGATTGACGGTAATACTGAACGGTCAACACAAATTATTTTGGTGATGAAAGATAATAATATAGTTATTGGTAATGTTTCTACTATTATTGATAAAATGAATAAGTATTACATCCCTATTAAAGAACAACTAAAGAAACCATCGGTCATTGACTTTGAAATTGGAGCCTTTAGTCGTGAGATGACCGATAAAGAAAAGAAATTAGCTGGTTTAACAGGTTAACTTTAACTATACGCAAGTATAAGTGTTATGTTAAAATCTTAAATAAAGATATATTTTTTTGGGGGCATTGTCTTGAATAAATCGAATTTACTTGTTGGCCTAGATATAGGCACAACAAGTGTAAAAGCTGTTGTAGCCGATACTTCATCAAAAGAATTACGCATAATTGGTGCTGCCAATGAACCCACTTCAGGTATGCGACATGGTAAGATTGTTGATATTGATGAAACAGCGGCTAGTATTTCTGGAGCATTAAAAAAAGTAGCACAAAAAACTAATTCTAAGATTTCTAGAATTGTAACAGGGATTCCTGTGGGCTTGTTGCAACTCGAAAATGCTACTGGATTAATTAATATTGGCGAGCAAGGTCAAGAAGTAGGCGATAATGATGTTAAGCGTGTCTTATCAGCTGCTATTAGCGCTGCATTGAAGGATGGCAGGCAGCCAATTGCATTCTTGCCAAGTAAGTTTTTAATTGATGGCAGAACTGATGTTGATGATCCGCGCAAAATGATAGCGCATTCTTTAGAGGTGCATGGTATTTTACTGACTGCACCAACTGCTGATTTACATAATATTCGTAAAGCTATTGAAAAAACAGGATATCAAAATAACTTCTTCGTACCAACTCCTTTAGCGATTGCAAGCATCGCTTTAGATGAAGGAGAGAGGACATTTGGTGCAATTATTCTAGATTTAGGTGGCGGAACGACTACTGCAACAGTCATTCATGAAAACAAGATTAAATACGCTACGATTGATTTAGAAGGTGGTATCGATATTACCAATGATATTTCTGCAGTTTTGAATACATCTCGCAAGGAAGCTGAGAAAATAAAAATTGAATTCGGCTACTCTGATCCAGAGTTAACGTCTGCTGATAATCAATTTCCAGTTAAGGTTGTTGGTGAAAGTGCTCCTAAGATGATTGATGAAGAATATCTTAGTGAAATAATTAATGCACGTATTGATCAGATTCTTACTCGTGTAGGGAAGGGCTTGAATGACCATGATGCCTTCACGCTCCCAGGTGGCGTTGTGATTACTGGTGGCACAAGTGCCTTGCAAGGAATAGACGATTTAGTTAAGAGTAGCTTTAACATAAAGACTAGAATCTTTCAGCCTGATCAAATGGGATTACGTAATCCGATGTATACCGCAGGCTTTGGTGTAGTAAATTATGCTTATAACTTAGATGATATTGATTATTTGGTAAATAGTGTAATTTATGGTGGAGATGTATTGCCGGCAGTTCCTCATACATCGGACTCAGAACCTAGAGAAAACAAGTTTTTCAAAAGTCAGGCAACTAGTAGTGAAATAGTCGAAAAAGAAGATTATAATAATAACAAGGTGGCATCTGTTAATCCGAGAATGACGGATGAAGGTGTTAAAAAGACTAAAAAAGATAACAAAAAAGGATTCAAAGAATTCTTTAAAAAGTTCTTTGATTAATAAGGTGGTTTAGTAATGGATTTTACTTTCGATTCTGATGACAATAAAAATGCAGTCATTAAAGTAATCGGTGTTGGTGGTGCAGGTGGTAACGCTGTTAACCGTATGATTGATGAAGGTGTACAAGGAGTATCCTTTATTGCGGCTAACACTGATGTACAAGCATTAAATAGTAATAAGGCTGAGAATAAGATTCAACTTGGACCTAAATTGACTAGAGGATTAGGTGCAGGTTCTCACCCTGAAGTTGGGCAAAAGGCTGCTGAGGAAAGTCAGCAAACAATTGAAGACTCTTTGAAGGGCGCAGATATGATCTTTATTACTGCCGGAATGGGTGGTGGTACTGGTACTGGCGCAGCACCGGTCATTGCTAAAATTGCACGCGAGACTGGTGCTTTAACAGTTGGTGTTGTAACTCGTCCATTTACTTTTGAGGGTCCTAAGAGATCAAAGAATGCAGCTGAAGGAATTAGCCAATTAAAACAATATGTAGATACTTTGGTTATTATTGCTAATAACAGATTGCTTGAAATGGTTGATAAAAAGACCCCAATGATGGATGCATTTAAAGAAGCAGATAATGTATTACGCCAAGGTGTACAAGGTATTTCTGACCTGATTACTTCAACTGACTACGTTAACTTGGACTTTGCTGACGTTAAGACAGTTATGGAAAACCAGGGTGCTGCGCTAATGGGAATCGGTCGTGCTAGTGGTGAAAATAGGACTGTTGAAGCAACTAAACTTGCTATTTCTTCACCATTATTAGAAGTTTCTATTGACGGTGCTAAACAAGTCTTACTCAACATTACAGGTGGACCAGATCTAACCTTGTTTGAGGCTCAAGATGCTTCTGATATCGTATCTAAAGCTGCTGGTGATGGAGTCAACATTATCTTTGGTACTTCAATAAATGCAAACTTAGGTGATGAAGTGGTTGTTACTGTAATTGCAACCGGTATTGATTCTAAGGTTGAAGAAGAAGCTTCTCGCCAGCCAATGCGCCGTCCTGCTAGACGTACTTCAACTACTCCTGCTGATTCAGCCGATAATTCATCTGCTGACAAGGTAGCTCCGGTTAAGCAGGACCAAGCACCTACTCAACCAGTTGAGCATGAAGAAAGTAGAGCAGTTGATAATTCTGATGCATTATTAGATCCAACTAGTGTATGGAAGCAAGATACTGCTAAGAGTAATCGTCCTGAACAGCCAATTCAAAAGCCACAAGCACAAGATCAAGATAGTTTTGATTCATTTAGTTCAGATGAACAAAGTAGTATTTCACAAATTGAAACTAGTGTAGATGACGATTCAAGTGATATTCCATTCTTTAAACATCGTCGTAAAAACTAGTTTAGAGAGGAGAATTTTATGGCGTTCGATAAATTAGGTCGCTTTTTCGGTATCGATGGTTCAGATGAAGAAATAGATGACATTGAGCCAGGTGAAGAAACCGTCAATGAAGAAGCACCTCAAAATAATGAAAGACGTGGAAATGTGGTTTCAATCAATTCAGCAGGTACTCCTACTAGTAAGATTGTCTTAGAAGAACCTCGTGTTTACTCAGATGCCAAAGAAGTTGCACAAAATTTATTGAATAATAAAGCAGTAATTATTAATTTTGCTCGTATGGATGATGCACAAGCACGTAGAATAGTTGATTTTATCACCGGGACTGTTTACGCTTTAAATGGTGAAATTCAACGAGTAGGTGATAAAATTTTTCTTGCGACTCCTCCTAAGTTTGAAACCGATGGAAAAATTGCTGAATTAGTTGAAAAGAAAGATAATATTGAATAATGATTTTGACTATAATTGGCTGGCTTTTTAGGATAGTTTCAACTTTGTTAAATGTTTATGCGTTTTTAATCGTGATTTATACATTGTTGACATGGATTCCTAGTTTATTAGATACGCAACCAGGTCGAATTTTAGCTAGAATTGTCCAACCATATTTAGATTTATTTGAAAGATTTATTCCACCAATTGCAGGATTGAGCTTTGCTCCGATAATTGCATTATTAGTAATCTATTTTATAAATAATTATATATTAGTTTGGATAGCAGAAATAATAGTTAGATTAGTAGTTTAGCATTAAAATGATTGAAAAAAGACAAGCAAGTAGTTTTTATCAGCATTTTGACATCAAAGAAAAACCGATTGTAGATCGTTACGTCGGTTTTTTTAATAGATTTTTATTTCAAAATGAACCAATATTGACTGATTTTTTAAATCCTAGAGAAGAATATATTTTTAAAGAAATTGTCGGTGGCTACGGCCAAGTATATGAATATGGCGGCTATGATAAAGCTGAGAAAAAAAGATTATTTCTTTGTGATTGGACGACGCCTTATAGTGTCCAAGACTTTGAAATTGTATGCTTAGAAATTGAATATAACCAAAAGTGGGATACGATAACACATAGTCAAATTCTAGGTGTATTGACGAATTTAGGGGTTGAGATTAATACTTTTGGAGATATTATTTCTGATGGAGAAGGTAAGTGGCAGTTTTTTGTAAAAAAAGAATTGACTAACTTTTTTGCTGAACAAATAACTAAAATTGGTCGCACTAAAGTAAAAATAAAAAAGATTGACTCTCAACATATTTTGCAAGTTAAAGATGATAGTCAAGAAAAAGAAGCAATTAGTGTGTCGATGCGTTTAGATACTGTTGTTAGTGCAGTGACTAATTTAAGTCGTAGCCAAGTAAAAACGGCACTTGCTAATAATAACATTAAATTAAATTGGCATGATGCGGTAGAATCGCATATAATTATCAATATAGGCGACGTATTGAGTATTCAACACTTCGGACGTATCAAAATTTTAGATATTATTGCTACTAAAAAAGGTAAAATGAAGATTATTTATAAAATTTGGCAGTCAAAGAAAAGGTGAAATTATGGTTTTAACACCAATGGAGATTCATGATAAAGTCTTTGAAAAAAAGTTTAAGGGCTATGATGAAGAAGAAGTAGATAAATTTTTAGATCAAATTGTCAATGAATATGGTGATGTCTTAGATGAAAATTCCGATTTAAAGAATGAAAATAGCTCTTTAAAAAGTGAAAATGAAGCTTTAAGAAATCAAGTTTCAGAATACAATAAAATTAAAGAATCATTGAATCAGTCTCTAATTTCTGCTCAACAACATGCGGATACACTGCAGAAACAAGCTAATCAAGAAGCAAAGGAAATTAAAGAAAGTGCTCAAAAAGAGGCAGATGAAATTTTAAGTAAGGCAAGAGACTCAGCTGGCAAGTACAATGATGATATTAAACAACAGTATAGTACTTTGAGTAAAGATTATGAATTATTAAAGCAACAAGTTGCTTCATTTAGACAAGAAATTCAAATTAAACTCCAAGATGAATTAGATGGTTTAAATGATGACACTTGGCAACAACAACTAGATGAATATTATGGTCGGTCAAGATTATATCCTGCAGATGGATCGCAGCCAATTGCGGTAGATGATGATAGTGAGATAATGGATCTTGATGATGAGGAAATTGCTGCTGAGGATGATGCAGTAGCTGCTGATGAAGAAAATAATCCCGAAGAAATTGACAAAACTACCCCAAATGAAGTAAAATCTGATTCAGGTTTAGATGATTCTGATGGACCTAAAATTTTAATTGGAGATAGTAGTAATAATACTACTACTTCAGTTAATAGAGATGAGAGAGAATCTAAGTTAAGGTCCTCTGATAATAATGGACCGACTATCATCTTTCCAGATGATGATTCTGATGATAACAATTAATTTTAAATCGACAGTAAAACAAGTAGACAATTTAGCGAGTTAATAGATGGTGAAAGATTAACAATGTTGAAAGTTGATCAGCTGCCAATGGATTTAAACGTTTTTCATACGATACATGAAGTTAAGTGGAACAGAGATGTTCAATTTAGGTGGTACCACGAACTTTTAGCTTCGCCCTAGTAGGGAGGAGCTTTTTTTATTTTAGAAAGGAAAAATATGAAAGTTAAAGATACTTTGAATTTGGGCAAGACCAAGTTTAAAATGCGCGGCAATCTCCCAGTCCGTGAAGCACAGTGGCAAAAAGAATGGGAAGACAATGACTTATATGAACAACGATTAAAATTAAACGAAGGTAAGCCTCGCTTTGACTTACACGATGGTCCTCCATTTGCAAATGGTAATATCCATATGGGGCACTCCTTAAACAAGATTTCTAAGGATATTATCGTTCGTTATAAGAATATGAATGGCTATTATGCACCTTATGTTCCTGGCTGGGATACACATGGCTTGCCAGTAGAACAACAATTAGCTAAAAACGGCATTGATCGCAAGACTATGGATCGGGCTAAGTATCGTGAATTATGTCGTCAATTTGCCGAAGAACAAATTGAAAAGCAAATGGCTGATTTTAAGCGCTTGGGTGTAATGGCTGATTGGAAGCATCCCTACATTACTTTACAGCCTGAATTTGAAGCTGAAGAAATTAGAGTATTTGGTAAGATGTTTGAAAAGGGCTATATCTATAAGGGTAAAAAGCCTGTTTACTGGTCATGGTCAAGCGAATCTACTTTAGCTGAAGCAGAAGTGGAGTACCATGATGTAAAATCACCATCTATCTACATTGCTTTCCCCGTTAAGAATGGCAAGGGAATTCTAGATGAAAAGAATACATACTTTGTAATTTGGACAACTACTCCGTGGACTATTCCTTCTAATCAAGGTATAACTGTAAATCCTCAATTTGATTATTCTGTAGTTGAAGTAGGAGATAAGCGTTATGTGGTGGGCTCTGATCGCCTAAATGCGGTAGCTGAAGATTTGGACTGGAAGAATTATAAGGTAGTTCAACATCTACGCGGTTCAGAAATGGATCGCATGGTTGCTAAGCATCCACTTTATGATCAAGATAGTTTAGTAATGAATGCTTTGCACGTAACCGCTGATGATGGTACCGGTTTAGTTCATACTGCTAGTGGTTTTGGTGAAGATGACTACAATGTAGCTCAACGTTACGGCTTACCAGTATTTAGTCCAATGGATGCTCAAGGACGCTTTACTAAAGAAATACCTGATCCTGATTTAGTTGGTATGTTCTATGACGATGCTAATAAAGTGGTCAGTGAAAAACTTGAAAAAGTTGGAGCTTTATTAAAACTTAGCTTCTTTACTCACTCATACCCACATGATTGGCGTACTAAGAAGCCTGTTATTTACCGGGCAACTACACAATGGTTCGCTTCTATTTCTAAGTTCCGCGACCAAATTTTGGATCAAATTCAAAATACTAACTTTATTCCAGAGTGGGGTAAAACAAGACTTTACAATATGATTAAGGATCGTGGCGATTGGGTAATTTCACGTCAGCGTGCTTGGGGTGTCCCTCTTCCAATTTTTTATGCTGAAGATGGAACTGCAATCGTTTCGCCAGAAACTATTGAACACATTGCTAAAATCTTTGAAAAAGAAGGTTCTAATGCATGGTATACCCACACTGCTAAGGAATTATTGCCGGAGGGCTTCACATCTGAACATTCACCAAATGGTAAATTCAAAAAAGAAACCGATATTTTAGATGTTTGGTTTGATTCTGGTACATCATGGTCTGGAGTAATGAAACTCCGCAATGGATTAAGTTTCCCAGCTGATTTGTATCTTGAAGGTAGTGATCAATACCGTGGCTGGTTTAATTCAAGCTTAATTACTTCAGTCGCTGTAACTGGTCAAGCACCATATAAACAAATTCTTTCACAAGGATTTGTTTTAGATGATAAAGGTCACAAGATGAGTAAATCCCTAGGTAATGTAATTTCACCTAATGATGTTATTAAACAAATGGGAGCAGAGATTATTCGTCTATGGGTTGCTGGTGCTGATACTACTTCTGATGTTGCTGTATCTCAAGATATTTTACGACAAGCTGCAGAAAGCTATCGTAAGATCAGGAATACTATGCGTTATATGTTGGCTAATACTAGTGATTTTGATCCTAAGAACAATAGTGTTTCATACGAAGACATGGCAAGTGTAGATCAATATATGGAAGTTAAACTTAATTACTTGATTGCAGAAGTATTAAAGGCATATGACAGCTTTGACTTCAATAGTGTATATAAAAAGGTATTTAGCTTTATTTCCAACGATCTATCAGCTTTCTATCTTGATTTTGCAAAGGATATTCTTTATATTGATGGCGAAGACAGTAAGTCACGTCGCTCAATGCAAACAGTTATTTATGACGTCTTAGTCAAGTTGACTAAGTTAATGACACCAATTTTGCCACATACTATGGAAGAAGTTTGGGGCTATTTAAAGGAATCCGAAGATTACGTTCAACTAGCTAATATGCCAACAGTTACACACTTTGATAATGAAGAAGACCTTTTAGAAAACTGGAAAGATTTCATGAAGTTACGTTCAGATGTCTTGAAGGCTCTAGAAAATGCTCGTAATGAGAAGATTATTGGTAAGTCATTTGAAGCACATGTAACTATCTATCCAACTGAGGAAGTTAAGAACTTAATTGACAAGTTAAATGCTAATATTCGTCAAATTTTGATTGTTTCTGAATTAACTATTTCTGACAATCAAGCACCTGAAAATGCAGAAAAATTTGCAAGCGGCGCCATTGTAGTTAAACATGCAGAGGGTGAAGTTTGTCCAAGATGTAGAAGAACCACTACTGATGTTGGTGCTGATGCAAGATTCCCAGAATTGTGTAAACGTTGTGCTCAAATCGTTGCTGTCAATTATCCTGAGGCAGTTAAAGAAGGTTTTGAAGAATAATGCGTACAGGTGTTGTTAAACAATTTGATGCTAATTCTGCGTATGGATTTATTGAAGATGATCTAACCCATTCTGCTTATTTTGTTTTTTATAAGTCAATTAAAGAGGATGGATATAAGCGCCTAGATGTGGGTCAAAGGGTTCACTACCAATTAGCACAAGGAAAAAAGGGACTACAATGCATTAATGTATATGTTGACCATAGTCAAAAGGAGTAATTAGTTAATGGATCTTAGAGAAACCGAAATTTCCAATAAATCAATTTTTGAGGGGAGATTAATTGATTTAAATGTTGAAACAATTAGTCTTCCTAATGGGAAAACGGCAACTCGTGAAGTAGTAAAACATCCAGATGCAAGTGCGGTCATCGCTATTAATGACCAAAAGCAGATGCTTTTAGTCAAGCAGTGGCGAGAGCCGATTAAGCAAGTTACACTAGAAATTCCAGCCGGTTTAATAGATGAAACGGATGCATCTCCACTGGATGCTATGAAGCGGGAATTAAATGAAGAAGGTGGCTATAAGGCTGAATTCTGGGAAAAGATCACAGAGTTTAATTCTTCACCTGGTTTTTGTGATGAGAAACTTTACTTATTTTACTGCGATACTTTAACTAAGCTAGAGAACAAGCGCCCTTTAGATGAAGATGAGTTTTTAACTAGGCAGTGGTATAGCTTAAGTGAGTTAAAGGAATTGCTAGCCCAAGGTAAGATAATAGATGGTAAGACAATCATGGCAATTCTATTTTGGGAAAATATGCTTTTGACAGGTAAACAAAATAATGACTGAAAAAAGATCAGATTATCGTAAAAGTCAACGTCACAAGAAAATATTTAAGTTATGGCAGTCCAAAAAAACATTGCCAGATAATAAAATTGATAGCTACGATGAAGTAGATGTCAATCCTGAATTTAAAAGAAATAAAGAAGACCCAGATAGCAGTATTGAGCCTTCATCTGAAGAAAAAGTTTCAAAATTAAAACAAAAGCTTAATTGGGCGATTTTCATCGTAATAATTTTAATTATAGGCGTATTGTTTGCATTGTTTAAATTATAATAAAGGATTAAAAATGAAAATAGCAATTATCGTACCTATGGCTGAAGAAGCTGAATTTTACGGTAGTCATTTTCAATCTGCAGATAAAAAAATGTTCGGTTCAACAGAGTTCGAACATTTTTCTGTAAATAGAAATGATATTTACCTCGGATTAAGTGGGATAGGTAAAGTAAATGCAGCGATGAATTTAACTAATTTACTTGCCAATGAAAACATTGATTTAATTTTTATGACCGGTTCAGCTGGGTCTCTTAAATCAAGTATTCACAAAAAAGATCTAATTTTACCAAGTCAGTTTACCTATCATGATGCCCATAATACCAGTGCGGGCAATTATGTTGAGGGACAGATTCCACAAGAGCCAGCACGTTATGAATTAAATAGTCCTGCAAGAGAGAAATTTATTCAATTTTTAGAAAAGAATAAAATTTCTTATCAAGAAGGACTAATCGTAACTGGGGATTCATTTATATCTTCTCAAAATCAAAAAGATGAAATTAAAAAGAATTTTCCTGATGCTGTTGGTGTAGAAATGGAAGGAGCTGCCTTTGCCCAGGTAGCATATCATTTTAATACACCACTAGTAGCTTTAAGGGCAATTTCTGACAATGGTGATGAAAGTGCGGATGAGGACTTTGATACTTTTGTTAGAGAAGTTGGCAAGAAAGCTGCTAATGTAATTACTTCATATTTAGAAGATGAGCTACTTTAAATAACTGAGAACAGAGAGCATAAGCGTGCTCTCTGTTTTTATGTTATAATTAATAGATCACTTGATACTTACGAAATGTAAGATAGAACTCATAACTAAAATAGATAGAAGGACAAGCTTTTTATGAATAGAAAAAATATCTATTTAGATAATGCAGCAACGACTCCGATGTCGCCAGCTGTAGTAAGTAAAATTAGTGAAGAAATGGCTGATGATTTTGGTAATGCTTCTAGTCAGCACTTTTTTGGTCGTACAGCACGCCATAGTGTTGAGCAAGCACGCCATATTTTAGCCCAATCAATAAATGCTAAAGATAAAGAAATTATTTTTACGTCAGGTGGGTCTGAAAGTAATAATAATGCTATATTTGGTACAGCGCGTGCACGTAACAATATCGGAAAAAAGATTATTACTACTAAGATAGAACATCCATCAGTATTAAATCCAATGACTAGATTGCAACAGGAAGGTTATCAGGTAGTCTATCTTGATGTCGATAAAAGTGGTCATATTTCTTTAGATCAATTAAAAGATGAATTAACACCAGATACTATTCTAGTTTCCATCATGGCAGTTAATAATGAAGTTGGTTCAATTATGCCTTTAAAGAAAATTGGACAACTTGTTAAAGAGTCTAATGCCTATTTTCATGTTGATGATGTTCAAGGATATGGTAATTTAGACGTAGATGTTCAAGAATTGAATATTGATTTATTATCTACATCAGCACATAAGATAAACGGGCCTAAGTTTTTAGGATTTTTATATGAAAGAGATGGCTTAGATGTTGCTGATCTATTACTTGGTGGCGAACAAGAATTAAAGCGTCGCCCAGGTACAGAAAATGTCCCCGGAATAGCTGGTTTTGGCGTAGCTGTTAGTGAAATGAAAGAGATTGATAAGGCAGCTCAACAAGAAAAGTACACTCATTTTCAAAATATTATTTTAGATGCGCTAAAACAAGAAAATATTGAATTTGATGTCAACGGCTCAACTTCAGGTGAGGTATCGCACCATGTGTTGAATCTTTGGCTTAAAGGAATAGGAACTTATTCTGCTTTGACTAATTTGGACTTAGTTGGGGATGCTGTATCGGGAGGATCTGCATGTACTGCAGGTTCATTGAACCCATCGCATGTTTTAACTGCTATGTATGGAGCAGACTCACCAAGATTATCTGAATCAATTAGGGTATCGTTTGGTAGATATACTACTGATGAAGAAGTGATCAAGTTCGCTAATGATTTAGTGAAAATGTGCCAGCGTTTAGCTAAAAAATAAAAAGAACAAATATTTGACACTTATAAAATGTAAGTTAAACTTAATATGAAAGAGAATTAATATGGCAAATACAGTAATTATTAACGGTGATAGTCGTAAGTTTACAATTAATCCTGAAATCAAGAATTATGCTTTAATTGATGCGGGATTTAAGCGGACTAAGAGAGGGAATTATACTTATGAGCATCCTTTGTATAATGAATCGCCCTATAATGCGACTTGTAAATTAAAGATGACTTTAAATGAAGCAATGGATCATTTGACAATGGTGGTAACTGATATTAATGGCTTGCAAAAAGTAAATATCTTTAAAAACAAGCAATTGGCACCAATGGTAGAATTATTAGACTTTATTTTAAAGGATCTTGAGGATCGTCAAATTATTACTACTTGTTAAGAGGAGGAAAAATTTAATGGTAGATAACAGCAAAATCAGAGTTGTCGTTGGTATGAGTGGAGGAGTAGATTCTTCTGTTTCAGCTCTTTTACTCAAGCAACAAGGCTATGATGTTGTCGGTGTCTTTATGAAAAATTGGGACGATACAGATGATTCAGGTGTCTGTACAGCAACTGAAGACTACGAAGATGTAAAAAAAGTTGCTGACAAGATTGGTATTCCTTACTATGCTGTCAATTTTGAAAAAGAATATTGGGAGAGGGTATTTGAGTATTTCTTAGATGAATACAAGAAGGGTAGAACTCCTAATCCGGATGTAATGTGCAACAAAGAAATTAAATTTAAGTCATTTTTAGATTTTGCGATGGAATTAAATGCAGATTATATTGCGATGGGACATTACGCTAGAACTCAAGTTGACGAAGAAGGCGTAACGCACATGATGCGTCCAAAAGATGGTAATAAGGACCAGACTTACTTTTTAAATCAACTTTCTCAAGATCAACTTAGCAAGGTTATGTTCCCGCTTCAGAATTTAACCAAACCCCAAGTTCGAGAAATTGCATTAGCTGCGGGTCTTGCTACTGCTAAAAAGAAAGACTCAACAGGTATTTGCTTTATTGGCGAGCGCAACTTCAAGAAGTTCTTGAGTGAGTTTTTACCAGCTAAAAGTGGTAAGATGGTAACTCCAGATGGCAATGTAGTTGGTGAACACGCCGGACTTATGTATTATACCATTGGTCAGCGCTCAGGCTTAGGTTTAGGTTCCACTAAGGAGTCTACTGCACCATGGTTTGTAGTTGGTAAAGATTTAAAGAAGAATGAATTGATCGTTGAGCAGGGTTATGACAGTGATCTTTTATATAGTGATAGTCTAGAAGCTAGTGATGTTTCATTCTTTACTGGTTTACCAGATCATGATTTTGATCTTAAGTGTACAGCCAAGTTTAGATACCGTCAACCAGATGTAGCCATTACAATGCACTATCATGTTGCGGATAATACTGTTACTGTTGACTTTGATGAGCCGGCTCGTGCAGTGACTCCAGGTCAAGCTATAGTATTTTATTTGGGTGAGGAATGTCTTGGCGGTGCAACCATTGACAGGGCTTATAAGAATGCTAAGCAATTACAGTTAGTATAATTAAGAAAGAGCTTTTCATTAGTTAAGTGAAAAGCTCTTTTTCTTTGTGTTCAACTGTTAATTTTTCTATGAAAATTTTATAATTAGTTATAAGAATGGAGAGTTAAAAAATGCAACTATATTTTGTAAGACATGGAAAAACAAAGTGGAACTTAGAGGGTCGTTATCAAGGCGGAAGTGGCAATTCTCCGCTTTTACCAGAAAGTTATGTTGACATCAATAAGTTAGCTAATTATCTTAAAGGCACAAAATTCAGATCTTTTTATGCTAGTCCACTTCAGCGAGCAGTGACTACTGCTGTAGCTTTGAGAGATGATATGGGTGTTACTGTTCCCGTTGTAGTTGATGATAGGTTGAAGGAATTTAATTTGGGCGATTTAGAGGGAATGAAGTTTATAGATGCAGAAAATAAATACCCGGAACAAATTAAGGCCTTTAGGTATGAACCTGATAGATATGATCCGACAGGCTTTCATGGTGAGAGTTTTGAACATATGATTGCACGAGGAGAAGATTTAATTAATTCGATCGTAAAGCGATATCCAGCACATGATGACAAGGTATTATTAGTTAGTCATGGTGCTGCATTGTGTGCATTAATTCGCTCATTAGAAGGGTATAAGATTGCTGATATTAGGAAGCGTGGAGGTTTAACTAATACAAGTTTGACCATTTTAGAAACTAATGATGAAGGTAAGAGTTTCCAAGAGAAGCTTTGGAATGAAACTTCATATCTTGATCGTAAAATTTCAAGTAGGGATACAATTTAATGAATAAGAAAATAGCAAAATTATACAATTCTGGTAAAACAGAGAATGCGATTCATCTGTTAATCAAAGAAATTGATAGCCATCCTAAAAGCGTCGATAATTACTTGCAATTGTCGACCTATCTAATTGAGCAAAATTCTCCTGATCAAGCTTTAGAATTATTACAAAAAGCACAGTCTTTAGTAGATAAGCCGGGAGAATTAACATATAATATAGCTGTTTGTTACTATATGCAGGGTGAATATCAAAAATCAATAGCTTTATTGAATACTCTGCCTAATAATGATGAAACTTTATACCAAAAAGCTTTAGTATTTATGAAGCTAGGTCAATATCAAAAAGCTTTAGCTTATGCTTTGACAATTAAATTAATTGATGAAAGAACTTTGGAATTATTAGGAGATATTTGGTTAAGCTTGGGTAACTTACAACAGGCTAACACTAGCTATCAACGTATAAGTTCTGATAAAAGAACTGCCAAGGTTAATTTTTTGTTAGGATTAACCGTTTTAGATCAAGATCGTGATCTAGCTCAAAAATATTTTGACTTATCTAAGCAAAAGGATCCAGCTTATTTTGCTAATGCTCAAAAACAGTACTCAGCTTTAATGCAGATGATTAGAGGTAAAAATGGAAAAAACTGAATTCACCGGTAAAATAGATAATATCGTTTTTGAAAATAGTCAGAATCTTTTTAAAATTATGGATGTTGAAATCATTGGTAGTTTGAAAGATTACGATGAAGAAACAATTCGAGTTACGGGTAATTTTGGTGAAATTCAGCTTGAAGGAATCTATACATTTGAGGGAAGTTTATTTGTTCACCCTAAATTTGGGATGCAGTTTAAAGTTGAGTCATATAAACAAGCGCTACCACATGAAGAAGGTAGCTTGTTAAAGTATCTAAGTTCTGATAAATTCCCTGGTATTGGTAAAAAGGCTGCTCAAAAAATCATAGCCGGACTAGGAATGGATGCATTAGATGTAATTAAAGAAAATCCACAAAAAATTTCTACTTTAAGTCTGACTAAAAAGCAAAAAGATAGCCTGCTATCAGGAATTAATAGTATGGATTCCTATTCAGAAATAGTCCTAAAACTAGCTAAATATGGGATTAATAAACGCGTTGCAGGTAATGTATATAAAGCATATCATGGCGATGCTTTGCAACGTTTGGAGGCAGATCCATATGAACCGGTGGGGGATGTATCGGGATATGGTTTTAAAACTGCAGATAAGATTGGTCGAGAATTAGGGATTAAACCTGATGATAAAAGAAGAATTAAGGGAGCAATTTTACAAGTTATTGAAAATGCCTTAGTCCAAAATGGCGATACTTATATTGGATTAGAGGCCTTACTTGATTCAGCAGCGAATTTAATTGAATTTAATCAATATGATGTAATTGCTAACAGTATTAATGAATTACAAAAAGAAAATAAGTTAGTTGTCGATAATGAAAATGCTGCTTTAAGTAACATTTTTAAAACTGAAGTTGAGATAGCAAGTGAATTAAAGCGGGTTGTAGATAGCCGACAAAAGATTAAAAAGTATTCAAATTCTAAAATTACTAAAGCAATTGGACATGCTGAAGAAAAGCTAGACATTAGCTATGATGATACTCAAAAACAATCAATTATAAATGCTTTAAATAATCCAATCTCAATCTTAACAGGTGGACCGGGTACAGGTAAGACGACAATTATTAATGGTATTTTGTTGTGCTTAAGAGAATTAGAAAATATTCCTGCTGCCGCTATTTATAGTGAAGATACTCCTTTTTTATTAGCTGCACCAACTGGACGTGCTGCTAAAAGAATGGGTGAAATTACTAATATTGATGCTAAAACAATTCATCGATTATTAGGCATTGGTATTGGAGACAATAAAAATACTGAGTCAGAGGATTTAAATGAATTAAATGGTGAAATTTTAATTATTGATGAAATGTCAATGGTTGACATGTTTTTATTTAAGTTATTGCTGAAAGGGATTCAAGATACCAAGCGAATAGTTTTTGTTGGTGATCAGGATCAATTACCTTCAGTAGGAGCTGGGAATATTTTTGGCGATTTAATAGCTTCCCAAGCCTTTCCAACAACTAAACTAGAAACGATTCATAGACAAGGCGATGAATCATCAATAATTACTCTGGCTCATGCCATTAATAATGGTAAGGGAGAAGAAATAATTTTTGAAAAAACTAAAAATTATTCTTTTATTCCATGTAATTCTAGTCAGGTAGGACAAGCAATTGATCAAATAGTAACTTTAGCTTTAAAACGTGGCTTTGATAAGGACGATATTCAAGTCTTAGGAGCAATGTATAATGGTCAAAGTGGAATTAATAGTCTGAATGATATTGTTCAGACTATTATGAACCCTCCTGAAAACCACCATAAAAAAATTGAAGTACATGGTGAAGTCTTTAGAATAGGGGATCGTGTACTTCAATTACAGAATAATCCGGAAAAAGATATTTATAATGGTCAAATTGGCAAAATTATTGGAATTGACGAAAATCGGACAGCCAATTGTTTAATAGCTGATTTTGATGGACGTGAAATAAAGTTTGACTTACGAGATCTATCAGATTTAACTAGGGCGTATGCAATTACAATTCATAAGTCGCAAGGGTCAGAATTTCCATTAATTATTTTAAACTTGACTATGCAAAATTATGTGATGTTAAGACGTAATCTCTTGTACACTGCTATTACGCGTGCTGAAAAGAATTTAGTAATGGTAGGAGAAAAGCAAGCCTATCTGATGGCCTTAAATACACCGGGAAACAATCGTAAAACAGGTCTTACAGACAAAATCCGGCAAATTTTAGAAATTAATTCTCAAGATTTAAAGACTGCCAATCCTAAAAAGGAAGCGGCAATTCTTGCCGAAGAAGCTATTTTAACCCCAGAGTTGATCTATTCAGGTAAGATAGATCCGATGATTGGTATGGAAAGTACTAAATTAGAAAAAAGAAACTAATAAAAATGGCACTCTATCTGGAATGCCATTTTTATTAAGCCCATAAATTAAAAGAACTAATTTCAAAATTTAGATTATAGTTTTGATTCTGCAATTCTTCACCATCTAATTGACCATATTCAGGATTAGATGTTTTAACAGTTAGTTTTTCTGCTTCATAGTAATGGAAGTGAGGATCATTGACATGCGAACCATTAATAAATAGCTTTGCTAAAAGAAACAAAAACTTTATATTAGAAACTTTTTCGACGACAACAGTATCTAACTTATGATTATGAATACTGGCATTTGGCAATAATGCTACTCCTCCGCCAAAGTAGGGATGGTTAGTCGTAGTTACAAAATAAGTATTTGAAAAGTGATGCCAATTACCGTTAACTTTGACACTAGTAGAAAAAGTATCTTGTTTTTGTAGAACTTTAAAAGTATGCAAAACATATATCATACTTCCGATATGCAAGTCATTGAGTTTCTTTTTCATTGATGAATTATTAGCTAAATGAACAATAAAAGCATCAAATCCAATACCTAAATTATTAACAAAATAGTTATCCTTTCCGCTATTATTGTCAATGTAGTGACCGCAATCAATTTTATAAGTTTTGGGGCCTACTTTAATGTGTGAAACTAACTGTTTGATCTGATGGGAAAGCTTAGTAGCTCTGGCAAAGTCATTGCCAGTACCAGCAGGGAAGTAACCAATAGGTGTATTAGGATTTTGTGATTTTTTAACACCATTGAGAGCCTGATTTAAAGAACCGTCACCACCAATTACTAGTAAATAGTGATATGGAAGCTTTCCGTATTTTTCTGCAGCATCTTTAGCTAGGTCAGTTATTTGTCCAGGATACTTAGAAATTGAAGTTGTAGTATTTATATGGTTTTCTTTCAATTTTTGACGTATTAAGGAAAATTCTTTATTTCCCTTATTATTTCCAGATACCAAATTGACAAGAAGATGGATAGTTTTTTTCATAGTTTTATTTAAATTATTAAAAATAAAAAAGCCCAATAATTAGGCTTTTTAATGTTACTTTTTCTCAATAATCATTGGTAAAATCATTGGACGACGTTCGGTCTTAGAATATAGAAAATCTTGTAGATTCTCTATAATAGCCTTTTTGATTTCTCTTTCATTAGGTTGTGGTTCTTTAGCCATTTCAGATCTTAATATATGGTAGACATGCTTTTGCGCTTGGTTGATTAACTCAGTTGATTCACGCATATAAACAAATCCACGACTTAAGATATCTGGCCCAGCTAGAACACGTTGATGCTTATAATCAACTGTTGCGACAACAACTACTAAACCTTCCTCGGCTAAAATCTGACGATCGCGTACGACTACATTGCCTACATCTGCACTACCAGAAGTATCTACAAATACATCTGGTATATTTATATGACCAGCAAGTCTGGCTGAATCCTTAGTAAGTGCTAGGACGTCGCCATTTTTTAAAACAAAGGTGTGGTCAGCGGACATACCAGTGGCTTGAGCAGTTTCAGTATGAATAACTTGCATCCGATATTCACCATGAACAGGAATAAAGTATTCAGGCTTAGTAATCTCAATCATCATCTTTTGTTCTTCTTGACCACCATGTCCAGAAGTATGAACATTATGAATCTTCCCATGAACAACATTAGCACCAGCTTGATATAACTTATTGATTAAGTGATTAACGCTAGTAGTATTTCCAGGGATAGGATTGGAAGAAAAGATGACCGTATCACCTGGTTGAATACTAATTTGACGATGAGTACCATCAGCAATTCTGGAAAGAGCAGCTAATGGTTCACCTTGAGAACCAGTACATAAGATCATGGCCTTTTCAGGTGGAGTATGGTTAATAGTGTAAGCATCAACTAAAGTTCCATCTGGAATTGAAAGATAACCCAAATCAATACCATTTTGAACACCATTTTCCATGCTACGACCAAAGATAGCTACCTTGCGTCCATTATCGACAGCTGCCTTAATAGCAGTTGAAACACGATAAAGGTTAGAAGCAAAAGTTGCAAAGATAATTCTTCCTTCAATACCATTGATGATATTATGCAAAGACTTAGCAACAAATCTTTCAGACTTAGTAAATGTTGGAACTTCTGCATTAGTAGAGTCTGACAATAATGCTAATACACCTTCATTGCCTAGCTGGGCCATTCTTTGAAAGTCAGGCGCAGGTTGATTCATTACTGGTGTTAAGTCAAACTTGAAGTCACCAGTAAATAGTACAGCGCCTTGTGGTGTATGAACAGCTATTCCTAAAGTATCTGGAATTGAGTGAGTTGTACGGAAAAATGTTACTGAAAGCTTAGGAAACTTTAAAACAGTATCTTCATGTTCCTCATGCAATTCACTTGTATTTAAAATTCCATGTTCTTCGAGTTTACCTCTGATAAGGGATAGTGCAAACGGAGTTGCATAAACAGGAATTTCTGGAATCTTTTTTAACAGATAGGGAATACCGCCAATATGGTCCTCATGTCCGTGAGTAACAACTAGCGCTTTGATTTTTTTTCTATTTTTTATTAGGTATGAATAATCTGATATTACATAATTAATACCTAACATATCATCTTCAGGGAACTTGATACCGCAGTCCATAATAACAATTTCATCTTGAAATTGTACGCAGTACATATTGCGGCCAATTTCGCCTAACCCCCCGATAGCAAAAATGCCGACTTCGTTATTCTTTAACTTAACGCTCATTAGTCGTTGTCAGAGCCAAATGTTGTGAGTTTAAAGTTGGGACTTTGCTTTTCATAAGCAAGGGAATTACCAGTTAGCTCTTGGATGAGTTCGATATTGTAGGGGGTATTGTCCTCAACCATAGTACGAGCTTGCACAACATTGTCAGCTTCTAAAAAGAGTGTTTTAGTAGTTTCTCTACGCGGATTAACGATCTGGTCTTTTTGATATAAAACTTTGTAGATCATGATTTAATCTCCTTAATTTTTTATTGTTAAACGTTCGAAAATGAATTTTAAATCATAAGGTAAAAAATTCAATAGTTATCAGTATTCTATCATAAATCACAGTTTAAGTATAGCTTCAAAATCTGCAATAAATGTAAAAAAATAAGGCTTTTGGAGCCTTATGGATATTTTTAAGAGATAACAATAGTATCTTCATCTAAAGTAAATGGATTTTCTTTATTGATTCGATCATAGAAGAGATGACCATTTAGGTGATCAATTTCATGAGAAGCTACGATTGCAGGATAATCTTTTAAGCGGATAGTCTTTTCTTCACCGTCAACAGTATAATAGCGAATTTTTAGCTTATCAGGACGAGGAACATAGCCTTCGATATTTTTATCAACGCTTAAGCAGCCTTCACCTTCTGCAAGACAAACTTTTCTAACTGATTCTGAAATGATTTTGGGATTGACAAAAGTTTCTTTAAAGATGATCTCTCCTTTATCGTTTGGAACTAAAAGGGCTGCCATCTGAACACCTTCACCAACTTGTGGTGCAGCTAATCCTACACCTGCGCGTAGCTGATGTTTTTCGGCAATTTTAGGATCTTGAGAATTGATTAAGTATTCCATCATGTCATCAGCTAATTTTTTATACTTATCTGATAATGGAAAGGTAAGTGGTTGAGCTACTTTACGTAAAACAGGTTTGCCATCGCGGACAATGTCATGCATTAAAATCAAAATAAAAACTCCTTCTTTAAATACATTCATTAATTGTATAGCACTTTTACTATAGCAATTGCAATTAAAGTCGGCAATAATCTTTCATTATGTGCTAGAATAAATATTATTAAAATTAAAGATTAAAAGTCAAATGTCTAGTGCCTAAGCATTGACCTTTTTCCTTATTTTTGATAAAATCGAGAAACGAAACTATAAGAACTAAAAGCTTCATCAAACTGCATTATTTATTTTTGCATAAAAGGGCTGTGACTGAAGTCACAGTTTTTTTATGAAGTTCGGGGAGGAATTTCTTTTGCAAAGAAGAGACGATATTAGAAACATTGCCATTATTGCGCACGTTGACCATGGTAAAACTACTTTAGTTAACCAATTATTAAAACAATCTGATACTTTATCAGAACACATGAATTTAGAAGATCGTGCGATGGATTCTAACGCTATTGAGCGTGAGCGTGGTATTACTATCTTATCCAAAAATACTGCTGTTAAATACGGTGACACCACTATTAACATCTTGGATACTCCAGGACACGCTGACTTTGGTGGTGAAGTAGAACGTATCATGCACATGGTTGATGGTTGTTTATTGTTAGTTGACGCATATGAAGGTACTATGCCACAAACTCGTTTTGTGCTAAAGAAAGCCTTGGAAGCTGGAGTTAAGCCAATTGTTGTCATTAATAAGATTGATCGTCCAGGTGCCCGTCCAAAGGAAGTTTTAGACGAAGTTCTTGAATTATTTATCGAATTAGGTGCTAATGATGAACAGCTTGATTTCCCAGTTGTTTATGCAAGTGCTTTGAATGGTACTTCATCATATGACTCTGATCCAAGCAAGCAAGAAGAAACTATGGATCCTATTTTTGATACTATTATCAAGAGCATCCCAGCACCTATTGATAATTCTAATGATCCACTACAATTCCAAATCACTATGCTTGATTGGGATGATTATGTTGGTCGTATTGGTGTTGGTAGAATTTATCGTGGTAAGGTTAAGGTGGGCGACAATATCACTGTTATGAAACGTGATGGTTCAACCCAAAACTTCCGCGTAACTAAATTATTCGGTTACTTCGGCTTGAAGCGTAATGAAATTAAAGAAGCTAAGGCTGGAGATATTATTGCCATTAGTGGTATTAATGACATCTTCGTAGGTGAAACTATTGCTTCAGCTGAACAACCAGAAGCATTACCTGTTCTTAAGATTGATCCACCAACTTTGCAGATGGACTTTGTAGCGAATGACTCACCATTTGCTGGTCGTGAAGGTGACCAAGTAACTCCTAAGAAGTTAGAGGATCGTTTGATTCGTCAAACTCGTACTGATGTATCTTTGAAGGTTGAACCAACAGATCAAATTAATGCTTGGACTGTTTCTGGTCGTGGTGAATTGCACTTATCAATTTTAGTTGAAGAATTACGTCGTGAAGGATTTGAATTACAGCTTTCTCGTCCTAAGGTTATTTATCGTGAAATTGATGGTCAATTATGTGAACCATTTGAGGCTGTACAAGTTGATACGCCAGATGAATATGTAGGGTCAGTTATTGATTCACTTTCTCAAAGAAAGGGTGAAATGAAGAACATGACTCCAACTGGTAATGGTCAAACTAGACTTGAGTTCTTAGTGCCATCAAGAGGTTTGATTGGTTACAACAATGAATTTATGTCACAAACTGCTGGTTATGGTATTTTGAACCATACTTTTGATTCATATCAGCCGATCGTTAAGAATTGGGCTCCAGGTCGTCGTAATGGTGCACTTGTGTCAATTAATCAAGGTCAGTCAACTACTTATTCTCTTCAATCAGTTGAACAACGTGGTGTATTATTCATCGGCGCTGGTGTAGAAGTATATGAAGGTATGATCGTTGGTCAGTCTTCTCGTGAACGTGACATTGCAGTTAATGTAACTAAAGGTAAGAATTTAACTAATACCCGTGCTGCTGGTAAGGACCATGCCGCTGCTATCAAGACACCTAAGAAGATGACTTTGGAAGAAGCCATTGAATTCTTGAACGATGATGAATACTGTGAAGTAACACCAACTAATATTAGATTACGTAAGAAAATTTTGAATACTAGTGAACGTCAAAAAGCTGATAAGAAACGTCAAAAAGCTTCAAAATAACGTTTAATAATTATAAAAAAGTAACTAAGATTGTCTTAGCTACTTTTTTTATTGCCTTAAGTGAGTGATATAATAAGTGAGATATGTATCAAAAGGAGAACAA
Organism: Lactobacillus colini; assembly: GCF_017874575.1. GTDB lineage: Bacteria > Bacillota > Bacilli > Lactobacillales > Lactobacillaceae > Lactobacillus > Lactobacillus colini. Next base: position 73,496 of record NZ_JAGGLU010000004.1, on the reverse strand, counting down.
GGAACGTGCGTAAAAAGTTTAAAAACATGGACTATACAATTTTAGTACCATATTTATTGCTTTGTGCTTTAGGCATAGTCATGGTGTATTCTGCAAGTTCTGATATTTTATTAGTAAATGGATTTAAAGCCAATGTATATGCTATTAGACAAATGATTTATTTTGCAGCTGCTGTAATAATTTTGGGCTTGCCGTCACTAGTAATAAGTATGAGAATTTTTAAAAGTAAAAAGTTTATTTTAAGCTATCTAGCTATTTCTTTTTTGTTATTACTTTTCCTGGTACTTTTAAAGATAATCACTCATGGCCAGGCCGCAGTTAATGGTGCCGTCGGTTGGATAAATTTAGGCTTTATTAATATTCAACCTGTTGAAATAGCTAAATTGTCGCTAGTCTTATACTTAGCGCATATGCTAGCTCGAAGATATGGAAAATTAATTCCGGGGAAAATATGGAGTAATCTATCTGGTCCTACAGTTATTTCTTTTATAATGATTTTTTTAGTCATTTTAGAACCAGATTTTGGTGGTGCAGCTATATTATTTATGATTATCTTTGTAATGTATCTGGTATCTGGCATACCAACTAACAAGGCTGTGCAATGGTTAGTCGTTTTACTAGTATTGATTATATTAACCTTATTCTTAATGATTAATTTTGCACCATCATTTATGAAAAATTCATACCAACTACAAAGGTTTCTCGCATTTGCTCATCCTTTTAAACTAGAAAAGACTGGTGGAGCTCAATTAGTTAACTCATATTATGCAATACATAATGGCGGTTTATTTGGAGTTGGAATCGGCAATAGTATGCAAAAGCGTGGTTATTTGCCGGAGCCATATACGGACTTTATTCTTTCTATTATTTCAGAAGAAATTGGTGCGATTGGTGCAATTTTAATACTTGGATTATTATTTTTCTTAATGTGGCGCATCATGGAAGTGGGTGTAAATGCTAAATCCCAGTTTAATTCATTAGTTTGCTTTGGTGTAGCGACGATGATTTTCACTGAAACCTTGTTCAATGTTGGAGCAGTAGCAGGATTGTTGCCAATCACTGGTGTAACTTTACCATTTATTTCGTACGGTGGTTCTTCTATGATGGTATTGACAGCAGGTGTTGGTCTAGTTTTAAATATTTCGGCAACCGAAAAATTCAACAAAAATAAATTAGCATCAAGGGAAGATCTATAATGGGACTAGTATTTCAAGAAAGTGAAAATAATTCTCTTCAAAAAAGAAAATCAATAGTGGTTTGGATTGATAAGGCAAGTAATCAATATAAGCTGCGTCATTATGGAAACATTATTTACTTTTCACGCAAAAAAAACTATGTAATCATGTATTGTAATGCAGAACAGGCTGATAAAGTTATTCAAGATTTGAATCATAGTGATTTTGTAAAAAAAGCTGAATTTTCATCATATGGAAAGCTAAATTTCAATCCAATACATGAAGAAGAACTGATACATGAATTGAAAGAAGCAGCAGAAAAAGAAATTGAAGAGCGAGGAGAGATCAGATTTTGAGAGTTATAGCAGGGAAGTATGCTAAAAGGAATCTGTATACTTTAAAAAGCAATGCCACTCGTCCAACTAGTGACAAAGTCAAAGGATCATTGTTTAATTCTATGGGGCAGTTCTTTGATGGTGGACAAGTGCTAGATTTATATGCTGGTAGTGGTGCATTAGGTATTGAAGCTGTATCACGCGGCTATGATGGAGCGGTATTGATAGATATTAGTGGTCAGGCATGTAGCATCATTAGAAAAAACGTTGAGTTAACAAAAGAACCAGATAAGTTTGATATTTTAAAGATGCGAGATACAGTTGCATTAAAAATTTTGTCAGAAAAAGGACGAAAATTTGATTTAGTATTTTTAGACCCACCATATGCTAAAGAAAAAATTATCAAAATTATGCAATTGTTACTTAAATATAACTTGTTAAACTTAAATGCTTGGATAGTAGCTGAAACTGATGAACATACTGATCTGCCGAATGTAAGTGGATTCGAATTGATAAAAAATCATCATTTAGGAAGAACAAAAGTTAAAATTTTTGAGAGGAAATAACAATGGCAAAAGCTATTTTTCCAGGTAGTTTTGATCCAATTACAAATGGACACTTAGAAACGGTTAGAATTGCTAGCAAAATGTTTGATAAAGTATATTTTGTAATTATGACTAACACTAATAAAAAATATTTATTCTCTGAAACTGAGCGCTTACATCTTGCTAGTGATGTTTTTAAGAATTTTCCTGAAGTAGAAGTAATATCTAGACCAGCTGATTTGACAGTTAATGTTGCTCGTGAACTTGGAGCTAGTGCAATTGTGCGTGGATTGCGCAATGATGCAGACTTTAATTACGAAAGAGAAATAGCTGCAATTAATAAAACTTTGGCTCCAGAGTTAAATACTGTTTTGCTTTTAACTAGTCCAGAGAATAGTTTTATCTCTTCAAGTATGATTAAGGAAACAGCCATGTTTGGTGGGGATGTATCTAAATTAGTACCTAATATAGTTGCTAAAGCATTAAAGAAAAAGTGGTCATAAATGAAAAAACATGATAAGTCTAAACTACTAAAATGGCTATTAGGATTAGCGATTTTTTTAGCAGTAGTTGTAATTTGCTTGTGGCCAACTAATTATTATATTGAAGCGCCAGGGAGTGCGGATCAAGTAAGTCAATATATTAAATCTCCCGCTAAAGGAGCGAATCCTAATTTTTATTTAGTTACGGTAAGTGAGCGAAGAGCAGTAGTAATAGATTACTTGGCTAGCTTTTTTAATCAAAATGAAACTCGTTACTCTCAAGATGAATTGATGGGAAGACAAGGTACTGAAGCATATAATCAAATGCAGCAGTATTACATGCAAAGTAGTCAAAACAATGCTAAGTATTACGCAGCTAAAAAGGCTGGTGCATACCATAGTAAAAAATATTTGGGCGTCTATGTGATGAATGTTATGCCTAACTCTACCTTTAAAGACAAACTTAAAATAGGTGATACTATTGTCAAGGTTAATGGACATAAGTTTAAATCAACTAAAGAATTGATAGCTTATATTCAAAAGCAAAAAGTTAAAAGTAAAATTGCTATAGTGGTTAAACGTAATGGAAAATACATCAAGCTTACTGGGTCAGTTGTACATTTAAAAACCACTAATAAAAATGGAATCGGTATCCAATTGGTCGATCATACCGAGGTTATTACTAAGCCAAAAATTAAAATTGATGTTGATGGGATTGGTGGTCCATCAGCTGGATTAATGTTTACTCTTGAACTTTATCAGATTTTTGCTAAACAGAATTTAAGTAACAATCAAAAAATAGCGGGAACAGGGACTATTGATGAAAATGGCAAAGTAGGAATGATTGGTGGCATTGATAAGAAAGTTGTTGCCGCAAGTAGACAGGGAATAAAAATTTTCTTTGCGCCGACTGATCGACCTGTTGGTATTAAAAAGAGTGAAACTAACTATGCACAAGCAGTTAAAACTGCTAAAAAAATTCATACTAAGATGAAAATTATTCCGGTAGCTAATTTTGACGATGCTTTAAAATATTTAAAAAAATAAGAAAAAACACGATGATTGAAAAAATATCATCGTGTTTTTGCGTATAAGTATAGTGAGGTGATTAAATATGGATTTCGAAAAATTAAAAGAATATCTTATCGAAAAAAAGAAATATGTAGTTGTCATTGTTTTGTTAGTAATAGGTGGATTATTATATTTTCAAAATAATAGAGAAAGTAGTGTAGATAATTCTGAATTAGTAACTGAACAAGCTAGTAAAAAAGACGATAATGAGAATGTAAATAATATTGAAAAGAGTGATACAGCAAGTTCTAACAATCCTAGCCAAACTCAGTCTACCACAGTAACTTGTGACATTTCAGGTGCAGTTAAACACCCAGGGGTATATACATTAAAAAACGGTGCACGTTTGAATGATTTGCTAGCAGCTGCCGGCGGAATAACTAAGCGTGCAAATCTAAAAACTGTTAACCGGGCTTTGCTATTAAAAGATCAAGATAAGGTATATGTTCCTTATAAAGGCGAAAAGATTGAAAGCAATGCCTCACTTACAAATGCAACATCTGCTTCATCATCAGAAGCAGCATCCTCATCTAACAATGCAAGTGAAAAAATAAATATTAATACCGCATCGGTTCAAGATTTACAAAAGCTCTCTGGAATTGGCGAAAAACGTGCTCAGCAGATTATTAGTTATCGTGAGCAGAATGGCAGTTTTAAATCGCTAGAAGATTTAACCAAAATATCCGGTATTGGAGAAAAGACTCTTGCAAAGCTCAAAGATCAATTGGAATTATAATTTTTTACAACCTGGTTTCATATTTTTGACGGCCGCTTTTTGTATAATTGTATCTTTTCTATTTTTTCAAACTAAGAGCTTAGCGCATTTTTTGGTAGTAACGATACTTTTATTATATTTGGCTTGCCTGATAATTTATAAGTTTCCCAAGTTGAAGATAAGTGCATTAATGATAGTAGCGCTATTTTGTTTACTTTCATATCAACAGAAAAGTAAAGTTTTAAAGCTGGATCTGAATAAACCATTGAAGATTACCTGTGATCAAATAAAAATATCAGATCATTTCTTATCGGGAGAAGCTTGTTTAGGGAAGCAGCGCGTTTTAATTTCCTTGAAAACTAATTCAGAACTTGAAAGATTAATTAAATCTGGTAAAAGTTTATATTTAGCTAATTTGAAAGCTGATATTAGCCAGGTTGAACCAGCTACTAATCCTGGAGAATTCGATTTTGCTCAGTATTATAAAAGCAAAAAGATAAATTACCGTTTAAAAATTAGTAATTACCGCATAGTTTTAAAAAAGCAAACTTTTTTTGATAAGTTGCATTACTTTCGTTTTAAAATTCAGAATTATTTGAGAAGTCTACCTAAATTGGTATCATTTTTTGCAAGTGAGATGATCCTAGCTGAGAATCCATCTAAAGATAATAAAGATATTCTCAATAATTATCGTGATTTAGGTGTGATTCATTTGCTGAGTATTTCTGGGCTACATGTAGCGTTATATACGAGTGCAATTGCAATATTAGCGACAGTTTTTAAAAGGGTTCAAAGTGAGATAATAGTATCTTGTATTATATTTTTAATTTTAGAGGTATTTTTTTCAAACTTTCAGCCAGGATTTGTAAGAGCGAGCTTAAGCTATATTTATGGGGTTCTTTTTAATCAAAAAAAGATTCCAATTACTAGTATTGATAAATTAGGAGTAGTTGTTTTAACGCATTTGTTTATTAATCCAGGATTATTTTTATCAACTGGTGCTATTTTGAGTTATTTGTTGGTATTGGGGCTAGAATTGACCCAAAATACTAGTCAGTTAAAACAAGGTAGTTTATTGAATTTATTGATATTACCTATTGTTTTACACTATTTTTATCAAGTAAACTTTTTAACAACTGTTTTTAATTTATTGATTGTGCCAATTTTTAATTTTGTTTTGTTGCCTTTAACTTTTTTAGCGGTAGTAATTTTTCCAATTTTACCAAGATTGGTAGATATAATTGAGCGTATCTTTAAAAATATCATTATGTTTATTGATTACTTAGCAAAAACTAACTTAGGAAAGGTAACTTTTGGTCAAATAAATTGGTGGCAAACAATAATTATTTTGGTAATTACTCTGTCATTTCTAATATATTTTGAAAGTAAGAAAATTAACAGAAAGTTATTATCAATTTTAGTTGGCGCTTATGGTATTTATTTTACTTTAATACATTTTCCTTTGTATGGTCAGGTGTCTTTTATTGATGTAGGTCAAGGTGATAGTATTCTAATTACAACACCTTTAAAGCGAAAAGTTTATCTAATTGATACGGGTGGAAAGTTAAGATTCGGCAATTTTGCTAAGAATGATCCTCAACTTAATAGAATTACCATCCCACTATTACATGCTCAAGGGATAGATAAGATAGATGGAGTTTTTCTTTCTCATCAAGATGCTGACCACATTGGTGATTTGGCTCCTTTACTAAAACAAGTTAAAGTAAAGAAGCTCTATTTTGCTAAGGGGCTTACAAATAATTTGAGTTTCCAAAAAAGAATAAGAGGTAAGATCCAACATACTAAGTTAGTACCATTGTTAGCAGGTGATAAGGTAGTAGAACCGGGAATAGTTTTTAATGTAGTATATCCATTTGAAGAAGGATTAGGAGAAAATAAAGACTCACTGTCTCTGTTCTTTAAAATAGGTCAAAAGAAATGGCTAATGACAGGGGATTTAGACCAAGAAGGTGAAAAGAAGATACTTGAGCACTATCCACTATTAAAGGTTGATTACTTTAAATTGGGACATCATGGTAGTCGGACATCCTCAAATACTGATTTTTTGCATAGTATTAATCCTAGTGTAGTATTTATTTCTTCAGGGAGAAATAATCGCTTTGGTCATCCACATCCCGAAACTTTAGATACACTAAAAAAGTTAAGTATCCCATATTTAAATACTCAGGATAGTGGTACAATAACTTGGACTTATTCTATTTTGGGCAATAAAAAATTAACTACTTTTTTAAAAAAGGAAAAAGAATGACTTTACTGACACTTTTTAGGCAATCTCAACCTCAAAAAGAAAGTATTTTAATTGAGGGTGGGGATGCATTTTTAAATGATTATTTATCAAAAAATTATCGTAATTTATCTAAGTTTAATGATTTTGAGTTTATTACAATAGACTGCAATGAAGATGGGATTGATGAATTAATTGCTACATTAACAGAATCATCTTTATTTAGTCAGCGTAAGCTAATTTTAGTAAAGAATCCATTTTTCTTAACGCCAAAATCACCGGCGAAATTTAAGAAAAAAATTGTACAATTAGAAAAAGTATTAGATCATTTGGATGAATTAGACGATATAGTGATATTTGTAGCTAATTATGAAAAATTAGATCGACGAAAAAAAATCACAAAAATTATTAGCAAGCAGGTAAATGTAATAAATACAACTCTAAAACCTTATGAAATTAGCGGTGTTATCAAGGCTATTGCTAAAGAGGAAGGTTATCAGTTTACTTCTCAGGCCTTACAAATGCTATTGCAGCGTAGCGATCAAGTTCTAGATACGATATTGAGTAATTATATTAAATTAAAAAATATCACTGGCGAAGACAAACGAATTACTGAGACTATAGTTGAGCAAAATATTGATCGCTCTTTATCAGAAAATATTTTCGAAATATTATTGACGGCATTTAAAGGTGATGCTTCCGAAGCCTTACAACGTCTGAATGATCATTTGCGTGAAGGCAATAATGCGCTACAATTAGTAGCAATTTTTGAAAGTCAAATAGAGTTTCTATTATGTGTGAAAGTCTTAGAAAGTAGAAGATGGAATAGGGACCAAATAACTAAAGAGCTGGTAGCTAATCCTTATCGAGTTAAGTTTGCTATGCAAAATAGAGTTTCGTTAAATAAGTTAAAGCAATTAATGAAACAAGTTATTGACTTAGATTTTAATTATAAAAATGGAACCTATCGTGGTAATGAATTTTTAAAGTTATTTTTGCTAAATATTTAGATAAACAAAAAAGACAAGAACCGATAAAGTGTTCTTGTCTTTTTAATTACTTTTTCGCTAAAATTAGTTCTTCTTAGCAGCAACTTTCTTAGCCATACGTGACTTATCACGACTAGCTTTGTTTTTAGAAATAAGGTGCTTGCTTGCAGCCTTATCTAAAGCACGAGCAGCTTTAACTTCTAAATCGAGGACATCTTTTGCGTCAGCTTCAACAGCTTCGTTGAACTTTCTTACAGCGGTTCTCAATTTACTTAATTCAGAAGCATTACGCTTGTTAGCAACTGCATTAGTTTTAACACGCTTAATTGCTTGTTTAATTTGTGGCATCAAAATTCACCTCGATAAAATCAGATTTACCAATTAATTATACTTAATACAGGGTAAAGGTGCAAGTAAAATTGAGCTTGCATTTTCAAAAAAATACAGGTAATATATATTCTTGTCAGAACCATTAACGCTGTTTCCTCGCTGCCGACGGTTAACGTTGTTAATGGCAATTTAAAAGAAAGAAAGGTTATTTCTAATGGCTATTACTAAAGAAAAGAAAGACGAATTAATCAAGAAGTTTGCACGCCACGATGGCGATACTGGTTCACCAGAAGTACAAATTGCATTGCTTACTGATGATATTAACAACTTGAATGCCCACTTAAAGGCTCACAAGCAAGACCACCACTCATACGTTGGTTTGCTTAAGAAGATCGGTCACCGTCGTAACTTACTTCGTTACTTAAAGAACAAGGATATTACTCGTTACCGTGAATTAATTAAAGAATTAGGTTTACGTCGTTAATATTAATACTTTTTGCACACACTAAGTCAGTTCATTTGAGCTGGCTTTTTTCATGCTTTTAAATACCTAATACAATATGCTAAAATTAATTAGATAAACTTTCGTTTTGATCATTCCGATCCTAATAACAAAAAATTGAATATTTATTAGAAAGAAGAAATTTTATGGCACAAAATATAAAATTAATGATTTTGGGCGGAGTACGTGAAAATGGAAAAAACATGTACGCTGTTCAGGTTAATGATGAAATTTTCATTATGGATGCAGGACTAAAGTATCCAGATAGCTCATTACTTGGAATAGATGTAGTTATTCCAAATTTAGATTTCTTTAAAGAATACGGTGATCGCATTGCGGGTATTTTTTTAACCCATGGACATGCAGACTCAATTGGCGCGCTTCCTTATATTCTGCGCTACTATGATATTCCAGTATTTGGATCAAAATTAACGGTCGAATTAGCAAAAATTGCTGTTCAACGTGAAAATAAGCATCGAAAGAATGATTTATTTCATATAATTGATGCTGATACAGAAATTGACTTTAAAAATGCTACAGTATCATTTTTTTCAACAACACATTCAGTACCGGATTCTTTAGGAATTGATATTTCTACTCAAGAAGGCGAAATAGTCTATACTGGAGATTTTAAATTTGATCCATCAGCTAAACAGGGATATAAGACAGACTTTGTAAGGTTATCTGAAATTTCTAAAAAAGGCGTATTAGCACTGTTAGCAGATTCTACTAACGCTGAAGCAGTATTTCCTAATGATCAGCAGACATCTATTGAGAAATATATTTTAGAAACTTTTCAAAATCATGATGGTAGGATCGTCGCTGTAGCAAAGGCTTCTAATATTAATCGGGTGCAAGAAATTTTTACGGCAGCTTATAAGACCGGTCGTAAGGTATTTTTAACTGGTCGTGATATTGGTCGAATTGTATATACTGCTATGAAGTTAGGTTACTTAGATGTCCCTAAAGGATTGTTAGCTCACGGCAAAGATCTGAAAAAAATCCCAGCTGATGAGCTAGTAATTCTTGAAACGGGAAGAATGGGTGAACCGCTTAAGTCATTGCAGAAGATGGCTACTAATCGACACCGAATGATTAAGATTAAGAAGGGAGATTTAGTGTTTATTGCAACTACTCCTTCTCATTCAGTAGAGACTATGGTTGCTCAAACTAGTGATATGGTTTATCGAGCTGGTGGAACTGTTAAGCAACTAGGACTTGATCGTCATACGAGTGGGCATGCAACGGGTAGAGACTTACAGTTATTAATTGATACTTTGAGGCCTAAGTTCTTAGTACCAGTAATTGGCGAATATCGTTTACTTGAAATACAAGAAAATCTAGCTATTCAAGCTGGTATGGATCGTCATAATATCTTTATTACTAAGAATGGTGATACCTTAGCTTTGGAAAAAGGTCGCTTTTATTTAAGTGATCCAGTCCCAGGAGAGGATATTATGATTGATGGCTCAGGAATAGGTGACGTAGGCAATATTGTTTTACGTGACCGTGAAGTATTATCTGATGATGGTATCTTTATCGCAGCAGTAACTATTGATCGCAAAAAGAAAAAGATAGTTGCTAAACCGCTTGTTTCTACGCGTGGATTTGTCTACATTAAAGCTAATCATGCATTGATGGATGGATCAGTAGAGGTTATCAAGGAAGCAATTAATAATAATTTCAATAATAAGCGCTTTGATTGGACTGAATTGAAGCAGGATGTGCGTAATGCAGTTGAAAAATATCTTTATAAAGAAACTGGTCGTCGACCAGTAGTCTTGCCAGTAGTGATGGAGGTAAATCAAAATCGTCATCGTGCAATGGTAAAAAGAAATGCCGCTAAAGATAACCTTAAGCAAACTAAGGATTCGCACGATAAAAAGCATAGACCAAATAAAAAAGTTACAATCAAATTAAAGAAGGCTGAGTCTTAATGCCTAACGCTAGTCAAAGCAACTTATTAAGTTTGGCTGATCTAGAAATTCAAAAAGATAATATAGATAATGCCATTCAGCATTTATTAGAAGCTTTAAGGATAGGATATAGCTCTGAAATTGTTTATAAGCTATGTAATTTATTGTTAAAGCAAAACAAATTTCAACAAGCATACACTCTGATAAAAGAAGAGCCAGACTTATTTTCAGATTCTAGAACCTATAATTTATATTTAAAAATATTAAAGGGTTTAGATTTCAATATTGAAGCTTTAGAAATAGAAAATTTAAGTGGCAAAAAAATAGATGTGAATATTTTTCCAGCTAGTGAACGTACTCAACGATCTCTAATGAAAAACTTCAAGGAATTAAGGTCAGTTAGCGAGCAAGATTATCACGAACTATATCGTCTAAGTAAGGCTAATTTCATTCAATTGGCTCAAAGTCTACTTATTGATCCTACTCAAAGTTTTGCTCTAAAATTGTCTTTTTGTGAAGACCTAATAAAATTAGGTTACGATAAAGAAGTGACGGTTTCTATAATGGGTGAAAATAAATTCTTTATTCCTAAAGAAACTGTACTTTTGCAAAAAGATCCCATCTATCAAGAATGCTGTGCAAGTTTAGCTGACTATTTAAGACGTGATCCAAATAAAATTGAATTAATGATAGGTGAATTGAATATTTGTTTAGGAATGCTTTATCCTAAATTGCATGATTATATTTCCGATCCAGATCAATTTACTCATGATTTTCGCCATTATCTAGAAAATAAACACGGCGGTACAAATCAAAACCTACTTGATAAAGTCTACCAATATATGTCTTATGAAGAATTAATAAATAATAGTTTTGATTAAGTTTTGAGCAAAAAAGGTTTACTTTTTTGTCTTATCTAGTATAATCAATAGAGGATATTTTCAAAGGGGTACAGGCTATGCATTTGCCTTTGAAAGTAGTATAATAATCAACAGAGAATTATCCGTTACTTACTCAACGGACTTCTTGCAAATATTTACAGGAGGGTCATTTTAAATGGCAGAAAAAGAACATTACGAAAGAACTAAGCCGCACGTTAACATTGGTACTATCGGCCACGTTGACCATGGTAAGACCACTTTAACTGCAGCTATCACTACTGTTTTGGCAGAAGATGGTTTAGCAAAAGCTGAAGATTACTCACAAATCGACGCAGCTCCAGAAGAAAAAGAACGTGGTATTACTATCAACACTGCTCACGTTGAATACGAAACTACTAACCGTCACTACGCACACATGGACGCTCCAGGCCACGCAGACTACATCAAGAACATGATTACTGGTGCTGCACAAATGGATGGTGCTATCTTAGTTGTTGCTGCAACTGATGGTCCTATGCCACAAACTCGTGAACACATCTTACTTGCTCGTCAAGTTGGTGTTCAATACATCGTTGTATTCTTAAACAAGGTTGACTTAGTTGATGATCCAGAATTAATCGACTTGGTTGAAATGGAAGTTCGTGACTTGTTAACTGAATACGATTACCCTGGTGATGATGTACCAGTTATCCGTGGTTCAGCTTTGAAGGCACTTCAAGGTGACAAGGAACAACAAGACGTTATCAGAAAATTAATGGAAACTGTTGACGAATACATTCCAACTCCAGAACGTGACACTGACAAGCCATTCTTAATGCCAGTTGAAGATGTATTTACTATCACTGGTCGTGGTACTGTTGCTTCTGGTCGTATCGACCGTGGTACTGTTAAAGTTGGTGACGAAGTTGAAATCGTTGGTTTAACTGACAAGGTTGAAAAGTCAACTGTTACTGGTTTGGAAATGTTCCACAAGACTCTTGACTTAGGTGAAGCCGGCGATAACGTTGGTGTATTACTTCGTGGTATCGACCGTGACCAAGTTGAACGTGGTCAAGTTTTAGCTGCACCTGGTTCAATTCAAACCCACAAGAACTTTAAGGGTCAAGTATATATCTTGAACAAAGATGAAGGTGGTCGTCACACTCCATTCTTCTCAGATTACCGTCCACAATTCTACTTCCACACTACTGACGTAACTGGTAAGATTGAATTGCCAGAAGGTACTGAAATGGTTATGCCTGGTGATAACGTTGAATTCACTGTTGAATTGATCAAGCCAGTTGCCATTGAAAAGGGTACTAAGTTTACTATCCGTGAAGGTGGTAAGACTGTTGGTGCCGGTCAAGTAACTGAAATTCTTGACTAATCCTTTAATGGATTGGAGAAAGACATGTCGTTGGACATGTCTTTTTTTATACATTAAATTATTTTATATAAGTGTAATAAATTTTAACTATAAATTATTTATTATTTGAAAATCTTTATAATAAATTTAGCATAAAAAACCGCTGTGAATTTGTGTTTTGGCGGTATTTAAGGTAAGATAGTTGAGTGTGCAAGAGCAACCCAAATTTGACATCGGAGGTATTATTAATGTCTGTAAAATGGGAAAAGACCGGCAAGACAACCGGCGAATTAACTTTTGAAATTTCACAAGATCAAGTAAAAAAGGCTTTAGATCAAGCTTTTAAACGTGTAAAGAAGAATTTACGTGTTCCTGGCTTCCGTAAAGGTCACGTATCACGTCTTATTTTTGATCAATACTATGGTGAAGAAGCTCTTTATGAAGATGCTTTAAATATTGTTTTACCAGATGTTTACAGCAGTGCTGTGAAAGAAGCAGGTATTGATCCAGTAGGTCAACCACAAATTGTTCCTGATTCAATGGATGCAGGTAAAGATTGGGTTATGAAAGCTACTGTTAGTGTTAAGCCTGAAGTTAAACTAGGCGACTACAAGGGGATTGAAGTTCCTAAGCAAAGTACCCGTGTATTAGTAAAAGATGTTGATGCTGAATTAGATAAGCGTCGTGAACAAAATGCTGAATTAGTATTAAAAGACGGCGAAGCTGCTAAGGGTGATACTGTAACTATTGACTACAAGGGTACTGTTGATGGCAAGCCATTTGATGGTGGTAGTGCACAAAACTACTCATTAGAATTAGGCTCAGGTACCTTCATTCCAGGTTTTGAAGATCAACTTATTGGTCATAAAGCCGGCGATGATGTAGATGTTGTTGTAACCTTCCCAGAAGATTACGGTGCTAAAGATTTAGCTGGTAAAGAAGCTCACTTTGCTACTAAGATTCATGAAGTTAAGTCTAAAGAATTGCCTAAGTTAGACGATGAATTTGCTAAGGATGTTGATGACAGCGTTGAATCACTTGATGAATTAAAAGACAAAATCAAGAAGGATTTAAAGAAGCAAAAAGAAGATAGTGCTAAGGATGCTATTCAAGATGCTGCTATTCGTGGTGCTGTTGATAATGCCGAAATTGATGAAATTCCAGATGCAATGATTCAAGACGATATCAACACTCAAATGAATCAATACTTAGGTAATATGCAACGTCAAGGAATTGACCCACAAACTTACTTCAAATTAACTGGTACTACTGAAGCTCAATTGCGTGAACAATTCGCTAAGGATGCTGCTGACCGTGTTAAGACTAACCTTGTCTTAGAAGCTATTGTTGCTAAAGAAAAGCTTGATGCAACTGAAGATGAAATTAAGCAAGAAATCAAAGATTTAGCACATGATTACAACATGGATGAAAAGGTTGTACGTCGTACTTTGACTGATGATATGCTTAAGCATGATATCGCTGTAAGAAAAGCTATTGATTTAATTACTGATAAGGCTAAGCAAGTTGCCAAGAAGAAAGCATCATCAAAAAAATCTTCAACTGAAAAAGAAGATAAATAGTTAGTTCTTGCCAATTTGAAGTTAATAAAAGGGCGACTGAATAGTCGCCCTTTTATAATGAAAACTAAAACCAAGAATTCTATTTTTTTACCTTATTGTGTAAAAATGATAAACTATCTTTTAGTTAGTTGAGTAAGAAAGGGGTCATATAATTTGACTAATGATGTCACTCAACCGGAAGAAGTAAGATGCTCTTTTTGCGGTAAATCACAATCACAAGTAAGAAAAATTGTGGCAGGAAATGGTGTATATATTTGTAATGAATGTATTGAAGTTTCCCAAAAAATCATTGACGATGAATTACGTGCAGACTCTTTAAAAGAAACTAAAGATCTTCCTAAACCTATGGAGATTAAAAAGCAATTGGATGAATACGTAATTGGTCAAGACCGTGCTAAACGCGTGTTATCAGTTGCGGTTTATAATCACTATAAGAGAATCAGTCAAATGGATATTGATGATGGAACTGAGCTACAAAAATCCAACATTGCATTAATTGGGCCTACGGGGTCTGGAAAGACCTATTTAGCCCAAACTTTAGCTCGAATTTTAAATGTTCCATTTGCAATTGCAGACGCGACTACCTTAACAGAAGCTGGCTATGTTGGTGAAGATGTAGAAAATATTTTATTAAAGCTGCTTCAAAATGCTGATTATGATCTTGAACGTGCTCAGCGCGGAATTATATATATTGATGAAATTGATAAAATTTCTAAAAAGGCAGAAAATGTATCAATTACTCGCGATGTATCAGGTGAAGGTGTTCAGCAATCATTATTGAAGATTTTAGAAGGAACAATTGCATCTATCCCACCACAAGGCGGCAGAAAGCATCCACAGCAACAAATGATTAGAATGGATACTACTAATATTCTGTTTATTGTGGGTGGAGCTTTTGACGGTATTGAAAATATTGTTAAAAACCGTTTAGGTAAAAAGACAATAGGATTTGGTGCTGAAAATGAATTAAATCAAGTTGATGCCTCTAAGTGGCAAGATTATCTTACTACTGGAGATTTAGTCAAGTTTGGTTTAATACCAGAATTTATTGGACGCATTCCAATTATCTCTACTTTGGACAAATTAGACTCAGAATCCTTGGTAAGAATTTTGACTGAGCCAAAAAATGCCTTAACTAAGCAATACCAACGTTTAATGAGTTTAGATGGTGTTGATTTAGAATTTACTGATGATGCCTTGAAGGCAATTGCTGATTTGGCTTTAAGTCGCCATATGGGAGCTAGGGGCTTGAGATCTATTATTGAGAATTCAATGATGGACATAATGTACAAGGCTCCTAGTGATGATTCTATTGATACAGTTACAATTAATAAGGATGTTATCCTTAACCATGCTAAACCAGAAGTTAGCTACAAAGGTAATCTTGAAGAACAGGCGGCTAAATAATGAAGGTTACAGATAGTGAATTTGTTATTAGTGCAGTTTCTGAAAAACAGTACCCTAATGATGACTTGCCTGAATTTGCTTTAGCAGGACGTTCTAACGTAGGAAAATCAAGTTTAATTAATACTATTGTAAATCGTCGTAAGCTTGCTAGAACATCTCAGCAGCCAGGCAAGACACAGACTTTAAACTTTTACAAAGTAAACAATCTACTATATTTAGTTGATGTTCCTGGTTATGGCTATGCTAAAGTTTCTAAAAAGCAACGTGAGAAGTTTGGTGAGATGATTCAAGATTACCTTGAAACACGTGCTGATCTTAAGGGACTTGTTTTACTAGTAGATGCACGGCATGATCCAACTAAGGATGATATTAGTATGTTTGAATATGCACAGTATCTTGATATTCCCATTCTAGTTGTAGCAACTAAAATGGATAAGCTTAAGAAAATGGAAGCTAGTCAAATCAAACAAAAAATAGGTAAATCATTAAATTTAAAGAGAAAAAATGTATCTTTTTTACCATTTTCCAGTGTTGCTAAGCTTAATGTAGATAAATTCTGGGATTGGATAGAAGCTCATGAATAACTAAAGCTGTATAGTTTTGAATTGATTTTCAAAGTTATACAGTTTTTTATTTATTGTTAAAAACAGCAATAAAACCAAGTATAATTATTAAATGGAAAAGAGGGTATCTATGACACAAGTATGGCCAATATTTTTAGGTATTTTGATAATTATTGGTTTAATTACAATATTTAAAGAAAAGAATCATTTTTATTTTATCAAAGCACTAATCTTGTTTGCTGTGATGATAATATTGAGTACAATCAATTTTTTAGTTTTCTTTGTATTAGCATTTTTATTTATTCAAACAGATGTTAATTTAAAACTAGGTAATTTATTTACTTTACTTGGTATTTTAGTAATTATTTCGGGTATTTTACTTTACTGGTGGTTAAGGATTTTTCATCATATTTTTCCATTGTCAACAACTACATTGACCTTAATTGAATATTATATTCAATGGACTTTGATTTATGTTACAGTTTATCAGGCTATTTTTTCTAATGTCACAAAGATAACTAAAGTAGTACACTACATAACTGTAGGTAATTTTTTAGATCCAAATTTGTTTGTAGTAGTGATACTGCCATCGTTTATTTCTGTTTGGATCAGTATCATATTATTTAAAAAGCATTGTCATTCGATTTAGGAGATAAAAAATGTTTAAAAAATTAAATACTTGGATTAT
The DNA here is from genome assembly GCF_017874575.1 of Lactobacillus colini. Classification (GTDB taxonomy): domain Bacteria; phylum Bacillota; class Bacilli; order Lactobacillales; family Lactobacillaceae; genus Lactobacillus; species Lactobacillus colini. Next base: position 56,727 of record NZ_JAGGLU010000004.1, on the reverse strand, counting down.
TAAGATAATTATTATAATAGGAGTAATTATTGCAACATTTTTTACTGTTCATAGTAGTATTACTATGTCATCTTCGACTTCAGGACTAGTTAATTCAGCTTTAAATAAAGCGGCTGCTCAATCAGGTAATAGTAATGTCCGGACTGGAGTTCAATTATTTCAAGCTTTAGGATTAGATAATGCTATTTTAAATCAATTACCTAAAAAAATAGAGATAAAGACTTCTCTAAGTAAATTTAATGCTACTACTAGTTCTTTTCAACAAAATGGTCAGATCGGGATAAATGATTTGGGACTAAAAAATGATACTGACCAAGAAAAGATAATTAACGATTTCTTGATAAAGATAGCTAATGATCAGCTAGATAAGTATGAAAACCAAATAAATAAGTATGCTCAATATTATCGGCTACTATATTATGTGATTTTACTGTTGTATATTATAGCGACTTTAATGATCTTGTTTGGTATTCGTAGTGCAATTATACCGATATTAATTGCTTCAGTTGGCTCATACGAGTTAATGCAATTAGGATCTATGCAATTAACAAGCGTCTTGCATAAACTTATTTATTCTGGAATAAAAATCGATCTAGATAGTGGATTTTTGATAAGTATCACTATTTCAATTATTGTTTCAATTTTTTGGCTATTTGGTGCCAAAATTGGCAAAAAGAAAAAATCCTCAGTAAAATTAACTAGGAAAAAATATAAGCATGCAGCTAATTAGTGTAAAATATACAACATGAGGTGGCAAATTATGAAGAGAGCTATTGTAGCCTTAATGGCAGTTGTTGTGATTTTAATAGGAGCTGTATTTTACTTTACTAAACAAGCACAAGATAAGGCTAACAAGGTTGTAGAGCCTATAACTAGCCAAAAATCTTCATCATCTATTGAGAATAACAAAAATAATAACTCATCAAATAAATCTACTCATAATCGTGCTATTTCCAAGGATAATAAATCCAAGGAAGTATTTTCTAATGATGAGTGGATGCTAATGGGTTACATGGCCTATGCAAGAAAAAACCATAATAATGAGGCGACAGCTAAGTTAATTGAGGATATTGCTCAAGAATTGAGTGATGACGTTTTAAATATTGTAAAAAATTCTGATAATACTTATACTTTGAGCAATAAGTATGGCAGTGTAAATGTTGAAGTAGGGATTAATCAAGTTAAAGTTACGAATGATGGTATTACGATCAACTCTAAGATAGAATTGAAAAAGACTTTCGGCTTATATAAGAATAAACTTGCTCGTATGACGGCAGCTATTAAAAGTAAAGAAGAATAAGTAATAAACCAAGTAGAGGAAGAAGCTTAATAACAATATGACTAAAAATATTATTTTTGTCTGTCATGGGAACATTTGTCGTTCACCAATGGCAGAGTTTATTATGAAAGACATTGTCAATAAGGCTAAAAAAAGCAATCAATACCAGATTGACTCTGCAGCTGCAACACAAGATGCAATTGGTCATAATATTGACTCGCGTGCTCAAAGAACTTTAAATGAGCATAATATACCGTTTTCCAATCATTTTGCACGTCAACTTACGCGTGAAGATTATCAGAAATATGATTATCTAATTGCGCTAGATGAAGAGAACTTTTTTGATATAAATCGTATTTGTGGTGGAGATCCAGATCATAAGGAATATAAATTATTAAACTTTGTTGGTTCTTATGATGATGTTGATGACCCTTGGTATACAGGAGATTTTGAAAAGTCATATCAGGATATTTATCGAGGATGTAAAGCTTTATTTAAAAAGCTTGAAGATAAATAAGTTCTGATATTAAAATTCTATTGTTTAAAGATTTAGCTATTAAACAATAGAATTAATTTTGTAAATGCACTTCTAAAATTTGAAGTGTATTTTTATGTGTTATAAAGAAAAAAGGTGAATTATGACTAAAGCAATAGTAGACCATGCCTTAAGAGCTTTGCTTTATGAAGTAGTAACTAATCCTAAGCCAGGCTTGGTAGATCCTGTTGATGCAGGATCACATTTGGATATGGATGTGTTTACTTTTATTAATAGTAGTTTAGCTTTAGAAGATTACTTAAATTACGCTTGCGAACTAGGAGAAAGTTTTACTGAGTCGGATTTAACAATCATGTTTAATTTACTGCGACAAGCTGGCCTTAATGCAGAAAAAGCAATGCTTAAAGCAACTAATAACGTAAATACACATAAGGGAGCAGTATTTTCTTTAGGGATTTTTGTTTGTGCACAAAGTTATGCTAAAAAGAATCATCAAAATATTTATCAAGTTATTAAAAAAATGTGTAACAATTTAGTAAAAAAAGATTTGTCACAAAAGAAAGTTAATGAAACAGCTGGTGAAAGGCAATATAAGCGTTATGGGTTAGGGGGAGTACGACAGTTAGCTCAAGATGGTTACCCAGTAGTAGAAAAAGTCGCCTATCCATTTTTAATCCAAGCAACTGGAAATTTAAATGAACGTTTTTTAGATACCCTAATAGTGCTAGCTTTAAATACTCAAGACTCAACCTTTATTAAGCGAGCAGGGGGAATTGATAAGCTACCTTGGTTAAAAGAAGTATGTGAACATTACTTAGATTTAGGTGGTAGTAAAATGCCAGCAGGTTTTGCTTATCTAAGAAAATTAAATAAGATCTTTAAAGAAAATAACTATAGTTTAGGAGGATGTGCGGACTTATTAATTTTGACTATCTTTATGGCATTAGAAAATAACGAATTATAAAAGGGATAGATCTTGGTAACAAAAATTCCAAATCTATCCCTTTTTGGCTACTAAGCCGATTTAAAAACTAGTGATTTACCTTTACTCCAGCAAGAATGAATAAAGAACGCTGAGGAAAAGCTTAAGCACCATGTTAGAACATAGGTTACTATAATTCCTAACCACGTATTTGAAATAGTTAAGCTTTTAGTGAAACTTAGCCAGAGAACTTGTGACCATAAAATATTTGAAAGAAAAGCTTTATAGGCAAAATTGGCAAACTTATGGACCGTTTTTGTAAAAGCAATGTTTTTATCAATTTGAAAATATCCTAGTGATGCGATTAGTAAAATAATTAGCATCGCATAAATCATCATTGAAGGCTTGTAGTAAGGTGAATTATTTAAGTCAATTGGAAAGCCAAAATTAAATAACTCTTGATTAATCCAAATAAATACAAAAATAGTTGCGATTAATAGCCATAGCCAAATTTTCTTTAGATTTCTCTTAAGTTGATCGTTGAATTGCCAAGCAAGAGCACCACTAATTCCATAGATTAAAAAGCTAATAAAGATTCGATCACAAAGATACCAATCGACCTGATGAGGTCCATGAAAAATTTGTGTATCATACATTGCTAACCACACTCCAGTGATTAAAATTGCTATCATTAGAGTGATTAGACCGCGATGACTATCATGCTTGACTAAATTGACAATGCCCCAAAAAACTGGCATCAATAAAATAAATTGTAACATCATTGTGTTATACCACATATGAGGTGCCGCATTACCGTTAACAAATTGCCACATAAATGAACTAATATCAGTATAGTGATTAGCTTGTTGCACCCATGGTAGGAACAATAAGTAAATCAAGGTCCACCAAATTGTTGGTATAAATAATGCATGCCAAGTATTGTTCATATAGGTTGGATAATGCTGCATATTGGAGGTTGTGCGAATAGTTGTATAGAGAATACCAAAGATAAAGGCGGGGGCTGTATACTTAACCAAGTTAAAAATTATGCCAATCCAAATCGAAGAAAGATGACTTGGATTAGTTTTAAGTGCCATTGATAAGATCGGCTGCAACATTACCGCAGTACAAGCAAAAAGCTTAAGGTAGTCGCCAATATCTGTTATTTCTGATTTTTTTGTCATGTTACCGCTTCTTTCTAGTGAGGATGAGCGGATTGAAACACTTTTATTTTAAAACTTTTTCTTAAAATTGCCAATTAGTCAATTGCTTTGAGTATTATTAACGAATAGATCTACTAATTCGTTAGCTAATAATCTTGTCATTCGATCTTCGTTAGCCTTCCCTTCAACAAGATAAATATTTCTTTTTAGATCAATATCTTTAACTTTAACTAGGTGTAATTCTTTGCCGATATTATGCCAACTGATAGCTGGTATAAAGCCTACTCCCACATGTGCCATTAATAATTCTCGAATTGTTGCTGGATCATCAGATTCATATTGATAATTTAAAAATATCTTCTTTTTGGCAAAGGCTTTATCAAGTGTATTTCTAAGTGGATTATTAGCTCCCAGACTAACTATGGGTAGCTTTTTAAGCAGACTAGCGTTGATTTCGTTATTAGAAAACTCATTACCAGCAGTACCAATATAAATTTTTTCTTTTAATAGGCTTACATAGTTAAAGTTATCATCAGGCTTATGAGAGGTAATAATGAAATCGAATTTTTTAAGATCGTTACTAGCTGATATTCGTTGTGTTAACTGAACAGGTGCATCAGGGTAGATATGATGGATTCGCTTAATTATCTCAGGGATAAGAGATGAAGCTACCTCAACTAATAACTTAATTGGCTTTTGTCGAATAGATGTATGAGAACTAACAGCATCAATTCCCTTTTGAATTTCAGTTAAGGCTGGCTCAATATAGCTTAAAAAAACATGCCCTGCTTGGGTTAATTCGACACCGCGATCTAGTCTGCGGAATAGCTTAGTGCCGAGTTCTTTTTCTAGTTCTTTTATTTGCTTAGTCATTGCTGGTTGACTAATATAAGCCTTTTTAGCTCCTTGAGAAATACTTTGTGTTTGAGCTACGTAAAGAAAGTTTCTTAATTGAATCAAGTTCATTATTTCACCTATAACTATTAATTATGACTATTACTATAATTCATTATACTTTTTGAAATATTGGGATTAAAGTAAAAGTTGTGAGGTTGAGATAGTGATTGAAAGAAGGAATATGATGGAGAGTCTGTGGATTTTTCCGGGACAAGGTGGACAACATGAAGGGATGTTGAATAGAATTGACTCGGATTTAAAAAATCATGTTGAAGAATTACTAAATCTTAAACTAAAAGACAGTGCACAAGCTTATCAAGATTCTGTCCAATTACAAGTTGGAATAGCACTCTTACAAGTTGACCAAGTAAGAAAGCTAGCTAAATATAATTTAAAGCCTAACTTAGTTGCAGGACATTCTTTAGGAGTGTTTGCGGCTGCTTATGCTGCAGGAGTTATTAAATTAGACGATTTATTTAGGCTAGTTAAATATCGCGCAACTTTGATGCAGAATTCATATCCTCATGGCTATGGAATGGGAGTTATAGTTGGGCTAGAGCGTAAATATATTGAATCTTTAGTAGCTAAAGTTTCTAGCACTGATATGCCAGTTTATGTATCTAACCAAAATGCGACTTTGCAAACAGCGATTTCAGGTAACTTATCTGCAATAAGAGAAGTGCTTTCTCTTGCAAAAAATAAAGGAGCAAGTAAAGCAATTATTTTAAAAGTTCCAGTTCCATCACATTCCCCTTTAATGAAAAATGTTAGCCAAAAATTGCAAGAAATGCTGGAAACAATTGAATTAAATCGTCCCCAGCGTGTAATTTATTTAGCTAATACTACTGGAAAGCCACTCAGGCAGATTATCAGAATTAAACAGGACTTATCTGATAATGTTTCTAATCCTGTTTATTTTGACACTATGATGTCAGTGGCAACTAATTATCAACCCCAGGTAATTTTAAATTTTTCTCCAGGCAAACCTTTTAAAAAAGTTATTGGGGAAAAGTTTGACCAGATTTCACAAATTTATTTGGATCAAATGAGTATTGAAGATGCGGCTTACCTCTTAGGTAAGTGGGAAAGGAAGTCTAATTGATGAGCAAAAAAAATTGGGCAAGTCATCGCCAAGCAAAAGATGAAAAAATGCAGAGAGTAGCTCCTTTGCTTGAGGGTAAATTTGCCAAAACAAGTGATGTAGTAAAAATTCTAGAACGCCTGCTTAATTCTGGCGATAAGGTAGTTTTAGAAGGAGATAACCAAAAGCAAGCTTCATTTTTATCTAAAGCTTTGGCTAGTGTAGATCCTGAAAAAGTTCATGACCTGCATATGATTATGAGTAGTATTTCCAGACCAGAACACTTAGATATTTTTGAGGATGGAATTGCCAGCAAGATGGATTTTTCATTTGCTGGTCCGCAGAGTACTCGTGTGTCACAAATGATTGCAGATGGTAGCTTAAAAATTGGCGATATTCATACCTACCTAGAATTATATGCCCGTTTATTTATAGATTTAATTCCAAATGTAGTCCTAGTAGCAGCTGATAAGGCTGATAAAGACGGTAATTTATATACTGGCTATAACACAGAAGAAACACCTGTAATTGTAGAATCTGCTGCCTTTAAAGATGGGATTGTCATTGTTCAAACTAATGAAGTTGTTGATAAGCTGCCTAGAGTCGATATTCCAGGGGATTGGGTCGATGTTGTAATTCCAGCTGATGAGCCATACCAATTAGAGCCATTATTTACACGTGATCCTCAACATATAACTGAAACTCAAATATTAATGGGTATGCTAGCGATTCGTGGCATTTATGAAAAGCATAAAGTTCAATCAGTTAACCATGGTGTTGGTTATAACACAGCTGCAATTGAATTATTATTACCAACTTACGGTGAACAATTAGGACTTAAGGGCAAAATTGTACCTAATTGGGAAATCAATCCTACACCAACTTTAATTCCAGCAATTGAATCTGGTTGGGTTCAATCAGTACATAGTTTCGGTGGAGAAGTTGGGATGGAAAAGTACATCGCCGCTCGACCTGATGTATTCTTCGTTGGTAAAGATGGTACTATGCGCTCTAATCGTGCTTTTGGTCAGATGGCTGGTCAATATGCCTTAGATATGTTTGTTGGATCTACTCTTCAAATTGACAAGTATGGTAACTCTTCAACTGTTACTGAAGGACGGCTGTCTGGCTTTGGTGGTGCGCCTAACATGGGCTCTAATCCAACGGGTCGGCGTCATTCAACTCCAGCGTGGCAAAGTTTAAAGCCTGATGATAATCCATTGGGCAAGGGACAAAAACTAGTTGTACAAATGGTAGAAACTTATGGTGCTAATAAACGTCCGGTATTTGTTGATAAATTAGATGCGGTTGAAGTAAGAAAAGAAGCTAAACTTGCAAATGTACCAATTATGATTTATTCGGAAGATACGACACATATTGTAACCGAAGAAGGGATTGCTTATCTTTATAAAACTTCTTCTATGGCAGAACGACAAGCAGCTATTGCCGCTATTGCGGGAGTAACTCCTCTAGGAATGACTAGTGATACTGCAACACTCAATGATTTACGTAATCGTGGAATTGTTGCTCTTCCAGAAGATTTGGGTGTTCGTAGAACAGATGCTAAGCGTTCACTTCTGGCTGCTCAAAATATGTCTGATTTAATTGAATGGTCTAAAGGATTGTATAATCCACCCGCAAAATTCCGCAGTTGGTCATAAGAAAAGAGAGTGTAAAAATGGAAAAATTGAATTTTAAATTTAAAGGAACGGAGCAAGTAAAAAATAAAGCACATGTTGGTGTGGTAGCTTCAGGAGATTTAGAAGTTATTATTAAGCCAACAACTAATTCTGAATCAACTTTAAATATTGTTACCGGTAGTGATGGCTTTAAAGAAGTTTGGCAAAGTGTTTTAAAGCGCTTCTTTGATCGTTATCCATTAATTGCTGATTTTGAAATTAATGACTTTGGTGCAACTCCTGGCGTGGTTAATTTGCGCTTAACACAAGCAATGGAGGCTTTAGAAGATGAAAAATAGTTTTGTAGAATTACATGCCAGAGAACGTGCAATTGTCTTATTAGATAAAGGTAGTAATAGAGAATTAATTGATCCATATGACAATATGATTTCGCCTCATTTAATGCCTCAAGGAATTGTACCTGAATCAGATGATGGTATCATCATTGAAAAAGGAACTTTAGAAGGTAAGAAACTGGTTATTATCTCTATTGAAGGTAACTTTCAAGGTGGAGGTATTGGTGAAGTATCTGGTGCTAAGATTGTTGCTGCTCTAGAACATGTCTTAGAAGATAATAAGAACGGAATCGAAGAATATCCGATTATTATTCTTGATACCGGTGGCGTACGTTTGCAAGAAGCAAATTATGGTTTACTTTCAATTTCTGAAATTCAAAACCAAATTGTTGCTTTGAAGAAGTATGTTCCAGTTATTGGTTTAGTTCCCGGAAGAGTAGGTAGCTTCGGTGGTATGTCAATCACTAATGCAATTATGTCTTACATAATCGGTACAAATCGTGCTCGTATAGGGCTAAATGGACCAGAAGTTATTGAGCAAGAAGCTGGGGTAAGAGAATTTGATTCCAGCGATAAAGATTTAATTTGGAATACTTTAGGTACTACTCAGCGCCAAGCTACAGGGTTAATAGATGAAGTGATTGACGATGATATTGATAGTTTTAAGAAGGCAATTTTGAGTGCTATTAACGAAAAAAAGGACAGTCATAAGACTGAGAGAACCGACTTTTATCTATCATTATTAGATAGTCTAGATCCTAGCGAAAAGTTAAATATTTCTAGTTATCAAAAGATATTTGATAATGTTAAAGAACAAGAGCATCATTTACCTCAAGCTGTAGCTAGTGATAAGAAGCATACTAAGAGTCGCGGTAGACAGTGGTTTGAACAATTAACTGGCATAAAAAATGCAGACAGTGATGTGTCTACTGTCCTGCATGCTAAAAAAGATGGTTTTGAATATATTGCGATTGTTCCTGATGAAAATAACCCTTTCCCACGGGTACGTCATGGTGAAGTTGGTCTATTAGAAGGATACACTGTTGCTAGTGTTGTTAATGACTTAATTAATAGCGAGAAAAATACTCCAAAAGAAGAAAAGACACCAATCATTATGGTAGTGGACGTTCCATCTCAAGCTTATGGTTATAATGAAGAATTAATTGGTATTCATATGGCATTGGCTGCTAGCGCAAATGCTTATGCTAAGGCACGTCAAGCAGGACATAAGCTAATTGCATTTGTTCCTGGGGATGCAGTTTCTGGTGGGTTCTTGGCACACGGCTTACAGTCAAACCGTTTAATTGCATTAGATGATCTGGATATTACTGTGCAAGCGATGAGTAAGGCTTCGGCTGCCAGAATTACGCAAAGAACAATTGCTGAATTAGAAGAAGCTACTAAGCATGTGCCTGCGATGGCTTATGATATTGAAAACTATCAAAAACTAGGAGCCCTCTATACTTTAATCAAGGGTGTAAAAGGTTATGATAGCGATGAAGCAAGTATTTCTAAAGTAAGGGCAGCTATTGATGCCGCGTTAGCTGATGACGATGATGAAACCTTAAAGTTCCGTTATACTAATAAAATTGCTAAAGAAAGCGGAAGAAAAGCAACTAATCAAATCCGTAAGATGATGGATGAACAATGGGACAAGTAGCAGTTCATGACTTGCTGCATGTGAAGGATATTAATAAAATTCAAATCAATGGTGTCATACCCGAATGGGCTAGAGATATGTTACAAAGATCATCATATGTGATTGTTAGACGTGGTGATCAAAATCAAAAAATTCCAGTAGGAATTCGTGGTTTAAAAAAATCCCAAAGACTAGCTGCTTGGATTGATTATGATAATTTTGACAAAATTTTTACACCAATAAATGCAGTAAAAAAATTTCAACAAAATAACAATCATCGTTTTGAATTACCGGCTTTTAAGCTATTAAAAAAGCTAATCCCAATTATGAAAAATTATAAGTGGGGAGTAGGCGGTAGTTTAGAATATGAACTTGCAACAGGTATTCATATGGTACATCAGACCAGTGATGTTGATGTAATTATGTATCAGCCAAACGAGATATCACGTCAAGATGCCAAAAATTTGATTGATAAGTTACATCAAATTTCTATTGTTCATGCAGATATTCAAGTTGTATATGATGATATAGGATTCTCGCTTGAAGAATATGCTTGGGGTAAAAATAAAGAAATTCTAGTTAAGACTAATGCAGGTCCTAGGCTAGTAACTGATCCTTGGAAGATAGATTAATAAAAGTACAAATTTATGGCATTTTTTAAAGCAATAGAATTGAAAGGCACCGCTTCGGCGATGTCTTTTTTTGTGTATAATTAAAGAAAATAGTACAAATTGGAGAACATTATGGATAGAAAAAAGATACTTTTATTATCAACAGGTGGCACGATTGCCTCTGTTGTATCTGAAGATGGTTTAGTGCCTAAGCAATCGGGTGAAGATTTAATTCAATTATTGGGTGATATGCCATATGAGATTGATGTAAAGGATATTTTACAATTAGATTCGTCTAATATTCAGCCTGAAGAGTGGCAAATTATTGCAGAAAACATTTACAAATATCGTAATGACTATGATGGCATTGTTCTTTCTCATGGTACTGATACTATGGCTTATACAGCTTCAATGTTGTCTTTTATGATACAAGATTTAAATTTACCGGTTGTTTTGACTGGGAGTCAAGTTCCAATTAATGTAATGTGGAGTGATGCACCTGATAATTTGCGCTTGGCTTTTGCGGCAGCTTCTCGTTGCAAGCCAGGGGTTTATCTAGCATTTAATAGAAAGGTAATGTTAGGATGTCGCAGTGTAAAGGTACGAACTATTAATTTTAATGCGTTTGAGAGTGTTAATGTTCCACCGATTGCTACTGTTACTTCAGATGGCCTAGTTTTTAATAAAAACTTGTCATATATTCCTCGAAGCAATTTAGCCTGTAAATTAAATACAAAAATTAATACAAATGTTTCCTTAGTTAAATTATTTCCAGGATTTGATACTAAATTACTATTTGCCTTAGCTGACAGTGGCTGTAAAGGAATTGTAATTGAAGCATATGGCTTGGGAGGTATGACTAATATTAGAAGAAACATGGTTGCAGCAGTAGGAGATTTAATTAAGCAAGGGATACCTGTAATTGCTAGCAGCCAATGCCTATATGAACGCAGTGACTTGACTAAATATGAAGTAGGTCGTCGAGCATTACTTGAGGGAGCAATTAGTGCACGCGATATGACTTCAGAAAGTGCAATTACTAAGCTGATGTGGGGAATAGGTCAAGGAATGGATATTCGCCAGATTACGAAATTTTTTGATACTAATATTGTTGGTGAGGTTACATTAGACTAACTAATATATTTATTTTGTGATATGCTTATAAAACCTAAAGAAATTATTGATAATAAAGCTAAATACCGCTTACATAATATGCTAAAATAGAACTATAGAATTTGAAAGAAGGTATAGAGATGTTTGCAACGGTGTTTTACTGGTGTGTTGTAGTAGTTGCATGCCTTTGGGGTGTATGGTCATTAGTTTGGTCATTAATTTATTTGGCTAAACGTGAAAATGGAAACTTATGGATTTTTGCAATTATAAATGTCTTAGGTGTTATTGCATTAGCTTTACTTTATTGGATTTATGGCTCACAGGATAATCAATGGTATTGGTTTGCATCTAAACAAACTAACATTGCTTACTTAGTATATATGCTTTATTTCTATCTTGTTTTGGTTATCTTCCAGGGTTTGGGAGGAATTACCAAAAGAGCCAAAGCATAATTTGTTTATTATAGGGCCTGATTAAAGTTAATCGGGTCTTTTACTTTAGGTGGAAAATGACAATAAAAAAATATTTTAAATTTGTAGATATAAAGACATCTATTTTATCGCTATATGCTTATGCTTTAAGTGCGGCATTCATATTCTATTATTTAGGAAATTGGAATTGGCTTAATGCTATAGTATTTTTTATTGCAGAATTAATTCAGGATAATATGGTTACTGGAATTAACAACGTCATGGATTATCGCAATGCCAAAACAGAAAAAACACGTAGTCAGAATGTAATGGCAAGAGAGAAGATCTCAATGACAAGTGCAGTTGCAGTAATTATAATTTTGCTAACTATATCTGTAATTGCTGGTATTTGGCTCTGTTTTAGAACTAATTGGTTTCTGTTAGTTGCGGGGATGGTCTTATTTGGAATTGTGTGCTGCTACACTGCAGGTCCATTTCCGATTGATAAGATGCCAATTGGGGAGTTCTTTTGTGGGATTGCTCAAGGAATGGGTGTACCATTTTTATTTGCATATGTTAACGATAATTATGAGCGATTAATTACACTGAATTTTACTAATATTGGAAATGATTTTACTTTTAATGTACATGGTTCCTTATTAGCATTGATTGCAATAATATTAGTGTGTTATCCGTCGATGATGCTCAATTCTGGAGTAATGCTAGCTAATAATATGTCAGATATAGAAAATGATAAGTTAGATCATCGCTATACTTTGCCAATTGTTTTTGGAACTAAAAAGGCTGCTAATTTATATCGCTTTTATGGTTATTCTCCATATTTAGCTATTATTTTAGCTGTAATTTTAAAAATGTCACCGATATTTTCTTTATTAACATTACTTACATTTCCAAAGGTTCGCAAGAATGTTGAAACTTTCCTTGCTAATCCAGGAAAAGGAACAACTTTTCCAACTTCTTTAGCTAATTACAGGTTAGTAGTTGGTATTCAGGCTTTAACAATGTTTATTGGGGCATTACTTCATTTCTAAAACAAATAAAAAGACCTTCAATTCAATGTCTTTAAGATAAAATAACACTGAATTGAAGGCTTTCTTTTTAATAGTTACGAATGAATAATTTATTAATGATCCATTCGATATTTTTACTACGTTGATACTGATCAAAATCATTTTTAAGTAAATGCAATGCTTTATTAGTATATTGATTTGCTAATGCTTCTGTAGACTTTATACCACCATATTTTTGTACAAGATGGTTAATTTGCGACAGATCTGTTTTGTTAATTTTTTTGCCTTTTTGGACCAGGTTTAATAAATTGTCATTCTCATCATTTTTTAGAGCAAAAATTAGAGGACCTGTATAGATTCCATTAACAATATCAGCAAGTACTGGCTTGTTTAAAATATCACTTTTAGATGTGTAATCTAAGACATCATCCTTTAATTGAAAAGCCATGCCGATGTTTTCTCCGATTTTTTCAGCTATTTTAGCTTGTTTTCTACTCAATCCACCTTCTAAAGCACCGATAAAGCATGAGTAGCCAAACAAAATAGCAGTTTTGCCTTTTATTTGATTAAGGTAATCTCTCTCAGTAATTTTAATGTTGAATTCATTTCCAAACTGTGCAGTTTCACCAGCAAGAATATTTCGCATTGCATTGCTGTTCATTCTTAAATTGGTAATTTTAGAAGTATTTCCGCTTAATAATTGTAGTGATAAAGCAAATAAATAGTCTCCTGCATAGACAGCAATTTGCTTTCCGTATTTTTTTTGAATTGAAGTTTTTCCATGTCGACGAGGTGATTCATCAATAATATCGTCATGGATCAGTGTAGCATTATGAAGTACCTCAATTGATGCTGCGATATTTAATAACTTTTTATTTAGTTGTGACTTTTCTAGTTGACCAAATTCAAGAGCTAAAGCAGGGCGTAATTGTTTTCCGGTAGTTGAAAAAGTGTATTGTAAAGCTTCTCCTAGTTTACCCTTTGTAGGTTTAATATTATTCATAATAATTGGATTAATCTGTTTTAGTTCTTGTTCTATTTCAGGCATGTCTTGCCAAAATCTTAGTTCGTTGGACATGAGAATTACCTTTCAGAAGTAAATAGTTTGTTCTTGACGAAGGAAAAAGTATTGAGATAGGGCAGAAAATAATAGCTAGCGGCTCCAACCATAAATCCAGAGATGATACCCATTACAGCCAAAACCGGAAGATAAAGCATGATATACCAGCTTTGTGCAACTATACTTGCAATTATCAATTGCCCCAGGTTATGAATAATCCCGCCTACAATTGAAATGCCAATAATACTCATGAATCGTGGATAGAATATCATGAATAGTTTCATTGCAAATAAACTAAGAAAAGCCCCTAAAAAAGCATAAATAAAAGTTGATAATGTTCCAGAAATAAGTGCAGATAAAGTTACACGCAAGAAAGTTAGAATGATGCAGTCATTAAACGGTAAAGTTAATAGTGCGATCATTGTAACAATATTAGTTAACCCGATTTTTGCTCCTGGAGCAAAAGCAAAAATTGGTGGGAAACTTTGCTCGACAATTCCTAAAATGATTCCTTGAGCACATAAAATTCCTAGAAAAACAGTTTGTCTTAAATCTTGTTTATTTGTCATTATGGATTTACCAAAGTATGATCGAAATTCATCTTTTTATTTTTATGAGTTGGATTAGTTTGCTTAATTTCAACAAGAAATTTATGAGGTAAGCAGACAATAGTCTGTCCAGCAGCTTTTTTCCATCCTTCTCTAACACAAACTTGGTCTTTACAATTAGCCTCAAGCATTCTAATTTTATTATTTTTAACTTGTAAAGTATTAGAATGACCGTTTTTGCTATAGGTCCAAGTTGTGTCCTGATTTAGTGGAATTTCTTTAATTTGATGATTATTAACCTTAATTACTGCAATAATTTGGGAATTATTTGTCTTATTATGATTTTTTAAAAAGTAGAATGGTATGAAACTAAGAATTAGCAAAAGTGCAGCAACTAAGATATCACCAATTTTTATTTTTTGTTTCATGCTGTATTTACTCTAATCAATTAAAAAGGTCTTATAGCCATATTACTATAGGACCTTAATTATCAATCTATATTTTAGTTCTTTATGCCATTTTTGTCGACATGATATATTGGACGCAAGATGCCATATCGTGCTTTACCCAGCTTCTTTTCAAGCCAAGGAACAAACCACATGTCAAGACCAAATGACCTACCAGATCCATTCATTACAGCAATGGCAGCAAAGAACATCCAAACATTAACCCAGTAATTCATCCCCGATAAACAGAATATTGCAATAAATACTGCACTCATACCACCAGCTAAAAATGTACATAGGCCAATTACTAATAGAATTCCTAGTAAAATTTCAGTAACGGTCATTATCTTTTGGGCATTAAGGGCAGCGGCTCTATTAGGGATAACTATTTTAGTCATAGCTTGAACCCAATGGGGCATTTGATCGAATACCGGCATGGGTGAATGGCCATAGTCATAGTTAAGTGAAAATTGAACGGCATTTGCAGTAGCAGCAGCTGCCTTATCACTTGCCGCAGTAGTGACTGCTGCCTTAGAACTAGCTCCACTGGTGGCAGCTTGAACAAGCCAAGGGAAGTTTAATTGCAATTTATTTGTGAACCATGATCCAGGACCTTGAACTTTATACCAACAGTCAATTAACCACATCATTCCTAAGAAAATTCTTAGAGGAACTGTCCACAAGACATTGCCGTAGCGATTGAGATTACCACGCCAAAGTGTAGGACGCTTAATTCTAAACCATTCGTCCATAATATAATGAAAGAGGTAGTAGCCTGAATAAATTTCAATAAAGTAAATCATATCGACTAAGTCTTTCATTAAGATTGCAAAAAATCCACTTAAATGGAAAGTATTAATTAATGATGCTACACCCCAGCTTGGACCAAGTGAAACCATAAAGCCAGAATAAGTACCCTTAAACTTCGTTGGTTTGCTATTATTAATTTGTGCAAGAATATTTTTATAGGCACACTTACCAGCAGATTCTGCGCCTTGGACAACTTGTGGCTCACCACGACCACTACCGTTAGCATCGTACATTGCCACATCACCAATAACGTAAATAGATGGGTCGTTAGGAATTTGTGAGTATTGGTTAACAACTATTCTACCTGCTCTAGCAGTTTCAAAGCCGAAATCCTTAGCAGATTCAACAGCCTTAACTCCAGCTGTCCAAATCAAAGTTCTAGTAGGGAAGGTGTCGCCACTCTTTAGATCAATATGATCTTCATGTACACCTACTACACCAGTATTAACTTTAATTTGAACACCATGCTTAGTTAAGTATTTCTCTGCTTTGTTTGCATCTGAACGATCGAGCATGTTCATGACAGTAGGTGCCATTTCCATCATGGTAATTTTGATTTCGTCTGGGTTTAGATTATATCTCTTTGCCAGTTCCGGCTTCCATGAGTTTAATTCCCCAGCCATTTCAGTTCCAGTAAAGCCTGTACCTACAATGACGAAATTTAAGAATTGCTTTCTTTTTTCTGGGTTACGTTCTTTTGAACCTAAATGAACCATTAAATCAATATGATCTCTAAGTCTTTCAGCATCATCTAAACTGCCTAATGTGAAACCATGTTCTTTAACACCTGGTGTACCAAAATCATTAGGTTGTGATCCAATTGCCAAAACAGCGTAATCATATGAATATTCACCATATTTACCAATTATTTTTTTAGAATTTTGATCAATTTTAATAATATTATCTGTAACGACGTCAACGTTTTTTCTTCGAGAGAATAATCTCTGTAAGTCGTATTTAAGTGAATTAGAATCGACACGATTTGCCGCAACTTCATGCAGAGAAGTCATCATCGTCATATATGGATTTTTATCAATTAGGGTAATTTTTACATTTTTATTTTTTTTAAGCTTTTTTGCTAAGTGCTTAGTGGTATATAAACCGCCAAATCCGCCACCTATAACCACGATATTGGTTGAGGTCATAATTGTCTACCTTCCTAAATTAAATCAGATTATATGTTTATAAAATTATTATACAAATAAATACTCTACTAATAAAGTGCTTTTATTCACATAAATAAAGTTTTATATAAGACTAAAGTTGTGATAATATATAAGTAAGCGCTGTAAAATATCTAAAAAGGGTCAATATTTTAATCATCTAAAAGCTAAAACTTATAGATGATTTGTGATAAAATACACATAGATAGCATTTATATGAGTATATTGATAGATAGGGGTTCAATCATGAAGGTTAAAAAGATTATCTATGGAGTTTCTATGGCAGCTTTGTCAGCTTTAATGCTTACTGCATGCTCAACAACAGCAAGTAATTCGAGTTCAAGCAAGTCGAGTTCATCAACTAGTAAGACTACTCAAGTTAAGAAGCAAAAAGTGGGTAAACAAGTTGCTGGTGCAAAATTAAAGGATGGCACCTATAAGCTTGTTGAAGATAATTATAGTCATGGTTATAAAGTAACGATGTCGATGACTGTCAAAGATGGAAAAGTTGTTGATGCTAGTTATGACCAAGTTAACAAGGATGGAAAATCCAAGACTAAAGATGCTTCATATGAAAAGCAAATGAAGAAGTATTCAAAAGTCGGTCCTAAAGAATATATTGACATTTTAAGTAAAGAATTTAAAGAAAACGGTGCTAACGTTAGTGGCATTCAAACCGTATCCGGAGCTACCCATTCAAGTGATAGCATGAGAAATTATGCTAATCAGTTGGTTCAAGCAGCACAAAAGGGTGATACTGCAACTATCCACATTAATAACGGTGCTAAATATAAGGATGGAACCTATAAACTTGAAACACTAAACTATGATCATGGATATCATCAAGTTTATACTTTAGTAATTAAAAATGGTAAAGTCGCGGATCTTACCTATGATCAATTGAACAAGAAGGGCGTATCTAAGACTAAGAATACTTCATATGAGAAGCAAATGAAGAAGTATTCAAAAGTCGGTCCTAAAGAGTACATTGCAAAACTGAAAAAGGAATTTTTAGATAACAATGGAAATATGGAAAAAGTTCAGGTAGTGTCTGGTGCTACTGAGTCATCGAATGACTTTATAGCATACGTTTCTCAATTACTTAATGCAGCACAGAAAGGCAACACTAAGACTATAAAAGTTGATAATATTATTTATAAGGAATAGTTTAAGTTAACTGATAGAGGGGATAGTGTTAAGCTATCTCCTCTTTTTATGGAGAAACATGAAAAAAATAGTAACATCATTATTAGCAATATGTATGTTTATTCTTGGGGGATGCAGTACGCAAAGCTCCAGACCTGCAAAGCAAGAAACTAAATTAACAACTCAACCAACTCAAGATACGCAATTTTTAATGGGAACAGTTTGTACAATTAAAATTTATAATAAAAAAAAGACTCTAGCCTTGGAAGACGGATTTGACCGTATTAAACAACTGGCAGATAAAATTACTGTTAATCAAAAAGGTAGTGAAGTAGATAAGATTAATGAATATGCTGGTAAAAAGCCGGTAAAAGTTTCAAAAGATGTCTATAATTTATGTAAGATAGCTTATGATTATAGTGAAAACTCTGATGGCTCTTTTGATATGGCTATTGGTCCAATTACCAGCTTATGGCGAATTGGGTTTCCAGATGCACATAAGCCAACAGCAAGTCAGATAGATAAGCAACTTAAGCTAGTAAATTATCATGATGTGCATTTTAATGATAAAAATCGAACAGTATACTTATCAAAGAAGGGTATGAAGTTAGATTTAGGTGGAATTGCTAAAGGTTATATAACTGATCAGGTAAAAAAGACCTTAGTCAAAGATGGTGTCACTAGTGCTATTATTGATTTAGGTGGTAATGTTTATGTGCTAGGACCTTCGCCGACAAATCATAGTAATTGGACAGTAGGTATTCAAGATCCTAAGAAAAGTAGAGGTACTGCAATCGGATCAATTCCTGAAATGAATAAAACAGTAGTGACATCAGGAATCTATGAGCGCTATTTAAAAGTTGGCAATACTATTTATAGTCATTTAATGAATCCTAAAACTGGTTACCCTTACCAAAATAATATTATGGGTGTAACAATTGTAACGACTAATTCGGTTGATGGAGACGCCTTATCAACTGCAACTTATGACAAGGGATTAGTCAAGGGATTCAATTATATTGAAAAAAAGAAAAATACCGATGCTATTTTTATTACAAAAAATAAAAAGGTGTACGTTACTAGTGGATTAAAAAATAAGTTTAAATTATTTAAAGACTCTGGTTATAAATTAACTCAGTTAAAGTAAAGAAAAAGTAGGATGGCAATTTTACATAAAAAATTGCTACCCTACTTTTTAGGTACAAAATTAATTTCTTCAGCAATTAATTGAATAAATTTTTCAGTTGCTGGAGAAAGATATGAATTTTTCTTCCAGGCTGTAATATGATTTGCTAAGGTGAATGGCTTAAAAGGAATGAAAGATAGACCTTCAGAGTTGTAAACATCAAGAATACCTTTAATGCTAACCATAGAGAATAAACCAGATTTTACTAATAATAGAGAATTACCAGCTAAGTTATGGGTGGAGCGTAAATTAAGCTTATTGGCATCAAGCTTTAAGATATCAATTAATTCATCACGTACAAGATTGCGCTTAGTGAATGCTATTGGAATATGGTAAAGATCTTTAGCAGTTATACTATCTTTTTTTGCAAGTTTGCTATCTTTTTTTACGATTAATCCCCATTGGTCTTTATTAGGGAGTTGAAGATAATGATATTTAGCCGCTTCAATGGGTTCAATTAGGATAATTAAGTCTAATAAGTCTTGATCGAGTTTTTCTTTTAAATCATTTCCATTAGCAGTATAAATATCAAATTTTATGTGGGGGTATTTTCGCTGCATTTTTTCAATCATATTCATCGCAAATATAGATACTGAACTTTCTACGCAGCCAAGTCGAATAGTGCCAGAGAGGTCATTATCTTGATTTTGCAATTTGGATTTAGTTTGTAAAATAAAGTCAAGAATCGTTTGAGCTCGCTGTTGAAATAAGGCACCAGACTTAGTTAATACAAGTCGATGATTGACACGGTCAAATAAATCTACACCAATTTCTTTTTCTAATTCATTAATTTGACGAGAAAGCGTAGGCTGGGTGATATGAAGTTGTTCAGCTGCTTTAGTGACGTTCCCGAGTTTAGCAACAGCAATAAAATATTTAAGTACACGAGTATCCATAATATCCCTTCTGTATAAACATACAAATTGAGCATGAATTGTAATTTAATATAAGTATTTTACATCAAATTATGTTCTTTATATAGTTTGAATATTTGATTGGACTTGTAGAATTGCTGTTTTTTATATCGCAAAGAAAGGCGGATATATGTGATATAATTAATAGTACTATTTTATTTATAAACTTTATTTTTATCAGTTTAACTTAAAAAGATAAAGGTGGACTAATTTTATGGATATTAAAAAGTTACAAGACTACCAAAAGCACGTTAGAAACTTTTCAATTGTAGCTCATATCGATCATGGTAAATCTACTATAGCCGATCGTATATTAGAGTTAACCGACACAGTTTCAGAAAGACAAATGAAAAATCAATTGTTGGATGATATGCCATTAGAGCGTCAACGTGGGATTACTATCAAGTTAAACTCAGTACAGGTTAAGTACCATGCTCAAGATGGTGAAGATTATATCTTTCACTTAATTGATACTCCAGGACATGTAGACTTTTCATATGAAGTATCACGTTCACTTGCAGCTTGTGAGGGTGCTTTATTAGTAGTTGATGCTACTCAAGGAGTACAGGCTCAGACCTTGGCTAATACTTACCTGGCTTTGGATGATGACTTAGAAATCTTGCCAGTTATTAATAAGATTGACTTGCCATCTGCAGATCCAGATATGTGTAAGGATGAAATTGAAGAAATGATTGGCTTAGACGCAACTGATGCAGTAGAAGTGTCTGGTAAGACAGGGCAAGGAATTCCGGAATTATTAGAAAGAATTGTAAAGGATGTACCTGCTCCATCAGGTGATTTAACTGCACCGTTGAAAGCCTTAATTTTTGATTCTAAATATGATGATTATCGAGGTGTAGTATTAGCAGTTCGCATTGAAGAAGGGATTGTTAAGCCAGGCGATAGAATTAAGATTATGAATACGGGTAAAGAATTTGAAGTTACTGAAGTTGGTGTTTCTAGTCCTCATCCAGTAAAGAAGGACATGTTAGTAGCAGGGGATGTAGGTTATCTGACTGCTAATATTAAGTCTGTTCGTGAAACTCGTGTTGGTGACACAATTACAAGCGCTCAAAAACCAACTGCTGAGCCACTTCCTGGTTACCGTCAGATTCCACCAATGGTTTATTCTGGTATGTATCCTGTTGATAATCAGAAGTATGACGATTTAAAAGAAGCTTTGCAAAAATTACAATTGAATGATGCAGCCCTTGAATTTGAACCTGAAACTTCACAGGCTTTAGGTTTTGGTTTTCGTTGTGGATTTTTAGGATTACTTCACATGGATGTTGTCCAAGAAAGACTCGAGCAAGAGTTTGATATGGATTTGATAATGACTGCACCAAGTGTAGATTACCATGCAATTATGAATGACGGCTCAACTAAATTAATCGATAACCCGGCCGATTTGCCAGATGCTGGTGAATATCGAGAAGTTCAAGAGCCTTATGTTAAGGCTGAGATTATGGTGCCGAATGATTATGTTGGACCTGTGATGGAGCTTTGTCAACGTAAGCGTGGTGAATTCATTACGATGGACTATCTTGATAAGTACCGAGTTAACGTCAAATACAATATGCCATTAGCTGAAATTATCTTTGACTTCTTCGATGAATTAAAGTCTTCGACTAAGGGATATGCCTCTCTTGATTATGAAATTACTGGGTATCGTGCGACTGATTTAGTTAAGATTGATATGCTCTTAAATAAAGAACCGATTGATGCTTTGAGCTTCATTGCTCATAGATCCGAAGCGCAAGAGAGAGCACGTCAGATGACATCAATGCTTAAGAAACTAATTCCACGACAAAACTTCGAAGTTGATATTCAAGGAGCCATTGGGGCTAAGATAATCTCTCGTGCTACGATTAAGCCATATCGTAAGGATGTTACTTGGAAAATTCATACAGGTGATCCAGATCGTCGTGCAAAATTGCTTGAAAAGCAAAAACGTGGTAAGAAGCGAATGAAGGCTGTTGGTAAGGTAGAAGTACCACAAGATGCTTTTATGGCGGTTCTTAAGATGAATGATGAAGACATCAAAGGTAAATAAAAACCTATAAACATCAATAGTATCGGGTTCCGATACTATTTTTTTACGCAATTTTCAAAATTTACGTAAAAAGCTGACTATATTTTTATTCAATTAAAAATATGATAAAATTATTATAATATTTACTGATGAAGGAGGGAGAATAAATTGACTAATGACTTATTTTTATTGAAGCATAGTAATGAAAAACAGTCTGTTTTACAGCCTGACCACGAGAGTTTAGGATATCATTTCGATTATCCGATGATTTATGCGTTCTTAGAGAAAAAAATTATTAATAGTTTTTTATCTAAAATTTGGCATCGTGAAGTAGGAAAATTTGAAACAATTTCGTTTACACCAAGTATTTATGAAATTGAGATAAACAGTAAGAAATTTAATTTATGTCAAGCTCCTCTGGGGGCTCCAGCGGCTACTCAACTTTTAGATTGGCTAATAGCTTACGGCACTAAAAAAATTTTAGCAATTGGTAGTGCAGGTAGCTTAGTTGATTTACCTGAAAATGCATATTTCTTAGTTAAAAGGGCAATAAGGGATGAAGGAACTTCATTTCATTATCTACCAGCAAAAAATGAAATAGAACTAGATTATGACTTTAGGAAAGAGTTATTAAATAAGGCTAAAGAAAATAGCATAAATTTAGAAGAAGTAGTAACTTGGACAACAGATGGCTTTTTTAGAGAAACAGAAAATAAAATTAAGCTAGCTATGTCTTATGATGCTAAGTTAGTGGAAATGGAGTGCAGTGCTTTGGCAGCATGTAGTAAGTTTAGAGGGGTCAAATTTGCTCAAATATTATTTACAGCAGATAGCCTGGCAGATGTGAACGAACATGAGAGCCGCACTTGGGGTGAATTAGGAAGTCAAAATGCTTTAGAATTAGCAATTAAATTACTGAGCTAGTATTTAAAATCGCATTTTTCAAGATGGTCATTAATAAACCCAGTTCCTTGCAAAAAGGAATAAATAGTCGTTGGGCCAACAAATTTAAAACCTGCTTTTTTCATGTCTTTAGAAATTTGTGTAGATAAATCTGTTTTAGCGGGTATATCAGACATGCTTTGAGGATGATTAATAATAGGTTCTGGAATATATTGCTGCAAAAATTCACCTAAAGTCTTACCTTTTTTATGCCAAGAGCTAATAACCCTAGCATTGTTAATAGCAGCATTGATTTTTAACTTATTGCGGATAATTGTCGAATCGGTAAGTAATCTTTTTATATCTTGCTCATCAAATTGAGATACTTTATCTATGTCGAAGTCGGCGAAAGCTTTTTTAAAATTGTCTCGCTTATGCAAAATAGTAGACCAGGACAAGCCAGATTGAAAGCTTTCTAAGATAAGCATTTCAAATAGGTAATTTTCATTTAAATTAAGCTTGCCCCATTCGTAATCATGATAATCTTGATATATTTGCTCAATAGAGCCCGAATAGTTCCAATCACAACGTTGCATATAGGAGTCCTTTCTAAAAATGGAAAAACAATTATTTGATAAATTAAATGTTGAATATACTAATTATAGCGATAAAGAAGTGGAATGGTTAATTCACCATATTGGTGATCCTAATAGTAACATTCGGGACAATCTGGTTTGTGAAACATTTGGTAAGGGTTTTTTATGTGAGAACTTTAGCCATAATCAAGCTAGATATTTGATTAAGTATGTACTAAATAGAAATTTACTTTTTTATAATTTAGAAAAAACAGACAGCGCTATATTAACAAGATCATTTACTTGTTTATTATTAGAGTTAATTATTGAAACTGATGGGGACAAAAACTCAAAATTTTATAATATTTTATATGAAAAAGAGCGAAAAAATATCTTTTTAAATTTACTTGATTATTTAAAGCAAGAACATGATTTTACGAGTTATTCGACAGATTGGGGCTGGGTAGATGCAGTTTCTCATCTTTCAGATACTTTTGAAGTTTGTTTTAAGCATCATAGTTTTCCAAAAGAATATGGACAAACATTTTTAAATAATTTAATGTTACTATTATTGAAAAATAGTAACAGATTTATTAGCGGTGAAGAATGGAGAATTAGCAATGCCTTATTTGCTGGACTAAAATATAAAATATTTTCAAGTAGTGATTTGTGTGTATGGCTAGATGAATTAAAATTAGATGATAGAAGTGATCTTATTGCTTTTTATCAATTTGCAAATCTAAAGTCAATATTGTTAGACTTGTATATAAAGTTAGATAATGCTAAGTTATTAGAAAAGTCTTTAAAGCAAGCAATAGTTTCAAATTATTTGAAAAAGTATTAATTAATACAAAAGCTGACTAATATAGTCAGCTTTTTGTATAATTTTAATAGAATCATATTTTTGGAGGGATGGTAAATTGATACATGAGTATTCTGCAGGCGGTTTAATTTATCGTCTCAAAGATAATGAAGTTCAACTTTTAATTGTTCAAAGTAACATTAATGGGTCCTGGGGATTTCCAAAGGGACACTTAGAACAGGGGGAAACTAATCGACAAGCTGCCCGAAGAGAAGTTTTAGAAGAAGTAGGGCTAGTGCCGGATTTTGATTTTTCTTTTGAAAAAAGCATAACTTATACAATTACTAGAAATCGTGAAAAAACAGTGAAGCTTTTTATAGCTAAATCAACCCCTGGACAAAGTGTGCGTCTACAAGATAATGAAATAAAAAGCGCTAAATGGCTATCTTATAAAGATGCTGAGCAGTTCCTTCGTTATCCAGAGCTAATTAAGATTTTTGAGGATGTTATAGAGTATGTTTACAAGAGGATGAAAAAATAAATGCATTATCCCAAAGAATTAGTAGAGCTAGTTAAGCTAAGATCTCAAGGAATGAAACTAGAAGGATTGAATGAAGGAGCGGGTCCGATTAATCCTAAGCTAATGATTGTTGGTGAAGCGCCAGGGAAAAATGAAATAATTGATAATATTCCCTTTAATGGGGATGCAGGTCGTGAACTGATAAAATCACTTGCCAGCATTGGCTTGACACGTAAAGATGTTTATATTACCAGCGCTGTGCGCAGTCGCCCTTATTCAATTAAAAAAGTTTTCAGTAAGCGTGAGAATAAGCAAGTAATCAAATATCCTAATCGAAAACCTACTAAAAAAGAAATCTTGGCTCATGCACCATTTCTTGACTATGAAATAAGAATGGTGCATCCTAAGCTAATTGTAGCTGTTGGTAATACAGGATTGGAGAGATTATTAGGCAAAGGAAAAATTTCTGAAGTGCACGGTGAGGTGATCGAAGATACACCCATTCTGCAGTTAAATAAAAGCCAAGATAGTTATACTTGGTCAAAAGAGCACTATACTATCTTTCCGCAATATCACCCTGCGGCGATTTTTTATAATCGTAAATTGACGGATAGCATTGAAAAAGATTGGCAAGTAATTAAGCCATATCTGAATAGCTCAAGCATGGTAAAATATAAGTAGGATAGATTTGTTACGGAGGTTTTTTATGAAAAAACAATTTGGAATTGCTACTGTTATTGCGGCTTTAATCCTTACAGTAGGGTGTCAAAAATCAGCTTCATCCAATAATAGTAGCTCAGAAAATTCATCACGATCTAGTATAATTAAAAAATCTAGTTCTACTTCAAGTGATAAGTCTAATGCTAGCTCATCTAGTACATCGTCTTCTCAATCCAGCTCACAAAAGTCTTCTCTTAAAGGTAGCCAAGCACCAACAAGTAAAAAGAGTCGTTTTGCTAAAATAAACGCAGAAATTGCTAAAAAATTTCCTAGCTTACCGCTACCTCGAACTAGCGGTTTAGACATGGACAGCAATACTATCAATGCTCGTTATAGCAAAAATAATAATCAAGTTACAATTTACTATAGTGTTGGTAATAAAGCTAAAGCAGTCAATGACCCAAGTTTAAATAAGGAATTGCCATATCTAGTTTATAGTCAAATAAGCAATTTAGACTCTGCTGAATTAGATAGTCGGATAAACTATCAAAATCAAGCTTCAGGTTTACCAACTGTAAAGCTAAATGACGGCATTACTGCCACTGAACAATCAGGTGCTGGTCAACGCTATTTAACCTGGAACAAGGATAACTGGTCATTTACTGTTCATGCAAGTGCAGTTAATAATCAAGATCCAAAGCCTATAGCTAATAAGCTTATTGCACTATTAAATAGTTATAAATTACCACAAATGGATAAAAAGGCTGCAATTACTATTACAGTAGGAGAGGGTTATGGTTCATTAAATAACCAAATGTACTTCCAAAAAGATGGAAAGTTATATCATTTGCAAGCTCATAGCTTGAAGACAATGCTCAAGATGGCATCAACTATTAGATAAAATAAAACTGCTACTCGTTATAAAGTAGCAGTTTTTTGTTAAATATTACGATAAAGGCTAATTACTTTTCCTAAGATTAAGGTACTATTTTCTTTGGAATAGTGGGCAAGAGATAGTTTATTATCTTCATTCAAAACTATAACAATATCATTTTCTGTAGCTGAGGTTTGTTTTTTGATAATAATTTGATCACCAGCCAATAATTGATTATGAAAATCTGTTTCAACTTTTAACATAAATAAATTACCAGCAAATTTTTTAAGTTGTGGTGGTATTGGAAAAAAGTCACTTGCTTTTTCAATGGCTTCATTGAGATCAGTAATAGAACTATTAATAATTGGGATAACTTGGGGTTTAACGCCTAATTCTTTAAGCCCAGCCTTAGTGACTTCAATAGCACGTGGCTTAGTCGCATCTCTATATAGCCACCCCTTATGCTCTAAGCGAGCTAAATGACCATGAACAGTTGAAGTTGAGGAAAGATTGACTGCTTCACATATTTCTCTTACTGTAGGTGGGAATTTTCTCTTTTCTACAGTATCGTAAATATATTGTAAAATCTGAACTTGTTTAGATGTGGGGTTATTTGTTTTAGGCATAAAAATTCTCCAATAATAATTTGATTTTATTTTATCAAAAAAGATTATATTAAACAAACGAGTGTTCTGAAAAAATATTCATTAAAAACTTTTTTTCTTAGAAAGATTAAGGTAGACTTAAAGTACGTAGTGAGGTGTTTAATATGGATAAAAAAGAAGAAGAAAAAGTGATCAAGAGAATCAATGAGCTGTATCACCTTAGTCAAGAAAGGGAATTAACTCCAGATGAATTAGAAGAGAGAAAGAGATTACGTGCGGCTTTCTTAGAAAATTTTAGAGCCGGATTTAGACAGCAATTAGAAGATACAGTTGTTATTGATAAAAATGGTAAGGAAATAACTTCAGAAAAGGCTAAAGAAGCTCAAAGAAGAAAAGGTTTAAGAAAAGATTAGATAACCCCTTTAAAAAAGGCGATTTTTTTAGTAAAATTTACTTGTTTATAAAATTGGAGGTTTTTAAATTATGAATTTAGGTTTAGCAATTTTTCTCATCATCATTGCCTTACTCATTGGCTTAGTTGGTGGTTTCTATGGTGCAAGAGCATATATGAAGAAATATTTCCAAGATAATCCTCCAATCAGCGAAGATATGATTGCTGCAATGATGGCACAGATGGGTCAAAAACCATCTGCCAAAAAGCTTAACCAAGTAATGAATATGATGAAACATCAACAGCAACGCAATAACAAGTAAGTTTTATCTAATCATTAATTAGGCGGAGGACTGCATTCTCCGTCTTTTTTTATACAATTGAGGTGAATAGATGAATATTTTTAAAAAATTAGGTTGGTTTTTCAAAAAAGAAAAAAGACGATATATAAGTGGAATTACTTTTCTTATTCTTACGGCATTTGCCAATTTAGTACCACCTCGAGTATTAGGATTAATGTCTGACCAATTAGATAAGGGATATATTTCCTGGAGTGAATACGGCATTTTAATATTAATAGTAATTGCAGCGGCAATAATTTTATACATGTTGCGCTACTTTTGGCGCAAGCAGATCTGGGGTGGTGCAGCTGAACTTGAGCGTCAGATGCGGTCAAAGTTATTTGAGCACTTTATGAGAATGGATGCCACCTTTTATCAGCGCCATCGAACTGGGGATTTAATGGCACATGCTACTAATGATGTTACCGCTATTCAAAATGTTGCCGGTGATGGTGTCTTAACACTAGTAGATTCTTTAGTTACTGGTGGATCAACTATGGTCGCTATGATGATTTTTGTTGACTGGCGTTTAACTATTATTGCGCTATTACCACTGCCATTTTTAGCTGTTGGTGCTTGGAAACTAGGTGATCATTTGCATAATGCTTTTGATAAATCACAAGCTGCTTTTTCTCGTTTGAATAATAAGACGCAAGAATCTGTATCCGGGATTAAGGTCTTGAAAACTTTCGGGCAGGGTAAGCAAGATACGGCAGCATTTGATAAAATGGTGGATCAAACTATTGAAATTAATAAAAAAGTATTCAAGTGGGATGCTTTATTTGATCCACTAGGCACCTTAATTATTGGCTTAACCTATGTAATTACTATTATTTATGGTGGATTGTTAGTAACTAATCATACCTTATCAGTTGGACAGCTGGTATCATTTATTGCTTACATAGGTAATATGGTCTGGCCAATGTTTGCAATTGGTTATTTGTTTAATATCTTGGAACGTGGTTCAGCTAGTTATGATCGTGTTGAACGACTTTTATACGAAAAGCCACAGATTACAGATGAGAATGCAGACTTTGATATAGATAAAGAAGATATTAAGGGAGATTTAGATTATCAGATTGATAGATTTGCTTATCCAGATGAACCTGAGTTGACAGTTCTAAAAAATATTAAATTTACCCTTAAACCTGGTCAGACTTTGGGCTTAGTTGGTAAAGTTGGCTCTGGTAAAACCACAATTATTCAACTTTTATTGCGCGAGTTTGATAAGTATGATGGGCGTATTACATTAGCTGGAAAAGATATTCGAAATATCCCTCTTAAAGTCTTATTAAATGAGATATCTTACGTACCTCAAAATAATTTTTTGTTTTCAACGACAATTAAAGAAAATATTGCATTTTCAGATATTAATGCTAGTGATGAGAAAATTATCACTGCATCTAAAAAGAGTGATTTGC
Organism: Lactobacillus colini; assembly: GCF_017874575.1. Classification (GTDB taxonomy): domain Bacteria; phylum Bacillota; class Bacilli; order Lactobacillales; family Lactobacillaceae; genus Lactobacillus; species Lactobacillus colini. The sequence goes on along the minus strand of NZ_JAGGLU010000004.1, from coordinate 27,734 downwards.
ATGATGATATTTTGCAGATGCCAGCTGACTACAATACTTTAGTTGGTGAAAATGGAGTATCACTATCAGGTGGTCAAAGACAAAGAATGTCAATTGCACGTGCACTTTTAAAGAATAGTCAGATTTTGATATTAGATGACGCTTTATCCGCTGTTGATGCCAAGACTGAGACCGAAATTTTATCATCTTTAAGAAAAGAGCGTGCTAATAAGACGACATTGATTGCAGCTCATCGCCTAACTTCAGTTATGGATGCTGATTTAATCCTAGTTTTAAAAGATGGTCAAATTGTTGAACGCGGAACTCATGAGCAATTGATTGCATTAAATGGTTGGTATGCAGAAATGTGGCGTCGGCAAGAGTTACAAAATAAGGTAGGTGAAAGATTAGATGGATAATAAAAACCAATCAATCTGGTCTCAAGAAATTCCAGTTAAAGAACAATTGAAAATTTTTAAAAGGCTGATGACTTTTGTAAAGCCCTTTAAGTTTGAGATAGGCTTAGCCTTAGTAGGAGCATTTATTGTTAGTGTAATTAATATGCTTTTACCAAGAGGACTGCAATATTTTTTGGACAATTATTTAGTTAAGCAAAATGCAACACTACAAGTTATATTGTGGGCGGGATTGCTTTATGGCTTTGGAAGTATTTTAAAAGCGATTATTCAGTTTACTTATGAATATTTCTATGCACTTGGCTCAGAAAAAACACTTGAAAGTGTACGTAAAGTTTTGTATAAAAAGCTCCATACTTTAGGGATGAGATATTTTGATCAAACACCAGCTGGTTCAATTGTATCCCGTGTTACTAATGATACAATGACTTTGAGTAATTTCTTATCAGTTTTATCTGGTGTAGTAATTGGAGTATTTTCAATTATTACCGCCTTTGTGGCAATGTATTTGACTAATAAAGTCGCAGCTGGTTTAGTGTTAATATTTTTACCAATTTTGTTACTAGTAATTTGGCTTTATTCTCGAAAAAGTTCTAAGTTATATCGTGGCTTTAGAGAAAGGCTCAGTGGCATTAATACTAATTTAAATGAATCTATTGAAGGTGTATCTCTTATCCAGCAGTTTAAGCAAGAAGAGCGGATGACTGCCAATTTTGAAAAGCAAAATGGCTCATTGATGGATATGCGCTTTCGAATGATTAGAGTGAATTCATTATTACTTTCACCGCTAACTAGTTTGCTTTATTCATTAGCACTAGCAGTGACATTAATGTATTTCGGCTATCCTTTACACGATACTTTTGTGCCAGCTGGCATCATGTATTCTTTTTCCCAATATGTTGCTTCTTTCTTTAATCCAATATCAACTATGATGGATACAATGACTATGTTTCAAGATGGTATTGTAGCTGGAAAGAGGATTTTTAGAATTTTAGATAATGATGAGTATGAACCTAAACAAAACGAGAGCTCTAACTTAGCTGTTACTAAGGGCAAGATTGAATTTAAGCATGTTAGTTTTTCTTACGATGGCGAGCATGAAATTTTACATGATATTAGCTTTACAGTTAATCCAGGTGAAACTCTTGGTATCGTAGGTCATACCGGTTCAGGAAAAAGTTCAATTATTAATGTAATGATGCGTTTTTATGAATTTTATCAGGGTGAGATTCTAATTGATGGGGTGAATATTAAAGAATATCCTAAGGCTGAATTACGAAGAAAATTGGGCTTAGTATTACAAGAGCCATTTATGTTTTATGGTGATATTAGTTCAAATATTCGCCTGTATAACTCTAAAATTACTGATAAACAAGTTAAACAAGCATCAAAAGTTGTTCAAGCAGATCAATTTATTGAAAAGCTGCCAGGCCAATACCATGCTAAAGTTCGTGAAGGTGGCAGTGAATTTAGCCAAGGCGAGCGACAACTGATTTCCTTTGCTAGAACTTTAGTGACTGACCCTAAAATTTTAGTCTTGGATGAAGCGACAGCTAATGTTGATACTGAAACTGAAAGCTTAATTCAAGCAGGATTGAAGAAGTTACGCCAGGGCAGAACTACGCTAGCAATCGCTCACCGCCTTTCAACAATTGCAGATGCTAATCAAATTATCGTTTTAGACAAGGGAAGAATTGTTGAAAAAGGTACGCATGATGAATTACTAGCTCAAAAGGGCTATTACTATAACTTATATACTTTACAGCAGAATACAGACAAGGAAGGTAACTAATATGAAGAAGTATTTTTCTATTCGTGGTGGTGCAGGTGATATTACTGGGTCTGATAAGATGCGCCCTCAAGATAATTTATATTTAGCAGTAAATGCTGAATGGCAAAAGACAGCTAAAATTCCAGCTGATCGTACTGAAATGGGAACTAATGCTCAAATCGACATGCGTCTTGAGAAGATTATGATGAAGGACTTTGCTGATTTTGCTAGTGGCGAAAAAGAATTACCTCAAGTTGATAATTTTTCTAAAGCTATCGCTTTGTATAAGCTAGCCCGCAATTTTGACACTAGAGATAAGCAAGGTACGTTACCAATTAAGTCTGATTTGAATCAGATCAATAATTTAAAAGATTTTGATCAATTTAATCATTTAGCAAGTCAATTAACTTTAAGTAACTTCACCTTACCTTTTGCCTTTGACGTTGACGCTGATATGAAAGATACTAGCAAGAATGTTTTGTATATTTATGGTCCGGGAACATTATTGCCGGATACTACTAGCTATCAGGATGCAGATGCAGAAAAATTACTTTCTATTTTAGAAAGACAAACTATCAATTTATTGACTATGGCAGGCATGTCAATAGAGGATGCTCAATCTCAAGTTAAAGCCGGCCTAGCTTTTGATCAAAAATTGTCTAAGATAGTTAAATCAACTGAAGAATGGTCAAGCTATGTCAATATGTATAATCCAATGTCAATGGAAGATTTTCTAGCTAAATTTAGGTCATTTGATATGAAGCAATATTTAGAAAAGATTTTGCCTCAAATCCCTGAGAAGGTTGTTGTTACGGAACCTAGGTTCTTAGAACATGCAGAGGAATTAATAAATTCTAATAATTTTGCTGAAATTAAAGGCTGGATGCTAATTAAGTTTATCAATAGCGTTACTAATCTGTTATCACAAGAAGTAAGAGAAGCTGCATTTCCATATAATCAAGCAATTACTGGTTCCAGTGAGTTGCCGTCCCAGGAAAAGCATGCTTATCGCTTAGCTGATCGAATTTTTGCTGAAGTTGATGGAATATATTATGGTCGCACTTACTTTGGTGAATCTGCTAAGCAAGATGTTATTGAAATGATAGAAAAAATGCTTAAGGTTTATGAGCAGAGGATTGCTGATAATGACTGGTTATCTGAAGAAACTAAGAAACAAGCAATTGTAAAATTACAAGCCCTAGTACTTAAAATTGGCTATCCAGAAAAGCAAGAAGAAGTATTTAATCAACTAATTGTTGATAAGAATAAGTCTCTATATGAAAATATTAGAAATATTAATATTGAAAAGTATAAAGTAAATCTTGCTAAATTGGTAAAGCCAGTGGATCGTTCGGTATGGTTAATGCCAGGTAATATGAATAATGCTTGTTATGATCCACAAAGAAACGATCTAACTTTCCCAGCTGGAATATTGCAAAAACCGTTTTATGATTCTAAACAAAGTAGAGCTGCTAATTATGGTGGTATTGGTGCAACTATTGGTCATGAAATTTCTCATGCTTTTGATGATAATGGTGCCCAATTTGATGAAAAGGGTAACATGAAGAATTGGTGGACTGAGGAAGATTTTGCTGAATTTAATAAACGTACTAAAGCGGCTATTGATATTTATGATGGGTTAGAGTATGGACCATCTAAGTTAAATGGTAAGCAAGTAGTTTCAGAGAATATTTCTGATATTAGTGGGCTTACCTGTGCTATTCAAGCATGTAAGATGGATGATGGTAATTTGAAAGAATTATTTGAAAATTATGCGCGTTCGTGGATGCAAATTCAGCGGCCAGAAGCAATAAAAACTGAAATCGCTGTTGATGTACACGCTCCACAGCCAACACGTGTTAATATTCCTGTTCAATGTCAAAAAGAGTTCTATGAAACGTACGATGTTAAGCCGGAAGATGGTATGTGGCTTGATGAAAATCAACGTGTAATAATTTGGTAATTAAAAAACTGCTAGGATTTTTCCTAACAGTTTTTTTATAAACATTATTTTTCGGTTAACATATAAGATCTAGTCATTGGTAGTTTTTCGCCAGATGGGCCCTTAGTTAGTAAATATTGAATAACATCAATATTACCAGATTCAAAAGAAGCTGCACATGCTTGTAGGTAAAGATCCCACATTCTGCAGAATCGCTCACCCATCATTTCCTGTGCTTTATCACGAATAGCGTTAAAGTTTTTATCCCAAATTTCTAAGGTTCTTTGATAGTGACGACGAAGAGTTTCCATATCTGTAATTTGTAAATTGTTTTCGACGATATCACCAACAATTTCTTGAAGCCCTGGAATATAACCGCCTGGGAATATGTATTTATCAATCCAAGCATTAGAAGCTCCACCTTGTTGGCGAGTAATACCATGAATAAGTGCTATACCATTATCATTTAAGTATTTAGCAATATCGGCGAAGTAGCCACTTAGGTTTTCGCTGCCAACATGTTCAAACATACCAACGGAAGTAATGTAGTCAAATTTGCGATCTTTTAATTCACGATAATCTTCAAGTAATACTTCCGCTTGATCTTGCAGCCCCATGGCTTTAATTTTTTGATTTACTAATTTATATTGCTGTTCACTCAAGGTAACACCAGTTACTTTAAGATCATATTCTTTAGCAGCAGTTAACATTAAAGTTCCCCAACCACAGCCAATGTCTAGGAAAGTTTTGCCTTTTTGGGGATTTAATTTTTTAAGGATATGGTGTACTTTAGCGATCTGTGCGGCTTCTAAGTCATCAGTATTACCATTAGTGAAGTAAGCACAAGAATAAGTCATAGTTGGATCAAGCCACAGCTTGTAAAATTCATTACCAATGTCGTAATGACTATGAATATCTGCTTGATTCTGCTTTTCAGTATGCTTTTTAGCTTTAGGCATAAATTTTCTAAATTTAGAATTTCTCATAAAAGAGTCTGCAGATTGGTAGGCGCCTAGGATTAGTTTTTGAATTGCTTGCTTATCGCTACCATTAGTACTCTTAATCTCAATCTTTTTATCCATATATCCTTCACCAAGAGCTAGGGAAGCATTACGGGTAATATCAGTAATTGGGATTTTCTCATTAAAAACAATCTCTAGTCCAGGGTTACCATTGCCATAAACTTTACTTTTGCCGTCCCAATAAGTAACCTTAACGGGAAATGGAAAAGATTTACTGAGCATCATTTTATAAAATGTCTTTTCTAATACCAATTAAATTTCCTCCATTTAAAAAACTAAGAGTAATTTTAACACTAATTTAAAATTTAGGAGTAAAGAAAAAAGTGAGAAATATAATTCTCACTTTATTTGGCAATATAATGAAAGTTAGGATTTTGCTCTTTATCAAGCTTATCCCATGCTTTCTCAAGTTCAGCGTATAAGTCGGGAACCGTATCCTTATTGACTTTTTGATTTTTAGGTATATAGATCGGATTGCCAAAGCAAATTTCCAACGGTTTTCTTTTTAAAAGACCACTAAAAGTTAGTGGACCTTGATAAACTACAGGTAAAATTGGTTTGCCCGACATTTTAGCTATAACAAAAGCACCGCTTTTTAATTCTGCAGAATGACGAGTTCCCGATGGAAAGATAATTAATGAAAGATTATCTTTACGCAATCCTTTGACTGGAATTTTAATTGCAGAAGGACCTGGATTTTTTCTATCAACAGAAAAAGCATGGGCATGGATTAAGATAAAACTTAAAATGGGATTTTTAAATAATTCTTTTTTTGCCATAAACATAAATTCTGTTGGACTTGCTGCTAAAGCAAAGAGAATGGGTTCCCACCATGTGCGGTGAGGGGCGGCTAAAATATATTTGCCTTCAGGAATACGGTCTTTATGATGAACATGAAGATGACCGTTTAAGACCCAAACGATAAAACGTACGATTGGGCGAATTATTTTGTAAAACATATTTTTTCCTCCGATATTATAGTAATATTCTATACCAGTAAGATGAAATTACAAATAGAAAGGCAGAAATCAGTGATTGACTTACTTAAAAGCGGTGAAAGAATTGATTATTTATATAGTGATGATTTAAGAATTATACAAGCCAAGGATGCCTTCGCAGTGACTCTAGATACGATGCTGTTATCATATTTTGCTAAAGAAAAGATACATGATAATTATCATGTAATTGATTTATGTAGTGGTAATGGCGCTGCTAGCATTTATATGGCCTATTTTAATCGTGCTCACTATGATACAGTAGAAATTCAAAATGACCTTGCCGATCAAGCTAAGCGAAGTATAGAGTTAAATGAACTAGAGAATCGAATTGATGTTCACAATATCGATGCTCTTGATGCTCCGCAAAAGTTAGGTAAAGATAAGTTTGATATGGTAGTTGTTAATCCACCATATTTTAAAGCGCCTAAGGGACATGTACTTAATCCAGATAAAAAAAAGGCAATAGCTCGCCATGAATTATTAATTGATTTAAATGGGATTATTGATGTTGCTAGTCAAATGCTTAAGATGAAAGGGAAGATGATAATGGTTCATCGACCAGAGCGATTAGGCGAGATCATGCATTTTTGTTTGAATCATAATATGAGTGTCAAGACTGTACAACCATTTGTCTCTAGAAGAGGAGATAATAGTAACTTAATTATTGTTGAAGCTATCAGAAACGCAGCTAGTGATGGTGTAGTTTTGAGGGATGCGATTGAAGTTCATAATTTAGACGGTACGTTTAAACCAGAAATTCAAAAAATCATTAAACAGAGCTCCGATGAAAGAATTAAACATCATCAAAAACAAAAGTATTATTTTTATTGCCTTCTGTGCAGTGATGGTAGCTTTTATGGGGGATTTACTAATGATTTGAAACATCGATTAGAGATGCATAATTCTGGTAAAGGAGCTAAATATACTAAAGCTCGTCGACCTGTCAAGTTGATTTATTATGAAGAATTTGAAGATAAAAAATTAGCTTTGAAACGTGAGTACTGGTTCAAACACCATGATCGAAAATGGAAAGAAAAATTTTTAAGAGAACATAATATAAAGTTTTGATTGAAATCATCACTAATATTATGTACAATGTTTGAGTGTGCTTTTACACGCATATTTATATATCACATCAGAAGCGATTAGAATCTACGGTGCCCTAGTATTGGGTCTGATTCTAATGGGACCTTCTGAGAGGAATTAATAACCATAGGAGGATTTTTTTATGACAGTTGTTACAATGAAGCAATTGCTTGAAGCAGGTGTACACTTTGGTCACCAAACTAGAAGATGGGACCCTAAGATGGCTCCTTATATCTTTACTCAAAGAAATGGTATCTACATCATCGACTTACAAAAGACTATTAAGATGTTAGATGATGCTTACAACTACACTAAGGCAGTTGCTCAAGATGGCGGTGTATTCTTGTTTGTTGGTACTAAGAAGCAAGCACAAGATTCAATCGCTGAAGAAGCTAAGCGCGCAGGTCAATACTACGTTAACCAACGTTGGTTAGGTGGTACTTTGACTAACTGGACTACTATCCAAAGCCGTGTTAAGAGATTAAAGCAATTAAAGGAAATGTCAGAAGACGGTACTTTTGATGTTCTTCCAAAGAAGGAAGTAGCACTTTTAACTAAGGAAATGGACAAGCTTGAAAGATTCTTAGGTGGTATCGAAGATATGCCTAGAATTCCTGATGTTATGTTCGTTGTTGATCCTAAGAAAGAAAAGATCGCTGTTCACGAAGCTAATATTTTAGGTATTCCAGTTGTTGCTATGGTTGATACTAACACTGATCCAGATCCAATTGACGTTGTTATCCCATCAAACGACGATGCTATCCGTGCTATTCGCTTAATTGCTGGTGCTATGGCTGACGCTATCATCGAAGGTAAGCAAGGTCAAGACGACAACGAAGACGTTGAAAAAGAGATGGCTGACAAGGCTGCTGAAGCTGACAATGGCGAAAAGTCAATTGAAGAAGTAGCTGAAGAAGCAGAAGATCAAGATTAATTTTTACTAAGATTTCATAAGGAGAAATTGAAATGGCAAAAATTACCGCTGCTCAAGTTAAAGAATTACGTGAACGCTCTGGTGCTGGTGTTATGGATGCCAAGAAAGCATTGGTAGAAGTTGACGGTGATATGGAAAAGGCAATCCAATATCTTCGTGATAAAGGTATGGCTAAAGCTGCTAAGAAAGCAGATCGTATTGCCGCTGAAGGTTTAACTGGTGTTTATGTTGATGGTAATTCAGCAGCTATTACTGAAGTTAACTCAGAAACTGACTTTGTTTCTCAAAACGACAAATTCGTTAAATTAGTAAATGATGTTACTAAGACAATCGCTGAAGGTAAGCCTGCTAACATGGAAGCTGCTGAAGAGTTAAAGATGGAGAATGGAACTACTTTAGCTCAATCATTTGTTGATGCAACAGCAACAATTGGTGAAAAGATTGTTTTACGCCGTTTTGCTTTAGAGCAAAAGACTGATGACCAAGAATTTGGTGCTTACCAACATAATGGTGGTCAAATTGGTGTTATTACTGTCTTAGAAGGTGCAGATGCTGCTACTGCTAAGCATTTGGCAATGCACATTGCGGCAATGAGTCCTAAGGTTATTTCACCTGATGAATTAAGCGATGAGTTTATTACTGAACAATTAGCTTTAATGAATCACAAGATTGACCAAGACAATGAAAGCCGTGCATTGGTAAATAAGAAGCCATTACCTCACTACGTTTATGGCTCAGAAAAGCAATTAACTGATGATGTTTTAGCTAAGGCTAAGGAAGACATTAAGGCAGAACTTAAAGAAGCAGGCAAACCAGAAAAGATTTGGGACAAGATTATTCCTGGTAAGATGCAACGCTTTATTGATGATAATACTCAAGTTGATAAGCAATTTGCAGTTTTATCACAAAACTACATTATGGACGACAGCAAAACTGTTGGTGAGTTCTTAAAAGAAAAAGGCGCTAAGTTAGTTGCTTTCCAACGTTATGAAGTTGGTGAAGGTATCGAAAAGAAGCAAGAAGATTTTGCTGCTGAAGTTCGCGAACAAATGAAGTAATTTCTAAAGAAAGGAGTGGTGCGTCTGCATCACTCTTTTTTTGCATTCGTTTGCTTTTATATTCAGTTATCTGACTTTGTTTATGGTAAAATGAGAAGAGCTATTAAGGAGGACAATCATGAATCAAGTAAAGTACAAACGCATAATTTTAAAAGTTTCCGGAGAAGCGCTTGCCGGCACGAATGGAACAGGAATTAATCCAGAAGTTATTAGACACTTAGCAAGCGAAATAAAAAAAGTTCATGATATGGGCGTAGAGATCGGTATCGTTTGTGGTGGTGGTAACATGTGGCGCGGCGAAACCGGTGCAAATTTAGGAATGGAAAGAGCTCAAGCAGATTATATGGGAATGCTTGCCACAATAATGAATGGACTAGCATTGCAAGATGGATTGGAGAACTTAGGAGTGCCAACTAGAGTACAAACTTCAATTGAAATGCGCCAAATTGCTGAACCCTACATTCGTCGAAAGGCTATTCGTCACTTAGAAAAGGGTCGGGTAGTAATCTTTGGTGGTGGTACTGGTAATCCATACTTCTCAACTGATACTACTGCAGCTTTGCGCGCAGCTGAAATTGATGCAGATGTCATTTTAATGGCTAAAAATGGTGTTGATGGAGTGTACTCTGCTGATCCAAAGCTTGATCCTAGTGCTAAAAAGTATGATGAATTAACTCAATTAGATTTAATTTCAAAGAACTTAAAAGTTATGGATAGCACAGCAAGTTCATTATCAATGGATAATGATATTCCGCTGATTGTCTTTAATGTTAATAAACCTGGCAACATTCAAAAAGTTGTTGAAGGTGAAAATATTGGTACAGTTATTAGGGGTGATAAATAATGTCAAATGAAGTTATTGAAAAAGCAAGAAGTAATATGGATAAATCCATTGCAGTTTATGAAAAGGACTTAGGTTCAATCCGTGCAGGTGTCGCAAATGCAAGCTTATTAGATAATATTAAAGTGACATACTATGGTGCACCAACTCCTTTAAATCAAATGGCAAGTATCACTATTCCAGAAGCACGTGTTTTAATGGTTACACCATATGATAAAACTAGCTTAGATGATATTGAACATGCTATCTTGGCATCAGATTTAGGAATTACGCCTGCAAATGATGGCTCTGTAATTAGAATCGTGATTCCTCAATTAACTGGTGAACGCCGTAAAGAAATTGCCAAGCAAGTAGGGAAATTAGCTGAAAAAGCTAAAATCGCTATTAGAAATGTTCGTCGTGAAGCAATGGATACCTTAAAGCGTCAGACTAAAGATGGCGATATTACTGAAGATGAACAGCGTAACTTAGAAAAGCAAGTTCAAAAGGTAACAGATGATTCAACTAAGAAGGTTGATGAACTCGCTGATAAGAAGAGTAAAGAAATTACTCAAGGCTAGGACTCTAATATGAGTAATAAAAAAGCTTTGAATCACTTAGCAATTATTATGGATGGAAATGGACGATGGGCAAAAAAAAGACATCTGCCACGTTTCGTCGGGCATAAAAATGGTATGGAAAACATTCGTAAAATTGCTCTAGCTGCTAACGACTTAGGCATTAAAGTGTTGACACTTTATGCCTTTTCTACTGAAAATTGGGCTCGACCAACAGATGAAGTAAACTATTTAATGAAGTTGCCGATTGATTTCTTTAATAAATTTATGCCAGAATTAATGGAAAATAATGTTAAAGTAAATATCATGGGCTTTAAAGATAGTATCCCTCAAAGAACTTATGAAATTGTTCAAAGAGCCATGAAAGAAACAGCTAATAATACTGGTATGGTATTAAATTTTGCGTTTAATTATGGTTCACGAAAGGAAATAATATCTGCAGTAAAAAATATTGCTAAGCAAGCAATTTCTGGTAAAGTTGATCCCGATAAAATTGATGAGAAAATGTTCTCTGATAATTTACTAACTAGTGCTCTAACACCATATGATGATCCAGATTTGTTAATTAGAACATCGGGTGAACAAAGATTGTCTAATTTTTTATTGTGGCAAGTTGCTTATAGTGAGTTTGCTTTTATTGAGAAAAATTGGCCTGATTTTAATGAGAGTGATTTAAAACAGTTAGTTGATGAATATCAAAAACGTGATCGTCGTTTCGGAAAGTTATAGATTAATAGAAATTTATTAGGATATGAAAACAAGAGTAATCACGGCAATTATTGCCTTAATTATATTTATCCCTATTGTGTATTTTGGTGGGATTTGGATAGATATTGCCGCCTGTGCATTTGCGGCAGTCGGTATAGGTGAAATCTTCATTATGAAGAAACAAATTCTAGTTTCTTGGGATTTTGTGTTTGCGCTGTTAGCAACACTATCGCTGGCTGTGCCAGACAGTTTCTTTAGTTTTTTGCCACCTTTTTTAACTCGTATTGGTATTTTCTATATCTTTGTGATGTTAATGTTGGTGAGAACTGTACTATCCAAGAATCGTGTTACCTTCGATGATGTGGGTGTGTATACATTAGCATCTCTGTATATTGGTACAGGTTTTCACTACATGGCAGCAATTAGAAATGCTCATATGGGACTACAAGTATTGTTCTATGTCTTTGTAGTTGTTTGGGCAACTGATATCTTTGCTTACTTAATTGGTAGAAAGATTGGTAGACACAAACTTTGGCCAGTTATTAGTCCAAATAAGACATGGGAAGGTTCTATTGGAGCCGTTATTATGGCAATTATTTGTGCAGGAATTTATGTATACTTTGTACCAACTGGCAGGGATTCTCTCAGCTTAATCGTTTTAGCCTTTTTCTTATCTATTATTGGACAAATGGGCGATTTAGTAGAATCAGCCTACAAGAGATTTTATGGCGTAAAAGATTCTGGCAGAATTTTACCAGGACACGGTGGCATCTTGGATAGATTCGATAGTATGTTATTTGTATTACCTGTAGTTGCATTTATGGGTATTATGTAGGAGAACTACTGAATGAAAGGTATTTTAATCTTTATTGTTGTCTTCGGTATCCTCGTCTTCGTACATGAATTTGGTCATTTTATTGTAGCTAAAAAATCTGGTATCTTAGTCCGAGAATTTTCTATCGGTATGGGTCCAAAATTGTTCCAAGTAATGCATAAGCAGACTACATATACAATTCGATGGTTACCATTGGGTGGTTATGTTCGTTTAGCTGGCCCAGATGATACAGCAAAGATTGATCCCGGTACTACAGTTATTTTGCAGCTAAACGAAGCAGGAGTCGTGAAGCGAATAGATGCATCTGGTTCACAGATACCAATTGAGGGTGTTCCACTCCAAGTAAATTCTAGTGATCTTGTTGATGATTTAACTATTTCTGGATTTGAAAATGGAGAAGAAGATAAGTTAAAAACTTATCATGTTGATCATGATGCAACAATCATTGAAAAAAATGGCACTGAACTCTTAATTGCACCTAGAGATGTACAATTTCAAGAAGCAAATGTTTGGAAAAAATTAGCAACTAATATTGCTGGTCCATTAATGAATGTAATTTTGGGATTCGTGGTGTTTTTGATTTGGTCAATGACTATACCTGGTCCTTCGACAACAGTAGTTAGTCATGTGGCTAATAATTCACCTGCTCAAAGTATAGGAATTAAGGCAAATGATCAAATAACTACTTTAAATGGTCAAAAAATTACGCAATTTGAGCAAATAAGTCAAATTATATCTAAGAATAAAAATAAGACCGTTCATCTAGAAGTAAAGAGAAAAAATAAACATAAGAGTTTTAGAGTAGTCCCAAAGGAAGTAACGATTAATGGTCAAAAGGCATATCAATTAGGTATATATGCTAAGACTGATGATTCTCTTACCTCTAAGTTGGGACGAGGCTGGAATAGTGCTGTAAATACTACTGGTTTAATTTTTAATGCAGTTGGTGGATTGTTCAGACACTTTAGTTTGAATAAGCTATCTGGACCAGTTGGCATTTATTCACAGACTGCTCAGGTTTCTCAAATGGGCTTTACTTATATATTAGTGTTCTTAGGAATGATCTCAATTAATTTAGGAATTGTTAATTTATTGCCAATTCCTGGTTTAGATGGTGGTAAGCTATTACTGAATATTATTGAACTAATTATCGGTAAGCCAATTCCACAAGATAAAGAAGCAATTGTTGATATGATCGGTTTTGTATTTCTTTTGATATTAATAATTGCAGTTACTGGTAATGATATTTATCGCTACTTTATAAAATAATTTAATTTTGAATTTAATTTTTGGAGGACAACATGCGTCAATCTAAATTTTTCATGCCTACATTAAAGGAAGCACCTTCTGATGCTGTGGCTAAAAGCCACCAATTAATGCTCAGAGGAGGTTATATTCGTCAAGTTACTGCTGGTGTTTACGCATATTTACCATTAGGTTATCGCGTTTTGAGAAAAGCAGAGAGTATAATTGAACAAGAAATGGACAGAATTAATGTACCTGAAATGATTATGCCGCATCTTCTTCCAGCAACTCTTTGGCAAGAATCTGGTCGCTATAAAAAATATGGTGCAGAAATGTTTAAATTGCAGGATCGTCATGGACGTGAAAGCTTATTAGGACCAACCCATGAAGAGACTTTTACAGAAATAGTTGCCAAGAACTTAAAGAGCTATAAGCAAATGCCATTAGCCTTATATCAAATTCAAACTAAGTTTCGTGATGAAAACCGTCCTAGATTTGGATTACTTCGTGGACGTGAGTTTGTAATGTTAGATGGTTATAGCTTTGCTGCAACTAAAGATCAACTTGATGAACAATTTGAAGATCAAAAAAATGCATATAAGCGTATATTTAATCGCGCAGGTGTTACAGTTCACCCAGTAATCGCTGATTCTGGTACTATGGGTGGTAAAAATTCAACTGAATTTCAAGCTCCAGCTGCTATAGGTGAAGATACTATTGCTACTAATGAAAAGGGAACCTATGCTGCTAACCTTGAAATGGCTAAAAGTATTGATACTTTCAAACAAGAACCAGAAGAGCTTAAAGATATTGAGAAAGTTGCTACTCCTGATTGCGAGAGTATTGAGAAGTTATCTAAGTTCTTAAATGTGCCTGCAACTAGAATTATAAAGAGTATTTTATTTATCGCCGATGATAAAAAAGTATTAGTTTTGATTCGTGGCGATAAGCAAATTAATGAAGTTAAATTGGGACATGTTTTAGATGCTGACGAAGTTCGTGAAGCAAGTGCTGAAGAATTAATTGACATTACCGGATCTGCTAAGGGCGGTGTAGGTCCTGTAAATGCTAATTGGGCAGATAAAATCATTGCTGATGAAACCGTTAAGAATCTTTATAATGTTGTTGTAGGAGCCAATGAAACAGACTATCAATATCAGAATGCTAATATTGATCGTGATTTCAAAGTTGATGAATTTGCAGATTTGAGAACTGCTAATGAGGGAGAACCTGATCCTGTGGATCATTTACCACTTAAATTTACAACTTCTATTGAAGTAGGTCATATCTTTAAGTTGGGAACTTACTATACTGATACTATGGGAGCAGATTTCTTAGATAATAATGGTAAAGCTAAGCCAGTTATTATGGGATCATATGGTATTGGCGTAACAAGAATGTTATCAGCAGCAGTTGAACAACATCTAACTGAAAATGGTATAGCTTGGCCAAAAGAGATTGCACCTTTTGAGATTCATTTGATTCAAATGAAAATGAAAGATGATACTCAAACTGAGATTGCTGAAAAGCTTGAGAAGAAGTTATCATCTAAGTATGATGTTTTATATGATGATCGCAATGAACGCCCAGGTGTTAAGTTCAATGATGCAGATTTAGTGGGAGCACCAATTAGAATTACTATTGGTCGCAAAGCTAGTGATGGTATTGTTGAAGTTAAGCGTCCAAGCGATGATCGAGCTGTTGAGATTGATGTAGATGACTTAGACGCATATATTAATAAAGAGTTAGGGTAATTTTCGTGACTAAACAAAACGATCTTTTCTTACACTTATTAAAGCAAATTAAGTTTCCAGAAAACTTTGATGATAATGATATTGTCAAAGCTGGTGAGATTGAAAACGTGGATGTATTAACCAATGAGAGAAAGTGGCAAATCCACGTTTTTTTTGCTACACCACTGCAATTTGATACATATAAGTTATTATTAGATGCTATAAAATCCGAATTTGATTCTATTGTTGATGTAGATTTATTTGTCAAAACTTCTGATGGAAAGGCACTATATTTACCACAGTATTGGCAACATGTAGTGCAAAATTCGCCAGCTTTATCTGTAGTAGTTAAAAAATTTCTACAAAATCAAAAACCAGTATTGGAAGATGGAAAATGGTATATTCCTAGCCAAAATCAGGTTGTAGATAATTTAATTAATGAAAAAATTCTGGCTGAATTGAATGAAGAATTTAGAAAATATGGCTTTTTTAATATTAAGTTTGCCACACGAGTAGATTCTCAAAGCATTGATGAAGATTTTAAGAGCTTAGAAGAGCAACAACTTCAGCATGATCAAGCTATGAGCAAGCTTTATAATGATGCTCCACCTGTTCCTAAGAGTCATACCCGTGTTAAGACTAGTCATGCAGGTAAAGATAAGGTTGACAGCAAAGCAAAGTTCACTCAAATGAAAGAATTAGAAGATGGTACTTCTAATGTTGTCATTGAAGGACATATCTTTAGTATTGATATCAGAGAGTTGAAGTCTGGAAAGGCGATATTTACTGGCGAAATTACTGACTACACGGATTCTATTAGTTTTAAGAGATTTATTTCTAATCCTGATGACATTGATTTCTATAAGGGAATTAAACCAGGCGTATGGGCACGTATGCAAGGGTCTGCCGCAGACGATCAATGGCAGCATGAAGTTGTTTTTAATATTAGAAATATGGAATTAATTGAACATGTCGGTCGTCAAGAAGAATATAAGGGCGATAAGCAGCGTGTTGAATTACATCTGCATACTAATATGAGTCAGTTAGATGCAACGGATAGTCCGAGTGACTTTATTAAAACAGCCAAAAAATTTGGTCAAACAGCAATTGCAATTACTGACCATGGAGATGTACAATCCTTCCCTGAAGCTTATAGTAGCGGTAAGAAAGAAAATATGAAAATCTTGTATGGTTATGAAGCTAATATGATTGATGATCATGCCTTATTAGTTTTAAATCCAGCAGAAATGGATTATCGAAACCGCGAATATGTAATATTTGACGTTGAAACAACTGGGCTTTCTTCAGTTTATGACACAATTATTGAAATTGGTGCTGTAAAGATGAAGAATGGAGAGGTGCTTGAGCGATTTGATAAATTTATTAATCCCCATCATCCCTTAAGTGATGCAACTATTAATTTAACTTCAATTACAGATGAAATGGTAAGCAAAGCTGATGATGAAGCAGTTGTAATTAAGCAATTCAAAGATTTTTATGGTGATAGACCCCTATGTGGACATAATGTTCAATTTGATGTTGGCTTTGTAAATGCTGCTTTAAGACGTGCTCAGCTAGATGAAATATCTCAACCAGTAGTTGATACTCTTGAAGTGTCTCGTCTTCTACATCCAGAACAGACACGTCATACGTTAGATTCTTTAGCCAAAAAGTATAATGTAACTCTTGAGCATCACCATAGAGCTAATCAAGATGCAGAAGCTACAGGATATTTAATGTTCAAGCTACTTGACGCATTTTATGATAGATTTAATGAACCAGATTTAGGTAAGATGAATGATTATGCCAAATATGGGCAAGTTTATAAGCGTGCTCGACCAAGTCATATGACTGTTTTAGCGTTAAATCAAGCGGGCTTAAAGAACATGTACAAGTTAGTATCTGTTGCAAGTACTAAATACTTCTATCGTGAGCCTAGAACCCCTAAGTCTGAATTGAGAAAATATCATGAAGGACTATTATTTGGAAGTGGATGTTTAGAAGGCGATGTTTTTGTAGCTATGATGCAAAAAGGCTACGATGAAGCGCGTGAAAAAGCTAGGTTTTATGACTTTCTTGAAATTCAACCACCTGAAACTTATAAAATGCTAATTGAAGATCAATTAATTAAAGATGAGTCTGAGTTACAAGAGATCTTAACTAATATTTATAAATTAGGAAAAGAGCTTAACAAGCCTGTCGTTGCAACCAGTGATAGTCACTATGTAGAACCTCATGAAGAAATATATCGTAAGATTTTAATTGCATCGCAAAAACGTAATCCTAATAGAAACAAAGATCTGCCAAATTTATATTTTTATACAACTCAAGAAATGCTTGATGCATTTGAGTTTTTAGGCGAAGATGCGGCAAAAGAAATAGTTATTGATAATACTAATTTGATTGCTGATAAGATTCAAGAAATTGCTCCGATTAAGAGCGGTCTATATCCACCGCATATTGAAAATGCGGATCAAGAGATGAAGGACTTGACTTATAATAAGGCATATGAATTATACGGCAACCCTTTACCAAAAATAGTTAAAGACCGCATTGATATGGAACTTAATTCAATTATTTCTAATGGTTATGCAGTTATCTACTTAATTTCTCAAAAACTAGTGGCTAAATCTAATAAAGATGGTTATTTGGTAGGATCACGTGGTTCTGTTGGATCTAGCCTAGTAGCTACTATGTCAGGTATTACCGAGGTTAATCCGCTGCCGCCTCACTATCGTTGTCCAAAATGTAAATATCATAAATTTTTTGAAAATGGTGAGTATGGCTCTGGCTATGACTTACCAGATAAAGATTGTCCTGAATGTGGTACTCCATTGGTTAAAGATGGTCAAGATATTCCATTTGCAACTTTCTTAGGGTTCCATGGTGATAAAGTTCCTGATATTGATTTGAATTTCTCAGGAGATTACCAGCCTGTAGCTCATAATTATATTAGAGTTATGTTTGGACCAGACAATTCATATCGTGCCGGAACTATAGGTACTGTAGCTGATAAAACCGCATATGGTTATGCAAAACACTATGAAGATGAAAATGGACTTGAATTGCGAAATGCAGAGCTTGATCGTCTAGCTGCAGGAGCAACTGGAGTAAAGCGAACTACTGGTCAACACCCAGCTGGTATTGTTGTTGTGCCAGATAATATGGATATTTATGATTTTACCCCGGTGCAATATCCTGCTGATGATACTAATGCTGCTTGGTTGACAACGCACTTTGATTTCCATTCTATTCACGATAATATATTGAAGTTTGATATTTTAGGACATGATGATCCAACGATGATTAGAATGTTACAGGATTTATCAGGAGTTGATCCACTAACAATTCCACCAGATGATCCAGGCGTTATGTCGCTGTTTTCTGGAACTGACATTCTAGGAGTCACACCAGAACAAATAGGCTCACAAACAGGTACCTTAGGTGTCCCAGAATTTGGTACTAGATTTGTACGAGGAATGCTGGAAGAAACTAAACCAACTACTTTTTCAGAGCTTTTACAGATTTCTGGTTTATCACACGGTACTGATGTTTGGTTAGGGAATGCTGAAGACTTAATTAATAAGGGTGTAGTTAGTCTAAAGGATGTCATTGGATGTCGTGATAACATTATGATGGACTTAATTCACTGGGGAGTTAAACCTGAGGTTGCTTTTTCTACAATGGAATCTGTTCGTCATGGTCGCGGAATCGGCGATGAAGATATGGCAGTTCTAAAAGAGAATGATAATATTCCAGATTGGTATATTGATTCATGTTTAAAGATCAAATATATGTTTCCTAAGGCTCATGCTACAGCTTATATTTTAATGGCATTGAGAATTGCTTGGTTCAAGGTTTATTATCCGGTAATTTACTACACTTCTTACTTCTCTGTTAGGGCAGATTTGTTTGACTTAGTGGCAATGAGTCATGGCAAAAATAGTGTTAAAGCTGCTATGCAAAAAATTCAAGACGAAGGCATGGACGCTTCTGCAAAAGATAAATCATTACTAACAGTTTTGGAAATAGCTAATGAATGTTTAGAGCGAGGAATTAAAATTAAAATGGTTGATATTGATCATTCAGAAGCAACTGATTTCAAAATTATTGATGATCATACTATTTTAGCACCATTTAATGCAGTACCTGGATTAGGGGATAATGCTGCACGCCAAATTGTAGCGGCTCGTACAGAACAGAAATTTTTGTCTAAAGAAGATCTATCTACTCGTGGCAAAGTGTCTCAAACAATTATGGAATACTTTGAAAATAATGGTGTGTTAGATGGAATGCCTGATCAAAATCAACTTTCACTTTTTTAATACTTCAAGATTTACAATTCAAGCTAAATATGGTATTCTAGCAATGAAGTTCGAATAGCTAATTCGAGTGAGCAGTAATGCTCACTCTTTTTATTACGGAGGAATAAAATTGGCAAAAATTACCGAGATTGTTTCTAATATGGTTACTCCCCTAGCTGAAGCCCGTGGTGATGAGTTAGTAGATGTTGAATACGTAAAAGAAAAGTCACAATATTATTTACGTATTTATGTGGATAAAGTTCCGGGAGGCATCGACATTGAAGAAATTGCTAATTTGAGTGATATTGTGTCTGAAAAGCTAGATGAACTTAATCCCGATCCTTTTCCAGTACCATATATTTTAGAAATTTCTTCTCCTGGACTGGAACGTCCAATTAAGACTGAGGCAGATTGGCAACGTGCTAGAGGATCATATATTCACGTTGGCTTATATAAAAAAATTGATGGAAATAAAGTTTATGAGGGAACTTTAAAGGATTTTGATCACAATACTGTAAATTTAGAAATTAAAATCAAAACTCGTAAAAAAGAAATAGAAATTCCCCGTAGTGCGATTGCCAATATCCGCTTTGCAATCGAATTTTAGAAAGGATTGATCAAAAACTTATGGCAAATGAAATGGTTGAGGCTTTTTCTATCTTAGAGAAAGAAAAAGGCATTAAACAAGAAGTTATTGTCGATGCTATTAAGGCAGCCTTAGTAGCAGCATACAAAAAGAATTATAATCAAGCTCAGAATGTAGAAGTTGTTTTTGATGAAAAGAAGGGATCTTTTAGAGTCAATGCAGTTAAAACTGTTGTAGAAGAGGTCCAAGATAGCCGCCTTGAAGTAAGTCTAAAAGATGCTTTAGAAATTAATAGAGCCTATGAATTAGGTGATGAAATTAAGTTTGAAGTAACACCTAAAAACTTTGGACGGTTAGCAGCACAAACTGCCAAGCAGGTGATTATGCAGCGCTTACGTGAAGCTGAAAGAGAACATATTTATGCTGAATACTCACAATATTTAGATGAAATTGTGACTGGGATTGTTGAAAGACAAGATAATCGCTTTGTTTATGTTAAAATTGGTAAGGTTGAAGCAGTTATGCCTCCTCAAGATCAATTAGATGGTGAAGTTTACAATCCTCAAGACCGAATTCGTGTGTTAGTTAAGAAGGTTGGCACAGACTCTAAGGGTGCTCAAATCGTTGTATCTAGAACTGCCCCAGATTTAGTGAAGAGACTGTTTGAACAAGAAATTCCTGAAGTTTATGATGGAACTGTACAAATTGTTTCTATTTCTCGCGAAGCTGGAGATCGTACAAAGATTGCCGTTAAGAGCGATGATCCAAATGTAGATCCAGTAGGTACTTGCGTTGGTCCTAAAGGTTCACGTATCCAGAATATTGTTAATGAATTAGGTGGCGAAAATATTGACGTTGTAAAATATGAGGAAGATCCCTCTGATTATATTGCCAATGCCCTTAATCCTGCGGAAGTAATTGCAGTGCAATTTAGTGATGATGAATCTGAAAAGAATGCTCTAGTAATTGTGCCTGACTACCAACTCTCATTAGCAATTGGCAAAAAAGGTCAAAACGTTCGCTTAGCTGCAAGATTAACCAATTATAAGATTGATATTAAACCAGAATCGCAAGTTGAATTTGTAGATGAAGCCAGCACAAGCGAAGAAGATAAATCTACTGCTGAAGCTAACAATGCAGAATTAGACCAAGAAGATAATTCAGAAGTTAGTGAAGATAAAACAGAAGAATAAGGATAGGTGATTTTCTTTGAAAAAAAGAAAGATTCCAATGCGTAAAGATCTTTTGACCAACACGATGGCTCCTAAAAAAGAATTAGTAAGAATTGTAGTTGATAAAGAAAAAAATGTTTACGTAGATCCAACTGGTAAAAAGTCCGGGCGCGGAGCATATGTTTCTTTAGAGCCAGAAAAAATTGCAGAAGCGCAAAAAAATAGAGTTTTAGAAAAAAGTTTAGGAACAAAAATTTCTGACGATTTCTATAAAGAGCTTTATGCATATGTGGACCACCAAAAGGCAAGAAAAGAATTGTTTGGTGATGAATAACTTTGCAAAGTGATAAATTAGTTTTAAATTTTTTAGGTTTGACACAGCGTGCAGGAAAGCTAATTAGTGGCTTTGATGCAGTTAAGTTAGGATTAATACACCGCAAGTTAAAAATTATTTTTATTGCTTCAGATTTAAGCAAAAATACTAGAGATAAGCTAGAATTTTTAAATCGTAAGCAAAAAATTTTTGTTTGTGACTTATTTACTGCTGACCAACTTACTAGTGCTTTAGGAAAGAAGAGAAAGATAGTTGCAATTGCTGATCCTGGCTTTAGTCAAGCTATAATTAAAAAATTAAATAAAGGAGTGTGATTTGATGGCTAAAAAGAGAATTTATGAAGTAGCAAAAGAATTAGGCATCGATAATAAGGCCGTTGTTGATAAGGCAAAGGGACTAGGGTTTGATGTCAAAAGTCACATGTCCTCATTGGATGATGCGCAAGTTTCTAAATTAATGAGTAGCTTCAAGACTGCTAAATCATCAAAAGCTGAAAATAATCAATCCAAAGGAAAAAGTAAAATAAAAATTTCAGTTGGTGCGATTAGAAAACGAGATCATAAAGAAAAAAAGAAAAATGACAATCATAATAAAAATAAGCGTCATTTTAAGAATTCTAATGATCGCCGGCGGAATAATAAACATGAGCAAGCAGATAGTAATAGTCCGCGTCCAGCTGCTAGAGATTTATTAAAGCAATTTAAAAAGAAGCAACGTGCAGAAGCTGGGGAGCTTGATGCACAAGCAAGAATTTCACGTCAAAAATGGCATGAAGAACAAAATAAACCTAAATCAGCTCCTAATAAGAGCGTAAAGAAAGAGGAAAATCCTACGCGTAATCAGAGAAGACCAATTATAAAAGAAGGAGCCGAAGCTGTTAAAGCCCATGTAGAGGCAAGTAAAAAGCCAGTTGGCCCTAAAATTATTAAGCCATCTCCTGCTAGAAATAAACCAAAGGTAAAGAAAGTTGAGCGTGTCGCTTCCATTCCAACTCCTCCAGTTGAAAAGCCAGACTCTAAACCAAATAGAGCAAAAGACTTTAGTAAATCAAATAAGAAGCGTCATGATTCAGCTGATTATGAGCGTCAAAGAAATGAACGTTCTGACAAGGCACGTCGCCGTCGAAATAAGAAAAAGCAACGCACACAACATACTGAAGTAAAGAAGCAACCTACTCAAAGAAAAGAGCGTCCATTGCCAGAAGTATTAGTTTATGAAGAAGGTATGAATGCTCAAGATTTAGGTAAAATATTACATAGAGAACCAGCTGAAATCGTTAAGAAGCTATTTATGCTGGGTGTAATGACTAATCAAAATCAATCTCTGGATAAAGATACTATTGAACTTTTAGCAGCTGAATATGGCATTGAGTCTGAAGAGAAAGTTCATGAAGATATTTCTGATATTGATAACTTATACACTAAGGAAATGGAAGCTTCTAAAGAGTCTAAGAATCAAGTTAAACGTCCACCTGTAGTAACTATTATGGGACACGTAGACCACGGTAAGACCACTTTATTAGACCGCTTGCGTCATACCAATGTTTCTGAGCACGAAGCTGGTGGTATTACTCAAAGTATTGGTGCTTACCAAGTAAGACTGGACGATAGATTGATTACTTTCTTAGATACTCCAGGACATGCTGCATTTTCTAACATGCGTGCTCGTGGTGCAGAAATTACTGATATTGTCGTTTTAGTTGTAGCAGCTGACGATGGTGTAATGCCACAGACTATTGAAGCCATTGATCATGCTAAAAGTGCCCAAGTTCCAATTATTGTTGCTGTTAACAAGATTGATAAACCTGGTGCAAATCCTGATCATGTTATGGAACAACTAATGAAATATGGTCTTGTTCCAGAAGATTGGGGTGGTGACACAATCTTTGTAAAGATTTCTGCAAAGACTGGTGAAAATGTTGATGACCTGCTTCAAATGATCTTGCTACAAGCAGATGTGATGGAACTACAAGCAGACCCACAACAAAAAGCAATTGGTACTGTTGTCGAAGCTAGACTAGACAAAGGTCGCGGACCTGTAGCTGACTTATTAGTTCAACAAGGTACTTTAAAGATTGGTGATCCAATTGTTATTGGAGATACTTACGGACGTGTCCGTGTCATGACTAATGATAAAGGTCGTCGTGTTAAAAAGGCTACACCATCTACGCCAGTTGAAATTACTGGATTAAATGATGTTCCTTCATCAGCTGATAAGTTAGTTGTCTTTGATGATGAAAAGACTGCTAGAAGCGTTGGTGAACAACGTGCTAAAAATGCTCTTGAAAAACAACGCGAAAATGTACAACATGTTACTCTTGATAACTTATTTGACACAATGAAGAGAGAAAACATGAAAGAAGTTGACATTGTTCTTAAAGCTGATGTTCAAGGTTCTGCCGAAGCGTTACAGCAATCTCTTGAAAAAATTGATGTTGAAGGTGTTCGTGTAAATATCATTCACTCAGGTGTAG
Source organism: Lactobacillus colini (assembly GCF_017874575.1). GTDB lineage: Bacteria > Bacillota > Bacilli > Lactobacillales > Lactobacillaceae > Lactobacillus > Lactobacillus colini. The sequence goes on along the minus strand of NZ_JAGGLU010000004.1, from coordinate 3,740 downwards.
GTGCCATTAATGAGTCTGATGTTACTTTAGCTGGTGCATCAAATGCCTTCATTATTGGTTTTAATGTTCGTCCAACCGCAACTGCTAAAAGTCAGGCAGAAAGCGATAATGTCGATATTCGTTTATACAACATTATTTACAAAGCGATGGATGATGTTGAAGCAGCTATGAAAGGTATGCTTGAACCTACCTATGAAGAAAAAGTTACTGGTAGCTTAACTGTTCGTGAAACTTGGAAAGTATCTAAGGTAGGTACTATTGCAGGTGCATTTGTCGATAGCGGTTATGTAACTCGCGATTCAGGTATCCGTGTCATTAGAGATGGTATCGTTAAATATGATGGTAAAGTTGCTTCACTTAAGAGATTTAAAGATGATGTCAAAGAGGTTAAGCAAGGTTTCGATTGTGGTTTAACTATTGAAAACTTTAACGATATTAAGGTAGATGACCAATTAGAAGCTTACGAAATGCAAGAAGTGCCTGTTGAATAGATCAACGCTTTAGTAAAAAAAGGAAGGTACTATCTATGAAACATAGAATTGGGCGTGTAGAAGGCGAAATATTACGTGAATTAACTAAGATATTACGTAAAGATATTCGCGATCCACGTGTTGCTGATGTAACAATTACAGCAGTTGAATGTACTAATGATCTATCATATGCAACTGTTTACTATAGCTTATTATCAGATGACCCTAAAGTAGAGCAAGATACTGCAGCAGGCTTAGAAAAAGCTAAGGGAGTTATGCGGCACTTGCTTGGTCAAGTTCTTACTGTTTATAAAGTTCCAGAACTAATTTTTAAACGTGATACCTCTGTAGCTTATGGTAGTAAGATTGATAATCTAATTAGAGAAGTTAAAAAAGCTGATGAAGCTCGTAGAAAGCAAAATTAATAAAAAGCGCCGTAAGGCGCTTTTTTCATAAGAGGAGAAAAATATATGTTAAATGGAATTATTGTTTTAAATAAACCTCGTGGTATGACAAGTAGTGATTGTGTTTATAAATTGCGTAAAATCTTGCATATCAAAAAAATTGGTCATGCTGGCACTTTAGATCCAGAAGTTAATGGTGTATTACCAATTGCTATTGGACAGGCAACTAAGCTAATTGAATTAATGCATTTAAAACCTAAGTCTTACCTTGGTAAGGGAATGCTAGGGCAGGCAACTGATAGCTATGACTTAGATGGTAAAATTTTAGCTACTAAAAAAATTCTAGAGCCATTTTCTAGTAATGAAATTGAGCTGGTCATGAAGAAGTTGACAGGAAATATCAAGCAACTACCACCAATCTATTCTGCTGTAAGAGTTAATGGCAAGCGACTTTATGAATATGCTAGAGAGGGAATTGAGGTTGAACGTCCCGAAAGAGAAGTAAGAGTCTATAACTATACACTCACCTCTGATCCTATTTATGATTCTGAATTAAAAACAGAGAGCTTTAGTTTTTCTGTTAAATGCTCCAAAGGAACCTATGTCAGATCTTTGGTTAATGATTTAGGCGAGATTTTAAACGTACCTGCTGTAATGACTGAATTAACAAGAACGGAAAGTTCTGGTTATGATATGAGTCAAGCAGTAACTCTTGAAGATATTGAAGCAAATATCGATACTCCTAACAAATGGCTACAGTCAATTAATACATTTTTTTCTGATTTAACTAATATCGAATTATCTACTGAACAATTCTCACGTGTAAAAAATGGTGCAAGTGTTAGATTAAATAATGTGCCTGATATAGTAGCTTTAAGCTATAATGGAATAGTTAAGGCGATTTATAAGAAAAAAGGTAAAGAATATCGACCTGATTTAATGTTACTTAAAAATGAGTAGGTAGATTGAAATTGAAAACTATTACATTAAATTATCCATGGGATAAAGAATTAACTGATAAAAGTGTGGTATTAGCAGTTGGCTTTTTTGATGGCGTTCATCGAGGCCATCAAAAATTAATAAATGATGCTAAAGCAATTGCTCTAGAAAAAAATATACCGTTGATGGTAATGACATTTAATCATCATCCACAAGAATTATTTTCTAAAAATAAGATTAGTTATATTACTACTAATGAAGAAAAAGCACTCGAAATGGAAAAATTAGGTGTTGATTATTTAGTAATAATTAACTTTACTAGGGAATTTAGTCAGTTGAGTCCTCAAGAGTATGTAGATAATGTTCTTTTAAAGCTTAAGGTTGACACAGTTGTAGCGGGCTTTGATTATACTTATGGTCCAGATAAATCTGTAGATAATGTTCAAAATCTCCCTAAATTTGCTAAGGGAAAATTTAAAGTTAAAGTTGAACCTAAACAAACTTTTTATGGTGAAAAAATTGGATCAACAAGTATTCGACAAGCAATAAAAAATGGTAATTTCCCGTTAGTAAAGAAATTACTAGGTTATCCATATAAAATTAGCGGTGAAATCGTTCATGGATATCGTCGCGGCCATCAACTAGGTTTTCCAACGGCTAATTTAAAGATCAATCCTATAAAAGCGCTTCCTAAAGAAGGCGTCTATGCTACAAGGGTCAAAATTGATAATAAGTGGTATGAAGCAATGACCAATGTAGGGTATAATGACACTTTTGATAATAAAGAACTTACTATTGAGGCAAACTTATTTGACTTTAGTGAAGAAGCATATGGAAAGCAAATGACAATTGAATGGTATAAGTTCATGCGTGGTGAAATTAAGTTTGATAGCTTAGATGGATTAATAGACCAAATGAAGAGGGACGAACAGGATATTAAAGACTATTTTCAAGATAATTAGTAAGTAATCATTGTTTTATAATTGTAAAAATAATATTATTGCTTCAATTTAAAATATTTTTAGCACTTCCCTTGCATCAAATGCTAGGCATAAAAATAAAAATTCATAATTAGTAATAAAGCTTGGTATTACAGCTTTTTGACAATTATTTTAGTTTATTCATTTTGGTGATTAACTTAAAAAATTTCAATATTAGGAGCAATATTAAGAACAATATTAAACGATCAAAGATAGGACAATCAAAGAATTTTATATAAGGGTTCATTGAATTTTACAATGAGCCTTTTTATTTTGTGTCAGCGAAATATAAAGAGCATAAAATAATTAATGATAAAATTGTATTTACCTGTAATCATAAAAATAAAGCATGTGAAAGAGGTAGAGTATGCAGAACATAGCAACTATAGAAATAAATAAAAAAGAAACTATAAGGAATACTCTGGATTTTATAAATAATAAACTTCCAAGGCTAGCTAATTTCAAAAATCTAAAGGGTATCAACTATACAGGTGTAAAGGTAACCAATACACCTAAAGAAGATGCAGCAACGAATTACTTTTTAATGATTAAAGAAGCTAATGAACAATATGAAAGTGCAATAGATGCTGTAAATTTATGCACAGATACTCAAAGTAAGCCTTATAAACGGATTTTAAAAAGTGAAATTAATAATATTTCTCTTAGAAATAAAATCGTTAACAGTGGCTATGAGCAAAGCGCATACTATAAAAAAAGAAAAGAAGCTCTTTTAGAATTCGCTGATAGGTTCTTAATTTGTCAAGTAGCAAGGAACTTAGAAAATATTATAGACTTACACGCTTATAAAAATTAAAGGTGCATCCCTAACCGTTGAAGTAATGAAGGGATGCACTTTTCCACCTAAAGTCAAGTAATATCAATATTTTTAATAAATTTTCTTGTTTGGTTAGTTCAGTATTAATATCCAAATCAAAATTTTATAGAAA
>NZ_JAGGLU010000003.1 GCF_017874575.1 Lactobacillus colini | reverse complement strand
GGCAAGTCATCCTTGTTAGCAATACTATCTTCGGCCTTTGGCTCATCACCCTTGTTCACAGTCTGATCCTTACCTTGTGGATCGTACTTATCTGCATCACTATTCACATGGATATTTACGTCCACTTCATCTTTTGAACCATCTGGGTAAGTTACCACTACTGTACCATTCTTATCACCTGGAGTGGTTGTATCAATTGGATCCTTCCAGTCGTAGTGTGTATCCTTTGGCAAATCATCCTTATTAGTAATACTATCTTCGGCCTTTGGCGTTTGACCCTTATCGACAGTTTGGTCTTGACCTTGTGGTTCATATGTTTCTGAATCATCATTTACATGAACCTTAACTGGCACTTCATCTGTTGAACCGTCTGGGTAAGTTACTACTACTGTTGCATCCTTATCACCCTTAGTTGAAGTATCTACTGGGGTCTTCCAGTCGTAGTTAGTACCATCTGGTAAGTCTTTCTTGTTAGAAATACTATCTTCGGCCTTTGGCTTATCACCCTTGTTTACGGTTTGATCTTGACCTTGTGGTTCGTAAGTTGCGGCATCATCATTAACGTGAACTGTGACGTTTACTTCATCAGTAGTCTTATCTGGGTATGTTACCACTACTGTGGCTGGCTTATCACCCGAAGTTGACGTATCAATTGGGTCCTTCCAGCCATACTCAGTACCAGATGGTAATCCATCCTTATTAGCAATACTCTTTGATGCGTCTGGAGTTTGATTCTTATTTACAGTCTGATCTTGGCCTTGTGGTTCATAAGTTGCGGCATCATCATTAACGTGAACTGTAACGTTTACTTCATCAGTAGTCTTATCTGGGTATGTTACCACTACTGTGGCTGGCTTATCACCCGAAGTTGATGTATCAATTGGATCCTTCCAGCTGTATGAAGTACCGTCTGGCATGTCATCCTTGTTGGCAATACTGTCACCAGCATCTGGCTTGGCACCCTTATTTACGGTTTGGTCCTTACCTTGTGGTTGGTTACTTTCAGAATCATCGTTAACGTGAATTGTGACATTGACTTCATCAGTAGTCTTGTCTGGGTAGGTTACTACTACTGTGGCCGGCTTATCACCTGAAGTTGAAGTATCTACCGGAGTCTTCCAGTCGTAGCTAGTACCATCTGGCAATTCTTTCTTGTTAGCGATACTATCTTCTGCCTTTGGTTCATCACCCTTATTTACAGTTTGATCCTTACCTTGTGGCTTATTAGCCTCAGCGTCAGTCAAGACATGAATAGTTACGTTAGTTTCATCCTTAGAACCATCTGGATAAGTAGCTACAAGAGTTGCGCTCTTATCACCAGAAGTTGATGTATCAATTGGATCCTTCCAGCTGTATGTAGTGCCAGCTGGTAAATCATCCTTGTTAGCAACACTCTTTTCTGGGTCTGGTTGTTCATTTCTTGCGACAGTTTGATCTTGACCCTGCAAATCGTCAGTTTGACTATCATCGTTAACGTGAACTGTGACGTCAACTTCATCAGTAGTCTTGTCTGGGTAAGTTACCACTACAGTAGCTGGCTTATCGCCTGAATTTGAAGTATCTACTGGGGTCTTCCAGTCGTACTTAGTACCATCTGGCAAATCATCCTTGTTAGCAATACTCTTGGATGCATCTGGAGTCTCATTCTTGTTAACGTTTTGGTTTTGGCCTTGTGGCTCATAACTCTTAGCATCGTCGTTAACATGAATTGTGACATTTACTTCATCAGTAGTCTTGTCTGGGTAGGTTACCACTACTGTAGCATCCTTATCACCAGAAGTTGAAGTATCTACTGGAGTCTTCCAATCATACTTAGTACCATCTGGTAAGTCATCTTTGTTGGCAATACTCTTGGATGCATCTGGAGTTTCGCCCTTATTAACTGTTTGGTCTTGACCTTGTGGTTCATGACTTTCTGCATCATTGTTAACGTGAACTGTGACATTTACTTCATCAGTAGTCTTGTCTGGGTAGGTTACTACTACTGTAGCTGGCTTATCACCAGAAGTTGAAGTATCTACTGGAGTCTTCCAGTCATACTTAGTATCATCTGGTAAGTCATTCTTATTGGCAATACTCTTGGATGCATCTGGAGTTTCATTCTTGTTAACCGTTTGATCTTGACCTTGTGGTTCATAGATACCACTTTGAGAACGGGTTACGGTAACAGTTACAGTTGTATTAATTTCTTGGTCACCATTCTTAACTGTGACTGGAATATTAACTGTACGTTCCTTTTCGCCAGTCTTCCAATCAGTAATTGTTGGGGTACCAGTTAAGTTGCCATCTTTGTTAACGCTTAAGCCATTTGTTGGAGTTGATGTAATTTCACTATCTGGTAAGTTTGGCTCAACTACCTTGGTTGCGATTACTGGCTTATTCTCAGGAACTGGATTTGGAGTAGTTACCTTAACATTCAAATCACGTTGAACTGTGACAGTCACAGTTTTAGTTACTGTTTGAGGTGTCTTATTGCCGTCTTTATCAGTAAATTCATTAGTAACAGTTACTGGAATATCAACTGTACGCTCAGTTTCGCCATCTTTCCAATCAGTAATTGATGGAGTACCAGTTAAATTACCATTCTCATCAACACTTAAACCATTTGTTGGAGTTGAGCTAATAGTTGAGCCAGTCATATTTGGCACTACAACTGGTGTTGATTCAGCAGGTTTATTGTTAGTTACAGTTGCTGGATTAGTAGTAGCGTCAAGCTTGCGAATTACAGTAACAGTGACATTGCCTGTTGCTCTTTGCAAGATATTACCAATTGGGTTAGTTACTACAACTGGGATTTCAACGTCACGGCTATTTTCGCCATCTTTCCAGTCAGTAATTGTTGGGGTACCAGTTAAGTTACCATTTTGGTCAACACTCAAGCCATTTGTTGCAGTGCTGTAGATTGAGGATTCAGTAATGTTTGGAGTTACTACAGTTTCAGTCGGTGCTGCTTGTCCCTCGACTACTGTCTTTGTAGTCGTATCAAAAGTCAGTTTATTAACAATAACTACTTGGACATCACGTTTAAGGACATCTTGAGTTAAGTTGTCCTTGACTTTGGTATGAATAACAACTGCTTGAATATTCTTGCCATTAGTAATGGTTGGGGTACCAGTCAAGTGACCGTTCTCATCGATCTTCAAGCCATTAACTGTATCTGAATCAGTAACAGTGAAGTCGCCGCCATTGAAGTTAACACCCACAGTATTAGCCCCTACAGGATCGCCAGCAATAACCGTGTTTAGTTGAACACTTGGAGTAATACTCTTAATAACTTCTACTGGAACTAAAACTGGGTTATCTAATTGTTGGTTACCATTTGAAACATTAACTGGAATAAAGACAGTTTGACTAGTTTGACCATCTGTCCAAGTTAAGTCAGTTGGTGTGCCAATTAAGTTACCATCTTTATCAACACTTAAGCCGTTAGTTTCTTGTGGAGTAAAGGTAGTATTAGGCAAGTTAGAAGTAATTACCTTTTGGCCTGAAGCAACTTCGTGACCTTCAACAGCTTGGCCTTGAGTTGCATTAGCTGTTAAAGCACGTTGTACTGTAACAACGACATTCTTAGTAACACTTTCTTCCTTATTAGTGGTTGGGTTAGTACCCTTAGCAGTCACAGGAATGGTGATAGTTTGGCTGGTTTGACCATCTGTCCAAGTCAAGCCTCTAACTGCACCAGTTAGGTTACCATTTTCATCGATAATCAAGCCATGATCTTCTGTAGTTGGTTGAATCTTCGCATAGTTTTGAGTAGATTCGGCTACAGTTGTATCATCTGGTACATCCTTGCCTTCGATAACTGTTACGTTCCTAACGTTTAAGTTTAATTCTGATTCATGACCAGTATAGTCAATGTTGTAAGTCATGGTACGGTTAGCTGCATCATAGTTCGAAGTAATTGTATAGTTAATGCCATTGCCTAAAGTACCAGTAACACTATTGCCAGCAGGCATAGCAGCTAAAGTCATTAAACTAGCAGCAAGTGGATTAGTTGCAGCATTATCAGTAGCCGTACCATTAGTTAAGTTAAGTGTAAAGTCACTAGCAGTTAAGTCAGCTGCATCCCCGCTAGTCTGGTAAGTATAAACCATGTTATGCACTTTAGGTTGTGCTATATTACCATCTACAGGAGTATCAGCTGCTACATAGCCAGCAGGGCTGATTGGAACAGCAGCACTTGTTGAAGTATTAACAGTCTTACCACCCTTAACACCAACTTCAAATTGTCGCTCTGGCAAATCTGGATCGTTAGTGTGGTTCATTTCACTAACAACTACCTTGTAGTTCTTAGTATCATTGTTCAGTTCAACTTCTGTAACACGGCGGAAGTTAGACGTACGGTCGAATGACTTATAACCAGCAATAATTCTTGACTTAAAGCCATCTGGTAAACTGACGCCTTCCTTCTTACCAGTAGTGAATTGGGCATAAGCCTTTCTCATACCAAAGAATGAGTAACCAGTTGCTGTATTGTACATAAATGTGTATGTATCACCTAGATACATTGCAGCCTTAGGATTACTTGTATTCAAGGCATAGTCAGCATATTTTGGATCTGTTCCGACATCAATTAAGCTAACTGGCGAACCATCTGCATTCTTGGTGACTAACTTATCACCTTCCACCTTAGTATCGATCCAGCCAGCACCTTGTTTATATGGCTCACTACCAAATTGGATTGGGTTAGAAGTATTGTCAGTACCGCTAGTGAAACCTTGGTTAACATAAGTGTTACCTGCACTACCTGTGCGGGCAGTACGCAGGATATCTTCATAAGCCTTTGCAAGGTTACCTACATGATCATTCCAACTTACATCCCATTTTTCTGGGTGTTGGAGGTCAATGTAGTTCCATTGCTGTAAGTTTTCAGCATATTGATCTTTACCTGCGCCGTAATCATCATAGAAGAATACCTTTCTTCCTGGATTGTTAATAACTGCGATAGTCTTTGGACCAGTCTTTGGATCAAAAACAATCGCCTTGTTATATTTACCGTTATCAGTTGTAAAGTAGTCCAGGTGAGTATAGGTCATGGTGATATCGCCCTTGATCTCGAGATCCTTACTCAAGATAAGACTGAACCATGGATTAGAAGTTGCTTGTTGCCCAATCTGACGGTTCCAGACAACTTCCCAGCGGCGTTCACCTTCATTCAAGTGACCACCAGAAGCTAAATAAGCATCGGTAATATCACGAATATAGGCACCGTTAGCTGCATCTTCAGGACGTTCATCCTTTCCAATTGAAGTTGTGCCCCAAGAACCCGGTGCATAACCAGAAGTTCCCCACGTCCACTGCTCGTTTTCAGTATTTAGATAAGAAGTAGTGGTTTCGGTTGCCTTAGCTGGATCATTATCATTATTTAAAGAAATAGTATCTTTGCCATACTTATCGGCATTGATCATACCATTGTTGTAATCAGTACCGTCATCACCAGTAATATCACGGTCTTCACCAGTGGCAGCTGCCTTGCTTTCAGTAAGGCTAGCAGCAGACAGCTTAGGACTTGCGCTAAAAGTACTTAGGTTAAGTGTAGTAGTTGCTGATTTACTACTATCAGTAGTAGCTTCAGATTTCTTACTATCAGTAGTTGATGTAGATTCAGTCTGAGCGCCGTCAATAGTACCTCCAGCTACCCCCCCAGTTTGAGTTGGGGAAGTGGTAGATTTAGTCACAGCTGCATCAGTTGCCTTAGTGGCTTCAGAGTTAGCAGCTTCCTGCTTATTTGATTGCGTAGTATCAGACTGTTGTGAAGTTTGCTCTTGAGCATTCTGAGTAACTTCGGCATGGACAGTTGTACCACTATTAAGCATCACACCAAAGAGTGTCGTTCCTAGTAATACAGAAGCTGTCTTACCCACAACTTTTCTAATACCATAACGTTGTCTTTGTCTTTCGACAATAAATCTATCTTTTTTCATAACTATATCCCTTTGCTTATAATAACATTATTTAGTTACAGCCTCATCGTAACATAGCTAGATTTAGAATGCTAGTATTATAATATTTTATAATTTTTTTAGTTCAGATTTATATCAAAATCGACTTATGTGTTATTTATTAGTTTTAGATTAGCGCTTTCATACTTAAAAAATAGTACCTAAACAATTTTTCAGGTACTAGAATGTAAATTATATACAAAGTTGCTTTTGAACACTTAATTATCTAATAGGTTAATAATTATCACAGTTGCAGATTTGGGTAATTCTTTAACAAAATAACAAATAATAGATTCAATAATAACTAGTAATTATAGTTTTTAGGGTGATTTTATTTCAATTCGTTATTTTAAAAGACTAGCTGCTTAAGTGCGTATGCTATCCCGTCCTCATCATTAGACCTAGTAACGAAGTCGGCACGCTGCTTGATCTCTTCAATAGCATTACCCATTGCCACTTTCTTGAAGCCAGCAACATTAAACATTGAAATATCATTCTTCTGATCGCCGAAGATCATTGTTTCTTCTGGCTTAATTCCTAATTCTCTACCTAACTCTAATAAGGCATGTCCCTTAGAAGCAGTAGAGGTATTAATCTCTACCAGAGTTTCATCAGAAGTAGATACATTATACTTAGTAAATATCTCTTGAGGCATCTCAGCTAAGAATTCCTTGATTCTATCTGGATCTCCTGTATACATTGCCTTAGTGAAGTGGAAGTTCTTCGGTATCTCAGCTAATGTTTTAACATCAATCGGCATCTTAGTAAGCCAACTCTCCCGCGACATATGGTAGTTAATGAAGTGTTCTAGCGTCACGAACCTATCTTCTAGTTCTACATGAAGTGGCATCTGATATTCTTGGGCTACCTGCTTGAAGTAGAGTAAGTCTTGATAACTATGTAAGTCTTTAACTAAGATATCACCCTTCAAGTTAAAGACCAAGGCACCATTGAAGGTCACCGCATATTGATTATCTCCTGCAAGACCTAACTCATCTAAGTAGCCCTTAACTCCTGGGAATGGTCTCCCTGAGCAAGGCACCACATTAATCCCTAGCTTAGCTGCCTTTTGCAAGGCAGACTTAGTTTGAGAGCTAATCTTTTGATCTGAATTTAATAGTGTGCCGTCTAAGTCAACAGCTAATAATTTAATCGACATAAGATTCTCCTTTGTTTATCTTTCAATCTAGATTATACAAAAAAACCGCCCCTAGTTAAAAGAGCGGTTTCATAATTATTATCTAATGACTTATTCTTCAATGCCCATTTCTTCTTGGATAACATCAGCTACTTCTTGGCAGTACTTATCTGCAAGTTCTTGAGTAGGAGCCTCAGTCATAACACGAAGTAATTCTTGTGTACCTGAAGGTCTAACGAAGATACGACCATTGCCTTCAACTTCTTGTTCTACCTTCTCAATTGCTGCAGCAATTGCTGGGTATTGCTTCCAGCTAGACTTATCACGCACAGGAACATTAATTAAGCGCTGTGGGTATTCCTTAAAGTCTGCTAGCAATTCACTTAATGACTTACCAGTATCCTTCATAACATAGAGTAAGTGCAAGCCAGTAAGCATCCCATCACCAGTGTTGTGGTAGTCGCTAATAATAATATGGCCTGATTGTTCACCACCTAGGTTATATCCATTAGCACGCATCTCTTCTGATACGTAACGGTCACCAACTTGCTTAGTTCTAACATTCTTAAGTCCGCGGCGCTCTAATGCCTTAGTGAAGCCCAGGTTACTCATGACAGTAGTTACAATAGTATCCTTCTTAAGACGACCGTGGTCGGCTAAGTAAGAACCAAGTACGTACATAATGTGGTCACCGTCAACTTCATTACCATTCTCATCAACAGCAATACAGCGATCAGCATCCCCATCGAAGGCTAAACCTAATTGGGCACCTTGCTTAACAACTTCTTCTTGCAACTTCTTAGTGTGAGTTGCACCTACGTGGTCATTAATATTCAAGCCATTAGGATGAGTAGCAATCGTTGTGAATTCTACGCCCATATCAGCGAATAGGCGTGAGATTAAGGCACTAGCAGCGCCGTTAGCACCATCGACAACTACCTTGATACCATCTAATTGTTCAGGTAAGGTGTTCTCGATAAATTGTAAGTACTTGGATGCACCTTCATGATAGCTAGTTACAGTGCCTAAGCCTTCTGCAGATGGTCTTGGCAAGGTATCTTCTGGAGCGTCGATTAACTTTTCAATTTCTTCTTCTTTAGCGTCTGATAACTTCAAGCCATCGCTACCGAAGAACTTGATTCCATTATCTTGGACTGGGTTGTGAGATGCGGAGATCTGTACACCAGCATCTGCACCTTGTGCCCTTACTAGGTAAGATAGACCTGGAGTAGTAATTACGCCTACTTCTAAGACTTCAATCCCCACAGATAATAAGCCAGAGATCAAGGCGTATTCTAACATCTGTCCAGAAATACGAGTATCACGAGATACCAAGACCTTAGCTCTTTGACCAGGCTTCTTGTCTTTAGTTAGAACATATCCACCATCACGTCCTAACTTAAACGCCATCTCTGGAGTTAAACTTGCGTTGGCTACACCTCTAACACCATCTGTACCAAAATATTTAAGCATTGTAAATAAACAACCTTTCTTAATTTATATTATTCTTTTTTAGCTGAGCCATCAGAGACCTTAATCTTAACTGAGATCTCCTCAGGATCGACTCTAACAATACCTTCTGGTTTCTTTAAAGGAATATTCTTGACCGTATCCGTTCCAATACCTGATAAGTCAACATCCAACGGAATGCTCTTTAACTTCTTCAAGTATTCTTCTTTTCCGTAGACTACAACCTCATTCTTATCAGCAGTAAGTGAATATATCTTCTTGTCTGCTTCATGATGAGGAGTAACGGTAACTTTTACCTTCTTATGTGGTAAAGAAATCGGAATATGCACACTTGCAGTAACTGGATTAATTACTACATTCAATTGGCGTCCCTTAGAATCCTCCGCAACTAAAATTACCTCTCTAGTATAAGATACTGACTGCCCCTTAGGCAGGGTAACTTTAGCTACAATGCGATCAATCTGGTTGACTTCGCTCTTAGCACCGGTTACGCGAACAACGGAAGGATTAATACTTGACGTTCCAATATTATAGCTTTTTGGCACGGCATCTCTATTATACTCTATTTGAACTGGAAGGGACCTAGATTTTCTTTTTTGGATATTAACGGTAATCGTTTTAGGTGAGGTTACGGCACTAAGCTGATTACTCAAGCCGTTGACCTTGACCTTAACATTGTGTCGACCCACCTTCAGCTTATTCAAGTCAATGAAGACCCGAAAGTTCTGAGTATTGATTGTCGAAGTAACTAAGGCATTGTTGCCTTGCAAGGTAAGATTAATCTTCTCAGGATAGCCTGTTACATAATACTTATCAGTATCTACTGATACCTGAAGCGGTACTCTGATAGTCTGCTTCTTAGTTGCCGTAATATTAGTAATACTCTGCTTACTCTGAGAAACGTATCCTTGCTGGTTAGAATTAATATAAATCGCAAACAAGACCGCTAAGAGTAGCGCAATAACTTTATAAAACCAGGGCTTATCAAAAAACTTTTTCATTTATCATTTGACCCCCAATTCCAAATTTTATTAAGCATCCGTTGATACCACTTAGGCTTTTCCTTTTCCGCTGGGACTAGTTGAGCAGTTAGGTACTTCATGTATTCTTCACGTGTTAAATCAAGCATGAACTGACTGTTGCGGGTGATAGTTACCCCGCCTGTCTCTTCAGAAACAACAATAGTAATTGCATCTGTCACTTCTGAAATCCCAACCGCTGCCCGGTGACGAGTACCTAACTTCTTAGGGATCATTGTGTTATCAGATAAGGGCAGATAGGCCGAAGCCACAGCAATCTTGTTATCACTAATGATTACTGCCCCATCATGCAGAGGGGTATTGGGAATGAAGATATTGATTAATAATTCACCAGATATATCTGCATCTAATGGAATACCGGTTTCAATATAATCATCTAACCCTGTGCTCTGCTGGAGCGTAATTAATGCCCCGATCCGGCGCTTAGACATATATTGAATTGCCTTGTCTAGCTCATGCACCATATGTTCGGAGTTCTTCTTAGCTCCGCCAGTCGAACCGCCAAAGATTGGCGATCGACCCAGATGTTCAAGCCCGCGACGGATCTCAGGTTGAAAGATCACAATAATTCCGATTACCGACCAAGATAGAACTTGATCGACGAAATATGTCAAAGTATGCAGATTTAAGAAGCCTGCAATAATCCTAATTAAGACAATCAAGGAGATTCCCTTAACTAACTGGACTGCCTTAGTTCCCTTAACTAGCATAATTAAGCGATAAATAATGTACCAAACAATTAAAATATCCAGCACATTCATTAGATTCTGCCAGGTAAAGATTTGGCTTGGGTTGATATTAATATTCAATTGCCTACCTCACTTTCTTTTAAATTTTTAGCGACCATACATCTTAAATTCTAAGAACAGGTCATTATATTCTTGAACCTTCTTAGGACCTAAGTCTTGGTATACTTGCAAATTCTTCATAGCTTGCTGGGAAGGATAGAATTGCTTATCGTCCCTAATCTCCTTAGGCAGGAGCGCTTGGGCCTTAATATTAGGCGTCGCATAACCAATATATTCAGCATTCTGGGCTGCGTTATGCGGCTCTAACATGAAATTGATAAAAGCATAAGCAGCTTTTTTGTTTTTGGCGGTTTTAGGAATGACGATATTATCGAACCAGAGGTTAGAACCTTCTGGCGGAACAACGTAGTGCAGGTGGCTGTTGGAATCAAGCATTGTTCTTGCTTCACCTGACCAAGTTACACCGATGGCGGCTTCATTTTGAATCATGTACATCTTCAATTCATCAGAGATAATTGCCTTAACGTTAGGACCTAGGCCATCAAGCTTAGTCTTAGCCATCTTCAGCTTCAAGGAATCTTTAGTATTCATGGAAGCCCCCATTGAGGCTAGAGATAGACCCATAATATCTCTAGCTGAATCAACTAATAAGATATTATGGCGGTAATTCTTCTTCCAAAGATCATCCCAATGCTTAATTGAGCCTTGCTTGACATACTTGTCATTATAAACAATCCCTAATGTTCCCCAGAAATATGGAATCGAGTATTCATTCTTAGGGTCGAATGACTTACCTAAGAATTGCGAACCAATATACTTAAAGTTAGGAATCTTCTTAGTATTAATCTTCTCTAGTAAGTTAGCCTTCCTCATCTTAGAAATCATGTAATCAGATGGGACTGCAATATCATATCCAGTTCCACCTTGCTTAATCTTAGTATACATAGCTTCGTTGGAATCGAAGGTTTCATAGATGACGTGATAGCCGGTTTGTTTTTCGAATTTTTTAATTAATTTGGGGTCAATATAGTCGCCCCAATTATAGATTATTAAGTTCTTATTACCACTTGATGAGCTGTTACCTTCTAGCTTCTGAGCTGCAAGCCCTAAGCCTAGACAGACTACCAAGATCGAACAGATAGCTATTACGAGTTTTTTCATAATAGGCGGCCACCTTTCTTACCAGAGCGGCTACTAATGAAGTAATAACCGATGACAATTATCATAACCAAGATAAACATAATCGTACTCAAAGCATTAATCTCCAAATTGATCCCCTGGCGGGCACGAGAATAGATTTCTACTGATAGTGTAGTGAAGCCGTTGCCAGTTACAAAGAACGTCACGGCAAAGTCATCTAAAGAATACGTCAAAGCCATGAAAAAGCCCGACAAGATCCCTGGCGTAATCCCTGGTAACATGATCTTACTAAATACCTGCCAATTGCTGGCACCTAAGTCCCTAGCTGCATCAACTAAGGAATAGTCAAACTCATTCAGTCTAGGCAAGACCATCAAGACCACGATTGGAATCGAAAAGGCAATGTGACTTAATAAGACTGAACCAAAGCCCAAGCCAATACCCAAAGCAGTAAAGAAAATCAAGAAACTCGCCCCAATAATCACATCTGGTGAAACCATTAAGACATTGTTTAAGGTCAAAAGCAGCTGCTTGATCTTTTTATTTTTGATTTGGCTGACTGCGATTGCTCCCAAGGTACCAATTAGGGTTGCAACTAGACTAGATAAGAGAGCTAGCAAGATTGTTTCTAAAAAGATTGCTAAGAGGCGACTATCGGCTAACAATTCTTGATAATGAACCCAAGTAAAATGCCCGAAGCGGTCCATGTTCTGTCCACTAGAAAATGAATAATAGACCAAATAAAAAATTGGAATATATAGGATAATTAAGACTAAGGCAATATATAGGCGGGACCATTTAATTCTTTTCATAGTTTGACCTCCCTTTTCTTTCTACGGGAAGCTGAAGAAGATGTGCTAATCATGACGATAATCATTAAGAAGATTAATACTACACCGATAGTCGATCCCATTGACCAATTCATTGTCGTCATGAAGTATTCCTCAATCGCTGTACCTAGAGTAATTACACGATTACCACCAATCAGCCTAGTTAACATAAATAGTGACAATGATGGAATAAAGACCGCTTCAATGCCAGCTTGAACACCAGACTTAGATAAGGGCCATAATACTCGCTTAAAGGCTTGCCACTTATTAGCTCCCAAGTCACTAGCTGCTTGCATCACGGCTGGGTCAACATCACAAATGGCATTGTAGATTGGCAAGATCATAAATGGCAATTCAATATAGGCAGCAACGAAGATAAAGGCCGCATTAGTAAATAAAATATTAGCAGGTCCAATACCAAATAAGCCTAAGAAGCTGTTCACCAGTCCTCCCTTACCAAAGATTCCGATGAAGGCATAAGCCTTCAAGAGTAAATTTATCCATGTTGGTAGGATTATTAATAATAGCCAGAACTGCTGGTTCTTCATCCTGCTTAAGATATAAGCAGTCGGGTATGAAATTAACAAAGTTAGTGCCGTAATCAAAAATGCATACCAAAATGAATTCAAAGTCATCCTCAAAAACGTCCCATTAGTGAAGAACTGGGAGAAGTTACTTAATGTAAATCCATGTTCATCCCTAAAAGCATAAACAGTAATCAGAATTATCGGCATAATTACGAACAAGGCAATCCATGCTAAATATGGCACGAGAAAAATTAACTTGCGCTTTTTCAATTTTAATCTCCTCCCTCGTATGACTCTAGCCGTTTATCGAACTCAGCTTCACTTTCACCAAAGCGCATTACGTGAATATCCTCTGGGTCGAAGTATAAGCCAACTTCCTTACCTACCTTAGTTGAATTAGTTGAATGAATTAACCACTCATTCTCATCGGTATCAATCGCCTTAATCTCGAAGTGATCCCCCAAAAATAGCTGGCTCTCAACTCTGACATGTAACTTGCCCTTATCGACACTAGTAATATCCAAATCTTCCGGTCTTAAAACAACTTCCACTCTCTCGCCCGGCTTAATCCCAGCATCAGCACACTCAAAAGTATGATTACCAAACTCAACTTCAAAGTCCTTAACCATGCGGCCGTTTAAGATATTGGAATCGCCAATAAACCTCGCAACGAAGTCATTAACCGGCTCATCATAAATATCTACCGGACTACCACTCTGCTGGATCTTACCTTCATTTAGAACAAAGATTTCATCACTCATTGCTAATGCCTCTTCCTGGTCATGAGTTACGAAGATGAAGGTAATGCCTAGTTTTTTTTGGATTTCACGAAGTTCGAATTGCATATCCTTGCGCAAGCGCTTATCAAGAGCTGATAAGGATTCATCTAATAATAAGACCTTCGGTTCATTAACTAAGGCACGGGCAATTGCTACACGTTGCTGCTGACCACCACTAAGTTCCGCAATTTCACGATTAGCAAAGCCATCCAGTTGCACCATGTGCAGAGCATCTTTAACTGCTTTTTTGATTTCATTTTTTTCTTTTTTCTTTAATTGTAAGCCAAAGGCAACATTATCATAAACGTTCATATGCGGAAACAGGGCATAATTTTGAAAGACGGTATTTAATTGCCGTTTAGAAGCGTCTAGATGAGTAATATCTTGTCCATCAAATAAAACCCGCCCCTCAGTCGGTTCACTAAAGCCCGCAATAATTCTCAAGATAGTTGTCTTGCCTGATCCAGATGGACCCAGCAAAGAATAAAACTTCCCTGACTCAATAGTTATGTTAATATCCTTTAAGGCTACAAAGCCGTCATCATATTGTTTTTTTACGTGTTCTAGCTTAATGATATTGCTCATAAATTCACCCCATTATGCAAAAGGCTACAAGCATCATACTTGTAGCCTTGAGTTCTTAGTCCTTTTCTTTGCCAATAATTCGTACTTCAGTATGTAATTCAACGTCAAACTTTTCTTTAATTGTTTTTTGGATCAAATGAATTAAATCTAAATAATTGGTTGCTGTCGCATTGCCAACATTCACGATAAAGCCAGCGTGCTTCATAGATACTTGGGCTCCGCCAATACTCTTGCCTTGAAGGCCAGCTTTAATAATCATTGGTCCTACATAATGACCTGTAGGACGTTTAAATACACTACCACAAGATGGGTACTCTAGCGGCTGCTTGGCTCGCCTTAAGCCGTTAAAGTATTCCATTCGGTCCTTAATTGCTAGACTATCATCTTCTACCAGACCGAACGTAGCACTTAATACAATATCGCCAGTATCTTGTACAATTGAATGACGATAATCAAATTCCATTTCATCATGAGTATAGGTCTTAAACTCATCATCCCTAGTTAATACATCAACCGACTTAATGACATATTCGGTTTCACCACCATAAGCACCTGCATTCATAAAGACGGCACCACCAACACTTCCAGGAATTCCAGCTGCAAATTCTAGACCCGACAAGCCTGCTTGACAAGCGACTTCTGAGGTGTCAATAATTCTAGCGCCAGCCATTGCAGTCACTGTCTTAGACTCTGGATCAGCAGTTATTGTCTTCATCTCAGTCAAGATAACTACTAGACCGTCGATTCCACCATCCCTAATAATTAAGTTAGATGCATTACCAATAACAGTTAGTGGCAAGTTGTTGTCCTTAGTTACTTTAACTAGTTCTTTTAATTCTTCAATATTCTTAGGGAAGGCCAGATATTCAGCTGGTCCACCTGTCTTAGTAAATGTAAATTTAGATAGTGGGACGTTCTCTTGTATATTAATATCCTTATCTTTTAAATCCATTAATCTCATGTTGCCACACCCTTGATTTTTTTAATTAATATGTCCTACCTATCATACCGCAAAAATCGCTAACTTTTCTACCTATGATATACTGATTTTAGTTTAAACATAGAAAAGATGGTAAAAGATGAATTTTATTGCGATGGATTTCGAAACAGCTAACCACCTAGCTGAGAGTGCCTGCTCACTTGCCCTAGTCATGGTCAGAAATAACAAGATTGTTGACCGCTTCTATACTGTGATTAATCCCCAAATGCCCTTTGATAAACAAAATATTAAGATCCACAGTATCACTGCCGATGACGTTAAGAATGCGCCGACGATGGCAGAAGTCTGGCCTAAGATCAAGAATCTATACCAGCCAGGGATGTTAGTGGCAGCGCATAATGCTAGGTTCGACTGCAATGTCTTAAAGAAGTCACTGGCACGCTATGATATTGACGAACCCCACTACCTAGTTATTGATACCTTAGCGACTAGCCGAGCTTTAGAGGATAAGCTACCTAATTATAAATTAAACACTGTTTCCGATGCACTTAAGATCAACTTATGGCACCACCACAATGCCTTAAGTGATAGTGAAGCTTGTGCAGAAATCTTAATCAGTCAAAATAGGCGCTTCGGTGATGAAGCAATCAAAAAGCTAGTTAAGCTGATCTAATTCAGCCTAACTAGCTTTTTTCTATTTATTAAGTTGACTAACAACTGCTTGCCACCAAGCTTTATTGCGCTTTCCCTTTATAATTGGTTCAACTATTCTTTTAGTTGAATCCCAAGAATCATCAACACGCTTAAGCTGTAATTCTAAATAATCATCTGGCAAGGAATCTATAATAAATTGCGGCCATTCAATTACCACGATGCCTGGTTCGGCTAAATAACTCGGCAAGTCAATACTGGACAAGTCACCATCTTCCAGACGGTACATATCCATATGATATAGTGGCATCTTGCCTTCCTTATATTCACGCACAATGGTAAAGGTGGGGCTTTTGACTGGACGCTTAATTCCTAGATTGCGAGCCAGACCCTTAGTCATTGTTGTCTTACCTGCACCTAAGTCACCGGTTAAGAGCAATAAGTCATGAGGTTGGGCATTAGCAGCCAGTAAGTAGCCTAGTTGTTGCATTTCTTGATCAGAATTGATTTCGAGTTTTTTTGTCATAATTAATCCTTATCTGCATTAGCTTGAGCTGCAGTCAATACAATTGTCAGATAAGCATCTTCAATTGTGCAGCCTCTTGATAGGTCGTTAATTGGAGCGGCTAAGCCTTGAAGCACTGGACCGATAACTGCAAAGTTACCCAGCCTTTGTGCAACTTTATAAGAAATATTTCCAGATTGCAATTCTGGGAAGATGAATACATTAGCATGTCCAGCCACCTTAGAATCAGGAGCCTTAGAAGCTGCTACACTAGGAACAAATGCGGCATCAAATTGCAATTCACCATCGCATGCTATTTCAGGATGGTTCTTGTTCACTAGGTCTACTGCTTGCTTTACCTTATCAATCATCTCGCCTCTAGCTGAACCCTTAGTTGAGAAGCTTAGCATAGCTACTTGAGGATCAATGTTGACCATTTGGGCAGTTTTAGCTGATTGATAGGCAATCTCAGCTAGAGTTTCACTATCAGGGTCAATGTTTATTGCACAATCAGCGAAGATATACTTCTCATTATCGCGTTCCATAATCATTGAGCCAGATACTCGATGCATACCAGGCTTAGTCTTGATAATTTGAAGGGCAGGACGAACAGTATCAGCGGTTGAATGAACAGCACCAGATACCATGCCATCAGCTTGTCCTTCATAAACAAGCATCGTCCCGAAGTAAGAAACGTCCTTTAGCATTTCTTGAGCTTCTTGAATAGTATTCTTGCCCTTACGCAAGCTAACGAAGTCGTTGCACATCTGCTCAAAGCCATCATAATTATCGGGATCAATTACCTTGGCAGCCGTTAAGTCAAGATCAAGTTCCTTAGCTTTAGCGTTAACTTGCTCAGGCTTACCCAATAAGATAATATTAACAATTCCTTGTGCTAATAGCTTACTTGCAGCTGTTAGAATTCTATCATCGTTACCTTCCGGTAAGACGATTGTTTTCTTTTCTTCTAATGCTTTATTTTTTAATAAATCAAATACTTTCATAAGTTAATTACCTCTTCTACACGATATATTCTACAAGCTTTATAAAGTGATTTAAAGTATTTATGTTAAGCCAGGTCATCTTGACCAACTTGGCTTGGCAGCTGCCAGTCAATCGGCGATTCGCCAAACTTAATTAAAGCCGCATTACAGCGTGAAAATGGCCTTGAGCCAAAAAATCCTCGATTAGCTGAAAAAGGACTAGGATGCGCTGATTTAATAATGAAGTTCTTGTCTTGATTAATCAGTGGAATTTTATTTTGAGCAAATCTACCCCACAAGATAAAGACAACCCCGCCTCGATCACTTAAAGCCTTAATCGCAGCATCAGTTACTTCTTCCCAGCCCTTGCCTTGGTGAGCATTGGCATGACCATATGGAACAGTTAAGACACTATTGAGCAGCAGTACCCCTTGATCTGCCCAGCTCTTTAAGTAACCGTGATTAACAGGAACAGCGCCAACATCATCATACAATTCCTTGTAGATATTGACTAAGGAAGGTGGCAAGCGAACACCAGGATTGACACTAAAGCTCATCCCCGTAGCCTGACCAGGATTATGGTAAGGATCTTGTCCCAAAATAACTACCTTGGTCTTATTAAAAGGAGTTAATTTAAAAGCAGTAAAAATGTGATACATATCTGGATAGATCTGCTTAGTGCGGTACTCTTCTTTTAAAAAGTTGCGTAACCGTTGATATGATTCACTTTCAAAGACGGGATCAAGAATTTCATCCCAATCATTAGCAATTAATTTTTTCATTTTTCAACCTTCTAATTCTCAGTTACTCACAGACTCATGATAACATATTAGTTGAAGAAATAATTTGGAGGATAATATAATGATTAAATTAATTGCTAGCGACATGGATGGTACCTTATTAAATGCCCAAATGAAAATTTCTCCTGAAAATGTAGCCGCTATCAAATACGCTCAAAAAAAGGGTGTAGAATTCTTAGTTGCGACTGGGCGAGCTCAAAAGGAATCTCGTCAAATCCTAGAAGATGTTGGCTTGCATACAGGCTATATTAACTTGAACGGCGCGATGGTCTTTGATACAGATGGCAAGTTAATGGTTAACGAACCCATTGACCGGGGTCGGGCTTTAAAGATAATTGAGATTTTAAAAGATTCAGGCTGCTACTTTGAAATTGTGTCTGCCGATGATGTTTACTCTGATTCTAGAATGCGGCGAATTTCTAATGTTTCTGACTTATTAGTTGACTTGAACAAGCACCTAACCTTTAAAAAGGCTGTTTCATTTGCTGGTGGATCTGATGAAGTCTTAAAAATATCTTTTGTTAAAGATTTTAAGAGTTTATTTGATGATCCTAACTTCGAAGTAATGAAGTTTGTGGCTTTTAATCCTGCAGGACCTTCTGCCTTCCGTGAAATTCGTCGTCAAATTAATAGCCTCGGCAATCTTGTAGCAACTGCAAGTTCCTCAACCAACCTTGAAATCAACAACATTAAAGCTCAAAAAGGAATTGCCCTCATTGACTATGCCAAGATGCGCAATATTGACAGTAATGAGGTAATGGCAATTGGTGATAATCTTAACGACGAATCAATGATTAGAATGGCTGGAGTTGGTGTAGCAATGGAGAATGCTATTAGCCCAATCAAGGAACTCGCTAGCTTTATTACTAAAAATAATAATGACAACGGCGTAGCCCACGCAATCAGGCACTTTATAAAGTAATTTTGAGGCGATAAATATGCGTTACTCACTTTCTCTATCTCAAAATCAAGACCTCGGTCAATCGGTCATCAGAGATGAGCACAATCAGCCTTGCTTTATCTTACAAGGAAAGTTAGGTAATATTGCTAATACGATAATCTTAAGTGATATTAATCATCAAGAAATTGGACGCCTTTATCTAGACTCTGCTAATTTTATTACTACTTACTGTGTTGACGTTATTAATCACTCAATAGTTAAAGTCAAAAAAATCAATAGCCCACTTGCCAATGTATTCTTTATTACCAGGTTAAATTATTGGATCCAGGGCTCAATTAAAAAAGGTCATTACGGCTTCTTTTCAGGTATAAAAAAAGTAGCTAGCGTCCAAACACTAGTTACTGATGGCGATTTTAAGTTAACTTATGATATTGCTCATCCCGAAGATGTACCATTTATCTTGTTAATTAGTATTCTGTTCACTCAACTGCATACACCGCCACTTAAATTGCCACAACTAAAGCTACCCATCAATTATGTTCCAGCTTGTTAAATCCTTAGTCTCTGATACTGCTAGAATATTGCGTCAATAACTTATCTCTATTATCTAATGGATGGTTATTCTCAAGTAAAAAGATAAAAATACTTAATTCGCTAAGTAGCTTGCCAATATCTTCTTGACAAGAATGGTCAACCCAAGTAAACAAAACGCGATAAATACTATTAGAAGCTTGTCTAACTAATTCATAAGAATAATCACCATACTTCTTCAATAAGTATTGCTGCAAAAAGCTACCCAATTCATTAACGAAATAATCACAAATACATTCCCGTGACTTACTTAAGTGATAGATATTGTAGAAGTAATTCTCATCTTGCTTCATCTGGATCAACAAATATCTAAACTTCTTGAGTAAGTCTTGTTCTCTGTATTCATTCAAATGCGTTCTTATTTCGTGACTTACACAACATGCCATAAACATTGGCAAGGTTCTAAAACGCCGATAAAAGGTAGACTTAGTGTAGCCTGTTGCTTGGCAAACTTCCTTAATAGAATACCTATCTACCCGTGAGCCAGATAAGTCATCGTGAAGAGACCTTCTAGCTTGATCAAATTTACTCTGCAAAATTTGTAATCTCTTTCTTTATAATATTTTACCAGATTATCAAAAACAGCCATATTTATCAAGCTAAAATCAAATAATACTAAATATATAATAATTTTAGTCTTATATAAATCATATAAAAAAGCCTTTATATGTTGTCAAACCAACATTATTAAAGGCTTTTTTAGCGAACACGATACTTTCGGCGTAGTTCTCTTTCTTGGTCACGCTTTTTAATTGTTTCGCGCTTGTCGTATTGTTTTTTACCTTGGCCAACACCAATTAATACCTTGGCAAATCCATGCTTCAAGTATACCTTCAAGGGAATAATTGTCATCCCTTGTTGAGATTGAATACCTGCTAAGCGGGCAATCTGGCGCTTATGCAGTAATAATTGGCGTGGGCGTAATGGATCATGATTATAACGATTACCTTCTTTATACTCGCTAATATGGACATTCTCTAGTAAGGCATTTCCATTTACAATTTGGACATAGCCATCCTTTAAGTTAATGCGGCGAGCACGGACAGACTTGATCTCAGTCCCTGTCAGGGCGATCCCTGCTTCAATCGTCTCTTTAATAAAATAATCATGACCAGCTTTTTTGTTTTGAGCTATCAGATTATCTTGCTTTTCTTTCATAATGTTATTTTCTCTTTAATCCATTTCTAGATCTGTGATTATTTTTTCTACTATAGAAATTATTGCTTCTTGGATTACTATTGCGATTGCGTGAGTAGCTATTGTTAAAGTTACGTGGTCTTTGACCATTGCGCCTGTAATCATTATTTCGCTTGGAAGCATTAGGATCATATAATTCAAAGTCAATCTGGTGCTGCTCAACATCAGCCCTAATTAACTTAACCTTAATTGGCATTCCAATCTTAAATCTCTTATGAGAATTACGTCCTGTAAGAGTTAGCGACTTTTCATCAAAGTTATAAAAGTCATCATTTAAGTTAGAAATATGGATTAATCCTTCAACAGTATTAGGCAATTGAATAAACATTCCAAAACTAGTTACTGAAGAAACAATCGCATCAAATACTTGTCCCACCTTGTCAGACATAAACTCTGTCATCTTCAAGTCATTAACACTACGTTCAGTATCAATTGACTTACGTTCTTGAGTTGAAGTCTGGTCAGCAACTGAATCTAATTGTGAGCTAAAGTGCTTTTGTACTTCATCGTCCATCCCCTGGTCAGCATATTCGTGAATCATCCGATGTACCATCAAGTCTGAATAACGGCGAATTGGTGAAGTAAAATGAGTATAGAATTCTGCTGCCAATCCAAAGTGACCTAGAGGTTCTGGGGAATAATGTGCTTGCTTCAAGCTTCTTAGCATCATCATTTGAACAACTGCTTCTTCTGGGGTATTCTCAGTCTTAGAAACAATCTTTTGTAAATCAATTGGCTTAACGTGACTTGGATCAGCCTTAACATTTAAGCCAAATGCACTCACGAATTCAAAGAAACTCTGCATCTTCTCTTGATCTGGCGTTTCGTGGACACGGTATAAGAATGGAACGTGCTTTTTAAAGTAGTCTTCGGCTACAGTTTCATTAGCCATTAACATAAATGATTCAATCATCTTCTCGGCTGTGCCACGCTCATGCAAGACAATATCAGTTGGCTTACCTTGCTCATCAACAATAATCTTAGCTTCTGGCTCTTCAAAGTCGATTGCACCACGTTGGTGACGTTGCTTATATAAGGCGTTATGAAGGTTCGCCATGTCTTGAAGCATTGGCTTTAGCTTGCGGTACTTCTCTTCTTGAGGATCTTCTTGGTTGTCGTCTAAGGTTTGGTTTACCTTATTATAAGTCATACGGCCATGTGACTTCATTACTGAAGGATAGATCTTATAGCCAACCCTCCTACCATCTGGTGTAATCTCCATATCACATGATAAGACTAAGCGCTCTACCCCTTCATTTAAAGAACAGATTCCATTAGATAGTCTAAATGGTAACATTGGTATAACACGGTCAACTAGGTAAGTACTATTGCCACGTTGAAAAGCTTCCTGATCTAGTGGTGACTTCTCTTTTACGTAGTGGGATACATCTGCAATATGTACACCTAAGTGATAATTACCGTTAGGTAACTTCCATAAGACAACAGCGTCATCAAAGTCTTTAGAGTCATCGCCATCAATTGTTACAGCAGGCTGATCGGTTATATCTACCCTACCTGCCTTATCTTCATCAGTAACATGATCAGGAATAGCATTAGCTTGATCCATTGCTTCTTGGGGCCAATCGGTACGGATATCATTGTCAACAACAATCGACATAATATCAACACCAGGATCATTCTTGTTACCAATTGTTAATAAAGCAACAGCTTCCATATCATCAGGATGATCTTCATCAGGATACCTGCTAATTGAAATCTTTACCATATCGCCCATCTGTGGCTTAATTCCAGTATCAGAAATATTAATCTTATACTTCTTTAGCTTACGATTGGTACTAGTAACATAACCGATATAACCGGATTGGGCTGCGATACTATCAGAATAAGGCTGGAATTCACCAACTAACTCTTCAACACCACGTTCAAGAACCTCTTCTACCTGTCCTTCAGGTCCCTTACCATTCCAGGGATTAGCACCAGCAATGATCTTTACTTTAACACGGTCGCCATCAAGGGCTAACTTAGTGTTGTGCTTGTCAATGAATACATCATCAGCAGCCTCGTCATCTAACCTAACGAAGCCAAAGCCCTTATCATTAGCTCTAAACATCCCCTCTACTTCAGTATTTAATTGATTTAATTGATACTTACCATGTCCATCAGTAACTATCTTTTTTGCATTTTCTAAAAACGTTAAAGCCTTAACTAAATCTGAAAAAGAAAAGCGTCCATTGCGATTACGACCCATTTCATGTTCAATTTCATCTACATCATATTGAATTTGGGGATTATGACGGAAAATTTCATATACTCCAGCCAATACTGGTTCATTTTGTGCCATTATATAACCTCATTTCTTTATTTTTTAGGCCGATAAAAAAGGCCTCTCACAATCGAGAGGCTCTTATCTTACTTAGATGAAAGTATTGCCAAAATAATGGCTAATAGGAAGAAGATTGCTAATAATACTGCTGTAATCTTCTCCATCAATGCCTCAAAGCCACGTTTCTTTGTTTGGCCGCTGAACACAGCACCACCAGAAAGGGCATTCAGAGCATCTTGTTGTTTCTGCGGCTGCATCAAGGTAGCTATAATAATTAAAAAGCTTACAATGATGAGTAGCGTCATGACTAAGTTATACAAAGTGCTGCCTCCATTGCCTAAAAATTAATCACTGTACAAATTCTAACATAAATCTTATCTAATTGCTAAAGAAAAAAGGTCTCTCTTATGAGAGACCTCAATTATAAACAATTAATTAAAATTGCTTATGTAAGTTGTAAAAACTATGAATACCCTTGTATTGAGCAGTTGAGCCTAAGGCTTCTTCAATACGCATTAATTGGTTGTACTTAGCAATTCTATCAGTTCTTGACATAGAACCTGTCTTGATTTGACCAGCATTAGTTGCAACAACCAAGTCAGCAATAGTAGTATCTTCAGTTTCACCTGAACGGTGAGAAACAACAGCAGTATAGCCAGCTTGCTTAGCCATTTCGATAGCTTCAAAAGTTTCAGTTAAGGTACCAATTTGGTTAACCTTAATCAAAATTGAGTTAGCTACACCCTTTTGAATACCATTCTTCAAGTAGTCAGTGTTAGTTACGAACAAGTCATCACCAACAATTTGTACCTTGCTGCCTAAACGATCAGTGAAAGTCTTCCAACCTTCCCAATCATTTTCGTCTAGTGGGTCTTCAACTGAGATTACTGGGTACTTGTCAACCAAGTCTTCAATTAATGAAGTCCATTCTTCTGCAGTATATTCACGTCCATCAGCAACAGTCACATACTTCTTAGTTTCCTTATTGTAGAATTCGGAAGCTGCACAGTCAAAGGCAATGGCAATGTCTTCGCCTGGCTTGTAACCAGCACGTTGAATAGCTTCAACTAAAATTTCAAATGGTTCTTCGTTATTCTTCAAGTTAGGTGCAAATCCACCTTCATCACCAACACCAGTGAATTCACCGCGTTCTCTCAAGATGCCTTTCAAAGTATGGAAAGTCTCTGCACCCATGCGAACAGCTTCATGAATTGACTTAGCACCAACTGGCATAATCATGAATTCTTGAATATCAACGTTGTTGTCTGCGTGCTTACCACCATTGATAACATTCATCATTGGAGTAGGTAAAACATGAGCATTAGGTCCACCTAAATATTCATATAATGGCAAGCCTAATTCATCAGCTGCAGCACGAGCACTAGCTAATGATACAGCCAAAATTGCATTAGCACCAAGGCGGCCCTTGTTTGGAGTACCGTCTAAGTCAATCATGGTTTGGTCAATTAGGCGTTGATCAGTTACATCTAAGCCAATAACAGCTTTAGCAATTTCACCATTGACATTTTCAACAGCAGTTAAGACACCAGTACCACCAAAGCGTGAGTTGTCGCCATCACGTAATTCAACGGCTTCATGCTCACCAGTAGAAGCACCAGATGGAACAATAGCACGGCCAAAGCCACCTAATTCAGTGTAAACTTCAGCTTCAACAGTTGGGTTACCACGAGAGTCAAGGACTTCACGTGCGTGAATATCAGTAATAACAGACATGGAAAATCTCCTTCATATAGTTCCGTTTAAATAAATTGTTAACTAAATTAATCTTGGTAATTTACCAAAGCTAAGAATGATTCTGGATCAAGTGAAGCACCACCGACTAAACCACCATCGATATCAGGCTTAGCCATTAATTCTTTAACATTGGCTGGCTTTACAGAACCACCATATTGGATACGAACGTTTTCTGCAGTTTCTTCGTTGTAAAGATCCTTCACAGTTTCACGGATAGTCTTGCACATTTCCTCTGCTTGGTCTGATGAAGCAGTCTTACCAGTACCGATTGCCCAGATTGGTTCATAAGCAATAACAAGACTAGAAACTTGTTCAGCACTTAAACCTGCTAAAGCTGCCTTAATTTGGGCAACAACCCATTCTTCTTGCTTGTTAGCTTCACGAGTTTCAAGTGATTCACCACAGCAGATGATTGGAGTTACACCATTTTCAAAAAGTGCCTTAGCTTTCTTGTTAATGTCTTCATCAGTTTCGTGGAAGTAGCCTCTTCTTTCTGAGTGACCGATGATGCAGTAGTTAACTCCCATTTCGTTTAAAACTTTAGGAGAAGTTTCACCAGTAAATGCACCTTCAACTTCAAAGTATGCATTTTCTGCACCAGTGTGCAAGTCGCTACCTTTAGCAGCCTTAACTAAAGCGTCAAGATCAACAGCAGGTGCAGCAATAACTGATTCAACTTTACTTGAATCTGGTAATTGATCCTTAACTGCATTAACAAACTCAGTAGTTTGTTCTGGATTCATATGTAACTTCCAGTTACCAGCAATAATTGGTGTACGCATTTAAAAATAGTCCTTCCTATAATTACTTATCAGAAACGCAAGCGATACCAGGTAATTCTTTACCTTCAAGGTAGTTAAGTGAAGCACCACCACCAGTAGAAATGTGGCTAATCTTTGGTGCAATACCTAATTGCTTAGCTGCGGCAGTTGAGTCACCACCACCGATGATAGTAACAGCATCCTTCAAGTCAGCTAAAGCGCGACCAACTTCTAAAGTACCTTCTGCATAGTTAGGCATTTCAAAGGCACCCATTGGTCCGTTCCAAACAACAGTCTTAGCATCCTTTAAGATTTCTCTGAACTTATCAACAGTCTTAGGACCGATGTCTAAGCCCATTTCGTTATCAGGAATATCATCACCAACAACTTCGTGAGGAGCATCATTTGAGAATTCAGTTGCAGCAACGTTATCTACAGGCAATACAATCTTGTCGCCAGCTTTTTCAAGTAAGCTCTTAGCAAGGTCAAGCTTATCTTCTTCAAATAATGACTTACCAATCTTGTGGCCTTGTGCAGCTAAGAATGTGTAAGCCATACCACCACCGATTAAGATATGGTCTGACTTAGGAATTAAGTTTTCGATAACACCAATCTTATCAGAAACCTTAGCACCACCTAAGATAGTTACAAATGGGTGTACAGGGTTTTCAACAGCGTCACCTAAGAACTTAATTTCTTTTTGTAATAAGTAACCAGCTGCAGCAGGCTTACCAGCCTTCTTCATAGCAGTAGCAATACCTACGTTAGATGCGTGGCTTCTGTGAGCAGTACCAAAGGCATCGTTTACGAAGATATCACCTAAGCTTGCCCAGTATTCACCAAGCTTAGGATCGTTACCAGATTCACGCTTACCAAAGTCATTGTCAATATCTTGGAAACGAGTGTTTTCAAGAACAACAATTTGACCATCTTCCATGTTGTTGATAGCATCTTCAACTTCTTTGCCTTCATTTGAAGGAACAAAAGTTACAGGCTTATCAAGTAATTCACCTAAACGTTCAGCAACTGGACGTAAGCTTAATTCTTTCTTATCAGCATCGCTCTTAATACGACCTAAGTGGCTAAGCAAAATAGCCTTACCACCATTTTCGATGATGTATTTAATGGTTGGTAAAGCAGCAACGATACGGTTGTCGTCACCGATAACACCGTTCTTAATTGGAACGTTGAAGTCAACACGAACTAAAACTTTTTTACCTTTAAGATCTTTAAGATCTTCAATACCTAATTTAGACATGTGATTATATACCTCTACAATCAAATCTTTAAAAAAAGGCGGAAGGAGAATCTCCCTCCGC
The DNA here is from genome assembly GCF_017874575.1 of Lactobacillus colini. Taxonomy (GTDB): domain Bacteria; phylum Bacillota; class Bacilli; order Lactobacillales; family Lactobacillaceae; genus Lactobacillus; species Lactobacillus colini. The sequence continues at coordinate 192,532 of NZ_JAGGLU010000003.1, read as the reverse complement.
CTCATCACTACAAAACTTAAATCAAAAATTTAATTTAAACTTATGATTAAAGAGTAGCAAAGTGTAACAAAGTACGAACCATTTGGCAAGTGAATGACCATTCGTTGTCGTACCAAGCAACAGTCTTAACTAATTGCTTGTCACCTGCAGTAGTTACCATAGTTTGAGTTGGGTCAAAGATTGAACCAGCAGTCATATCAATGATGTCACTTGAAACAACATCGTTTGGTTCGTATGCGAATGAAGGACTTTCGTACTTCTTCATAGCTTCGTTAACTTCATCAGCAGTAACTTTCTTACCTAAGATAGATACCAATTCAGTTACAGAACCATCTGGAACTGGAACACGTTGTGCGTGACCATTCAACTTACCGTTCAATTCTGGAATTACAAGACCAATAGCCTTAGCAGCACCAGTTGAGTGAGGAATAATGTTGATAGCTGCAGCACGTGCTGAACGGAAATTACCACCACGTACAGGACCATCCAAGATCATTTGAGTTGAAGTGTAAGCGTGGATAGTAGTCATAGTACCAACTTCAATGCCGAATTCCTTTTGTAAAGCATTAACCATTGGTGCTAATGAGTTAGTAGTACATGAACCAGCTGAAACAATCTTGTCATCAGCAGTTAAAGTATCTTCGTTTACTGAGTAAACGATAGTCTTAAGATCGCTACCTGCAGGAGCAGAAATTAAAACTCTCTTTGCACCAGCTTGAAGGTGAGCTTCTGACTTAGCCTTGCTAGTGTAGAAACCAGTACATTCAAGAACGAAGTCAACGCCGTCGTTCTTAACCCATGGAATGTTTTGTGCTTGTGGTTCAGCGTAAACACGGTATTCCTTGCCATCAACAACGATTGCGTCATCAGTAGCAGAAACTTCGTGGTTGAAAGTACCATGAGTTGAGTCATACTTAAGTAAGTGAGCCAAAAGTGCTGGAGTAGTCAAGTCGTTAATAGCAACAACTTCGATGTCTGAAGACTTTTCGCCTAATTCCATAATACGACGGAATGCTAAACGTCCGATACGGCCGAAACCGTTAATACCAATTTTAACTGTCATATTGGTTTTTCCTCCTTAGGAAATATGTAGTAACAATTTATTTTAAACGGGAATTACTTCCCCTTTAAAACCTTAGTTGAGGCTCCTTCATCTGTGATTAGCCACGTCTGTTTAGGAGCATGATGCATGTAAGCTTCAATTGCATTGGCCTTACTTGCGCCAGCAGCAACTGCAAATACATGAGGTATTTTATCTAAATCCTCAAGTTGTAATCCAATTCGAGGAATTCTGTCAATAACTCTACCTTGTTGGTCGAAGAAATACCCAAAACATTCGGCCACCGCACCCTTCTCACGGAGCTTGGAACGCATGATAACATCAAGATTACGTCGCTTGACCATCTCATCGGCACGTCCAATTCCATGGATGACTGCATTACTATTATAAATGTTAGAAATCGCATTCGCAATATTTGCGTCTTGAATCAAAAGCCTCAAAGCTTCAGAAGAAACATTCTCTGGCAAATATAATCCCTTATGCTGACCTCCTACTTGAGAAGCCATCACTTGTGCAACGGTATTACTCTGCAATTCCACACTCTCTCCTACTGCTCCTCTTCCTGGAACAAATAATAATTCGCGGTAGCGATTAAGCTTAGGAGATAAATGCTTAGCAACTCCTGCCACGGTAGAACCACCTAGAACAGTAATAATATTATTACCTAGCGGTAAAAGCAAATCCAAAGATGAATTTAGCTCTTCGCTTAATAAATCTATTACCCGCTCTTGACGATCCAAATCTCCTGGAACAACGATTGCTCGTTCAATGCCAAGCTTATGAGCTAACTTAATCTCTTGCTGGCTGGCATTAAACACGCGATCAATCATCGGAGCTGCTTCCTTCAATACACGCTTACCCTTCTCGGTTAAGACCATTCCATAGCTTCTAACCTCAATTAGACCTAGCTGCCTTAAATAATCAGTTTCAGTACGAATATTACGTTCACTTAATCCTAACTTCTTAGCAACCACTCTTCGTCCAACCGGAGCTAATAATGAAATCTGTTCAAGAACAAGAAAGCGTTGCCGAACTATTTTTAAAATGTCAGGAACTAAGCTTTGTAGCAAGGTTAAATCCGAGTCCATGAGCTTGCTCCCTCCTATGGGTCGGCAATTGTCCCCATCCGTGACGATTGTCGACCCAAAAACTCTAAAAATATTAGAGAAACGTAGAATTAAGTTAAATTCACATTTCTCTTTCGACACTCATAGTATAGCAATATCATTTTTATAATTCAAGATTTTAACCCATATTTTTCAAAATCTGCTGCAAATTTTTTAAAACTCAAAAAAATAGATTATAATAAATCCATAATACTATAGATATCAGAGGGCTTTTCAATGGAACAATTACGTGATGAAGAATTAGCCAATATTGCCCACGACTACTATCTTAGTCGCCTAACAATTGGTGAAATAGTAAAAAAATATAACCTTTCCCGTTACTTGATAAGTCGGGCGTTAGATGAAGCACAACAAAAAGGTATCGTTAAGATTTCAATTAAGCGTAAAATTAAGCGCAATGCCAAACTAGAAGCACAAATAAAAAATAAATTTGATCTTAAAGAAGTTATCGTCTTAAAAACTCGTGAAACCACTAATCAAGATAATGAGGCACTTGTTTCTTATGCAGCTGAACAAGTTCAAGCCTATTTAAATACCGCCCAAAACGCCGGAGTTACCTGGGGGACCTTAGTTCATGATGTAATTAACAATTTTGAAGAAGATAAACGTGAAAATCTAACATTCGTCCAACTAGTTGGACAACCAATTAATTCTATCGCCCGCAAAAACCCCCTAGTGCAAGTTGCCGCTGCTAAGTATGACGCTAACTTCCGCCTCTTGCCAGCACCTTTATATGCTGTACACCCCGAGTTACTAACTGCAATTAAGAATGAGCCATTTTATCAAACAATTAATGATTATTATAATAATTTGGATTTAATTTTTTCCGGGATTGGGACATTAGCTTCATTTTCTGTAAGTACATATACAAAGGAAAATTATGAAAAAGTGCTTTTTAAGAATATCCCTGAAGATAAAGTTGCTGGAATGATCTTTGGAAGGGCATACGACATCAATGGCAGGCTCTTAGGTGATATTGATAACCATATCTGTGGTATCTCAATTGAACAAATTATGCAGACACCTGTCAGGTTCGTCATTGTAAAGAATCGCTTTAAGACATCGGCTTTACTAGGCGCTTTGCGGGCTGGATTTGTCACTCATTTAATCACTAATGAAGGAATAGCCAACCGCGTCTTAAAAATGGCATAGCAAAAAGGTTAGGAAAGTTGAATCCTAACCTTTTTCATTAAAGTTTTCAAAATATAATCGTGAAATATATTCCTGCATTTGCGTAACAGAGTGCCTACGTGATCTTGCACACTCCTTAGCTGGTCTTGAACATATGAAGCAGGTTCGCTGTTTTTGACCAAGATCTTTACGTGAAACAGCCTTTACTTGATCTTCTACTATTACATCTGCATCAAATAAACGTCCTAACTCAGTCTGATCCTCAAAAACAATACATGCTTCTTTAATTAGTCGAGGTTCACCGCCAACAACATAAAATATCTCTTGTCCACTAGGCTGGTTAATCTCCTTAACTAGTCTAAAATCAAAATCATTCTCTAAAAAAAGTTCTTCCAGGTGCCTTTTCCCCCTGCTAAAGATTTGTTCAAGGTAGTGATTATTTTTGATTGGTCCTGGAATATTTAAATTCACATTAACAATTGTTGCGCCTGGATATTTAGCAAATATAGCTTTTTGCAGTTGAACCCGATAATCCTTAGCAGCTAAAATAGCTGAAATATCTTGTTTTTGCCCTTCATTAAAAATTGTCTTATTCATTTTTCCACCAAAAAAGAGCCATACGGCTCTTTTTTTAATTAAGTTAATCCTTAACTTGTTTAATTGCATCAATAATTGTACCGTCACGGTATTCTACCAAGGCAACAGTTCTGTCAGTATATTCAAGAGGCTTTGGTACACCTACTTGCTTTTCAGCTTGAGCTTGCAAGTCCTTAATATCAACAATCTTAAGTCCTGGAACCTTAGATAGGGTATCAATCAAATCTTGACGCTTAGGGTTGATTGCAATACCACGTTCAGTTACTAAGACATCAATTGATTCACCCGGGGTAACAACAGTTTCTACCTTTGGTACAACAGTTGCATTTCTACCACGAACAAGCGGAGCTGTGATTATTGTCATCTTAGCACCAGCTGCTGAATCTTGGTGACCACCAACTGCACCACGAATTACACCATCTGAACCAGTCATAACATTAACGTTGAAGTCAGTATCAATTTGAAGAGCTGACAAGATTGATACATCAAGATTATTAACTACTGCACCCTTATTGTGAGGATCAGCATACCATGAAGCGTCAATTTCTTGTTGGTTCTTATTCTTAGCCATTGAAGCAGCTGAACCCTTGTCGAAGTCTTGAACATCCATCAACTTGTTGATCAATCCTTCTTCAAGTAAGTCGCACATTGGCTTAGTAATACCACCAACAGCAAATGAAGCCTTGATACCATCATCAATCATAGCTTGACGAAGATAACGAGTAACTGCTAGAGCCGCACCACCTGAACCAGTTTGGAAGCTAAATCCATCTTTATAGTATGGTGAGTTGACGATGACTTGATTTACCATCTGGGCAATCTTAAGTTCCTTAGGATCCTTAGTAAAACGAGTAGCGCCTGAACCGATCTTATCCGGATCACCAATCTTGTCAACCTTAACAACATAATCAACTTGATCTTGCTTAATTGAAGCAGGAGTATTTGGATAAGATACAATATTATCTGTTAAAAGAACAACCTTATCAGCATAAGCAGCATCCATTAAGGCATAACCTAATGAACCAAAGACAGCATCCCCTTCTTGACCATTAGCATTACCTGCAGGGTCTGCGTTAGGTACACCTAAGAAGGCAACATCAATCTTAATTTCGCCATCTTCAATTGAACGCGCACGATTACCATGACTGCGGAAGATAACAGGGTTTTTAAGACCACCTTTAGAAACAAATTCACCTAAAGATCCACGCATACCTGAGGAGGTAATATTCGTAATAACGCCCTTCTTAATTGCTTCAATAACAGTGTCATTCATTACACCAGTTAGTGATGATGGGGCTAAAGTTAAATCCTTATAGCCCATATCAATAATCTTCTTCATTACAGTATTGAAGGCAAAGTCACCATTTCTAAAGTGGTGGTGGAAAGAAATTGTCACTCCATCTTTTAAGTTGTTCTTAATTACATCGTCTAAAGAGTCAACAACTTTATTTTGACCTTCAGTTACCCGCACCTTTGGTGCTACTCTTTGCACTGTTGGATTGCCAGCTTTACTAGTTTCAAATGGTTTTAAATCTAATTCTTTCATTAAATCATCTGGCAAATTGCGTTTTACTTTATTCTCCAATGTAGTTACCCTCCTCATCAATCAAGTTTGAAGCTTTAGCGGTTTCAAGTACACGAGTTGCCTTTTCAACAACTGGCTTATCTACCATTTTACCGTTCATTGAAATTACACCGCTACCCTTAGCCTTAGCTTCTGCGATTGCTGCTTCAACATTTTGGGCTTCTTCAATTTCTTCTTTACTTGGGTTAAATACCTTGTTAACCATTGCAATTTGACGTGGATTAACTAAACTCTTTCCATCATAACCCAATTCGTGAATGTAGTTAGTTTCACGGTAAAATCCTTCAGTATCCTTCATATTGCTAAATACTGTATCAAAAGCATAAACGTCAGCTGCACGAGCTGCTTGCAAGACCATATTACGGGCAAATTCAAGCTCACGGCCATCTGGGTAACGCTTAGTATGCATGTCAGCGGTGTAGTCTTCACCTGATACTGCAAGTCCCATCATTAATGGGGTGCTTTCAGCGATTTCTGGAGCGTGTAGAACGCCTTTAGCTGATTCAATAGCGGCCATTACACCAATTGAACCTTTCTCAATACCGAATTCTGCTTCCCACTTTTCGACATCTTTGACTAATTTTTGAATCATAGCGGCCGATTCTGTCTTAGGCAAGCGGATAACATCAACACCAGCCTTAACCATTGCCTTAACATCTTCGTCATAAAATGGCGTATCTTGACCATTAACTCTGACAACTACCTCTGCACCACCAAAGTCAACTGTCTTAATTGCTTCATAAACTAAGAGTCTAGCAGCATCTTTTTCAGTTAAGGAAACTGAATCTTCAAGGTCTAGCATGATCGAATCGGCACCATAAATACCTGCATCCTTAATCATTGCTGGATTATTACCCGGCACAAACATCATTGTACGACGAAGACGATTCTTAACGTAAGTCATTTACAGCACCTCCAAATCTGGCTTATCTTGGGTTTCGGTTGCTCTTTGAGCAGCTGCTAAAGTACGAGCTTTAATGACGCAATCAAGTGCTCCTTTATCAGTAGCTTTAACTTTAGCATCTTCAATGCCATATTTATTCAAAGTTTCTGTGATGACATGATTAATTTGATCACCATATGCTTTTTTTACATCTGAATCCAAGTCGATTTCGACACCATTAGTACCTTTTGAAATCATAATTTGGATGTCGGAGCTTTCTAAAGTTCCGGCTACACCAATAGTTTTAATTTCCATTGATCTGCTTGCCTTTCTTAATTCTAGTCTGTAACTCGGTTAAATGTACCTTAATAAAATTAAAGGTAGTTGCCGGCACCAATTCCTCAATACCAGCAAGGTCGTTATTCTTAATTAGTTTTCTAACTTCGGTTGCAGTTATGATCTTGTCATCTTCTGTTAGACGATTCAAGACCTTGACTTTTATTTTCGGTTCTAAAATCTTGATCAAACTTTCGTTGTATCTTTCAGTTGTTTTAGAAAACGGCTCTTGTCCTAAATAACGGCTTGTAATGTTAAGCTTAGGTGCCAGCCAGTTCTTAAATACTAAGGCATCAATTGCTGTCTGCTCCTTAATCAAGTCATCTGGACTTTTTAAAAAGTAAGCAGGAAACGTTGCCTTGGATACTTGATAATCTTGGCTTGATACCACGCATACATTGTCGAGGTCACTTAGGCCATCTTTGACTAAGCGAATTCTCTCATGAGCTGAAAACAACGATGCATCAGTCTTAACAACAAAGACATATACAATGTCATTTTCTTTACTTGCTGTTTCGACTAAATACCTGTGTCCTAAGGTAAAAGGATTAGCATTCATTACTACTGCAGCAATTCTTTTATCTTTTTGGCTAGGATCTTGAGGTAGTGATTCTAAATAATCATCAATTCCTGGCATTCCACTTTCTAAAAATGCAGCCTGATCAGTAGCAGCCAATTCTCTAAAATTCAAATGTTGAAAACTCTGTGAGTATTTCTTCTTAGTAAAAACAAAGAAATGGAATATCTTTTCACTAAATAAATACTGCTGCAGAGCAGTTACAATCTGATTAAACCGCTGTCCTTGAACTGCATCCTTATTACAAACACCTAGATACTTCAAAACATTACCTGATGTTGAGCCTGTAGCAACAAGCTTACCATCTTCATCGATCAAGCCAATAGTATGATCAATGCTTTCAACTTCACGCTCAGAAAAATTATGCAGGTCCAATTGTTCTAAAAAACTCTGCCACTTCTTTCTTGTCGCGTTATCAGTCAAATGCAAGTCAACTACTCTTTCCAATAGTTAACACCTCTTTTGTGAGAAGAAGAACATCTTGACAACAACTAAAGTATACGCTTTCTTTTTAAAAATTTCAAATTTTATTTTATTTTTTATAAAATTTAAAATTATTTAAAAACAAAAAGCGCCTAAGCGCTTTCTTCTACCATACACCAATTACTTTCATCCACAAGGTACCAACTGTACCAAAGACAATCAGGTAGATTAAACCTAATACAAAGTTCATCTTCCACCACTCACCTTGTGTTACATAGCCATTACTTGCTAAAACAGAAGCTGGTCCGTTTGCATAGTGAGTAGTTGAGGCCATAACTGCACCAGTGAAAGCTAATAACATAGCGCTCAAACCAACAGGAGCTCCAGTTGCAACAGCTACTGATAAGAATGGTAAGTAAAGTGCTGTTACGTGAGCAGTACCACTGGCGAATAAGTAGTGAGTATAGAACATCAAGATTACAAGAATTGCCAAAACTAACTCCCAGCTAATTCCATGTAAACTATGACTCACAAGACTTGAGAACCAAGAAATAAAGCCATAAGAGATAAGCTTACCAGCCATAAATACCAAAATCGATAACCAAATCAAGATATTCCAGGCACCAGTTTCCTTCAAGGCATCTTGAATAGTTAAGACACCAGTAATTAATAGGATAACAACTGCCAAGAAAGCAACAAAAGTCGCATTCAATTGCGGAATCTTAATGAAACTTGACATAACCCACATCACAATCGCTAAGATAAAGACTGCGGTCATGATCTTCTCTGGCTTAGTCATTGGTCCCATTTCATTAAGCTTACCACCAGCCCATTCTTTAGCGTCTGGAGTTTCTTTAATTTCAGGTGGATACATCTTGTAAATAACAAATGGAATAATAACTGCCAAGATTAAGACTGGGACAATTGCAGCTAGGAACCAGCCACCCCAAGTCATAGAATAGCCTTTTTGAACTGCCATCTGTTGGGCAACCATGTTAGGAGCAGCACCAGTGATAAATAATGCCGTCGATAAGACATTAGCATGGAAGGCTGTGAAGTTAATGTAAGCACCAATCTTCTTACGTGAAGAATCATTAGGCTTAGAATCATAACCGTCATCAGCAACTGATTGTACAATTGGCCATACAACCCCACCAGTACGAGCAGAGTTAGAAGGAATTAACGCACCAAGAATTAACTCTAATCCAGTAATTGCATAACCAATACCGATTGATTTCTTACCGAACTTTTGAATCATGATATAGGCAATTCGGTTACCTAATCCAGTCTTACTAATACCATGTGCCATAATGAATGCCATAGCGATTAACCATGATGATGAGTTACCAAATGCACTCAAAACACCAGAGTTAACAACTACACCCTTAGCATTAGTAACGTCCTTCATTGGAGCAAGTCCAACTAAAACCATAACTACTAACCCTGTTAAAGTAGTACCACCAATTGGCAAGGGTTTAGTAATACAGCCTACAATTGTGGCAACGAAGATGGCGAACATTTGCCAAGCTTCAGCCGACAAACCTGCAGGTCTAATTGGTGTAATTAAATATAGGACTATACCAATAATTATTGGCCATATAAAGCCTTTATAGTTTACTTTTTCTAAAGTTTTCATTGAAAATTACCATTAATTACCGTAGTAATCATTAATTATATCAAAGCCCTTTTCCTTCAGGCTCTCGTCAACCCAAGATAGGTCAACCTTACCTTGACTAAATGCGACTGCCTTAGCGTCATCTTGCTTGTGAAATTCTTGTGCTCTAGGCAAGATCTCAGCAGCATCTTGACGTGGAATGCAGATTACTCCATCTGGATCACCTAGAATAATATCTCCTGGATTAACATTGATATTCCCACAAGCGATTGGCACATTAAGTTCACCAGGACCTTCCTTGTAAGGACCGCCTGGAGTAGTACTTGTTGCATAGATAGGCAAGTCCCAGTTCTGCAAATTATCAATATCACGAATTGGCCCATCCACTACAATTCCTGCAATCTTCTTTTGATCACGTAAGTACGACATCATAACTTCACCAATCAATGATCTGGTAGTATCTCCTTCATCATTGATAACAACCACATCACCTTCATGTGCATAGCGTAGTGCAGCATAGATAGCTAAGTTATCACCTGCTCTAGTGTGAACTGTAAATGCAGGACCAGACATCTCTTGCTTAGGACTAGACATTAACTTAATACGTGGATTCATTGCTGAATTACGCTCCATGCAGTCAGCAACATTCGATGCTGGTAACTCTCGATAAGCCTTAACCACTTCTGGGTCAGGCATTTGACGTTTAAGATAAATTCTCTTTCCTACTGGCATTCTCTCACCTCAATTTTAAACAATACCTTTCTACACGATTATTATACGTAATCGCTTTCAAAAATTCAATATTTTTTTAAAAATAAGTGATTTTTTAAAATTTTTAAAATGAATAAGAGGCTGCTTCCAATTCTAAAAAGCGGCCTCTTACAATTAAATATTCTGTTTTGTTAGAAAGTTAATAATCGCTTCATGCATCAACTCAGGTTGCTCAGCTTGAATAATATGACCACAGTCTGGAATAACCTGAGCAAAAATATTGTCACTCAAATCTGCTACCTTATCGGCAAAGTCCGGATTAAAGTATGGTGACTTCTCACCCGCTAAAATTAGGACAGGAATTGTTAAAGTACTCAACAGCTCCCGCCAATCATGTTCGGCATGGTTACGCAATAAGTCAAAGTTATCTTCTGCTATATATGGGTGCTTCATATAATCATCTTTAGCAGCCTTTTTTAGTTCTGAGGCAATTGGATGATAGTATGCTCTTCCCATATCGAGTCTTAAATATTCTGGATACAAGTCCCAAGTCAAATCTTTAAAACCATATGTCCAAGTATCATCCTTAACCATCTTAGGAGATTGGTCTAAGTCAACCATTGCTGCCACCTGATTATCAGTAAAAAGTGACAAATAGGACCACATAATTCCTGCACCCATAGAATTACCAACTAAAATTACCCGATCTAAATTTAAGTGACTAATCAATTCAGCTAAATCCATTCCATGACGAGCAATAGTCTGTCCCTTAAAGGTACGTTCAGAGCCGCCTTGATTACGTGGATCCATTACAATTACTCGATACTGATCCTTAAACAATTCAACAGCTCGATCAAATAATCTGCCAGATCCTCCAATTCCTGGAATAAAAATAATTGCCTGCTTTTCAACTTCGGCTGTATCAGTAAAGTGTATTCTTACGTTATCATTTGTCCTGAATTCCATAATTTCCTCCTCATTTCAACTTATTATAACGCATAAGAAAAGGCTCGGACCTTGATCCAAGCCTTTTAAAATTAATTATTTTAGTAATTGCCACTAAACATATCGCCAGCCTTCGGTGGCACATAGTCGCCAAAGTATTTACTAAAGTCAAGATCTAAGTAATCACATAGATCCTTAACTTCAGTCATCGTCTTGTCAATTACTGGGATACCATTTTCTTTGCGGTCCTTAAGGGCAAGCATTTCCTTTTCACCATGTGTATAAATGCGAGCTTGTCCTTCAGCCTTAGGTGCGTCACGTAATTCTTGCAAATATTCTGAAAAATGCTTCTTAATTGCTTCAGTATCACCAAAGTTAGCCAGATTAATAGCCATAAAGCCATGACAAATACCTGATTTATTATCTTTCATAGTATTGTTGCTGGTCATACCTTGGGAAAGAATTGATGCAAAAATTTCAGCAACCATACCATTGCCGTAGCCTTTATGTGAACCTAAGGTTTCAGTATTACCACCTAGCGGCATAATTCCACCACCACGGTGGGCTGCAATATTGGATAAGACATCACTTGCATCATTAGATGGCTTACCATCCTTGTCAAGTGCCCAACCATCTGGAAGTGGCTTACCTAGCTTATTATACATTTCTAACTTACCGCGTGTTACAACTGTCGTTGAAGCATCAAATAAGAAATCATATGGATCAGCTGGCACACACCAAGCTTGTGGGTTAGATCCAATCATTGCCTTCTTGGCATATGTAGGCACCATAATTGCTTCACTATTAGTTGATGAAAATCCAAGCATCCCTTGCTCAGCAGCCATCTTAGCATAGTAACCAGCAATACCATAGTGGTTAGAATTCTTAACTGAAACAATACCCACACCAGTCTCTTTAGCCTTCTTGATAGCTAAGTTCATCGCAAAGACACCATTCAACTGACCCATGCCTTCATGACCATCAACGACTGCTGTAGTTGGTGTTTCAAAGACCACTTCCGGTTCAGCATCAACTTTCATGGTACCCTTTTGAATACCTTTATAGTAACGTACCATTCTCTGCATACCATGGCTTTGAATACCATATAGGTCAGCAGTTAATAAGACATCAGTAATGGTTTCTGCCTTTTCTTTAGTGAAACCAAATTTCTGAAATGCATCCATGCACAAGTTGTAGAGAGTTTCATACGAGAATTTTACTTTTTTGCTATCTGTCATTTTTCTTTCTCCATTCAAAACAACTTGTCCTTCTTCTCACAATTTGCATTATACAAAAGCGTTTTCACATTTTCAATATCAAAAAATAAACTTTATAATTATTTTTATTGACGAAATTATTCTTTGGTACTTTCACAATAATTTGTTATAATCATTAGTATATTGACTCCTTAGTGTAATGGATCGCACGTAAGATTCCGGTTCTTAAAATCTGAGTTCGACTCTCAGGGGAGTCATAAACTTCATTAAATGAAAATCCACTCTAGATAACAATTCTCTAGAGTGGATTTTTTTACATTAATAATTATTCAATTAATCGGCCTTGCCAACTGTTAACTCTGATCTCTGAGCAAACTCTACATAGAGCTGCGAACCATTAACTGACATACCCTCTAGTTCACGACGAGTATTGAACTTGTAATGTGCCTTAGCTTGACCATTCTCTGATACCTTAAATATATGGTCATTAAATCCGATGTAGAAGTTACCATTACCGTAAGCAAATCCTTGAACTGGTGAATTAGATACAAAATTACCTTGAGTAGCGCCTACTTCTTGAGCATGCCATTCATCGCCACTTCTAGTTAACTTCCAGTATTCATAGTAGCCATGGGCACCATTGTGGAATAAGGCATACATGGTATTATCTCCCACGAAGGTTGCGTTATGGATATAGCGATTAGTTGCTATCCTAAAAGTCCAAATCTTATTGATCTGCATATCACTTTTTCTAATTTGAAGGATTTCTTCTGATTGTGGACCATTAGAATACTTATTGTTATTAGCCATTACATAGATATAATCTTGACTTGAGCCTAAAGCTTGACCATGTCCTAACTTAATATATGGGCTTACCTTAATATGCTTTGCATAAGACTTAAAAGTGCTCCATTTCATCGTAGTTAAATTCTGAGCAGCGGTCTTACTCTTAATATGATTCAAGTTATAGGAAACAATATGTCCGTGATCATCATTGCTACTTGAATACATTGAAGCTGCAAAAATATTATCGTTAACCGTAATACCTTCTGGAATTACACCAACCTGTCCCATCGCATCAGCTGCTTGACCATAACTTAAACTCACAAAACGTGGTTGATACAAGCGAGTCTTCAAGATTAAGCCATTCGATCCTTTAATAGTATTAGGGCGAGTTTCTGAAGTATAGTGATGGACAGCATTCCAATTAGTAGAAGATCCCTTAGAACTACCTTTCCAGCCAGTAGCTAGCTTAAACCCCTTTTGTGGACTCAAAGTAGCCAAATTTTCCGCTTCGGCTGGATTATTTCTAACAGTAACATTTACCAAAGCGTGGGCTTTTTTGTAAGAATAATTTACTTTAGTAACGCCAGCTTTTCCAGAATTAATATAAGCATGATCCACACTAACTTTATTAAGATCGATAGCCGTTCCCTTGCTATCAGTCACATAGTTAATTGCATCTTTAGTATTGAAGCTATATTCAGCATTATTTACTAATGACACGTCACCAGCGACAGATATTTTATCTCTAGCAAAGAAATTCTGATTTACCCAACCGACATGTCTGCCATCAACATAAATATCCCAATATGTTCCCTTTTTAGTTGAAATATATTTTTTGGATTGTATTTGCCCATATTTAAAATACTTAGTAGATGTAAACTTACCTGCCGGTCCCTTGCTTGAAACTCTATGATAAATTGAATAATTTTTACTGCCTGCAATTTTAGTAACAGCCTTCGAGTAAGTTTTAGCATTTACAGAGTTAGCTTTAACACCTTCAATACTAATTCCGCTAGCTAATAGAATAAATGTCAATAAAGCAAGTTTGAATGACTTTTTCATTTTTTCTCCTCAAAAATTATCTTTTTTCTTTAATTAAGTAAACAGGGCGATGCTTTACTTGTAAGAATATTTTACCAATATAGCGACCAATAATACCCAAACATAGTAATTGTACCCCACCAATTAATAAAATAATACATACTAACGAAGCCCAGCCAAAGACAGACGAATTAGGATAGATAAAGTGGCGTACAACAACTGTAATTAATCCAACAATTGCTAAGACAAACGACACCATCCCTAACCAAACAGCTAAATTCAGTGGTGCTTCAGAAAAATCAGATATACCATCAAAAGCATACTTAAACAGCTGCCAGGTGCTCCAATCACTCTCACCAGCAACGCGCTCTCGATTATGATATTCCAAATACTTAGTCTTAAAGCCTACCCAACTAAATATTCCTTTTGAAAAACGGTTATATTCATGCAGAGATAACACTGCATCAACCATCTGTCTAGTCATCATACGATAATCACGAGCACCAGGAACAATTTGAGTTTTAGAAATCTTGTTGATGAACTTATAAAACGCACCACTTAAAAACGACTTTACCTTCGCTTCACCAGCGCGGTCGATACGCCGAGTGCCCACGCAATCATATTCTCCCGATTGTAAAATCTGGTACATTTTAGGTAAAAATTCTGGCGGGTCTTGTAAGTCTACATCCATAACAACTACATAATCCCCTGTTGCAGCTTCTAATCCTGCATATAGAGCAGCTTCTTTACCAAAGTTTCTAGAAAACGAAATATAGTGTACATGCTCAGGATTCTTCTGGTATAAGCTACGTAGTTCTTCTAGTGTCCGATCAACTGAACCATCATTGACAAAACAATATTCAACAAAGACACTCTTTAAACCTTCAAGGACCACTTTTTGTACGGCTTTGTAAAATAAAGGTATCGATTCTTCTTCGTTATAACAAGGTACGACAATTGTTAGTTTTTTCATAATTCACTTCTTTAATCTTTTAAACCAATCTTGTTATTTTTTAAAGGTGATAACTTTATTTACAACAAATTGAATCAAAGTAGCTACTAAAGTAGCCACAGTCTTAACGATAATCTTATCTTGATGTAATTGCTCAACAAAAATAAATAAGCAAACTGTTGTAAATAAGGTAGTAATCTGACCTATTAGATAATATTCAACAAATCTTCTTATTAGGTGATCATGAACCTTAAAGTTAGTATAACTATTCCAAAAGAAATTGTTAATTAATCCAGCAGTTGAAGAAATAAAATTTGCTAGTTCTGCATTCCAGTGTAAAAAAACACTCAAGACTGTAAAAACGCCAAAATCTACAACTAAGCCTAAAATTCCAATCACACCATATTTTATTAATTGAATAACAGCTTCTTGCCTAATAAGCTCGCCTAACTTTCTTCTATTCATCTCATCCTCAACCTAAAATGTATTGACCTTGTATGAATACGATTTTATCACTTATTGGAAAAAATAAAAAAGAGAAAAAGATCTTCTCTTCTCCTCTTCTCTTTCAGTGGTTAATCAGTTAATGGACTACTCTCTAATAATTCAGGTCTTTGAGCTAAGTTTAAATATAGACGATTATTGTAAACAGAAATCCCTTCAATTTCACGACCGGTATTAAATGTATAAGCACCCTTGTATGTACCATCACGGCCAACCTTAACGATTAAGTCATTAAAGGCAATGTAGAAGTTCTGGTGCTTAGAATCATAGGTAAATCCTTGCACAGGTGCATTATCAGATACAAAATTGCCACCAGTTGCACCAATTTCAGTTGGATACCAGTTAGATCCTGTACGCTTAAACATCCAATACTCATAAGTCTTATCCTTAGTATTATGGTATAAGGCATACATAGTATTATCATCAACAATTACCGCATTGTGGAAGTAACGTGGATTGCTACTATCGCCAACCCATGCCTTAAATGTCCAGATCTTATTGATGGTCAAATCACTTTTGTTAAGTTGAAGCAGGGTTTCAGAATCTGATGGATCATAGCGTCCATGTTCATTAGCAACAACATAAATGTACTTGTCACTAGCGCCCATACCTTGACCATGACCAGTATAAACATATGGACTTACCTTCATATTCTTAACATAAGAGGTAAATTCTTTATTAGACATTTCAGAAAGCTTCTGGGCATCGAATGGATCAGTTAACTTATTCAAATTGTAAGCTACGATATGACCAGAAGTTGAATTACTATGAGCAAGTAAGCTAGTGTATAGCCAACCATCACTCATGACAGTACCTTCCGGAATATGTCCAACTGCGTTAACTTGTGGTGTATCTAATTCAGGTTCTTGGTTTAAGTACAATGGTTGGTAGTACTTAGTATTAAAGGTTAAACCATTAGTTTTGTAAGTATGGATATCAGTTTCTGGGGCATATGCAGTATAGTCAACATAATTTTCCGAATGACCGAAGTGCTTACTCCAACTCTTTAGGCTGTTAGTCCCTGCCATAACAGTTGCATTAGCTTGAGTGATACCTTCCTTGTCACTTTTTCTAATTTTGAAAGTTATGGTAGCTTTAGCATCCTTACCCACAGTGTAGGTAACTTTTTTGGTACCTGGATTAGTCGTGTCTACATTCTGGGTAGAAACGTTGACATTCCAATTACCAACAACGTTACCATACTTATCTGTTGCATAGGATATAGCATTTCTAGTGTAAAAGCTAGTATCAGGATTCTTAACTAAGCTAACAACTTTAGGCACCATAATCTGATTGCGAGCAAAGAAGCGTTCATTTACCCAGCCAGTACGGACACCATCAACATATAATAGCCAGTATCTATACTTAGTTCCTTGGTACACTTCAGTAGATTCTAAGTGGTTATTAGCATAGTCAAGGCCATTAGCAATCTTCTTGCCTAACTTACCGCTTTCGCTGATTGAAGAATAAATATTGTAATTCTTATTTCCAGCTCTCTTTACAACAGCTTTAAAAGTAATGTGACGATTAAAGTTCTCATTAACTTTAGTCTTTTGGTTGGATTTAGCAGTTTTTTTAGTGTTTTTAGCTGCTTTTTTTGCTTCTTGAACTGCCTTATTTGCCTTATCTAACTTAGCAACGGAATCTTGAACAGACTTCAAATTATGAGTATAAATATCTTCTTCATCCTCATTTACTAAGTCACTATCTTCATCTTTATTGGCTGGATCAGTGTCAGTGACCGTATCTTTAGTTGATGATGAACTAGAAGTATTAGTTGAATTAGTGCTTGTTTGATTGTTATTAGTGCTATTATTACTATTATTTTGAGTAGTATTAACTTGCGTTTGTGATGATGAAATTTCATCAGCCTTAGCAGGATTAGAAAGCAAAACTAATCCCAAGGCGGCAGCTGATACAAATGAAACTAATACTCTTGCGTGTGGGTTTTTATTATTTTTCAAAATAATCCTCTCTATGATTAATCAATTGTTTTCACTGTGTGTTTTAATAATGTCTATGTTCTATTCTAACTGATTCCTAAAAATTTTAAAGGCTTTTGAGCTTCTTTGTTTGACAGTTTTATTAATACGTGTTTTAATTAGCACTGTGCATTATAGAGTGCTAATTTTTATAAGGAGGTAAGATTAATGCTCGTACCTACAGTTGTTGAACAAACTGCACGTGGTGAACGTGCCTACGACATTTACTCTAGATTATTAAAAGACCGTATTATTATGCTTAGTGGTGAAATTAATGACCAAATGGCAAATAGTATTATTGCGCAACTTTTATTCTTAGATGCTCAAGACAATACTAAGGACATTTCCTTGTACATTAACTCACCTGGTGGTGTTATTACCTCTGGTTTAGCAATTATGGATACTATGAACTTTATTAAGTCAGATGTTTCTACAATTGCTATTGGTATGGCCGCATCAATGGCTTCTATTCTCTTAACCAGCGGTACTAAGGGCAAGCGATTCGCTCTTCCTAACTCAACTGTGTTAATCCACCAACCTTTAGGTGGTGCTCAAGGTCAACAAACCGAAATTGAAATTGCCGCTAAAGAAATCTTAAAGAGCCGTAAGAAGTTGAACAATATCTTGCACGAGACTACTGGTCAATCTCTTGAAAAGATTCAACAAGATACTGAACGTGATAACTACCTTACTGCTCAAGAAGCTAAAGATTACGGCTTAATCGATGAGATCTTAGTTAACAAGCAAAAATAATAAAGTTAAAAAATAAGAGGTGCTAGATTTGCATCTCTTATTTTTTTACTCATTGTTTCGGATTTTTTCTGCAAATTCATGTATCTTATGAAAACGGTGGTTGACCCCAGACTTAGAAAGTGGGCCATCCGGAACCCTTGCAGCTACTTCTTTTAAAGATAGTTCAGGGTTTTCTAAACGAAAGCGCGCCAAAATTGACAACTTCTCAGGCAAATCATCAAGGCCAATATTGGATTCAATCAACTGAATATCTTCTACCTGTTTGGCTGCTGCATTGGCAGTCTTTTTTAGATTAGCTGTATCACAATTTACTAATCGGTTGACAGAGTTACGCATGTCACGCATAATTCTTAAATCTTCAAACGAAAGCATTGCATTGACAGCCCCAACAATATGTAAAAAATCACCAATCTTCTCTGCTTCTTTTAAGTAGACAATATAGCCATTGCGTCGTTTAGTTTTTTTAGCATTTAAATAAAAATACTTATTCATCAACTCAGCTAATTCATCGTTATGGTTTTGATAAAGAGAATAGATTTCTAAATGATAACGACTAGTTTCAGGATTATTAACACTGCCTGCTGCTAAAAAAGCACCTCGTAAATATGACATTGCTCTCTGATCAGAGTTCATGATCTTATCAGGAATACCAGTTATGAAGCCCTTCTCCTTATTGAAGACATCTAGATCTTCTAATATTTCATAAACATTCTTTTTAAGTCGAACTAAGTATTGATAGTTCTTTTTTAGCTTCATCTTTTTTGAGACTATTAATAACGGCTCAATATCATAAGCCGTCTTAATTAGAGAAAAAATTCGCCTAGCAATAGCAGGATTTTCAGTAGTAATATCTAGGCTAAATTGCCGATCACGTAAACTTAAAACACCATTCATTCGCAAAAAAGCAGCTAACTCAGCCTTAGCATGCTCTGGATGCACTGGCAAACTAGTTAGCTCCTTCTTTACATCACTTGCGTATGATACCAATATTAGCCCTCCTGTCGACGACGAGCATAAGCTTCAAAAGCAATATTCAAGATCTCTTTAGCAACTTTGCGTCCATCATGAAAGACTAATCCACTACGCTGATCGATAAAGTCATCAGTAATTACTCGACAGTCTTGCTTTCTCAAGCCTTCAAAATCGCTTCTTACTGGGACAAGGTATTCATCATAATCCTCAGGATGGAACTTATCCATATCAATCTTAGCCCCATTGACCAAGGCGGTATCAATATAGTGGCCACCTAAGTGATTATTAATAACTCTAACATGGTCTGCAGCGGTAAAGTTATCAGTTTCACCACGTTGGGTCATAATATTACAGATATAGATAACTTCGGCCTTGGTCTTGCGAACAGCTTCACCTAGGTTAGAGATCATTAAGTTAGGTAAAATCGAAGTAAATAAACTTCCCGGCCCCAATACAACAGCATCAGCTTGCATAATTGCTGCCAAGACTGGTAACACCGCCTTAGGTTCTGCATCCGAATCACTATCGGTTACCCAGACGCGCTTAATTTGCTTATTTTTAGAAGTAATTTCTGTTTCACCAGATTCAATCGTACCGTCCATAAATTCTGCATTTAAGGTCAAAGGCTCATTAGAAGCAGGGAAAATATGACCGTCAACCTTCATCATCTTTGATAAAGATTGAACAGCATCAAAAATATTTCCCTTCATTTCATCTAAAGCAGCAATAATCAAATTACCAATTGCATGACCTGCAAAAAATGAATCCTTAGAATTAAAACGATATTGAAAAATATCCTTCTCCTGCTTAGGAATATCTGAAAGTGATACAATAACGTTTCTAATATCACCTGGCGGAACTACGTTAATATAGTCCCTAATTACACCCGATGAGCCACCATCATCGGCGACAGTCACAATAGCAGTTATTTCGGCATTTTGTTCTTTTAATGCATTTAAAATAACTGGTAGCCCAGTTCCCCCGCCAATCACGGCAATCTTAGGGCGGCGACCTTTAATCACTCGCACAATGCGACTTTCTCCGTAGGCCATAAATTCTCCCTTCCTATTTACGAATATAACGACTAATTTCCCGATGAGAAATATCTACTGGATACTTCTTAGACAGGTCAGTCGCTAATTGACGTGCAATTGATACACTTCGATGCTGTCCACCAGTACAACCAATTGCAATCGTTAATTTTTCTTTACCTTCTCGAATGTAACCAGGAATAGCAACTTTAAGCATGTCTAAAAGCTTAGAGTAAAACAGCTTAGTCTCATCTTTTTCCATAACATAATCGAATACCTTACGGTCTAAGCCTGTAAATGGCTTTAGTTGCGGAATATAAAATGGATTAGGTAAGAAACGCACATCCATTACAATATCCGCATCAATCGGAATACCATACTTGAATCCAAAGCTCATTACTTCTATTGAAAAACGGGGCGCATGATTTTCACTAAACTTATCTATCAACTTTTTCTTCAATTCTTTAGTAGAGAGATTAGAAGTATCAATTATGATATTAGCTATATTCTTTACCCCACCTAAAATTGCTCTTTCCTGTTGGATGCCATCAAGCAATCTACCCTTATTAGCCAAAGGGGGCAGTCGCCTAGTTTCTTTATAACGAGAAACTAGCGCATCATCAGATGCATCCAAAAAGACAATAGTTGACTGAACATTTTGACTATCTTCTAGTGAATTGATTTCATCGACTAAATCTTTATAAAAGCTTTTGACCCTTAAATCAATTACCACAGCAGCCTTAGTAAAATCATCGGAATTATTAATTAATTCCCAAAAACTTCCAAGTAATTCTGGTGGTAAGTTATCTACAACTAGATAACCCATATCCTCTAATGACTTAATAGCAACTGTCTTACCTGCACCACTCATGCCAGTTACAATTAAAAGTTGTTTCTTTTGATCAGCCATATTGCGTGCCTCCTTAATCTTCACCATTATAACATACCGGGTGTTTCATTTTGATAATTAAAAACCAGCAACTACAAAAAAGTTGCTGGTTTTTATGGTTAACGATGCATAAATGCTACAAAAATTTCATTAAAGCCAAAGACCATTAACCAAAATGCTACTAGGTAAACTAAGGTGATTGCAGCTAAAACTGGATTAAACATTAACGTAATTGCAATCAATAAACTAATTACATTTAAGATCAAACTTAAAATAAAATAGCCGTTTGAGTAATCCCTTAAGTGCCATGAAAAGACTACCCCAACTACTGAATCAACAAAGAACCAGACAGCAAATAGGACTGCAATAGTCAGACCGCCAATCTCATGGGAAAATAGAAAAATTAATCCAACAATAATATCTAAAATACCAGAAATCAATGTTACCCAGCTACGAGCGAAGAAGTCACGGAACTTAGAATACATATAAATCCAAATAATCCCCTGCATAATTGACAAGATAGCGAACAAAAAGACAAATGCTGCTAATCCTCTACCTGGGTATCTTAATAAGATAAATGAAGTAATTACTAACAATACACCCGCTAAAAGTGCACCCCAATCAAATCCACGTGGACGATCAGAATTAAATAAATTATTCATACTTTATCTCCTCCTCGGGTCTTATTTTACAATTATTTAAAGAGGATTCAAGCTACTTTTTATTTATTATCTTTAGCTATCTGAGCACGAGTAATCTTAGTATCACGCTCTAATACCGGCTTCAAATATTGACCAGTATAGCTTTCTTTGATCTGAGCCACTTCTTCAGGCGTCCCTGTAGCAACTACTTGTCCTCCGCCTTCTCCACCTTCAGGTCCAAGATCGATCAACCAATCAGCGCTCTTAATCACATCAAGGTTATGCTCAATAATCAAGACTGTATTTCCCTCGTCTACTAAGCGCTGCAATACTTCCAACAAACGCTTAATATCATCAGTATGCAAACCAGTTGTTGGTTCATCAAGAATATAGAAATTATTACCAGTAGAGAGCTTTTGCAATTCTGCGGCTAACTTCATTCTTTGAGCTTCACCGCCTGAAAGAGTCGTTGCAGATTGACCTAGCTTTACATAGCCTAGCCCAACGTCAACAATAGTTTGCAATTTACGGTGAATTTTAGGAATCTTTTCAAAGAAATCACAGGCTTCATTGATAGTCATATCTAAGACTTGAGCAATGTTTTTACCTCGATAAGAAACTTCTAAAGTTTCAGAATTGTAGCGTGTACCATGACAAACTTCACAAGGTACATAGACATCTGGTAAAAAATTCATTTCAATCTTGATAATTCCATCACCATGACAAGCTTCACAACGTCCACCTTTAACATTAAATGAAAATCTTGCCTTAGTATAACCACGCATCTTAGCTTCATTTGTCTGAGCAAATAAGGTCCTAATATCGTCAAAGACACTCGTATAAGTTGCCGGATTACTACGTGGAGTCCTACCAATCGGGCTTTGATCAATATCAATAATCTTATCAATATTCTTATATCCAGTAAGTGACTTGTATTTACCTGGCTTAGATGAATTATGGTTCAACTTCTGAGCTAAGGCCCGCTTTAAAATCAAATTAACCAAGGTTGACTTGCCTGAACCTGAAACCCCAGATACTACGACGAATTTTCCTAAAGGAAAGTCGACATTAATATTTTTTAAGTTATTTTCACTAGCGCCTTTAACGGTGATCTTTTTACCATTGCCTTTACGTCTAGTTAAAGGAACTGGAATTAGTTTTTTACCTGAAAGATATTGTCCTGTAAGTGACTTAGGGTTCTTCATTACTTCTTGGGGAGTTCCGGCAGCCATAACTTTTCCACCATAACTACCAGCTCCTGGCCCCATATCAATTAAGTAATCAGCTTGACGCATAGTTTCATCATCGTGTTCAACTACAATTAGTGAATTGCCTAAATCGCGCATCTTCTTTAGTGAAGAGATTAAGCGGTCATTATCACGCTGGTGAAGTCCAATTGAAGGTTCATCTAGAATATACATAACGCCAGATAAGTTAGAACCAATCTGAGTAGCCAGACGAATTCTCTGCGCTTCTCCACCAGATAAGGTTCCTGCAGACCGAGAAAGGTTTAAATAATCTAAACCAACATTAATCAAGAATGCTAGACGATCACGTACCTCCTTCAAGATTGGTTTAGAAATCAGGGCTTTTTGTTCACTTAACTTAATTGACTTAAAGAATTCTAACGCCTTACCAATTGCTAAATCTGAAGCTTCCGCAATATCTTTACCATTTATCTTAACCGCCAGAGCTTTTTCATTAAGACGCTTACCATGACAAGTGCTGCACGTTAACTCTGTCATGTACTTACCCATCACATCCCTCATAAACTTAGACATTGGATGGTTGTAGCGACGGTCAATGTTATTAATAACGCCTTCAAATTCTTGTTCAGTATCATTAACACCAAAATCGCCCTCTAAGTGAAACTTAATCTTCTTACCCTTTGAGCCGTATAATACTAGGTCTTGCTGGCGCTTGGTTAACTTCTTAAATGGCTTATCCATTGGGATCTTCAAGGCGGCGCAAGCTTGCTCTAGCATTGAAGAATAGTACTTAGAATTACCCCATGGCGCTATGGCACCATCTGCCAAAGTCTTATCACGATCAGGAATTACTAAATCTTCATCTACAGCTAGCTTCATCCCTAAACCATCACAGTCAGGACAAGCGCCAAATGGTGCATTGAATGAGAACAAGCGTGGCTCCATCTCACCAACTGTAAAGCCACAAATTGGACAAGCATAATACTCTGAAAAGTTAAGCTCTTCACCATCAATAACGTCAACATTCATATAACCTTCAGATAAGCGTAAGGCAGCTTCAGTTGAATCAAATAAACGACTTTTTATGCTATCTTTAACGACTAAGCGATCAACAACAATATCAATTGAGTGTCGCTTATTCTTATCTAAGTCAAATTCATCACTAATATCATGCATCTCTCCATCAACAATGACACGAACATAACCTGCTCTTTGAATTCGCTTAAAAACTTCCTTATGTTCACCACGCTTTTGACGAATAATTGGTGACAAAATTTGTATCTTAGTTCTTTCAGGTAATTCCATTACTCGGTCAACCATCTGGTCAACACTCTGTCTTTCAATAAGTGTGCCATCATTAGGACAGATTGGCTGGCCTACTCTAGCCCATAAAAGACGTAAGTAGTCATTGATTTCTGTTACTGTACCAACTGTTGAACGAGGATTATGTGATGTAGTCTTCTGGTCAATTGAAATAGCGGGATTTAAGCCATCAATTGAGTCAACATCAGCCTTATCCATTTGGCCTAGAAATTGTCTAGCATAACTAGAAAGTGATTCAACATATCGTCTACGACCTTCTGCATATAAAGTATCAAACGCTAATGAACTCTTTCCTGAACCAGATAAGCCAGTAACTACCACTAACTTATCCTTAGGAATAGTTAAATTAATATCCTTTAAATTATGTTCGCGTGCGCCGTGAATAACTATCTTATCACTCGACATTATTTAGTCTCCTTTTTGTCATGGACTTGTTTTTGTAGATCCATAATTGCATCCCTCAAGTTAGCAGCTTCTTCAAAGTCTAACTTCTTAGCAGCTTCTTGCATTTGTGCTGTTAGGTTCTTAATCATAGTCTTCTTTTGCTTGGTTGTTAATTCATCAAAGTTAAGATCTGCAAAGCTCTCCTTCTCTTCAGCTTCTTCAACATCCTTAGTAATTGATATTGCGTCCCTAATCGGCTTAACAATCGTCTTAGGAGTGATGCCATGTTCTTCATTGAACTTAATCTGTAAGCCTCTTCTTCGGTTGGTGGCATCAATAGCTTCTCTCATCGAATCGGTAATCCGATCGGCATACATAATTACTTCACCATGAGAATTTCTAGCTGCACGACCAATAGTCTGAACTAAGGGCCTAGTTGACCTCAAAAATCCTTCCTTATCCGCATCTAAGATTGCTACTAATGAAACCTCCGGTACGTCAATACCCTCACGTAAAAGATTAATCCCAATTAAAACATCAAATTTACCTAATCTTAGGTCACGAATAATTTGCATACGCTCTAAGGTCTTAATATCTGAGTGTAAATACCGCACCTTAATTCCGAGATCTTTTAGATAATCAGTTAAGTCTTCGGCCATCTTCTTAGTTAATGTGGTAACAAAGACGCGTTCATTACGTTCAATTCTCTTATTAATCTCCCCAACCAAGTCATCAATTTGGCCATCAATTGGTCGAACATCAATCTTAGGATCAAGTAAGCCAGTCGGTCGAATAATCTGTTCTACCTTATTATCTGTATGGCTTAATTCATAATCACCTGGCGTTGCAGAAACGTACATAATTTGATTAATATGCTTTTCAAATTCATTAATCTTCAATGGTCGGTTATCTAAAGCTGATGGTAATCTAAATCCATAATCAATTAATGTTTCCTTACGCTTACGATCGCCATTGTACATTGCCTTTAATTCGGGCATGGTTGCATGTGACTCATCAATCAAAATTAAAAAGTCATCCGGAAAGAAGTCAAGTAAGGTATATGGTGGCTGTCCAGGCTTGCGACCATCCATGTGACGAGAATAATTTTCAATTCCATTGGTATAGCCTACTTCGCTCATCATTTCAATATCATAATTGGTTCTCTGCTTAATTCTTTGGGCTTCAAGCAACTTCCCTTGACCTTCAAACTTCTTAACTTGAATATCCAACTCATCTTTAATTGAGCCCAGGGCTCTTTGAAGTTGCTCTTCATTAGTCATAAAGTGAGTAGCTGGAAAGAGTGAAACTTGTTCACGCTCACCAATTACTTCTCCAGTTAAAGAGTCTACCTCAACAATTCGATCAATTTCATCGCCAAAGAATTCTACCCGATAAGCGTGATCAGAGTTACCTGCCGGGAAGATCTCGACAATATCTCCTCTTACTCTAAAGCGTCCACGTTGAAAATCAATATCGTTACGGTCATATTGAATATTAACTAAGTCACGCAATAAGGTATTTCTGTCATACTCTTGCCCTTCTCTTAAAGAAATTACACTTCTAGCATATTCTCTAGGATCACCTAATCCAAATATGCAAGAAACTGAAGCTACAACGATAACATCATTTCTCTCCATTAAGGCTGAAGTTGCTGCATGACGAAGCTGGTCAATTTCATCATTAATGGAGGCATCCTTTTCAATATAAGTATCAGAGCTAGGTACATAGGCTTCCGGTTGATAATAATCATAATAAGAAACAAAATATTCAACCGCATTTTTAGGAAAAAATTGCTTAAACTCACCATATAGCTGACCTACTAGAGTTTTATTATGAGAGATAACTAAAGTCGGTTTATTTAACTTAGCAATTACATTTGCCATTGTGAAGGTCTTACCTGTACCAGTAGCACCTTCCAAAATTTGTTCCTTTTCACCATTTTTAAAGCCGGCTGTTAACTTATCAATAGCTTGTTGTTGATCACCTGCTGGCTTAAAATCAGAAACTAGTTCAAATTTTCGATCTTTTTGTCTTCTAATCATATTCTTTCCCTTATCTTTAGCATTTATCCGGTAAAAAAAGTTGGACAAAATGCCCAACTTTTTACTTAACATACTAATTCTACTACAGCAGATGAGTTAACACACGAATATTGCTTTACTGTAATAATTCTGCTAAGGCATCTTGATAAGCTTCTGCTGCTTTTTGAGCTGTTGCAATATCTGCCTTATTGACGCCTACATAAGCCTTAATAACCGGTTCAGTACCTGAAGGACGTAATGCTAGCCAAGTGTCATCAGCTAGTAAGTACTTCAATACATTTGACTTAGGGAAACCATTTAACGGTGTTTGCTTACCATCTTTAATAGTTTTTTGGATTTCAAAATCTTGAATCTCTACTACTTTTTGACCGTTGATTTCAGTTAAATGTTCATTACGCAACTTAGTCATCAACTCTGCCATCTTCTTTTGACCACCGATACCAGGCATTTCAATTGCACGAGTAATTTCATATGAAACACCATACTTCTGCCAGATCTCCTGTAGGCCATCAAAGACAGTCATATTTCTTGAAGCATAATAAGTAGCGACTTCAGCGAACATAATTGCCCCTTGCATTGCATCCTTATCACGAGCAAATGGCTGGAAGAGATAGCCATAACTTTCTTCAAAGCCCATTAAGAACTTGCCATCATTGGCCTTGTTCATTCGGTCAACTTCTTCACCAATATACTTAAATCCAGTTAAGACATGCTTGGTCTTAATACCAAAGTCCTTAGCAATCTTAAATGGCAAAGCACTTGATACAATAGAAGTTACAATCTCATAATCTGGGGTTAAGTTACCAGAATCTTTGAGATTTTGAAGTAAATAATACGCCATTAAAGTTGCAATTTGGTTCCCGGTTAATACTTGGAAGTCGCCATTTTCAGTTCTAACTGCTGCACCCATTCTATCAGCATCAGGATCAGTAGCTACGATTAAGTCAGCATGTTCCTTATTAGCTAACTCAATTCCTGGTGTAAAGACATCACGATATTCTGGGTTAGGCTTAATTGTAGTTGGAAATTCTGGATCAATAATTGATTGGCTTGGTACTGGAATTACATTAGTGAAACCGCCTTGACGGAACGCACGATCATAAAGCATCTTACCAGTACCATGCAATGGTGTATAAATAATCTTTAACTTATCAGCATTCTCTTTAACCATCTCACGATTTACCGTTACCTTGGAAAGTTCTGCTAAGTAGGCTTGGTCTACATCTTCACCAATTAATTGTAAGGTCTTGCTTGCACGTAATTGCTCTACTGGAGCCGCCTTAACACTAAATATGTCAGTTACCTTCTGGGCAAAGGCAAATAAACGATCAGCATTCTCTGGAGCCATTTGTGCTCCATCTTCACCATAAATCTTGTAGCCATTATATTGCTTAGCATTATGAGAAGCCGTAATATTAATACCTGCATAAGTATGCAAATGTCTTACAGCATAGGAAAGTTCAGGCGTAGGTCTTAAGTCATCGAACAAGTAGACATGAATGCCATGAGCACCCAAGATACGTGCTGCATGTTGAGCAAAGTCACGTGAATGATATCTTGAATCATAAGAAATAACTACCCCACGATCCTTAGCTTCTTGTCCCTCTTCTTCAATAAGCAATGCTAAGCCTTCTGTTACACGACCAACAGTAAACAAGTTAATTCGATTAGTACCAGGTTCAAGCTTGCCACGCATACCAGCAGTACCAAAGTTAATATCTTGTCCAAAAGCATCTTCAACCCACTTATGGTCCTTGCCTAAAGTATCTAGTTGATCTTGCAAGTAATCGGGTAGATTAGTTGCATTTTTCCATTGTTCAAAAATTTCTTCTGCGTTCATAAAAACCTCTATAATTCTTTCTCTTGCTTTCCTCAATAAGTCTATTTTACTATTTTTTAGCTAGAAATGAATTCTATACACTGTCTAAGTTAACTTTTTAGTATAAGACTAACTGATCTTCATTATTGAAATAATTGCGATATGCCAAGTAGCATGAAATAACTGCTCCTAAACTAGTTGCTGCTAATAACATAAAGGTAATCATAATCTGATATTTAATTGCATTAACTGGATTAACTCCTGCAAAAATAAGTCCCGACATCATGCCTGGTAAATTAACTAGTCCTACAGTTTTAGCAGAATCAATTGTAGGTTGCATCGCTGTTTTAATACTTCTTCTTAGAATTGGCACACAAGCTAGCTTAATATCACTACCTAAAGCCAGTCTTTCTAATACTTCTTGTTCTAAATCATGAAAACTAGTATCTAGAGCCTTGTAACACAAACCAATTGCAACCATCTCATTACCAGCTATCATACCTGTTATTGGAATAACCTGCATTGGTACTGGCTTGATTGCCTTAGTCAAGATTAAGACTGCTAAAGTGAGGTAAGTTCCAACTAATATTGCAACAATTGAATTCCATAACTTACGATTCTTATTAGGGTTACGATTATTTGCATTCCAAGAAGCATTAAAAATGATAATTAATGTAGCAATTAAAGTTAAAATCAAATTATTAACATGCAAAATAAATCGCAATACATAGCCAACTATTGCTAGCTGAATAACTGCTCTAAGCACACTAATAACTATATCTTTAGTTAATCCTAGCTTCTCTTTAAAGCTAATCCCCATGGCAACTAATACTAAAGCAAAGGCAAATATTAACGACCAATTGCTGATAGCTAAATTGTTCATTTCAAACTTCCATCCTTTTCTAATTTAACGATGTGTTGTGCTTGAGAAATTTCTGATTTATCATGTGTTACTTCAAGGATTGTTACATTACGTTTAAAATATGAACTGATTAACTTATTTACAATATGTTTACTATCTTCATCTAGACCAGCAGTAACTTCATCAAGCAAGAGGATTTTAGGTTTAAATAATAAATTACGAATCAAGGCAACGCGCTGCTTTTCACCACCAGAAAGCTCTGACTTCTTCTTAGTTAAGTAACTTGCGTCAAGATCTACTAAAGACAGCATTTGTCTTATTTTTTGCGAATCAACTTCTTGCTTACGCAATTCAAAAGGGAAGGTTAAATTATCCTCAACAGTTTTACCAAACAAAGTAGGTTGCTGGAAGCAATAGGAAACTTGGCGACGATATACCGCTGGGGCAATCGAACTAATATCCTTATCTTGGTAAAAAATTGTTCCCCTGCTTGGTGAAATCAAATTTGCAATCAACTTCAAAATAGTACTCTTACCACTACCGGATGGACCAATTAAAGTAATCCAATCACCTTGATTAATTTTTAAATTTACATCTTGCAGAATAATCTTAGAATTCGTTTGATAATATACGTTTTTAAGGTTTAAGAGCATAATATTCACCAGCTTTTATAATAATTAAATTTACTATACTAATTATAATTCTATGATTCATACTATAGAAATTTTATAATTATTATTTAGCTATTTTCCCACTTAATTAGATTTATCTTTTTGTCTTTAAAACAAAAAAAGATGCCTATCAAAACTTTTTAGTAGACATCTTAGAACTAATTATAATTTAATCATTCAAACTTTGAATATACTTAAATGCTTCTTGACCAGCAATACTACCTTCACCAACTGCAGTAGCAATTTGACGTAGGTCTTTTTGACGAACATCACCTAAGGCAAAGATACCTGGAATCTTAGTCTTCATATGATCATCGCTAATAATCCAGCCATGTTCATCGGTAATACCCAAATCTTCAAACGGAGCAGTCTGTGGTTGAACACCAACATAAATAAAGACACCAGCTACAGGTAAGGTCTTTTCTTCACCAGTTACCTTGTCCTTGTACTTTACACCCGTAACCTTATTCTCATCACCAATGATCTCTTCAGTTTGAGCATTCCAAATGAAGTCCATCTTATCGTTGGCGAAGGCACGCTTTTGCAAAATTGGTTGTGCACGTAATTGGTCACGACGGTGGATAACAGTTACCTTTTTAGCGGTTTGAGCTAGATAAAGTCCTTCCTCAATAGCAGAATCTCCACCACCGATAACAGCAATATCTTCATCCTTAAAGAAGGCAGCATCACATACTGCGCAGTAAGATACACCGCGACCTTGATATTCTTCTTCTCCAGCAACGCCAAGATGCTTATGTTCAGAACCAGTTGCAATTAAAATTACTGGTGCAACGTATTCATCATTATCTGTAACAACAATTCTGTCATTACCATCTAGCTTAACTTGCTTAACTTCTCCATAGACGAATTCTGGACCAAACTTCATTGTTCCTTGGTACATCTTTTCACCTAATTCAGGACCAGTAACATCTGGTAAGCCAGGATAGTTGTCAATTGCACCAGTATTATTCATTTGACCACCATATACACCACGATCAAGCATTAAGACAGATAAGTTAGCTCTTGCAGCATACAAGGCAGCAGTCATTCCACCAGGGCCTGCACCAATTATAATTACATCATATTTTTTAGCCATAATTAATGCTTCCTCCTTACTTTTAATAAGTACATTCTACACCGTATTTAAAATTATCACAACTATTTTGTTTAAAAAAGATGTAAGCTTGCACTTACATCTTTTCTCTTTATTATAAGCTAATCTCAGGCTTAGGACTACGACCCATCATTTGCTTAATTTCTTCATCGACATTAGCATTTTCGTACATTACACGGTAAACTGCTTCACTAATTGGCATGTCAATGTTCTTTTCTTGGGCTAATTCATGGACTGCCTTAACGGTAGTAGCACCTTCGACAGTTTGACCCATGTTTTCAATAATGTAGTCTAAGCTCTTGCCTTCACCTAATTGCTTACCAGCACGCCAATTACGTGAATTTACTGAAGTACAAGTAACAATTAAGTCACCAATTCCTGCTAATCCGCTAAAAGTCATCGGTTCAGCGCCGAAGTAGTTAACTCCCAAACGGGTAATTTCCGCTAATCCTCTAGTCATTAGGGCAGCCTTGGCGTCATCGCCATACTTCTTACCAACTAAGATACCAGCGGCAACGGCAATAACATTCTTAACTGCACCACCTACTTCAACACCAACTAAGTCAGAGTTAGTGTATAAACGTAAGTAATCATTTGAAAACATTTCTTGAACTTCTTTAGCATTTTCTACGCTAGTTGAAGCACAAGCAATTGCAGTTAAGTCTTTTTGAGCAACATTTTCTGCATGACTTGGTCCAGAAATTGCTACAATCTTATCTTGATCTTCTGGATAAATCTCTTCAGCCAAAATTTCTGTAGTTAACTTCTTAGTCCCTGGTTCAATTCCTTTAGTAGCAGTAATCAATAAGGGCTTAGTACCAATTTTATCTAGAACTTTACGAACATTCTTAGCAACAATTCTAAATGCCTTAGTTGGCAAAACAAATAATACCACTTCTGCTCCTTGAAGCGCCTTCTCTAAGTCACCCGTTGCTGTGGCATTAGGATTTAACTTCCAATTCTTCATATAATGCTCATTAGTATGATGTTTATTGATCTCTTCATTTACACTATCAATGTTTCCATAAAGAACTACATCGTTACCATTATCAGCCAATAAAGATCCTAATACTGAACCCCATGACCCATTACCTAAAACTGCAATTTTTTTCATTTTTTATACTCAAACTTTCTATTATTGGAATAAGCTTTTCCTTAATCTCTATTATACGGATATTTTAATCCACTACCAGCCAAATACCATTTCGGCCTAACAACTTTTCTGCGATAAATCCATAAGATAATTGCGCCAATGAACAGAATCAAACTCAATGCTTGAGAAACTCGAATAGTATTAGCAATATAGAGACTATCCGTTCTCATCCCTTCAACGAAAAATCTTACCGTCGCATACCATATTACATATGATAAAAATACCTCGCCTTGTTTAAAGAGGTGCTTTTTATGGCGTAAAGACAAAATTATAATTAAGCCAAGCAAATTACCTAAGGATTCATAAAGATAAGTTGGTTGATAGTAAGCACCATTAATGTACATCTGTTGAATCACAAAGTTAGGCAAGTGTAAACTCTGTAAAAAAAACAGCGTTGTCTTAGCACCATGAGCTTCTTGATTCATAAAATTACCCCAACGAGCAATAACTTGAGCAGCCATTACCCCAGGAGCAATAATATCTAACATTAAAAACGGAGGTAACATCCGCTTATAACAAAATATAACCAATACCGCCAGTCCAGCTAATAATCCACCATAAATTGCAATCCCACCATTCCAAATAGCGATTATTTGGTCTGGATGCTGAGAAAAGTAGCCCCATTCAAAGACTACATAGTAAATTCTAGCACCAATAAAGCCAATCGGAACTGCCCAAAGTAGGAAATCAACAAAATCATCAGATATTATTTGGCGCTTCTTACCTTCTTGTATAGCCATCAATGTTGCTACTAAGACGCCTGTCGCCATCAAAATACCATACCATCTAACCGATAAACTGCCTAAATGAAAGGCGATTGGATTTAATGCTAAGGTCATTATTTCTTTTCCTCCTTATCAGAGGCAGGCTTGGAATTGTCTGATATTAACTCAGTTAGATTATGTTCAAACTTTTCACTGGCGTCATAACCCATCTTCTTAGCTCTGAAGTTCATGGCAGCTACTTCAATGATAATTGCTAAGTTTCTTCCGACCTTAACTGGAACCGTAATTTGCGGAACATCTACATCAAAGATTTGACGAGTATCTTCTTCAAAGCCTAAACGATCGTAATTAGCATTAGGATTCCAATTTTGAAGGTTGATAATTAACTGAATCTCAGTGCTGTCTTTGACTGCACCAGCACCAAACAAGTTCATCACATCAATGATCCCAATGCCACGAATTTCCATTAAGTGCTTTAAAATTTTGGGAGCTTCACCAACAATTGTTGAATCATCTTGCTGGTAGACATCTACTCGATCATCCGCAATCAATCTATGTCCTCGCTTAACTAAGTCAAGTGCTGTTTCCGACTTACCAACTCCAGAGCTACCCGTAAGCATCACGCCCATACCATATATTTCTACCAAAACGCCATGGACACTCTTTCTTGGAGCTAATTGCTCATCTAGATATTGCATCAAGACACTAGATAGGTGAGTAGTTGCCATATCGCTAGTAATCACCGGTATATCCGCAATTTCGGCAGCTTCTATTAATTCAGATGGAATTGGCAATCCCTGAGAAACAATAAAGCATGGCGTATCAGAAGTGCACATCTTAGTAAATACATGCTTTCTCAGGTCATGATCTAAACGAGCACTGTAAGATATCTCTGTTCGCCCTAATAATTGAATTCTCTCTTTCGGATAAAAGTCAAAATAACCAGTCAACTCTAAGCCTGGACGAGAAATATCTGAAACTGAAACAGATCTCTTGTCCAAAAACTCCTTGCCTTCTACTACCTTTAATGCTGGAATATCTTTGACTAATTGACTAACTCTAACTGCATCAACCATTGTCTTTTCCTCTTTTATCTTTCTTTACATCCTTAACTGTAACATTCCGAGCTCTCTTACGACCAGTAGGATTACCAGAATTATTAAAAATATTATAATTTTTCCTCGGATAATTATCTCCTTCGCCAGTTGGCTTTTTGAATTTATAGATTAACCAAATAATTAAAGCAACAACTATTGCTGCTGGCAAAAGTGCGATAAAAAACTTAAAGATCGCAAATAATACACTCAAAATTACCAAGGCAACCAGCACTAAAATAAAAATAGTTCCTAAGCTCATATCTCTACCTCACCTAATCAGGATTCTTTTGACTTAGATTCCATTGTAAATATGCATAAATGAAGTCATCCAGCTTACCATCTATTACACCATTGACATCACTGGTTTCATAATTAGTACGGTGATCCTTAACCATATTATATGGATGAAAAACATATGATCTAATCTGTGAACCGAAACCAATTTCTTTTTGATTACCTTTCAATTCTTCTGTTTGCTTGCGCTTTTTTTCTTCTTCTAATTGGAACAATTTAGCTCTCAACATGTTCATTGCAGTTTCCCGGTTTTGAAATTGCGATCTCTGAGCTTGAGAAGAGGTCACTATTCCTGTTGGCAAGTGTGTTATACGCACTGCACTAGAAGTCTTATTAATGTGCTGTCCACCGGCACCACTAGAGCGAAAGACATCAATTCTTAAATCATCCGGATTAATGTCGACATTAATACTTTGATCTATTTCTGGAATAACTTCTACCGATGCAAAAGAAGTGTGTCTCCTCTTAGCTGAATCAAATGGTGATATCCTAACTAACCGATGAACGCCATTTTCTGACTTTAATAAGCCAAAGGCATTATCCCCCTGAACCCTAATACTGACACTTTTGACTCCAGCTTCATCACCAGGCTCATAGTCTTCAACTTCAAACTTGAAGCCATGACTTTCACTATAGCGCTGATACATTCTAAGAAGCATATCAGCCCAATCCATCGCTTCAGTACCACCAGCACCAGGGTGAATTTCCATCAAGGCATTGTGGCTGTCATATTTTTCAGAGAGCAATAATGATAATTCATAATTATGAAAGCTTTCACTTAAATCAGTAATCTGTTGCTCAAGTTCTGACTGCAAGTCTGGATCAAAATCCTCTCTTAGTAGCTCTAATGCAGTCTGGGCATCATCAAAGTTAGTAGATAGTTGCTTAAAGTTTTCACTTTTATTTTTTAATAAGTTAGTTTGACTAATTAAATCTTGTGCCTGATCCTGATTATTCCAAAAATCTGGCTCAGACATCTTCTGTTCATTAATAGCAATTGCTTCATTTAAGGAATCAAAGTCAAAGAGACCTCCTAAAGTGGGCTAATTTAACTTTTAATTCGTCAAGTTTATTTTGAATGTCACTAATTTCCATGTTTTACCTCATCATAAATAAAAAAGAGAGGACAAGTGCCTCCCTTTCTATTAACGACTAATATTTTGTCTAATTTGAGCCTTCATAAACAAGCGGGTGGCATCATATTCGATGTTGCTTATCATTTCCTCAAACATGCGATAACCTGCCTCTTGATATTCTACAAGTGGATTTAGTTGTCCATAACCACGAAGGCTAATAGATTGACGTAATTGATCCATTGCGTCGATATGATCTGTCCAGCGGTCATCTACTACTCGCAAGATGACTACCTTTTCAAATTCCAGCATTTCATCAGGATCAGCCAATTGTTCACGCTTTTCGGCAAAGTTATCTTGAGCAATCTTATGCAGCTTCTTCTTCAACTCGTCAGCTGTTATATTCTTCAAGTCAATCTTTTTAGCTACTTCTTCATTGGTTAAACAAGAAGCAATGAAGTCACGTAATTGGTCATTACGCCAATCTTTCTTTTCGCCTTGAGTATACATATCAACTTGGTGATCAATAGTACGTTGAATCATTGGTTTAAGCACATAATCAAGTGAGTGATCTTCAGAGATTACCTGCATTCTTTCACCGTAAATGATTTCACGTTGTGTCCGCATAACATCATCATATTGCAATGTTTGCTTACGAGTGTCGTAGTTATTACCTTCGACACGTTTTTGAGCAGATTCAACTTGTTTAGTAATCATTTTACTTTCAATGACTTTATCGTCATCATCATCTGAGATGCGATCCAAGAAGGCCTTTACTCGATCTGAACCAAAACGCTTCATCAAATCATCTTCAAGTGAAAGATAAAATCTCGTTACACCTGGGTCACCCTGTCTACCAGAACGACCACGCAACTGATTATCAATACGCCGTGATTCATGACGTTCTGTACCAATGACAGCCAAGCCACCTAATTCCTTTACACCAGGCCCTAGCTTAATATCGGTACCACGACCAGCCATGTTGGTGGCAATTGTAACTGCCCCACGTTGACCAGCATTCATAATAATTTCAGCTTCTTTAGCATGGTTTTTAGCGTTTAAGACTGCATGTGGAATACCTTCTCGGTCAAGCATGTTACTCAATCTCTCAGAACTTTCAATGGCAACAGTACCAACTAAGACAGGCTGTCCTTTAGCATGACGACGCTTAATATCTTCCACAACTGCTTCAAACTTAGAGTCTAAAGACGGATAGAGTACATCTGGCTTATCTACCCTAGCTTTAGGACGATTAGTAGGAATCGTAATAACTTGCATATTGTAAATTTCACGGAATTCCTCTTCTTCAGTCTTAGCAGTACCCGTCATACCAGATAACTTCTTATACATTCTAAAGAAGTTCTGGTAAGTAATTGTGGCTTGGGTCTTAGATTCTTCTTGAATCTTAACCCCTTCCTTAGCTTCGATAGCTTGGTGAAGACCATCTGAATAGCGTCTACCTTCCATAACACGTCCAGTGAAGGAGTCAACAATCATAACTTCGCCATTTTGAACTACGTAGTCGATGTCTTTTAACATGATGTAGTTAGCTCTCAAGGCTTGGTCAATATGGTGAACTAATACTTGGTTATCAATATCATATAAGTTCTTTAAACCAAAATGCTTGCAGGCCTTCTCAATTCCTTGATTGGTCAAGCTAATTGTCTTAGTAGGCCAGTCGATCTTATAATCACCATGATCTTGATCATCATCAACATCATCGTCACTCTTATCTTCAACCAAGGTCTTAACAAACCTATCAGCACGAATATATTCGCTATTAGCTTGTTGAGCTTGACCGGAGATAATCAATGGCGTTCTAGCCTCATCAATTAAGATAGAGTCAACCTCATCAATGATTGCATAGTTCAATGGGCGTTGTACCATCTGATCCTTATAAACAACCATATTATCTCTTAAGTAATCAAATCCCAACTCTGAATTAGTTGAATAAGTAACATCACAACTATAAGCTTCGCGCTTTTCATCAGCTGACATTGAATTTAAGTTTAAGCCAACAGTCAAGCCAAGCCACTTATATAATTGACCCATTTCACTTTCGTCACGGCTAGAGAGGTATTCATTAACAGTAACAACATGTACACCCTTGCCAGTTAAAGCATTCAGATATACTGGCATTGTTGCCGTCAAGGTCTTACCTTCACCAGTCATCATTTCGGCAATGTTACCAAAGTGAAGGGCTATACCACCAATTACTTGTACCCGATATGGATACAGTCCTAAAACACGCTTAGCACCTTCACGCGCAGTCGCAAATGCTTCAGGTAATAAATCATCCAAATTCTCATTATTGGCTAAGCGCTTGCGAAATTCTGGCGTCTTAGCCTGAAGTTGTTCATCAGACAACTTACTATATTCTTCAGATAAGGCGTCTACCTTATCTGCTAATTTTTCAAATTGCTTTAATTCACGTTTGTCATTATCGTAAAGTTTTTTTAGAATATTTACCATTAAATAATCGGTCCTTAAGTTTAAATTTTGTGCACAAATCTAAAGATACTAAGTAATTTTACCATTATTTTACCAAAATTAGAAATTACTTGAACATAAAAAATCCTCCCCGATGTATAACCATCAGAGAGGAAAACATTATAAACAAATTATTCGTTAGTTTCGATTAAGCCATAGCGACCATCATTTCTCTTATAAACGATGCTAGTGCCATTGGTATCTGCATCTTCAAAGACAAAGAAGTCGTGACCTAAAAGATCCATTTGTAAGACAGCTTCTTCTGCATTCATTGGCTTTAAGTCTAAGTGCTTGTTACGAACAATGTCGAACTTCTTAGGTGCTGGCTCTTCTTCAGAAGCTTCTTCATAGAAGTAATCTTTCAAGCCCTTTTCACGGTTTCTACGATTGATACGTGTCTTGTATTTTCTAATTTGACGCTCTAATTTTTCAGATACAAAGTCAATGCTCTTGTACATATCATCAGTCGTGTCTTCTGCACGTAATAAGAGGTAAGGAAGTGGAATAGTAACTTCCACTTTTGAGCTTTCATCCTTGTATACCTTCAAATTAACATGTGCAATAACGTTAGAATCGATCTCGAAGTACTTCTCTAACTTCTCCAATCTCTTCTCAACGTAGCTTCTTAAAGCATCAGTAACTTCAATATTTTCTCCACGAACGTTGTACTCTAACATAAAGATTCTCCTTTCAACGTTTTTCAACGTTTCTACTTACATATATAGTATAGCAGATGTGTAAGCGCTTAGTCTAATTAATTTACCTAGCTAAGGTAAAACTTTTAATGCAACTATTAGGAAAGGCTGCAGCCAAGGCATCCCTAGCATGATATAAAGTTCTACCAGTAGTATAAATATCATCCAAAAGTAAAATATTCCCCTGTAAATTTAACTTTTCATTAACATAAAAGCTCTGCTCAGTCTTTAATCGCTGCTGACGATTCTTTTCTCCTTGAGCTGACCCATTATCTATCTTTCCCAAAATAAAAGTTAAAGGAACTAAATCTTTAAATATCTCACTAACTGTATCAAATTGTCTTCTCGCAATATGTGACTTAGAAGTTGGAATTGGAACATAATAGTCAGCTGGCGAAATTTGACTTTTAATTAAGTCAGCTAACACTTGATGCAAGACATAGTCACCATAGCGTTTATAATTAACCATTAAGTCATGCATAGCTTGGTTATAACGATAAATTGATTTATTTTTTAATAACTTACCTTGATATTTAACCTGCCAAACTCGGCAATCTGAACAAAATTTAACCTTTTGACCAGCCTTATTACAATTCATACAGTGCTGGCCATTAATTTTTTCGAATTTACTTAAGCAATTGGGACAGATTGCTTTTTCCTGTGGCTTTTTAAATAAAAACAAATCCTTGAAATCTATCTGTGGCTTGTAGTTGGTATTACACAATAAGCAGTAACTCATTTATTCATCATCCTAATCTGTCTTTTAGCTTGCCTAAGTTCACGAGTATACCGATGGTAACAAAAGATCACCTTACCATCTCGATCATCTTGACTACGACCAACTCTACCAGCGATTTGAACAAGACTAGGTGCATTATAAATCTGATCATCTGCAGCAATCACAATTACTTGCACATGCTTGAAAGTTACTCCTCTCTCTAAGATTGTAGTTGTTAGTAAAATATCAAGTTGATTGTTTCTAAAAGAGAGAATTTTTTCTTGTCTTTGGCTATCTTGTGCATGGACTGCGCTAATTTTTAGATTGGGAAATGTCTTTTTAAGAACTCTTTGATAAAGT
Source organism: Lactobacillus colini (assembly GCF_017874575.1). GTDB lineage: Bacteria > Bacillota > Bacilli > Lactobacillales > Lactobacillaceae > Lactobacillus > Lactobacillus colini. Next base: position 152,746 of record NZ_JAGGLU010000003.1, on the reverse strand, counting down.
TCAAGTTCATTAATCCTTGGTATAAAAATCAAAAGTGGCTTAACTTTGGCAATAATTTTTTGAATTTCCTTTAGTAGCTTAGGATGTAGCCTTTCCTTGTTTAAAAATGGCTTAACAAATAATATTTCTTGTGGTACTGGTAATAATCCGCCATGGAATCTTCTATTAAGGAGCGAGTAGCCGATCTTGCCCTGCTTAGCTTGATCTAGTAAGCCCTGATCTGGAGTAGCTGACAAGTAGAAGGTTGCTCCGGTCGACTTTACTGCATTTCTAGCAGCGTAATTTAGGACCGGATTATTTCTAAAAGGAAAAGAATCTACTTCATCAATAATCAACAAATCAAAAGCATGGTAAAACTTAAGCAATTGATGTGTTGTGCAAATTATTAGCTGCTCATCCTTGGCTTCACAAAATTCCCGTCCATGGTACTTACCAATCTTTACCTTCTTAAATGCTTCCTGCAAACGAGGGTAAAGTTCGTCTACAACATCAATTCTCGGCGTTGCAATACAGCAGCGCTTTGCCTGCATAAGGCAAGTTGCGATCACCTGAAATAGCATTTCTGTCTTACCTGCACCGGTTACAGCATGAACTAAATGGTCTCTTTTCCGTTTAAATGACTCTACTAACTCATTAGAAACTTCTTTTTGGGCAGGGGTTAACTTTCCCTGCCAAGTTAGACCGCCGTTTTTAATTTGGGCATAGTTAATAATCTCACAGCTTCTAATTATCTCATCTCCTTCACATATTCTGCCTAGCCCAATGCAGAAGCGACAATATCGCTTACCATTAGGCAGCTGATATTTCACTAAACTATGACAACGAATGCAGCGATTATTTTCGATTGCTTTAACTTTTTTCACCTTTAACTTTGTGGTATCGTTATTTTGATTTAATAACCATTGACGGCCACATAATTTAATATCATTCAATTTTTAACACCTCAATTATTATTACGCTAAAGGAGGCAATTTTTTGTTAGAAAAAAAAGAATATTTAACCCTTAAAGAAAACGGCGCTCATGAACTAGTCATAAAAAAAAGCCGCTTTATTTGCACAATGAAGCGAACAGAAAGTGTTGAACAAGCTCAGGAGTTTATTGCAGAAGTTAATAAAAAATACCGTGATGCCACTCACAATACATTTGCTTATACTATCGGCTTAAATAATGATCAAGTAAAAGCTAGTGATAATGGTGAGCCATCAGGTACGGCAGGAATCCCAGAATTAAAAGCTTTACAGTTAATGAATCTCAAAAATGTTACCGCAGTAGTGACACGCTATTTTGGTGGTATTAAGTTAGGGGCTGGGGGTTTAATTAGAGCATATTCTAATTCTGTTACTCAAGCAGCAGAAGCGATTGGTGTTGTACGCTGCGTATTACAACAAGATATTAGCTTCAACATTGCTTATAATCGTATTGACGAAGTCCATCATTATCTAGAAACTAATAACATCTTTGTAGCTAATCAAGAATACGCTACAGAAGTTACTATTACTGTTTCGCTAGATTTAAATAGTATTGACAAGTTTGAAGAAGATTTAACTGATCTACTTGCAGGTAAGGTTCAATTTAACCATCAAGAAAAGCACTTTAACGAGATTCCAGTTAAAGGATTCAATTTCCATGAACAATAAGAGGAAAGCCGCCAGACTTTCCTCTTTATTTATTATATTTATTTTTTATTCTTTCTTTTGTCACTTAAGTGTTGAACCTCAACCTTAGGATCTTCTCGATCCATTTTATTGATCATCTTTTGGAAAAAATGAAGTAAAGGCTTATAACGCTCTCCCAATAAGCCAATTGTTTCAACAAATAACTCTAGGGCAAATAATAATCCTAACATCAATGGAATAACTCCCCATTTAGGAGCCGCAATTGATAGTAATGAAACAAAGGAGAATAACAAGGACAAGCCGTAAATTGCTAAGACTGTCTGTCTGTGGCTTAATCCCATTCTCATCAATTGATGGTGCAAATGATGCTTGTCAGCTTCTGAGATTGGCTTTTTATTCAAGCGGCGACGAATCATTGCATAGATTGTATCGGTAATTGGTACACCTAAAATGATAATCGGTACAAGTAAGGAAATGAATGTTACATCCTTCAATCCTTTTAAAGACAGAACCGCAATCATAAAGCCAATATACAGGGCTCCAGTATCACCTAAAAAGATCTTAGCTGGGTGAAAATTATAAGGTAAAAAACCCACTAAACATGCCGCTAACATGATACACATAATTGGTACATAATGTTGCCAAGTATAGAGAAAGAAAAAACCGACTATCCCCATTGTTATTAATGAGATGATTGACACTCCAGTAGCTAGCCCATCTAGTCCATCAATTAAATTCACAGCATTAGTTAACGCCAAGATCCAAAAAATGGTAATTGGCAAGCTCCACCAGCCCAGTTGAACTGTCCCTAGCCAAGGAAGAGTCAGTTCATTCATCTTAATTCCAGCTAAAAAATAAATCACTAAAGATGCAATAAATATACCAAACATCTTCTGGCGTGGTTTTAATTCTAAAATATCATCAATTAATCCTGTTAAAATTACAGCACTTGAAGCCAGTAATACAGAAAATAATTCGTGAGTTGGAAATTCATTCCGTAATAAGACAAATTGTCCAATACTAAAGGAAACAAAGATTCCCAACCCACCAATTGTAGGCATTGGCTTTTTATTAACTCTACGTGCATTAGGATTATCAACTGCACCTAAGACAAAAGCCAATCTCCTAATAAATGGTGTAATTATTGCAGATATTATTACTAATAAGAATATCTTTACTATTATTTGAAACATATAAAGCTACTTTCTTAAATCTTCTGTTTTAAATTATACAAATAGCTTTCCTTAAAGACAATTAGACTTTGTAACTTAATCATATTTTTAACAAAAAAAGCCAGACTTTCAAGTCTGACGTTAACAATGATTGTTATCAGCTTATAGTCCAGCTTTTATATTACTTGGCAATTGCGACTGCACGTTTTTCACGAATTACTGTCACCTTGATGTTACCTGGATATTCCATGTCATCTTCAATTTGATTCTTAATATCACGAGCTAAAATAACTGTGCGATCATCAGAAATCTTATTAGGTTCTACCATAACTCTTATCTCACGACCAGCTTGAATTGCATATGCTTGCATTACTCCTTGATGACTCTTGGCAATTGTTTCTAATTGTTCTAATCGTCTTATATAATTCTCAAGTGATTCGCTACGTGCTCCTGGGCGAGCTGAAGATATAGTATCTGCAGCAACAACCAATTCTGCAATAAACGATAACTTAGGAACATCATCATGGTGAGCAGCAATTGCATTAATTACAATGTCTGGTTCGTGGTACTTGCGTGCGAGTTCAACACCAATTTCAACATGAGAGCCTTCGATTTCATGATCGATGGCCTTTCCTATATCGTGTAATAATCCCGCGCGTACCGCTATTTTTTCATCTAAACCTAGCTCAGCAGCCATAACACCCGTTAACTTACCCACTTCAATTGAGTGAGACAGGACATTTTGACCATAAGAAGTACGATATTTCAATCGACCAAGGATCTTTACTAATTCTGGATGCATCTTGTGGATACCTAATTCCATCAATGCACCTTCCCCAGCTTCATAAATATCGTCGTTTACTTCTTTACGTGCTCTATCAACTAACTCTTCAATACGGGCAGGATGAATACGGCCATCCTTGATCAAGCGTTCTAGTGCTCTCTTAGCAATTTCACGCCTAATAGGATCAAAGCCGCTCAAAACTACTACGTCAGGAGTATCATCAATAATTACATCTACACCAGTTAATGCTTCAAAGGAGCGAATATTGCGGCCTTCGCGTCCAATAATTCGGCCCTTCATATCATCACTTGGCAAGTTGACAACTGAAACAGTCTTTTCAGCAACTGTATCAGCAGCACTACTCTGTATTGCCTCAACAATAACCTGTCGTGCAAAATGATCTGCCTTGGCCTGAGCCTTTTCATTACTCTCTTTGATCAAAGCAGCTCTTTCAGAAACTAACTTATCAGATAAATTATCTAAAACTATCTTCTTGGCAGCTTCTGGTTCTAACTTAGCAACCTCAAAAAGCTTCTGCTCACGTTGAGCAATTAATTCATCAGCTTCTTGATTCTTCTGCGCAACTTCTTCTTGTTGCTGCTTCACATGGTTTTCTTTTTGGGTGATTTGCGCTTCTCTTTTATCTAGCAAATCATCTTTATGGTCAATGGCATCTTCTCTTTGTAACAAACGATTCTCTTGGCGAGAAAGTTCTTGTCGACGTTGATTTAATTCATCTTCTACCCTTTCTCGATAGTGATGAATCTCTTCTTGAGCTTCCAGAATCTTCTCTTTTTTAGTATCTACAGCTTTCTTCTTTAAGTCTGCAATCGCATCTTTCTCTTTAGCAATCTTTAACTTGATAGCTTCAGCTTGGTCATTAGCATCTTTTAAAATATGCTCTGCATCTTTAGCTGCATTACTTGCTTGCTTCTCCCATTTGTTCTTACGGATTGAATATCCGCCATAACCACCGATAAGAAGTGAAACAATAGCGATAGCAACAGGAACTAAAATTGTATTTATCATTTACTATCGCCTTTTTTATAGAATTATTCACACAATAATAATAATAAAAGTATCACTTAACGATGTCAATCAAACAAAAAAAGTCTGGGCTTAAAAACCCAAACTTAATTGTTTATTTTTTGTCTTTACTGACCTTACTATCTTTTTTGTCTTTTTCTTTAGTATCTTTAGACTTTTCAGGATCTTCACGCTCTTCGATAGCTTCTTCATCCATGCCATAAGCTTGACGGACGCGATTTTTGATTTCTTGGTAAATATCTGGATGGTCTTCAAGATATTGCTTAGCATTCTCACGACCTTGACCAATTCTATCCTCGCCATAAGAGTACCAAGCACCGGCTTTATCAACAATATCTTTTTCAACGGCCATATCAAGTAATTCACCGGTTTGGGAGATTCCCTTACCATACATAATATCAACTTCAGCCAGCTTAAATGGTGGTGCAACTTTGTTCTTTACTACCTTGATCTTAGTACGATTACCAATTGCTTCACTGCTCTGCTTAATTTGTTCCCCACGACGAACCTCTAAACGGATAGTAGCATAGAACTTAAGCGCACGACCACCAGGAGTTGTTTCCGGATTACCAAACATTACCCCTACTTTTTCACGGATTTGGTTAATAAAGAGAGCAATAGTCTTAGTCTTAGAAATATTACCAGATAACTTACGTAGAGCTTGACTCATTAACCTGGCTTGCAGACCAACGTGAGAGTCACCCATTTCGCCATCAATTTCAGCACGTGGTACTAAGGCTGCTACAGAATCGACAACTAAAATGTCAATAGCACCACTAGAAATCAAAGTATCAGCAATCTGTAAGCCTTCTTCACCAGTATTAGGTTGAGATAAGATAAGAGCATCAATATCCACTCCTAGGGCCTTGGCATATGCTGGATCCATTGCGTTTTCGGCATCAATATAAGCTGCAGTTCCGCCTCGCTTTTGGACTTCGGCTACTGCATGAAGAGCTACAGTAGTCTTACCTGAACTTTCAGGACCATAGATTTCAATAATTCTACCACGAGGATATCCACCAACACCTAAAGCAGCGTCTAAGGCTAATGAACCTGTAGGTACAGTTGAAATTTGTGTATCTACCTTTTCGCCCATTCTCATGACCGCGCCTTTACCAAAGTCTTTTTCAATTTTTTTTAGCGCGTCTGCTAAGGCCTTCTTTTTTTCATCTTTAGCCACAGTATACCTCCTTAAATTTACTTAATAATTATACTTGGTCTAACTATTAAAAAGCAAGAAACACGAACGCAAGTTTCGAGTTCTCGCTTCTCATAATATATATACGCAAAAATCTCTCAAATGTTTTAAAAAAGAGTCGAAAATTTCGACTCTTTTTTTAAATTTTACATTGATCCTTTAAAGACACCCCATGAACCACGGAAATAGTCAATTCCTGAATAAATTGCAAAAATTAATGCAATATAAAGCAAAATTGTTCCAAGGTAGAATGGATCACCTAAAAGTAAGAAGATAATTGACAACATCTGTGCAGTTGTCTTTATCTTACCGGGCATTTTAGCTGCGATAACTTCACCATCATTTTCAACTACAATTAAGCGTAGTCCAGTAACAGCAAGTTCGCGACACACAATAATTGCAATTACCCAGGCTGGGGCTAATTTAAGTTCTACTAAGAAGATGAAAGCGGTCATCGTCAACATCTTATCAGCTAATGGATCCGCAAACTTACCAAAGTTAGTAACTAAGCCATTTGCACGAGCAATATGTCCATCAAGCCAATCAGTTGCTGAAGCTACGGCAAAGACAACCATTGCAATAACTTGGAGCCAAGAGACAGTTGTTCCTTGAACTATCCCCATTGGAGCAGTATATCCATCCATTGCTCCCCTAAAAATAAGCAACAACATGAATACAGGAATCATAAAGATTCGAAACATCGTTAATTTGTTTGGTAAATTCATTATTGGTTATTTTGACCTCCGTTATTTTGGCTTCCTGTTTGAGTATTATTTGTTTGGCTGCTTTGAACTGTTTGGGTATTGCTACTTTGTGCTACAGATGATTGAACTTGGCTAGTAGCACTTGAAGATTGACTATTAGCAGAACTTGAGCTAGTTGCTACAGATTTAGTATTGCCCAAAGTCAATTGAACTGTCGCAGTTGACGTTGATTTAGCAACTGGTAATTGCTTGCCTGCAATAGTTATATTTGTAGTTTGAGTATTACCTAATTGGATAGAAACACTCTTGACATTCTTAGCTAGCTTAATCTCGTGACTCTTATTAGCTTGCAACGTTCCTTGCCACAATGATTGTCCATCGACGCTAACTTGGACCCATACGCTTGCAGCACCAGTGCTTACCTTCAAAGTACGATTGTTGGTTAAACCAGTAACATTGAATGAATTATTAGCTAACTTTTTAACTTTAACGGCTTGGGCTTTAGCTGATGACTTCTTAGTCTTAGCCTTCTTAGGCTTAGAAGAAGTAACATGCGAGGAAACCGTTACATTATCTGATTCGTTTGCGGATTGTTGATTAGAACCTGAGAAGAAATGTCCGTATACAAGGTACACAACAAAGATAACAAGTAAGATACCAATCACTGTTGCAGCCTTAGGAAGATAGCTCTTCCATAAGCCCTTCTTATTATTAGTTGTTCTCTTAATCTCTTCACTCTTATTGTCGATTGAATTTTCAACATATTCCTCTGGCTTAGCTTCAGGAACTTCAGATTGAAAATCTTCTAACAATTCTTTACCATCAAGACCAACAATATCTGCGTATTGTCTGATGAAAGCACGGACATAAAAATCGCCTGGCAGTTGATCAAACTCATTATTTTCGATAGCTGCAAGATACCGTCTTTGAATCTTGGTTATCTTCTCGACATCCTCAATCGACATACCTTTCGCTTTTCGGGCACTACGTAATTTATCTCCAATATCTGCCATAATAACCTCTCAATTTTTTTGCATATTCAAGTATGAGTATACCAAAACAACTGGTAGTTAAACAAGCCACCCACCATCAACATATATTGTTTGACCAGTTAAATAATCAGACTGGGGAGCTAATAAATTCTTTACCCAGAAAGAAACATCTTCCGGCTTAGCTAATCTACCCGCTGGAATCTCATCTTTTACTTGTTCTAAAGTTTCTTTTGAAAAGATTGCATTCATCTTAGTTGCAACCGCACCTGGAGCAATAACATTTACAGTTAAGTGACTGGAAGCAACCTCTCGCCCATAGCCTTGGGCAAAGCTGGATAAAGCACCCTTAGTTGCGCTATAAACACTCTCCATTGCACTAGCTTGACCACCATACACTGATCCTAAAAAGACGATCCTACTATGATCTACCTTCAACAACATCGGCTCTAATAGAGATACTATCTTCAAGGGAGTTGTGAGGTTAATCTTAATGAGTGTTTCGATAGTGCTTAAATCTTGACTTCCTAAAAAGTTAAAATCCGTTATTCCATGAGCAAATACTACCCCATTAACTGGCAACAAACTATCGATTATTCTTTTTAGAGTTTTATCATCACTATTAAAGTCAAGCTTTAAAGTCATAAAGTCTTGTTTAGGATATTGCTGCATTAACTCTTCACTTAAAGCCAAAGCTTGAGCTTGCTGGCTAAAGTAATGCAGATACAGTGACCAGCCATCTGCGGCCAATTCTCTAGCAATAGCTTGGCCAATGCCACCTGTAGCTCCAAAAATTATTGCCCGCTTCATTTAGTTTCATCCCCATTATCTTCCCTTGTATCATTACCTCTATTCAATAATGAATCATTTGAAGAATCTAAATTTGATGAATTGCTTGCCAAAGTCGATGTAAATATATCACTTTTTGAAATTATTTTTTTATAATAATCGCAAAATTCACTAAAACTTAAATTTTGAAATCGTCTTACAACTGTATCTAAGTCTTCTCTTTCGAGCATCATTTCCCCAGCTTCAATCGCCAAGTCACTGATATTATCTCTTTCACGAATCATTTCAGCAATATATTCTTTCTTTTGCAAAGTGAAGAGTCGCTTATCGCCATTAAAATTCTTAATTTGCGCTTTGATAGCCAAAATTAACTTTTGATAATTTGGAGCAAAACCAGCTATTGTAGCAAAATTTCCTTGACGAGTATAAGAAACAGAAATATCTAACGGACTTACTAATAGTGCATTCTGCTGAGCTTTTTTAAACCAGCTACTCATAGTGCCTAGCTTCTCTTCCAGCATTGATTCAATGATCGACTGCATTAAATTTTTGCTAGGATCAAATTCTTCAAAATCAGGCAGCTTAATTCCAACAATTACTCGGCTAGTATCTACATCTCCCGTAATAACCATATCATGATTATCCTCAGAAGGAGATACTTGATTAGTTGGTAGTTGATATTTTTTAGCTGAAATATACTTGTTTTCAAGTTTACCTACTTCTCGCAAGATTTCTTGGGCTTGATTTTGGCTAAAGCCACCACAAGCAATAAATTTCATATTATTAGCCAGATAATGGGCATGATAAATCTCTTCTAGATCTTTTGCGCTCATTGCAGCAATAGATTCATGTGTCCCAGCTAGATCAGTCGACAGATTACTATTTGGAAACATCATCTGTAATAAGTTATGTCGAGCTTGCCATAAAATATCATCTTGATACATGCTCAATTCCTGATCGATAATATGAGCTTCTTTGGCAATACCCTTTTCACTAAAGCTAGTCGTACCCACTAATTCAAATAGCAATGGTACAACCTTACGCCAATGATTAGTCATCTCGGCATAAAACATAGTTTCATTCTCTGAAGTAAAAGCATTTGTCGTTGCTCCCACTTCTTCAAAACGATGGGCAATGTCACCATCTGGCTTGTTAAACAACATATGTTCTAAAAAATGAGCTCCACCAGCAACTTTTTGTGGATCTGCCCCGCCAAAATCAACAATTATGCCTATAAATTGTTTAGCAAATTGCGGACGCATGACTACTTGAGCTTCAAAGCCGGAAGAATATGTTCTTTTTAAAGTACTTAATTCTCTCATAGTAAGTAATATCTTTCATTCAAAAATAATTCTTGACTAAACTTAACTAAATCATCTGCCGTAAATCTTTTTACATGGTTAATTCTCTTTTCAAAAGTCATATTTCTTCCTCGCAAACCATTGGCTAACATCTGGATTAAACTTATACCTGGATCATCTTGAGAAATTAAGTAGCGCCGGATCAGCGCCTGCTTAGCCCGCTTAAATAAATCTAAATCAATCTCGCCTTGCTGAAGCTTAGACACTGAATTAGTGATAATTTTATTTACTTGATTAAGTTTTGACTTATCAATCGCAGTACTAATTACAAACATTGAATTGTTAAAATAATCATCTGCTGCAACAGAATAAGCTGCACCTAACTCTTCCCTAATCTTCTTAAACAAATCTGAATATTCATCACCTGCTAAATAATTGCTTAACAGTAAGCCTCCAAATTGATTCAAGATAGCCGACTTATCAATATTAAAGCCATATCCCATGATAATATGAGCCTGTAAATTATCTAAATGGTCCTCATCCTCATGAAAATCTTCAATCGCTGGGATAGACACTTGATTCACTGCAAATTCTCTAGAATATCCAGTCCAATCAAGATATGGCTGCACTAGATCGGTTAAGGTATCCGCATCTCTAGCTTGACCAAGGCAAATTGCTGGGCTGTGGGTCAACTTACGATAGAAGTCACGCACCTCATCTAACTCAGCATCAATTATCTTGTTCTCATCGCCCCACATCATGTCTTTAAAATTGGGGCTATTGCGATACCAATTCGACAAAAAGTGCTGCATTGCCAAGTGACCTGGCAGGTCGTAGTATCTTTCCATAATGTTATTAAGCCGACTTTTAGAAATTTCTAGTAATCTTTTTTCAAAAAGTGGTTTCTTAATAATATCAAAAAAAGTACTGATTACCTTTTCGTAGGTATAATCAGGATTTAGGACCTCTCGTGGTTCAATAAAGTTAGCCACATAAGACATCACAATCTGATTACCAAAAACTTCCGGTACAATATCTAAACTCATATCATAAAGATTAGACATTGAACGTGACTGCATTTCAACAGACGGATAAGCTCTTGTAGCACTACTTTGCATCATTGCTAAGATATTCGCTAAGGCTAAATTCTTAGGAGTCAATGGTACACGCAAAAAACAGCCCAAAGAGGCTGTTGTAAATTTTAAATTGTATTCTATTTCGAGATTTGCCATTATTAATCATCCTCATGTTTTTTGGGAGGTGGGACTAATACTTGCCGTGGCTTAGAACCTTCTGATGGTCCCACTATCCCCTTAGATTCCATTTCATCTACAATTCTAGCAGCACGATTATATCCAATTCTAAAACGCCTTTGCAACATTGATACACTTGCCGATTGCTGCCGACGGACTAGGTCAACAGCTTGATCATAAAATTCATCCTCCGGTTCATCATCACCCGCTGAATTCTCGCTATCTTTTTGAGATGGGATCATATCTTCATTATACTGTGCTTCTTGTTGGTTCTTAACCCAAGCAACGACCTTTTCTACTTCATCAACTGAAATATAAGCGCCTTGAATTCTCTCAGGCTTAGGAGCACCAATCGGCAAAAATAGCATATCTCCTCGACCTAATAACTTCTCAGCTCCCACTTGATCTAAGATAGTTCTTGAATCAACACCACTAGACACTGCAAAAGAAATCCTAGAAGGAACATTAGCCTTAATCAATCCAGTAATAACATCGACACTAGGACGCTGAGTTGCTAAAATCATGTGAATCCCAGCAGCTCGCGCCATCTGAGCTAGGCGGACAATTGCATCTTCAACTTCGTGACCTGCGACCATCATTAAGTCACTTAATTCGTCAACAATCACAACAATGTAAGGTAACTTATCCATGACGGGCTTTTCTTTATCAGCATTATTTTCAATTACTTTTTGATTATATTCAGTAATATTACGGACACCGCCAACTGCAAATAGTTTATAACGTCGCTCCATTTCCTTAACTGTTTTTCTCAAAGCATTAGCAGCTAGCTTAGCATCTGTCACAACTGGAATTAACAGGTGGGGTATTCCGTTGTAGACTGACAACTCTACCATCTTAGGATCAATTAAGACCAACTTGACATCTTCTGGATGTGACTTCATCAAAATGCTAGTAATAATCGTATTAATTGCAACTGACTTACCTGAACCAGTTGAACCTGCAATTAATAAATGGGGCATTTTACGCAGATCAGCTGAAATTGTTCTTCCTTCAACATCCTTGCCTAGAGGCACTGATAAGGCTGCCTCCTTTGCCTTATCATCTTGGTGTAAGACAACATCTTTGAAAGCAACTGCTGATGTAGTTTTATTAGGGACTTCAATACCTACTAGGGGCTTGCCTGGAATTGGAGCTTCAATTCTAATATCTTTAGCTGCCAAGGCCAATGCTAGGTCATCTGCTAAATTTACTATCCTACTTACCTTAACTCCCACTGCCGGTTGAACTTCATAACGAGTAACAGTTGGACCTAAGACAGCTTTTTTGACTATTACCTTAACGCCAAAGTTCTTAAAGGTTGATTCTAAGGTCTGAGTATTCTGCTGGATTAATTGCTTATCTTGGCTCTGGTCAATCTTCTTAATTGGCGCCAATAAGCTTACTGGCGGCATAATATACTTTTTCTCAGGATTAGATTTACCTGCTTCATTGCCTTCAGACTTAAGTTGATTCTTGGTTTCCAGGTCAAGTTTTTTATCATCTTCAATGTGCCCGTGAGAAGGTGGCAGGTCATCTGTCATGTCATCTAAGTGAGTAATCGTTGGTGCTTGTTCAAGCGGATCAGGATCTGGCACTTGATTGTCCTGTGCTACCTCAATTTCAGGTGTTGATACCTTCTGATCTAGATCTTGCTCTTCATCAGGATTGGTATCATTAGCAGAAAAATCACTTAAATCAGGAAAAGTACTATCACGATCATTAATTGGATCCTTTAACTTCTCGCGATTATCTGGTTGTGCTCGCTTTTCCTTTTGTCTATCAATAAAGTCCGCATACCTAGTTTTTAACTTATCACCAGCACCTTTATTTTTTTCAATGAATAATTGTGATGAATTTTGAAAATCATGTAGCAAATTTAAAAACTTAACATTAAAAATCATCAAAATTCCAATTAACATTGCCAAAAAAGCAATCACCTTACTGCCAATAGCCCCAAATAATGGAAACATTCCTTGATAAATAAATGCACCTAGCAAGCCACCACCAACACTGATTGTATTTTGACCACGAGAAAATTCATTAGCAATTGAACTTAAGAAGCTATTTACAAAACCATGGTTAATCATTAAATTTTCAAAATAAATACTACTTTGAAAAAATGCTAATCCCAAATAAAACAGTATTAAACCATAAGTCTTGCGATTACCCCACTTAGGCGGCTGATTATAAATTGTCATCACCAGGCCAAAGATCCCTAAAATAAGACTAGCTAAATAGTGACTATCTCCTATAAAGAATCTTAAACAATTGGTTAATTGACGACTAAAAAGACCAAAATGAACACAACTTAAAATTGCAATTAAAAGTAAAACTATTCCAATAAAAGCATAAGTATGATCTTGATTCTTCTTAACCTTAGGATGTTTAGTAGTTTTCTTTTTCGTGCGCTTCTTTTTTTGCGCCATTAGATACCTTCCTAATTCTTATCAGTATTTAAATCATCGTCATCTTCAACATCAATTGACTTAATTGACTTATTACTATCATTGAAGTTAGCTTCAAAGCTTAAATTTACAGGTTGGTCTAATACAACTTGCGTAATCTCATAAGTTAGCGTTTCAATTTCTTCCACCAATGGACGAGATACCAATTGATAGTCCTGCGGACTTAGATCAGTACCATCACCAAAGTAGTCCTTAAATTGTACTATCCTTGTGATCAATCCACTAACAGTAAACTGACCAGGTTCTGGCGCGACTTCAAAAGGAACTGCAATTTCAAAGTATCTGCCATCCTTACCCTCGTCTTGGCTACCATCATCTTGTGTTTGGTATACCTGGCGTAAAGATACATTAACCTCATTCTTTACTACTGGTTCTTCATTAAAATCATAATGAAAGTTACGCACTAATACTGGTGTCATATTCTTAAAATCCATTATTCATTGTCTCCTAAATTTCTTTCATATCTTTCAGGACGGTTATAACTATCCTTTAGCTTATCATTTTCATAGTGATGGCTTGTCTCCATGTTAGGGAAACCCTGCTGGCGCAACGCTTCTAATAAAACCATAGCCACCGAGTTAGATAAATTATAACACCGAATATTATCAGACATTGGAATTCTTAGATTGCGATCATAATATTCACGCATAAATGTTTCCGGTAAACCGGTGGTCTCTTTACCAAAGACAAAGTAATAGTCTTTATTTGGATCAGTATAGTCAACTTCAGCGTAGTTTTTTGATGAGAACTTAGAAATTAAATACATTTCATCATTTTGACCTAAAGTTTTTAAAAATGCATTCAAATCATCATGACGTCGAATATCAACCTTATCCCAATAATCTAGTCCTGCTCGCTTCATTTTTTTGTTATCAAGTTGAAATCCTAAAGGCTCAATCAAATCTAAGACAGTATTAGTACCAGCACAAGTTCGGGCAATATTACCTGTATTAGCTGGCATCAATGGTTCATATAATACAACATGATTGGTCATTATTATCTACTCCTTTAAAAAACGTAGTACCTATAATTCTAAGTACCACGTTAAAACTACAATTTTATTTTACTATTTACTAGTTAGCTTATCATCATTCTTTATTACTTTTTTATCCGATTCGGGTCTTACTTCATCATATAAACTTGAAACTTGTTTATAGTAGTTAAAGACGCGCGTCACAATGATTTTGACAACCGCATAAACCGGAATGGCAAAAACTACCCCACCTAAGCCAGCAACTGAACTAGCTCCAATCAATAAGAGAATTGTGGTAACAGGATTCATATCCATCTTACTACCAATTACTAAAGGTGAAATAACTCGACCCTCGATAGTCTGCTCAATTGCAAAGACAATAATCACTTTAATTAGCATCATTGGCGAATTCATCACTGCTAGAATTAAGGCCGGTATAATCGCAATAAAAGTACCAAAGTATGGTACCATATTCAAAACTCCAGCTGAAATCGCTAATACTACACCATACGGCAGACCAATAATTGAGTAGCCAATTGCAAACATAACACCTACCCAAAAGGCAACTGTAATCTGCCCTCTGACATAGGATGAAATAGCCTCATTAATATCATGTAATAACTCACTGAAGCTAGCTTGCATCTTCTTAGGAGCAATCCGCGCAATATAAGGCTTTAAATTATGACCATCTTTTAACATGAAGAATAATACAAACGGTGCTGTTAAAATAGTCATAAAGATCATGGTTAAAACATTTACTGCCGAAAAAATATTATCAATGGCAATTGTTATGCTCTGCTGACCAGCCTTAATTAACTTATCTTGAGCACTAGATAGAGTTTGATTAATATTACCTCTTACTTGATTTAATCTTGGATCATGCAGAGCAGATTCGACTGCCTTTTGAGCATCATTCCAGATATTGGGCCAATTCTTAATCAAGGAATTAGTCTGTTGTTGCAATACAGGGACAATTGAGATAATTATCCACACTAACAAAATAACTACAATAACATATAGGATAGCAATGCTTATAATGCGTGGAACATGAGCCTTATCTTCTAAAAAATCAACGACCGGATTCATTAAATAATATTGAATCGTGGCTAGTAACACTGGTGGTAAAATAGCATTAAAGAAAGCCCAAAACGGGTTCAATACAAATGAAATTTTATTAAAGACGAAGATTATCAAGAAAAAAAGCAATAAATTTAACAAAAAGATGCTAAATTTATTATCCAAAAACCAACGCATAAAAACATTACTATGATGCTTTTCCTGGTTTTTCATAATTACATCCTTAAACTTATTTTTTAATTTATCTATGTTCGTAAGAGATCCAGTCTCCCACTTTTACCATTGGGAGTGGATCATTTTCATCTTTTTCAAGATAGATAGCGTTCTTTAGGGGATGCTTAGGGACTTCATCAGTAAAAACTAATGTTGCATGACCAATTGCTTTCATATTCATATCTACCATTGGTCCCACATATAGGGTCAAGAAGGTTTGACCATCAATTGTAACAGTATCGTCTTTTTTTAAAACGAAGCTGCTTACTGTAGTGTCTTTATCGAACTTCTGGATTACTGATACTTTTTTCAAATCTTCAGTAGCTGTTTCATTAAATAAAATAATAATATTTTCTTTAGGGTCGATAGCTTCAGGGCCTACCGCTTCAATTGTCGAATTCCATTTCATAATTTATCTACTCCTTGTCTTATTAATAAAACTTTATCACAACTTTTGTTTCAAAAAAAATAATAGCTACACCAAAGTAAAGCTTTTCATGATATACTCAAAAACGAACACAAACAAGGAGGAATTTTTTATGAAAGTTTGGTTCGGTGGATATACAAGCCACGATTCAAAAGGTATTTACCAAGGTCAAGTTAAGACTACTGACTCAGATATTAAAATCGAAAATGTTGAAAATGTCATTCAAACTGGCAAGCCTACTTACTTCCAAATTAATGACGATTTAATCTTTACTATCGCCCAAGAAGGCGACGATAAGGCTGGTATCGCTAGCTATTCTAAAGACTTCAAGCAACTTGATAGTTACATGCATCCCGGTGCAGCACCTTGCTACATTGGTATCAATAATGATAAGAAGTTACTCTATACAGCTAACTACCACCTTGCTACACTCAATGTATTCTCATTTGATAATGATGGCAAGATTAGCTTAGTTGCTTCAACTAAGCATGAAGGAAGTGGTCCACGTCCTGAACAAGATGCTGCTCACCCACACTTCTTCGACGAAACCCCAGCAGGTAACTTGGTCTCTTGTGACTTAGGAACAGATAGCGTTGACTTTTATAAACTAGTAGATAATAAGCTTGTCCACTTAGCCAGCTATCAAATGGAAAAAGGCTTCGGAACCCGTCACATTACTTTCGCACCTGATGGTACGACAATGTACATTGTTGGTGAGTTATCTAGTCAAGTTAATGTAGCCCGTCTTGACGAAGATAGTTGGAAATTTGAAGATTTAGGAACTTATAAGACAATTGCTGATGACTTTGAAGGACATAATGGTGCAGCAGCAATTCGTCTTTCAAACGATGGTAAATTCTTGTACATTTCTAACCGCGGTGACGATTCTCTTGTTGCTTTTAAGGTCTTAGATAATCAAAAATTAGAAAAAGTTCAACGTATTTCAGTCTTTGGTTCCTTCCCTCGTGACTTTAACTGGGATGAATCTCAACAATACCTAGTAGCCGCTAATCAAAATACTAATAATGCAACTCTGTATCGTCGAAACTCAGAAAACGGAACTCTTACTCCTATTCAAAAGAATATCTCAGCACCTGAAGCAACTCGAGTTTTATTTACTAAGGACTAATTAGAAAGGAAAATCAATGCTCGAATTTCTTAAAGCAATTGTTCTAGGAATTATCGAAGGTATTACAGAATTCCTTCCCATTTCCTCAACTGGTCACCTTTATCTGGCTAACTATTTCATTCAATTAAATCAGCCTAAGGCCTTTATTGATATGTTTATGGTGGTTATCCAATTAGGGGCCATTCTTAGCGTTATTGTTCTTTATTTTAAGAAGTTGAACCCATTTTCACCTTCTAAAACGACGATTGAACGCAAAAATACTTGGACCTTATGGTTTAAAGTTATCATAGCAGTTATTCCATCAATCATTATTGGACTACCCCTAGATGACTGGCTAGATGCCCATATGACAACTTGGCAAGTTATTGCTGCTACCTTGATTATCTATGGTATCTTATTTATCGTCTTAGAAAATTACTATGAAAAAAAGAAACCTACTACGTCAGATCTTGGTAGACTTAGCTACCAAATGGCACTAATTATCGGTTGCTTCCAAGTTCTATCCTTAATTCCGGGAACTTCTAGATCTGGAGCTACCATCTTGGGAGCAATGCTTATTGGCGCTTCACGTTATGTTTCAACTGAATTCTCATTCTTTTTGGGAATTCCAACAATGTTTGGTGCTTCATTGCTTAAGATATTTAAGTACTTCCATGAAGGAAATGCATTCGTTGGTAACCAGATGGCAGTCTTATTAGTTGGAATGGTAGTTTCATTTATTGTTGCCTACCTCTCAATCAAGTTCTTACTTAACTATGTTAAGACACACAACTTCAAGCCATTTGGCTGGTACAGAATTGCTTTAGGAATTATCGTTATTATTATCGGTAGTATCTTTGCAAGGTAAAAGCCCCAAAATCTTGTCGATGGCCTATAAAATTCATAGACTATCAGCAAGATTTTTTTATTTAGTTTTTGTAATTATTTATTAGAAATCTGATGCAATCCTAGCAAACAGCTTAAGCAAAAAACACAGAATAGACTTTGATAATAAATCTATTCTGTGTTTTTTTAGTTTTTAAAGAATTAGCTTAGTGATTTCTCCACTAGAGAACTTTCTTAATTCGCCGTTCACTTCTACTACTAAGCGACCTAACTTATCAATATCAACTGCCTTGCCGACTAACTTTTGCTTGCCAATTTTTAGGGTAATTTGCTTGTTAATAACATTCGATAAGCTCTTATACTCAGTTAAATTCAAGTGAGTATAGTTCTGACTAGCTGCATATGTTGTAGTTATCAGCAGCTTAATTAAGGCTTGCTTATCAATCTTCTCTTCAGAGATACTTCCAACCATTGTGCTTAATTCATCTGGAAAATTTGAAGTATTAATATTAATACCTACACCAATAACTAAACCATTATTATGTCCCTCTGCTAAGATACCGGCTACCTTTTTATTATTAACATAAATATCATTAACCCATTTTAGCGAAAAGTTGACCTTAGGAAAGTATTCCTGCAACTGCTTAACAATCTTAGTAGCTAGATTTAAAGTCAATAAGCCTATCTTATCGTTATCTACTTGAAAGTTAGGAATCGCCAGACTATAATACAGTCCACTATCAGCAGGAGAGTAGAAATCTCTCCCGCGCTTACCATAGCCAGCTGTCTGTTCATTGGCGATAAATACAGCGACTTGATTAGCATGTTCTAAATATTTTTTAGCTAAATCTTGAGTAGAAGTTACCTGATCGTAATTAAAGATTCTCATTATCTTAGGTGAACACCTTTATCAACATAAATCACATCACCAGTGATACCGCTAGCTAAGTCACTCATCAAGAAGGCACAAGTGTTACCAACTTCTTCCTTAGTAACATTAACGCCATCAACAGTTTCGCTTTGAGAGATCTTTAGTAATTCAGAATGTCCCTTAATTCCAGATACAGCCAAGGTCTTAATTGCACCTGCACTAATTGCATTTACTCTAATCCCATCAGTTCCTAGGTCCCTAGCAAGATACCGCATTCCTGATTCAAGAGCCGCCTTAGCAATTCCCATTGTATTGTAGTTAGGAAGGGCACGACTACTACCCATATAGGTCAAAGTTACAATACTAGCCGGATTATTCAAAACCTTAACTGCAGCCTTAGCTACCGCTAAAAGTGAATATGCTGAAACATCTAAGGCTTGTCCATACCCTTCTCTAGTTGAATTAAGAATAGAGCCGCCTAGTTCCTCTTTTTTTGCGTAAGCAATTGCATGTATTAGACCATCAATCTTACCAAAGCGCTCTGCAATTAACTTAAAGGCAGAGTCAATACTGGTATCGCTTGATACATCACACTCAATTAATCTATCTTCATCAGTTACTAACTTAGAAATAAACTTCTTTAAGCGTTCATTTTGATAAGTGTAAATAATTTCTGCACCTTGGGCTGCCATTGCTTGCGCACATCCCCAAGCAATAGAACGATTATTAGCTACTCCCATAACTAAAATCTTTTTCCCATTTAAAATACCTGACATTTTTTCACCTAAAATTTTCTAAATCTTTTATATCTTCTCTCAATTAATTCGTTATTGCTTAGCTTCTCTAGCTTAGTTAATTCAGTCGCTAGTATATCAGCAATATTTTGACAAACTAATTGGTGGTCTTCTGGTTCTTCAATAATTCCTTCAATAACTTGAAACTTCAGCAAATCCTGTGGTGTAAGCTTCATAGCCTCAGCTGCTTCACTTACCTTAGAGGCATCCTTCCACATAATTGCAGCAAATCCTTCCGGCGATAATACTGAATAGATACTATTTTCCATCATCCAGACTTCGTCACCACAAGCTAATGCTAATGCTCCACCAGAACCACCTTCACCATACATAATAGTAATAATGGGCGTTTTGGCTGCTCCTATTTGTAATAAATTTTGCGCAATTGCTTGTCCTTGACCATTTTCCTCGGCGCTTTTACCCGGATAGGCACCAGCCGTATCAACAAATAAAAATACCGGTCGACGAAACTTTTCAGCATTCTTAATTAACCTTAAGACCTTACGATAACCGCTAGGTTCAGGTTGACCAAAGTGTTTCTTTATTCTTTCGTCTAAGTCATGTCCTCTACTTGTTGTAATTACAGTTATTGGCTGACTACGAAAGGTAGCAACACCACCAACAATAGCAGGATCATCGCCGCTAAGTCTATCACCATGAAGCTCAAAAAAGTCAGGAAATAATCTGCTTCTGATCTCATGACCGGTAATGTGTTGCTCACTTCTAGCAGCTTGAACCACTTCCATAGCTGACTTAACCATTATTTTCACCACCAAACTGAAGCAGCCAACTTAATAGCTTCTTTTCATCCTGTCTTTTGACAATATTATCAATAAAGCCATGCTTAATAACATTCTCTGCATCCTGCAAGTCAGGGCTAACTTTTTCATGGATGGTTTGCTCAATAACTCTCTTACCAGCAAAGCCGACAATTGCATGTGGTTCTGCTAGGATAATATCAGCTTCTGTAGCAAAGCTCGCCGTCACCCCACCTGTTGTTGGATCTGTCAAGACTACAATATATAGCAATCCTGCCTTACTATGCTTACTTACCGCATTAGATACCTTAGCCATTTGCATTAATGACAAGATTCCTTCCTGCATTCTTGCACCACCCGATGCTGCAAATAAGACTACCGGCAATCTTTGTTCGGTAGCTTTTTCAAATAAGCGAGCCAGCTTTTCTCCAGTCATTTGACCTAATGAGCCCATAATAAAGGTTGGATCCATAATTCCTAAGGCAAACTGTCTTTGATTAATCTTAGCCAAGCCCGTTAAGACTGATTCATTAATCTGGCTTATTTTTTGTGCTTTAGCAATCTTAGCTTGATAGTTAGGGAAGTCTAATGGATCCGAGGGCTTAAGTTGACTATCCCATTCTTCAAATTCATCTACTAACCAGTCAAGACGTCTTTTAGCAGAGATTCTAAAGCCATAGTGGCACTTAGGGCAGGTGGCATAATTATCTAGCTTACTTGCAAAAATCTCTGTCCGGCATTTAGGACAGCGCTTAATAAAACCATCTGGCACCCGATCATCAGCTAGCTTATCAGCCTTAACGTGATTTTCAGTTAAAGTATTATTATGCTGAAACAGCTTCATTCATTCGCTCCTTCCACTTAGGCAAAAAATGTTGCTCAAGATATGTGTTAGTAAACGCTCCTTGCTTAAATCCTTCATCCTCTAAAAGGGCTAAGTGGAACGCTTGATTAGTCACAATTCCCCGAATTACCATTTCACTTAATAAGCGCTTCATCTTAGCAATTGCTTCTTGACGAGTTTCACCATAACTAACTACTTTAGCAATCATTGAATCATAAAATGGCGAAATCTTCTCTCCCTGGTACAAGGCAGTATCAATTCTCATTCCCGGATTACCAATTGGTAAATATAGATAATCTATCTTACCTACTGATGGCATAAAGTTATTGGCGGGATTTTCAGAATTAATTCGGCATTCGATTGCATGACCTCTAGCCTTTAGGTTCTCTTGTTTAAAAGGTAACTTCTCTCCAGCCGCTACTTGAATCTGAGCCTTAACTAAGTCAACTCCTGTAACCATTTCGGTAACGGTATGTTCAACCTGAATACGAGTATTCATTTCCATGAAATAAAAATTATGATCTTGATCCATCAAGAATTCAATTGTACCTGTATTCACATAGTCGGCTGCTTGAGCTGCTCTAGTCGCTATTTCTCCTAAGTGCTGGCGTTCCTCATCTGTAATCAAGTCGCAAACACTCTCTTCTATTACCTTTTGCTTATTTCTTTGTAAGGAGCAATCTCTTTCAGGAAAGTAGACACAATTACCATATTGATCACGGAAGATTTGTACCTCAATATGCTTAACATTCTGCATAACTTTTTCCATGTACATTCTGTCATCACCGAAGTTTGTCTTAGCTTCGCTTTGAGCTGAGGAAAGAGCCATTTCCATTTCAGAAGAATCTTTGACTTGACGAATACCCTTACCGCCACCACCAGCGGCGGCCTTTAATAAAACAGGGTAGCCAATCTTAGCAGCTAGGTCTTTAGCTTCTTGCACTGAATTAATGAAGCTTTTACTGCCGGGGGTAACTGGGACATCATTAGCCATCATTGTCTGCCTAGCATGTTCTTTGTTACCCATCTTATCGATAGTTTCAGCCTTAGGTCCAATAAAGCAAATTCCACATTCAGCACACATCTTAGCAAATTCTGCACTCTCAGATAAAAAGCCATATCCAGGATGAATTGCTTCAGCTCCCGTACCTACAGCAGCGGCTAAGATATTTTTGATGTTTAAGTATGAATTACTTGGCGATGCTGACCCAACGCAAACTGCCTCGTCAGCAAGTTGAACATGTAAGCTATCTCGGTCAGCTGTTGAATAAATAGCAACAGTCTTAATTCCCATCTCCTTGAGAGAACGAATTATCCTTACTGCTATTTCACCGCGATTTGCAACTAATACCTTTTTAAACATATCTACCACCACCTAATCAATCATGAAAGTTAACTCTGCCTTAGCAATTATCTTGTCATCTACACTGGCATAAGCTTGACCAACACCAATATTGCCCTTAATCTTAGTCAACTCCGTTTCAAGGATTAATTGATCCCCTGGGTAAGCTTGACCTAAGAATTCTGCTTTTTGAATACCACCAAAATAAGCAATCTTTCCTTTAAACTCATCCTTACTCAACAAGGCTACTGCACCTGTTTGAGCCATAGCCTCAATAACTAACGGTAATGGGAATCTGCCATGATTTGCTTGAACAACTTCTTCATTAATACTTACATTGTGAAGAGCTCGGGCATTTTTACCTATTTCAAGGCTAGTAACCTTGTCAATCAAGAGCATTGGATAGCGATGTGGGATAATCTTTTGGATTTCAATAGTTCCTAATTCTTGGCTCATATTAGTTTTCCTTCACCATGATTAAGGGTTGGTCTACTTCAACAAGGTCCTCATTTTCGACCTTAATTTCACTAACAATTCCTGTAGCAGTCGATTTTACTTCTGTCATCATCTTCATTGCTTCAATAATACAAATGGTGTCGCCTTTTTTAACATGATCTCCAACCTTTACGAAAGCTGGTTGTCCCGGCTTAGCTTGTAAGTAGACTACTCCTACAATTGGAGCCTTAACAGCGGTTAAGTCTGAATCTTCTTGAGAAACTTGAGGTGTAGCTACAGTAGATTCTTGAACTTGAGGCTTAACTGTCTGTGATACTTGAGCTGATTGAGATAAAGGTGCATTATTTTTGTTTTTGCTCAAATAAAGGTGAAAGTCACCATCATCTATCTTCAATTCGCGCAAGTCCGAATCTTCAAATTGATTCATTAATGCTTGAATATTTTCTAACTCCATAATTAACTTATTCACTCCACTTCTTAAAAGCTAATACCGCATTATGGCCACCAAAGCCAAATGAATTTGAAATTGCATATTCAACTTCCTGACTACGGTTATTCTGGTTTACTAATTCGACATCACATTCAGGGTCCTGATTGAAGCAGCCAACGTTAACTGGAAGTTGTCCTCTTCTTAAACTCTCAACTGTCAATATAGCTTCAATGGCGCCAGCTGCCCCTAGTAAATGTCCAGTCATACCTTTAGTTGAGGATACTAAAACATTACTATCACCAAAGACAGCATTAATCGCCTTGCTTTCACCACTATCATTGGCATGTGTAGCAGTACCATGAGCATTAACATAACCCACTTCAGCTGGCGTAATTCCGGCTTCCTTGATTGCTAAGGCCATCGCCCTTTTGGCACCTAAACCAGTGGGATCTGGAGAAGTAATATGGTAGGCATCTGTTGTTGCCCCATAACCGACAACTTCTCCCAAAATCTCAGCCCCACGTTCTTTAGCATGGTCTAAGCTCTCCAAAATCAACGCACCAGCACCCTCGCCTAAGACGAAGCCATTGCGGTCTTTATCAAAAGGTAGTGAGGCATGCATTGGATCAGTACTTTTTGATAAAGCAGTTAATGCCGCAAAGCCGGAAATTGCGGTCTTGTTAATTGTAGCTTCTGAAGCTCCACTAATCATTACTTTGGCTCTGCCTTCCTTAATTTGGCGATATGCTTCACCAATTGAATTAGTACCAGATGCACAAGCAGTAACAATTGAAGTCGAAATATTTTGTGCATTAAATCTAATTGCAATATTACCAGCCGCCATATTAGCAATTGCCATGGGAATAAATAATGGTGATACCCTTCTAGGTCCCTTGTCATGCATCTTAATTACTTGGTCTTGAATCGTTGTTAATCCACCAATTCCTGAGCCATAAATAACACCTATATCTTCAGGATTAGTGTTCTCACTAGATATGCCAGCCATCGTCATAGCTTCTGCGGCAGTCTGGATTGCGTATTGACTATAGAGATCTAAACGACGGGCTTCTTTTTTGCCAACATAGGTCTTGGGATAAAAGTCATCCACTTCTCCTGCAACTGTAATTCCAGTATCAGTTGCATCAAACTTGTTAATTGGTTTAATCCCCACTTTACCGGCTAAACTATTTTCAATAAAGGTTTTCACACCATTACCATTAGGTGCAATTGCTCCCATTCCTGTAATAACAACTCTGTTCATAACTTCTCCTTAGATTGTCATTCCGCCATCAACAACAATTGTTTGCCCAGTTACATAGTCATTTTGAGTCAAAAAAATAGCCGCTTGTGCCACTTCTTCTGCATTACCAAAACGTGCCAATGGAATTCTGGTTAAGATGTCATCTTTGACGCGGTCACTAAGTGCTTCAGTCATATCGGTAGCAATCATTCCTGGCGCAATTGCATTCACGCGGATATTACGCAATGCCCCTTCTCTAGCGAGTGACTTAGTTAAACCAATCAATCCTGCCTTAGCAGCAGCATAATTAGCTTGTCCAGCATTACCGTGAATCCCAACTACACTAGACATATTGATAATTACGCCACTACGCTGACGATTCATCCTCTTCATGACGTGTTTAGACAGGAAGAATGGCACTTTTAAGTCTAAATCTATTACCTGGTCAAAATCTGCTTCTCGCATCCCAATAAACATTTTGTCACGATTAATACCAGCATTATTGATTAAGATGTCAATCTTGCCAAAGATGTCCCAGGCATCCTTAGCATAATCTTTTAAATCTACCGTTGATAAATCTGTTGCTAAATACTTATAATCTGCTCCTAAAAAAGATAACTCCTGCTTAAAGTCTTCATCAATATCTTCATGACGTCCATTTAAGATTAACTTGGCGCCTTGTTTAGCAAAAGATAGAGCCATCTCCTTGCCTAATCCTTTAGTAGAGCCAGTTATTAATACTATCTTATTTGTTAAGTTCATCCATCTGCTCCAAAAATTCCTGATATTCTTCAAAAGTTCCAATCTTGTAACGTGTTAACCTTCGATCAACTTGTTTAGCAAAACTTGATAGTGCCTTACCAGGTCCAATTTCTAAACTAGCATTGGCTTCGTAATTTTTAACCAAGTAACTTAAGCAATCACCAAAATGGGTAGGCTCAGCCAACTGGTGGGCCATCACTTGTCCCCAATCACCTGCAAAAGGCTTTTGGGTGGTATTGGATATTACAGGTATGGTATTTTCTTTAAATTGGACGTTCTTTAAGCGATCATGCATCTTTTGACTAGCAGTATTAAACAACGGTGTATGGAAGGCACCATTAACCTTTAAAGAGACAACTTTCAAGGCCGCTTTATCCTTTTTGATTTGCTCGTTAGCGTTCTCTACTGCTACTTGCTCTCCTGAAATTACAATCTGCTTAGGAGAATTGTAGTTGGCAATGTATACACGCTGACCTTGTGCTTGTAAAGTAGTCAGAATTTGATTTATTTTTTCTAAATCTGGCTTAACTAAAGCAGTCATCGCACTGGCAATCTTATCAGCATCATCTTGCATATACTTAGCCCGATCTTTTACCAAACTGATCGTATCTTTTAAAGATAAGGCACCACTAGCAAACATTGCCCCATATTCACCCAAGGATAAGCCTACCATCCCCGCTATGTTAAGGTGAGGGAGGTCTCGCTTCAACATGCGATAGATTCCTGCTTCAAAGGCTACTAGAGCTGGTTGAACATTAATGGTCTTATCTAATTCTCCAGCTCGACTGTTGAAGATAGTTACCATATCTGAGCCTATAGCATCACTTGCTATTTCAATTGTTTCTTTAAAAATAGGATCAGACATAAAGTCGATCCCCATCTTAGGCTTTTGTGCGCCTTGTCCACTAAATAAAATTGCGAAATTCATTAGTTTTGCTTGTCCATTTGTTCCTTAACAAAGTCTACTAATTGACCGATAGTTTGAATTCCTTCATCAGCATCTAATTCAATGTCGTACTTATCTTCAAGTTCGTTTAAGATTTCAAATAAGTCTAAGCTATCAGCATCAAGATCTTCCTTGATATTAGTGTCTAAACTAATCTTTTCAGGTTCTACATCTAGTTCTTCTTGAGCAATTACTTGTACGTCTTTTAAGATTTCTTCTTTAGTCATTTTTATACCTCTCAAAAATTAAAATTTATAAATTAAACTTGCTGTTGTTAAGCCTCCGCCAAAGCCACTCAAAATAATGGTTTCGCCTGGCTTAATAACTTTATTTTCTAGACATTCTGCTAATAAAATTGCTTCACTAGCCGCAGCCGTATTACCGTATTCAGAAATATTAACTGGAAACTTCTCAATCGGCTGCTTTAATTTACGTGCCACTTGAGTAATGATGCGACTATTGGCTTGGTGAAGTAAGTAGTGATCAATTTCATCAAGGCTAATATTAGCCTTCTTAGCAGCTGAAAGAATTGACTTAGGTACATTATGTGTCGCAAAGCGATACACTTCTCGTCCATTCATCTTAAAGGCCGAGATATGGTGTAAATTATCTTGCCAGCTATCAGCCACTGCTATGCTACCGGCTACTAAGTTATCAGCTAAATCACCAAAAGTATTCAAATCCTTGGCTAATAAGTGCCGAGTAGAACTTAGTCTTAATAAAACTCCACCGGCTCCATCGCCGAATAAGACACTAGTAGTGCGATCTTGCCAATCCAACAACTTAGATAAGACTTCTGCTCCTATCACCATCGCATTCTTAAAGTTATTGGCAATCATTATATCTTGCGCAATTGATATTGCATAAGAAAATCCAGAACAAGCCGCCGAAATGTCAAAGGCAATTGCCTTCTTAGCACCAAGTGCTCCCTGCACCATTGCACCAACAGCAGGTGTCATATTATCAGGCGACATAGTCGCAACGATAATCAAGTCTAGATCATCAGCTTGCCAAGAAACTTGTTTGAGTAATACTTTAGCTACATTAATGGCTAAATCAGATGTATTCTCACCAGCACTGATATGGCGAACTTTGATTCCAGTTCTTTGTTTGATCCATTCATCAGAAGTGTCCATAATTTGGCTTAAGTCATCATTAGTAACTACTTGCTCAGGAATATTCCTAGCACTAGCAACAATTTCAATATCTTTCAACTTGTTTATCCTTATCTAGTGTGAATTTACGAATTTTTCTAGATTAGTAAAAGCATGATAGATCGTTTCTAATTCTTCTTTATCAAGATTCTGTAAGAAGCTTTTGACCATCATGTTGTGGTATGCACGATATGCACGACACAGCAGTCTGCCTTTTTTGGTTAACTTTATATGAACTACCCTGCGATCATGTTCATCGCGAACTCTCTTGGCATATCCTTTATTAGCTAAGCGATCAACCGTTGAAGTAATAGTAGCTCTTGATAAGTGCAACTTTTCAGCAACTTGTGACACAGTTAGATGGTCATGCATAGTAATTGCATCAATAGCATGCATTTCATTAACTGTTAAGTCACTAAAGCGGCTCTTTTTTAATTCAGATTCTTCAATTCGATTAATCCCGTAATAAGTATTGTAGAGTGCATCACTAATTTCACGATATAAGTCATTCATTGTACTAGATCCCTTTTAAATATAATTAAACTTGTTCTATTTAAATTATAACTAAAAAAGGATCCTCCCGCTTATATGAAGCTAATTACCGCACTACAAGCTACCTCATCACCAACATATGCCTTAGCACTGCAGCTTAACTCTCCAGTAGCAATTAACTTAATAGTCAATTGATCTCCAGGCTGAACCATCTTCTTAAAGCGAACTCGCTTCAGTTGACTAGGCTGAAGATCTGGCTTGTCAAATAAGACACATGCTGCTTGACACATCGCTTCTACAATCAATACTCCAGGCATAACTGGTAAGTTAGGAAAATGTCCCTTAAAAAAGGTCTCATTGGCACTAATAGCAGTCGTAGCAACTACTTCATTACCATCCTTACTTGCTCGATCAAGTAGAGCTAGAGGAGATGATTTACCAGTTAATTGTTGGATCTGACTTGCGTCAAAAGTCACACCATTCACCTCTTTTAATTCGTATTGCAAATAATTTGATGTTCAAACTATTTGATATTCAAAGTATATAGTTATTAAAATGAATGTCAATATCTCATATGACCGTATAGTTTTAACATTAGCTAAATATTACCACTATAGTTAAAATAATCTATATAAAATATTTTTTGTATAGATAATATAAGTGTAATACTGTATTCGCTTTCTTTGCTAGCGTTTTTTGATAATTTCTTGAATTTATTTAACCATGCAAAAAAAAGCAATAGCCTTTTATTAATATACTATTGCTTTCATAATTTTAATATTTACTTAAAAACAATTAAACTTGATACCTAGTCAACGAAGCTTGCTCTTTATAAACAAATTTAATAACTAAATTAAATGTTGTTCTGCCAATAATTCTTCTATCCATGTACCTTTGATCTTCTTAAGACCAGTCTTAACTGCTAGCTTCTCCGGTAGATTCATATCTTGATCAGCTAACTTCTTCTTATCTGACATATAATACATTGCTCTAAGTAATTGGCGGATGTCGTAAATTGAATCAAATACTTCTGGCACACCACGATCAATGTCAAGCAAGGTGTAGACAGCTTCCATTGCTGTTCTAACTGAATATTCAGTAGTAAAGACTGTATCTCTTGTAGGGCTTTCAGCAAAGTTCCCGATAAAGGCTAAGTTCTTAGATCCTTCAGGAACTACTGCTGGACGGTCACCATCACGACGAGGCATGAAATAGCTGGTGATATATGGCATATATACTGGAACAGTATTCATATACTTATCCGAAGATAATCTATTAATTTCAGTTTCGGGCACACCAATATGGCAAAGTAACTCTTCAGCAATTTCTTGACCAGTGCAGTCAGTAACTTTCTTATGGATATAATTACCTTCAGTATCAGAATACAAAGCATAAATCCAAATAACAGTTTCATCAGGCTTCTGAGCCTTGAAGTGAGGCTGTCTATGAATGGTGAAGCTTAACATCCAGTTAGAATCGGTTACAGTAACTATTCCACCAGTATTAACCTTGCCATCATACAAGCTACGTTTAGTAATTCTTTCAAAATATGGTGCCAGTGTCTTATCCTTCAAGGTGGTAGTAGCACTGATAAACCAAGACCTCTCTGGTAGATTTTCACTAAAGACTTCTGGATGACCAAATGCTGGATCTTGTTTAGCTAAGTTCTCCCATAAGGTCCAAGATCCACCTTTACTATGACTAATTGGGGCTGGCTTAGTCTGACTACCATAAGTTGAACTCTCTGTAATCGAACCGTTAGTTACAAATACCAGATCATCGGGACTTAAGTTAAGCTCTTCAGCCTTCCCCTTGCGATTAAGCAGAATCTTTTGGGCGACCTTTTGGTCATTACTAGTATCAACTACTATATTCTTAACGTGAACATCATAGTCAATCTTGACGCCGTGATCCTTCAAGTACTTGATTAATGGCTTAACCATTGACTCATATTGATTGTACTTATTGAATTTTAAGGCAGTGAAGTCAGGTAAGCCATCAATATGATGGATGAATCTCATACAATAGCGACGCATCTCAGCTAGTGAGTGCCACTTCTCAAACGCAAACATTGTTGCCCAATAGGTCCAAAAGTTAGTCTTAAAGAATTCCGGTGAGAAATACTCCTCAATCGTCTTGCCCTGTATCTCGCTTTCAGGAGTTAAAATCAATTTAACAATCTCACTAGTTGCCTTGCCTAATTGATATTTACCATCACTAGGCAAACGATCACCACGATGATGGATTAAGCGACAATTTGAAGAATTTGGATCTTTCTTATCTAGCCAGTAATACTCATCTAGATAAGAAGCACCTGGAATCTCAAGGCTAGGAATTGAACGGTACAAGTCCCACAGACATTCGAAGTGATCCTCCATCTCACGACCACCACGAACTACAAAGCCATCTCCAGGGCGATTAGTACCATCCAGCGATCCACCAGCAACCGATAATTCTTCTAAGATATGTATCCTCTCGCCTGCCATCTTCGCATCCCTGACTAAGAATGCCGCAGCCGCAAGCCCTGCTAAACCAGAACCAATAATATAAGCAGATTTTTTGTCCACACCAGCAGGCTTTTGTGCATCAGCAAAAGCTTCATAATTACCATTTGAATAATACATGTAAATCCTCTTTTCTATATTTACATAGAATTAATACATGTACATTGTATATAAAACGTTTTCAATAGTCAATGGAGGTTTAGATATTTTTCCATAAATTAAGCATATCTTCTGGATCAGAGATTGAAATTCTTTTATTTTGATTAGTAAAAGGATCTTGATACTCTAGCAAGTAACAATTCAGCGCCTGGCGGTTAAATTGATCGACTAATCCATAAAGAGGATCGCCATAGAGAGGATGTCCAATTGATTGCATATGTACACGAATTTGGTGTGTACGACCCGTAAGCAGCCTTAACTCAACTAAAGCAGAACCTGACTTTTGAGCAACTACTTGGTAATCAGTAATTGATTGCTGACCACTAGCAATAATATAGCGCTTTACGCTGTCATCTTTCTTACCGATTGGCTTATTAATCCGTCCACTTAACTCATCGTCAGTGAAATTGCCATGAACAATTGCATGGTATTTCTTGATTAAATTATCCTTACCTAAGCGACTGAAACGAGCTTGAGCAACAGGGTTCTTGCCAATTAAGACCAAGCCAGATGTATCGCGATCAAGCCGAGTAACAACATGTGGCTTGGATCCATTTAACCCCTGCTTGATAAAGTAATGCAGTGTTCGATTAACTAAAGCATCGTCATCTTCATAACGCGATGGAATTGACAAAATCCCAGCCGGCTTATTAACAATTAAGTAATCACGCTCTTCTAAGACAATATCAATTGGCTTATCTGAAGGTTTAAGGTATTGGTTTTCCTTTTCTTTACCTAACATAAAGACAACTTCATCCCCTTCATGAAGCAGATAGTTAGTATAGCGACGCTTGTGGTTAACAAAGATCATCCCACCGTGTTGGTTACTATTGGTAATAGTCCTCTTAGAAAAGCCACTCTTTAACAAAAAACGCCCCAAGTTCTGGGGGGTCTTATGGGTAAATATTAATTTAAAATAATGCATTATACTTCTTCATCATGACCAATAAAGGCATCTTCTACTCTATTCCAAAAATGGGTATGTTGATACTTATCAAAACGAATCACATGCTGTGAGATTCGATATTCAATCTTTTGAATATGCTTATGGTTAAACTCATAGCCATCATAAGTTACTACATAATGATCATCAGCCTCTGGCTTCAAGGTAATCCATTCATCAGGTGCAATGACAATTGGCGATGACAAAGTCCTAAATACTCGGTTATTGATCGAGGCAATTTCAGTCATCTGCAAGGCCTTCAAGCGAGGATGAATTACAGCCCCACCTAGTGACTTACTGTAAGCTGTTGAACCGGTTGGCGTAGATACACATAGGCCATCTCCTTTAAAGCTTTCAAAGAATTGATCTCTAATATAGACATCTGCAGTAAGCGTCTTAGACACTCGCTTAATTGTTGCTTCATTCAAGGCTAAAAGCTTCTTCTTTTCACCTTTACCAGTAGTAATAATTAATTCTAGTAGTGGATAAGATGCTGTTGAAGGCTGCTTCTTAGTCAAGTTATCGACTAACTTGCTAATTTCAAAGTTACGCCAGTCAGTATAAAATCCTAAGTGACCTGTATGGATTCCTAAGAACCTCACCTGGTCAATAATATTAACATACTTATGAAATCCTGATAGTAACGTCCCATCGCCACCAACAGTGATGACCACATCAGGATTTTCAGGATCAATTTCTAGGTTCTTAGCTGCTAGTAGTTTTTCTAAGTTTTTAACTACGGCTTGTGTCTCTACTCGATCATTAGCAACAATTGCTACTTTCATTGTTCTTTTCCCTTTGTCTTAGTAAAAATCTTCTGTGCTTCTTGAACTTCATCCTTAATTGACGACATTTCTTCATCCAGCTTATAAGCGGCTTCAGCTGTAGACTTTAATCTCTTCGAAATATCTTCTGGATACTTGCCCTGATATTTATAATTTAAGGTATGCTCAACTGTAGCCCAGAAATTCATTGCTAGTGTTCTAATCTGAATTTCAGCAATTATTTTCTTAGATCCTTCTGGCAGGAAGATAGAATATTCAATTACCATATGATAAGAACGATAGCCCGAAGGCTTAGCATTCTGAATATAGTCTCGCTCTTCAACTACTTGCATATCTTGTCTTTGATGGATTAAGTCAACAACTTTATAAATGTCATCAACAAATTGACACATAATTCGAATACCGGCAATGTCCTGCATATCGGTTTCTATGACATCTGGTGCAATGACACGTCTTTGCATTTTTTCTGTAATTGAATCAATAGTCTTAACACGTCCAACGACAAATTCAATTGGTGAATGTTCCCCCTTATTCAAAAAACTCTGTCTTAAAGAGCGAAACTTCACCTTTAATTCTGACACAGCTTGATGATAAGGCCACAAAAATAAATCCCAATCTTGCATCAATTTTTCCTTTCCGTTCCAAACAAAATTATTCTAACATAGAATGTAGACAGACTATTATAAGGAGGACAAAATTATGTCAAAAAATATTGAAATCGAGTCTAAAACTCTTTTAAATCAAGCAACCTACGAAAAGATGAGCCAAGCTTTCACAGCTATCTCTGATTATAACCAACAGAACTTTTACTTTGATACTCCTGATCTTGATCTAGCAAACAATGAATCAAGCGTTCGAATCCGTATTTATGTTGATAAGGCTGAACAAACTCTTAAAACTAAAGATAAAAATCCTAAACAAGATACTTACCATGAAGTAGTTGAAATTAACGATCTACTCTCGCTAGATCAAGCTGAACAAATGGTTGAAGCTGCTCAAGCAGGAGAACATTTCAGTTTCGGTGGCGATGTCGGCAACTACCTCAACCAACACTTCGATCCAAACATTGCCGCTAATTTAGAATTAAAGACCTGGAGTAAGACTCATCGAATGCTTATCCGCGGTCCCAAGGAATGCGAGTTAACCTTAGATGCCACCCTATATGAAGATGGCTGGGCAGATTATGAATTAGAAATTGAAAACGATAACTCCACCCTAATTAAGGAAGTTTTGGCAGAATTAGAGCAGCAATTTGGATTTAAATCTACTAAAGATAATACTAACCAAAATAAAATTCAACGCGCCTTTGCTCATAGAAAATAATAATCTACAAAACATATTTTTTCCTATTTTTCAATAATTCTGATACAGTATTGTTGAAGTGATACAGGAGGGCGAAGAATATGTACGAGGTGTTTTTTTTTGTAAATCCAATCGGAATTAATTGTTATAAAAGTGAACGAGAAATTATCTCGGCTATTAATGAATCAAAGAAAAAGGTAGTTTATCATTTTGTTCCAATGGCAAACTTAACTACTATTCGCAGTGATATCCAAGCACGTAATCTAGAAAACTGTAATGTAGACTTGTTTAATTCCATTAGTACCCATACATTTAATGCGATGAAAGACTACCATGCCTTAAAATTAATCAAAGGCAACAAAGCAGCGCGTAAGTTCTTGTTGCAACTACAAAAGACAATTAACGATGATAAAGAAATATATTCTTTTGAACTAGTAGAGGATATTTTAAATAAACTAAATATCTCAGTTGATAAATTCTTACAAACAAGGGAAAGCGCCTATACGCAGCTTTCTATTAATAAGGACTTATCACTTGTTAAAGAATTAAAAGTTGAAACTACACCTACTACTTTTGTATTTAATTATGATTGTGATAATTGCGGTGTAATGATCGAAGGGTCTGTTACTCGAGATAAGATTGCTGCTGCTCTATCACCAGATGTGACAGCAGATGCTGAGCATTGTTTTAATCCTAGCGGATTACACTTGCTATAAATTTTACATAGATATAAATAAACACCCACTCTGCGATAGACATTATCTCTACTGCAGAGTGGGTGTTTTGATTTATACTCATTTAGTCTGTTCAATCATCTCTTGAAGCTCATCTTTAGTAAAGTCATCACCATAGCTTTGAGTTAACAGTAGTAAAATCTTTTCATCTGTTAATTCAAAGTTTTTTCGATAAGATTCAATCATCTTTGCTACGGCTTCTCTTCTAATGTCTTCTCTCATCAAAGCAATCTGATTCATAATCTCGCCCCATTCTGGTTTACTCGTGTATTCTTCAATGTCATCATTCAACTGAATGATATACTTGCTTGGCTTCTTAGATACTTGACCATTTAAATAATCTAAGAACTCTGCCATCTGCGGTGTTATATTGCTTCTATCCTTGCCCTTTGCATTAAAGAATAACAAATGTCCTACATTCTCTATAGTTAAATTATGATTTCTTTGCTCAGTAAAGTCAAATCTGTAAGCCGCCCGATCCTCATTAAAGGGATCAAACATACAAAAGAAAATCACATATGATGCCTTAACGTAGTCATAATCTTCTCTAGGCTTAGGTATATTTAACTGCCGTAGATAATACCAAGCCCTCCTAGTTAAAAAATCAACTGGCAAGTTCTGCATCTCAATATCATAGACACGTTCTTGCTTGTCCTTAGCATAGACATCTAGTCTTGATGTCTTTTCGAATAAGTTCAGGTCAATTGGCTTTTGCGGTGAGATGTCAACGATCTCTTGAATGTCTAATTCTGGTAGTGCCATTTGCAAGAGATGCAAGCAATTTTCCTTCTTACTCATCACATAACCAAAGATTGGATCAAGTGTTAGATCTTGCTTAAAGTCACCGGCTAGATAACTTCTTCTTAGCATTTGATACGTCCTTTCGTAATTTATTGGAAGGAGGTGGATTTATCCTTCATCATAAATTACGCAAAAAACGGCGAAATGTTTTTATTTATTTGATCTATGATTGAAAAATTTATTTATTGTCAATTCTTCCTTAGGCAACCTCACATGATTAAAGATTTCAGCTGGCAAGTCATCAATCGTTATACTCAATTCATACATTGAAGCAGCAACTTTCCTGCCAAAGCTAGTTTTTTGACGTAGTTGGCGAATCAGGTAGTTGCGCTGTTTTTGACTATTAATTTTAATCTTTATTGTACTATCTGGACGAAAGGCAAATAATTCCTTTATCCCATCTTCACTCAATGAAAAAGTTTTTCTTTTACAGACTATATTATCAATTAATGGCTCCAGGCGAATTTGATATTTTAAACAGATTGTTTCTTTACTTGCATCAACTTCTAAATAATACCAATCCCAGGTTTTACTGTATTTTAGAAATATTTTTTGTGATTTTTTAAGTTTCTTTTTGAGGTGGTGTCGCTTACCCACAATCCAGACATCTTTAATGCCAATTTTTTCATATAGAAAATGACGATGCTTAAATTCTCTCTCACTAAGTGGTGCACATTGAACTTCAAAGGCTAGATTAGGATATACCAAAACATCAGCCCTTAATTGCTGATCGGCTAGTGGAACCTCCATCTCTGCTTTTAATCCATTAGCCACTAAACTAGCACATAACAATTGTTTAGAATGTTGATGTTCTTCTTTTTCGCCAGTTCCCTTAATAAAACTAATATGTTTAAAAAACGGCATTTTTTCCTGAGAGATGACTAACATTACCCTCTTATTGCAATTAGGACAATAATATTTTTCATAGTTTAGTCTTTTATTACCTCCATAAATCAGATTTGCCTCGCTGACTGCAAGAACTAGTTTTTTGTTTAATAATGCTGCATACATTTTTTAACCCAGTATACAGTACGAAAAAAAGAGCAATTTTTTTCTTGCTCTTTTTAAATTTATCCAAAATAATGTCTTAAATTACCTAATGCGTCCTGCATAATTAAGCAGCGAGCTTGATTCTTGATACTACGGAACCTCTTCTCTGTCATTCCAGTTCCAAACTCGTTAGCAATTGCCCAAGCATCTGTTGGTGTTAATTCAACTATACCGTGGTCTAAGAAAGCTAAATCTAAATAATACTTATGCCTAAAAACATATAAACTAGAAGCCAGTCCGTCTACCTTTAAGCTATCAGCTAATCCAATAACCAAGTCGATATTTTTAATTTCAAAGATTCTGTGGTTATCTACCACCTCTTGTGTTGAAATATCAGTTCTTCGGTCACTATCACCTATATTACCATCACCAAAGTTATCCTGGCTTAGCCCTTCTAGTAGCTGACGTAGTTGATCTTGTTGCATATTATCATCTTCATCCTGATTATCAGGCACTTTAGAAATTAATAATTCTAACCCTGAACTACTTGGCATAACTTGAAAAGTTACTGGGTCGTTATTTGCAAAAGTGTGATCCGTATCGACTTCGCTCAAAATATCATAGAAGAAGTGTTGGATTTGGCTCTTATTACCTAATAAGTCCAACATAGTAATTCCACGTTCTTTCAATTCATCAGCATCCATAGTTACACGGATAGTATTCTTACTAATACGATGTACTTGCACTTTATTCACCTCGAAGTCTTCAATAATTACCTCTATTGTACCTTATTTATGCAAATAAACAAAAAGGTTAACTGGTATTAAATCGTTCTTAGTATTAAGTTTAACTATTATTACATAAAAAAAGCTAGAAATCGCACCAAATAGTACAATTTCTAGTCTTATGTTAATACTATAAATTAATCATGGCCTGTGCTTGTTCTAATTCTAAGCGACGAACCTTTCTTGGTAAGAATCTTCTAATTTCATCTTCGTTGTAACCTACTTGGAGGCGACGATCATCCATAATAATCGGACGACGAAGTAAACCAGGGTTCTTCTCAACAAGATCCAAGAGTTGATCAATTGATAAGTCATCTAAATCAACATTTAATCCTTGGAAAGTGCGGGATCTAGTAGAAATGATTTCTTCAGTACCATTTTCAGTCATTCTAAGAATCTGTAGAATTTCATCTTTTGTTAATGGATTTGCAAAAATATTTCTTTCCTTGAAAGGAATATCGTGCTTATTTAACCAAGCCTTTGCCTTACGGCATGAAGTACAACTAGGTGATGTATATAAGTTTATCAATGAAATCCAGCTCCTTTTATATGTAGTGATTACTACAAGTACTATATAATATATTATACCCTTACTTTATGTAAGTTCAATATATTTTTCTTTTTTTACTATCTATACTTTATCAAGCAACCATGAACAAATTGTGAATTTTTGAAATTAATTTATAAGAAATCATAAATACTATTAATAATTATACAAAAAAAGAGCACCACACATAACGCCAAATAAGTTAAACGTTTGACACTACATGTATGGGCTCTATTTAAGATTAAGCTTCAATACCGAGTTTACTTAAAGTTTCTTTGACAAGCTTTTCATTGTCTGCGAAAGTTTCAGAAACGTAGCATGCTTCATTAGCTAGTTCCTTAATATCTTCAGTATTGATCTTCTTCATCAAGCTTCTAATACGTAAGATTGATGTTGCACTCATTGAGTATTCATCAAGACCCATTGAAAGTAAAATTGGGAACATGACATTATCACCGGCAGCTTCACCACACATACCTACCCAAATGCCATTTTCATGAGCACCATCAATAGTATGCTTAATTAAGCGCAATACTGATGGGTTATATGGTTGGTAAAGATAAGAAATATTATCATTACCACGGTCAGCAGCCATAGTGTATTGAATCAAGTCATTGGTACCAATTGAGAAGAAGTCTACTTCCTTAGCAAATTGGTCAGCAAGTACTGCAGCAGCAGGAACTTCGATCATCATACCAACTTGTAAGTCGTCACCAATCTTAACACCAGCTTCTTGCAAGCTAGTCTTCTCTTCTTCTAAGACCTTCTTAGCCTTACGTAATTCGCCTAAAGTACCAATCATTGGGAACATAATTCCAAGTGGGCCATAAGCAGAAGCACGGAGAAGCGCTCTTAATTGAGTACGGAAGATTTCTTTGTTTTGAAGAGATAAACGGATAGCACGAACACCTAAAAATGGGTTCATTTCATCAGGTAATTCCCAGTAATCGAGGTGCTTATCACCACCGATATCCATGGTTCTGATGATAGTTTGCTTACCATTCATACCTTCAATAACTTCCTTGTAAGCATCAAATTGTTCATCTTCTGTTGGGAAGTCTGAAGAATTCATGTATAAGAATTCAGTTCTGTAAAGACCAATAGCTTCAGCACCATTTTCCTTTACACCAGGCATATCATTAGGAGTACCAATGTTTGCTGCAATAGTAAAGTGCTTGCCATCGGCAGTTACAGAAGGTTCATTCTTTAACTTCTTCCATTCTGCCTTTTGCTTGGCAAATGCTTCGCCCTTCTCATTGTATTCCTTAATTTGGTCTTCAGTAGGTTCAATGATTGCATCACCATCTAAACCATCAGCAATAACCATTTGACCAGCCTTAACATCTTCAGTAATGGTATTAGTACCAACAACTGCAGGAATCTCCAATGAACGAGCCATAATTGCTGAGTGAGCAGTTCTACCACCAATATCAGTAATAAAGCCCTTAACGTATTTCTTGTTAAGTTGAGCGGTATCACTAGGAGTTAAGTCGTGAGCAATCACAACTACTTCATGATCAATAGTAGCTGGGTCTGGAAGCATTACACCAAGTAAGTGCGCCATAATACGCTTAGAAACGTCGCGCACATCAGCAGCACGTTCTTGCATGTATGCGTTATCAGTCATACCTTCAAAAATAGTAATATACTTTTGTGCAGTCTCGTCTAAAGCAGCTTCGGCATTGATCTTTTGACCTTTGATTTCTTGTTCAATAGCACCAGTAAATTCTGGATCACTTAAGAATAAAAGGTGAGCATCGAAGACTTGTGCTTCATCCTCACCCAAATTTTCTTTAGCTTTATCACGAACTTGTTCAAGTTCCTTAGTTGATTCTTCAACTGCCTTCTTAAAGCGGGCAACTTCTGAATCAACATCGCTAACTGAATCTTTAGAAAACGAAAGGTCAGGTTCTACCAAAAGGTAGGCTGGTGCAACAGCAATGCCGTCACTAGCTGCAATACCCTTTAAAGTTTTCGTCATTATTCAGCTAAACCTTCCTTTGTCATAGTGTCAGCAATAGCTTCGATTGCTTCTTTTTCGTCATCACCTTCAGCAGTGATAGCAACATCAGCACCTTGACCAACACCTAAAGACATAACGCCCATGATTGATTTCAAGTTTACAGACTTGCCGTTGTATTCCAAGTTAACGTCTGAACCAAACTTTGAAGCAGCTTGAACTAATAAAGTTGCTGGACGTGCATGAATACCAGTTTCTGCAATAATATGAAATTCACGTTTTTCCATTTTTTGGATCTCCTTTAAAATCAAAATTAATTTGGAGTTCAACCCCATTCGTCTATATAGATTATCATTTTTTTGATATTAAAACAACAGTAATGTAATGGTTTTCATTGAATTTAAAATTTATTTTTCACCATTTACTCTTTTATAAATTATACTACCGCCTCGTTGTGCGATACCAGTTATGTCTTGTCTTTTACCGTATTGTCGCAATTTCTTTTGAAATTCAAAAGCATCTTTTGCTTCAACTTTATACTCTTTTATCTTTTTATTAACTAAATCGTCTAATACTTGTTCATAGTCCATTTTTTTACCCCCGCATAATTTATTTACTATTATTATCAAATTTAACTATCTTTTTTGCAAAAAATATTTTTCTTACGAAAAGTAAGTTTTTTTGATGCTTAGCACTTGACTTGCCAGAGTGCTAAAGATTACAATAATGTCAGTATTTAATTTCAAACAAAATGAAACGGAGGTCCCCAAATGTTATGTGATAACTGTCATGAACGGCCTGCTTCCATTCATTTATATACTAATATCAATGGACGTAACCGTGAAGTTTCTTTATGCCAGAAATGCTACCAAGAACTACAGAATTTACAAGGACAAAACAATATGAATAATAATGAATTTTTTGGCAACTTTGATGATTTATTCAATGCCTTTAATCAAAACAATCAAAATTTAAATAATGGGCAAAACCAAGACCAAAGAATGAACATGGGTGGTGGTCAACGTGGGGGCGGCCGCGGCAAGCGACCATCATTACTGGATCAATATGGTACTGACTTAACTGATTTAGCTAAGAAAGGCAAAATTGATCCAGTTATCGGTCGTGATAAAGAAATTGCCCGTGTAATTGAAATCTTAAACCGTAGAACTAAGAATAACCCGGTATTAATTGGTGAAGCTGGTGTAGGTAAAACCGCCGTAGCTGAAGGATTAGCCCAACAAATCGTTGATGGCTCAGTCCCAGCTAAATTACAAAATAAGCGTATTATCTCTTTAAATATGGTTTCAATGGTTCAAGGGACTGGTATTCGTGGTCAATTTGAGCAAAGAATGGAACAACTAATTAAAGAATTAGAAAAAGACGACAACATTATCCTCTTCATCGACGAAATTCACGAAATCGTTGGTGCTGGTAATGCCGAAGGCGGAATGGACGCCGGCAACATTATCAAGCCAGCTCTTGCTCGTGGTGAGTTCCAATTAATTGGTGCTACTACAATTAAAGAATACCGCAATATTGAAAAAGACTCTGCCTTAGCTAGGCGCTTCCAACCTGTACAAGTTAAAGAGCCTTCTATTGAAGAAACTATCAAGATCTTACAAGGTATTAAGCGGCGCTATGAAGACTATCATCATGTTCACTATACAGATGACGCAATTAATGCCGCTGTCAAACTTTCGTCTCGCTATATACAAGACCGCTTCCTACCTGATAAGGCCATCGACTTACTCGATGAAGCAGGATCTAGAATGAATTTAACTATTCCTTATGTAGATAGTGAGAAGATTAAGGAAAGACTAGATGCAGCTGAAAAGCTCAAACAGGATGCCTTGAAAAATGAAGACTATGAAAAGGCAGCTTATTATCGCGAT
Source organism: Lactobacillus colini (assembly GCF_017874575.1). GTDB lineage: Bacteria > Bacillota > Bacilli > Lactobacillales > Lactobacillaceae > Lactobacillus > Lactobacillus colini. Next base: position 111,292 of record NZ_JAGGLU010000003.1, on the reverse strand, counting down.
CAAATAGATAAATACGATAAATTAAAGAATCAAAAAGTCGATCCTGATAAGATACCTGTGATTACCGATAAGGTAATGAATAAGATTGTCGAAGAAAAGACCAATATCCCTGTTGGTGACTTGCAAAAGCAAGAACAAACCCAGTTAAAGAACTTGGCTAGTGACTTAGAGAAGAATGTCATTGGTCAAGATGAGGCAGTTAAGACTGTTGCTCGCGCCATTCGTCGTAACCGTGTCGGCTTCAATAAATCCGGTCGTCCAATTGGTTCTTTCTTATTTGTTGGACCAACTGGTGTTGGTAAAACTGAACTTGCTAAACAACTCGCTAAACAAATCTTCGGTACTGAGGAAGCTATGATCCGCTTCGACATGAGTGAATACATGGAACAATATTCAGTATCAAAACTTATTGGTTCAGCACCTGGTTATGTTGGTTATGAAGAAGCAGGTCAACTAACTGAAAGAGTTCGTCATAATCCATACAGCTTGATTTTATTCGATGAAATTGAAAAGGCCCACCCAGACGTTCTCCACCTCTTCTTACAAATCTTAGATGACGGTCGCCTAACAGACTCACAAGGTCATACAGTATCATTTAAAGATACTATTATTATCATGACTTCTAATGCTGGACAAGGTATTAAGGAAGCTAGTGTCGGCTTTGCCGCTGAAAATAGCAAACAAGAACAATTTAAGCGTGTAATGAGTCAATACTTTAAACCAGAATTCTTAAACCGTTTAGATGGTATTGTAGAGTTTAAGCCATTAAGCAAAGACAACTTAATTAAGATAGTCGACTTAATGCTTAAAGAAACTAACAATATGGTTAAAGATGAAGGGCTACATATTACCGTAACTCCAGAAGTCAAAGAGATCTTAGTTGATAAAGGCTATGATCCTGCTATGGGCGCTAGACCACTTCGTCGTGTAATCCAAGAACAAATCGAAGATAAAGTCGCTGACTATAAGCTTGACCATCCAGAAGCTAAGGAGTTATTAGCCTCAGCTGAAGGGAATGAAGTCAAAATCAGCGAAAATGCATAATTCATAATTTAATTTTATTCTATCCTCATTAAAAAGCGTATACTAGAAGAGGATACTATGATGGCAAAGGGTGTGAAAATATGCATTTAATTGATGTAACTAATACATACAGGGATCTAGTAGAAAAGCAACTTTCTTCTACTAACAGTCAGTACGTGAAGGTTTATTCATTAGGTAATATTTCAGTAGTTTATAGTGAAACTACCGATAAGATTGAAATTGTAATGGAAAATCACAAGCGTGCAATTCGTCAAGATGAAGTTGAATTCGTGATTAAGCGTTTAGTCCACGAAGATAAGATTTATGATATTACAATTGATAAGAGTCGTAAGATCATCTCTATCACCTGTGCAAAGTAATATAAATACGCTAGAACTTATTAGGGGTTCTAGCGTATTTTTTGTATCTAATTATAATCTTGAAGTTAATTCCACATCAGGATACTTATCCTTAAACCATCTCTCCGCAAAAGCATTCTCAAATAAGAACAGTGGCTCACCTTCACGATCCTTAACTAATAAGTTACGTGAAGATGACATCTTCGAATCAAGTTGGTCTGGATTAATCCAACGGGCTACACGATTACCTAAGCTATGAAGCTCTACTTCAGAATTATATTCATTCTTCATTCTGTAAGCAAAGACTTCAAATTGCAGCTGACCGACTGCACCTAAAATATAATCATCAGTTGCATAGCCGCGATACAGTTGAATTGCACCCTCTTGTACTAGTTGGGTCATTCCCTTGTGGAATGACTTTTGCTTCATAACATTTTTGGCTGTTACACGCATGAAGATTTCTGGTGTAAATTGTGGCAATTCAGGATAGGTGATTTTTTTCTTGCCAGCATAGATACTATCTCCAATTTGGAAGTTACCAGTATCATATAAACCAACGATGTCACCTGCAACAGCTTCAGAAACTTGTACACGCGCACTTGACATAAATTCAGTTGCTCCATTCAAGCGCACTGGCTTACCAGTTCTGGCCAGAGTAACATCAATTCCCTTCTTAAATTCACCTGACCCAATTCTAACAAAGGCAATTCGATCACGATGGTTAGGGTTCATATTAGCTTGTATCTTAAAGACAAAACCTGAAAACTCAGGATCATCTGCCGCTAGCTTCTCACCAGCATTAACCTCATGATTTTGAGGAGCTGGTGCCAACTTAACAAAGCTATCTAAAAAAGTTTCTATTCCAAAGTTAGTCAAAGCAGATCCAAAAAAGACAGGAGTTTGATCACCTTTAAGAATCTTAGCTTTATCGAAATGATTACCTGCCTCTTTAAGCAAGTCAATGTCACCTAGTGTGCTTTCAAATAATCCATCTTGAGCCAAGGGGTGGTCAGGTGATAGCTGACCGGCTTCATCTAAAGGAATAAAGCGGTCGTCACCATCTTTACGGTATAATTCGACACGATTATTAGCAATGTCATATAAGCCCTTTAATTGCTTACCCATTCCGATTGGCCAATTCATCGCTACGCCTTCAATGCCCAGTAGATCTTCTAATTCAGCAATTAAGTCTAGAGGCTCACGGCCATCACGATCCAACTTATTCATGAAAGTAAAGATCGGGATACCACGTTTTTTAACAACTTTAAATAACTTTTTTGTCTGTGGCTCAATACCCTTAGCCGAATCAATTACCATTACTGCTGCATCAACTGCCATCAGAGTACGATAAGTATCTTCTGAAAAGTCTTGGTGGCCAGGTGTATCTAAGATATTAATTCGTTTACCCTGATATTCAAACTGCATTACCGAACTAGTAACAGAGATACCACGTTTTTTTTCAATGTCCATCCAGTCACTAGTAGCATAGTGTCCCGTCTTTCTTGCCTTAACTGTACCAGCACTACGGATTACGCCTCCGAATAAGAGCATCTGTTCAGTAATCGTAGTTTTACCAGCATCTGGGTGTGAAATAATGGCAAATGTACGGCGTTTATTTACTTCATCTGTTAATTTTGTCATTTATTATCCTACCTTGTTCTCATTAATATTTTTGTCTTGATCTGGAATAGAAAGAAGAAGTGTCAGTAATCTTGAGCCCTTCATTTTGCGAGTCGTTAATATCATACCATTAGCTAGTTTCACATTCAGCTTCTCACCTTTAGCCGGAATTAGCCCTAGCTTAGTAATAACATATCCAGCAATAGTATCGACATCTTCCATTTCTAAGTCAGTGCCAAACTTCTCATTAAAGTCCGTTAACAACATCTTGCCGTAGATTATATAGTGTTGCTGATCAACTTGTTTATATAAAACTTGAGCTTGATCTGCTTCATCGTCAATATCGCCAACAATCTCTTCAATTATATCTTCAATAGTTGCAATTCCGACAACTCCACCAAATTCATCAGTCAAAATAACCAATTGCCGCTGTGATTGTTGAATTTCAACTAGCAATTCACCAAGATTAATAGTTTCAGGTGCAAATAATGGTTCAAACATTACATCTTCATAATTAATCTTATCAAACCCATTCTCCCAAGCCTTACGTAAAACGGTTCTAATGTGAATAACCCCGACTATCTTATCTCTTTCTCCATCATAGACAGGGATTCGAGAATAAGGCTTTTTCAAAATTTCAACAAGATTTTTTTGAAAATCTCGATTAATATCAACCATAAAGGCGTCTGTTCTAGGAACCATTACTTCCCTTGCCATCTTGGTTTGAAAGCTTACGATTCCTTCCATCATGTCATGTTCATGGGCATTGATCAGATTATTTTTATAAAAATTATCTATTTCTTGAGCTAAGCGCTCAGGTGCAGCTAACTCCTTTTCATTATGAAAATGTGCCTTTAGTCTGCTGAATAAATCACCCGCGTTGGGGTCAGTGCTCATAGTTATTTCTCACTTTCTGTTTTGTAGTTAATCATGAATTCTGTCATTATGCTTTCTATGGTAAAATAAAAAGCAAGAAATGAGGTCAAATTATGAAAAGAGAGCGTATTTATCTAGTTTTTGTTTTCTTATTGTTAATCCCTTATCTTTGTAGTTTAACCATGGTCGGCATCTGCTACAATGCTTTAGTCAGGCATTCGTCTAATCTTTGGCGTACCTTAGTTGGTGCCTTAGTAGGTGCTTTAATTATGTTTGCCATCAAGGCAACTATTCAGCGCCCCTTGGATCTAATATCTAAGCAGATCCCACAGAGCTTTTTTAAGCAGCTTTTACGTTTTTTTAGTATTAGACGACGCAAGCTATTTTTAATTGGCAATTTCGTCTTAGACTTTATTCTCTGTATAATTGCCACAATTCTAGTAAGGAAGTTCTTAGCTTTGAAGGTCATCGTTGATACTTCAACAGGATGGACACTACTCGTGATGCTTATATCCACTTGTATTGGGGCGTACCTAGAATACGATAATCTTTCAATTGACCCACAGCAACATTAATTAATCTTGACTGGCTCTAATGTAATAAGTTTGAGTCAGTTTTTTTGTAGAGAGGTTTAGATCGGATAGGATATAAGGTGTCTCACTATCGCCCATATTTTCATAAATAGTTACATTTGCCTTAGTTAATTGATCTAAGAAGGTTGGAACCGTAATGTTTACTGGCTGACTGAAGTAAATAATTCCCATTCCATCTGTTTCAACTTGAGCAACTTCAGCTGCAGGTAATTGGTAGCGACTTAATCCAGTAGGTGCAGCAACGTTAGCATCTGTTAAAACACCATATACAAACATAAACGTTCCTTCGCCAAAGACAAGTAAACCTGCACGATCATTAGTATAACCATTCTTTTCAATAAACTTTCTGAACTTAGGATCATTTTCAGTTTCTTGAACAGAAGCCGTAAATGTTCTTCGCTCATCAATTTGACTAGGCATAAAAATCTTACCAATTACATTTTTTGCTGAAATATTTTCTTTTTTCATTTTCTCTCCCTTTAAAACAATTAAATTTTTCTTTTGGACGCAGTTGATTGTACCTTTCATACCATATTTTGGCAAAATTATCACTAAAAGGTCCAACCTTATTATCAATCCACTTTAATAATTCTAAACTAGAATAGTGCAAAATCGTATCTATTTTTTCACTATAATGCCAGCGTTGCTTATTCATTGCATATTCTTCAACATCTAGCAATCGTCTTTCGCCATCGGGGAATACTTTAATATCTAGGTCATAATCGATATACTTCAATGCTTCTCGATCTAAAACAAACGGGCTCGCTAAATTACTATAATAAGCAATTCCATCAGGACGTAACATCACAATAATATTAAACCAATATTTGTTATGAAAATAAACAATTGCTGGTTCACGACTAATCCACTTGCGTCCGTTACTTTCAGTGATTAAAGTATGATCATTAACTCCAATTAAAATATTTTGTTCAGTTTTAACAACCATTGTATCGCGCCATACTCGATGCAGCATACCATTATGCTTATAACTCTTTACAGCGATATAGTCGCCTTCCTTGGGAACTGTCAAGTAATCACCTTCTCATAACTTTTATTATAACGCTTATTAATAATCATTAAGTTCCTCAAGCTCAACAAGTTCTCCATTCAAAAAACTATCAATTTCACTACCAGAAAATCCATGTTGAAAAAGATAACGCCGAACTTTTTGCTTTCTTGTGAAATCATCTTGATTACGATAGCGGCGATAAGCCTTAATCCCCTGCTTCTTTAAGGCTTCAAGTTGATCATCTTCAGTTTCAGATATGCTTAACTCTTCAACTATCATCTCAATAAGCTCATTTGTAAAGCCATGACTCATTAGCTTAATTTTTGCTTTACGTTTGATTTCATTAACAGACATCCGACCTACTTGGTGTTTTAGAGATTTAATAACTCTTATTCCAGCATCTCGCCAGGCTGAAGTTTCAATATCGGCAAGTTTTTGTTCAATAATTTCAGATGATACGCCTTTTTGCTGCAGCTTGTGTGATAAGCTCTTGGGGCCATCTTTTCCAACTTGTAGGTCATTTTTTATAAATAATTCTGAAAACTTGGCATCATCTAAGTATCCTAAATCAATTAATTGACTAACAGCGCTTTGAGCAGCATCATCACCTATTTGATGATCTTTTAAGTAAACTAATACATCATAAATACTACGTGGTTGATAACTTAAATAATTCATTGCTAACTCAACTGCTTTAGAATCGGCTTCATATTCTTTTATTTCAATTATTTGTTCATCGCTTAAACTATTGCCTTTAAATAATCTAAAATTAGTCAATGTTCTCTCATTAACCCCAAAGGCAAAATGCCCGTCTAAAAAGATATTATAGTGACCCTTTCTTTTTTGAGCAGTCACTTTAGTAATTACTGACATTTAGTTTCTCTTTTCCTTATAATAATAATTACGCAATTAATTTGCTTGTGCTAAAAATAAATAGCGCTTATGATAATTGTGACACTTTTTTTAGGTTTAATCGAAATGAGGACTTAATTTTGACAAAATTTACAAAAAATAAAATTACCAAAGACATCATTGTTACTATTAAACGCTTAGGGATCAATGGTGAAGGAATCGGCTATTACAAAAAGAAAATTATTTTTATTCCTGGAGCCTTACCAGATGAAGTAGTCGTAGCCAAAATTACTAACCGCTTCCCCCACTATCTTGAAGGACAACTAGTAAGGATCAAAGAAAAGTCTCCTAACCGTGTAGCTTTTCCTAAGGGAGTAGATTCCCGGGTTGGTGGCTTAGAACTAGCTCATCTATCTTACCAAAAACAGCTTGAATTCAAAAAAAATCTGATGATCGAATCATTAAATAAATTCCACCCACGTAATTACCAAAAGATTAAAGTAAAAAATACCCTGCCAGCTCCAGATGAGTGGAATTATCGCAATAAGGCCCAATATCAAATCGAATTCTTTAAGGGTAAGAGTAAGCTAGGGATGTATGCCCCTAACTCGCGTGACTTAATTGATTTACCTGAAATGCCAACCCAATCTAAGGCTAGTCAAAAGACTGAACGCGAAATCAAAAAATTAATTACTAAATTTAGAGTACCAGTAGCTAACTATCGTCGAAAATCCGATGGTATCAAAACTATTGTCGTTAGAGAGTCTTTTTCTACTAAAGAAATTCAAGTTACTCTAATTACAATTGGTAAACAAATCAAGAATCTAATTCCATTAGCTAAAGAAATAATGAACTTGCCTAATGTAGTCAGCGTCTTTCAAAATGAAACCCAGTGGAATAATCCTCAAGTTTGGGGTAATAAGACAACTAAGCTATTTGGTAAAAATGAAATTACCGAAGAAATCCTAGGCAAAAAGTTTAAGCTTTCCCCTCGTGCCTTCTTCCAATTAAATCCTAAGCAAACAACTAACCTTTACAGCACAGCCTTGAAATACTTAGATCTAACACCCGATCAAGTATTAATTGATGCCTATAGTGGTGTGGGAACGCTAGGAATACTAGCAAGCGATCGTGCTCACCAAGTGATTGGGATTGAGAGCATCCCTGAAGCAGTAGCCGATGCACAACACAACACTGACTTAAACCACATCAAGAATGCCGAATATATCCAAGGCAATGTAGAAAAAATTCTTCCTGAATTAAAAAATCAAGGTGTGCCAATCGATGCCGTTATCGTTGACCCACCAAGAACCGGCTTAAACAAAAAACTCATTAAGACCCTTCTTGAGGTAAAGCCTGAAACTTTTGTTTATATTTCATGTAATCCATCAACTTTGGCCAAAGATTTAATCTTACTTAGCGAAGCCTATGATGTTCGCGTTATTAAACCGGTTGACATGATGCCACAGACTCCTCGCTGGGAAGGCGTGGCTAAGCTAATTTTAAGAAAAGATAGATAATTTTTAAAGACAGCTAATAAGGCTGTCTTTTTTTGATTTAAAAAAGCAGACCAACTATTTCTAGTTAGTCTGCTCGGTGGTTAAGGTAATTTTTACTATCTAGCGCTGCAAGTTAAGTGAAGCTCAAAAATCAGCTTGCAGTTTATCAACATCACTTATTTAATGTGCATTGAATAATGACTATTGATTTTACTAAGAGAATCTATCTTTAAAAACACTACAATCTGGAGATAAAAATTATTCAAACAATTACCTCATCCACTCTTATCATTATACCAGCTATTGAAAGCACTTTCAAAATTATTAAATCTTTTTATATTGTCTAATATCATCCTTAGTACCTGCAAAGTACCAGGTTCCAGGCTTTTCATCACTTAAAAGAGCCACTCCATCTTGAGGATCTGCTAAAGAATCAGTAAAAATCTGCTCATATTCGGCAATTGATAACTTACGGCGACTATTGATTAACTCCTCATCACCAGATTTATCTAATTGATCCTCGTATCCTAAAACCACATTACCTGAATAGAATTCCCCCATAGCACCAGAGCCATAAGAGAATAACCCAACCAGATCTCCTGCTTTGAGATTACCATGTTCTAATAAGCTCAATAAGCTTAAGTATAAAGAACCAGTATAGATATTGCCTACCAAGCTGCTCCATTTCTTAGCTGCTTCAAACTTATCGGTCAAGCGCTGACTAGTAGCTTCATCTTGACCTTCAATAGCTATCCTATTGGCCTTCAATGCCATCTTAGTAAAGGGCATATGATAGGTGATAGCGGTGAAGTCCTTATTAGCAAGATTTTTTTGCTTTTTATAGGCTTCAAAAGTCTTAGAAAAGAAATCCAAGTATACTTGCGTCGAATACTTACCATCTACCTTGGCTAATTTAGAATTATTAGGACGCCAGAAGTCATTAATATCTTCACTATAATCACTGTGACCATCATTTAACTCTAAAATACTTGGATTATCCTTAACTAATAAACTGATACTTCCTGCTCCTTGAGTCACTTCACCCGGAGTCTTGATTCCATAGCGTGCAATATCACTACCAATAACAATTGCTGTTTGGTCGGGATGCACACGGACGAAGTCCCTTGCCATCATTAAGCCCGCTGTCAAGCCAAAGCATGCTTCCTTAACTTCAAAAGCCCGCATACTAGCTGGTAAATTCAAGGCATTCTTAACAAAAAGTGAGGCTGACTTAGACTGATCAACACTACTTTCAGTTCCGAAAATTAATAGACCAACCTTATCCTTATCAATCTTGTCCATATATCGTAAAGTTGCATTTATTCCCATTGATACTGCATCTTGAGTTTTATCAGCAATACTCATAGCCGTTTGACCTATACCGATCAAAAACTTATTAGGATCTTCATTTCTAGCATGAGCTAAATCAACCATATCAACATACTTATTTGGCGTAAAAAATCCTATCTTATCAATTCCTACACTCATTAGCTTTCCTCTTTTTTTCTTAATTTTAATAATATTTCTTCGGCCTTACTTTGAGAGAATTCCTTAGTCTTAATCATTGCAGCTAAAACTACCTCTCGCTCAGCTTCTGTAGCTTTTAGGCTTGCAACTATATTGCGAGCTTGCAATTTCATATGTCCAGCTTGAATACCCTTAGTTGAAATTGCTAATAAGGCTGCTAAGTTATTAGCTAAACCAACTCCAGCAATTATATTAGCCAATTCTGCACTATTAACGCCCTTCAAGATTGAGAATGCTTGTTGAATATCTTCTCTAGCAGAGATAGATCCGCCAACAGTTCCAATCGCCAAAGGCAGGGTAAGCTTACCTAGAAGATATTGTCCCTCTAGTTGCCAAGAACTCAAGCTGCGATATTGACCCGACTCACTTGCTAAAACAGCAGTTGCAGCTTCCACACCGCGATAATCATTACCAGTAGCTATCAATACACTATCGACACCATTCATAATCCCCTTATTGTTAGTAACGGCCCGATATGGATCATTATTGCCAATCTTAGATAGCAAGGCAATTTTTTGAGCAGTTTTTAGTCCACCTAGACTAGATACCTTTAACTTAACATTAGCTGTTGTTAATTGGCTAGGATAATTAGACAAGATTGCAAATAACTTTTCTTTTACATTGGGTAGGGTAGCCATTTTTTGACTTAAAAATTCTAAAATACTGTTCGTCTTATTAGCCCCCATTGCTTGGGCAGGATCAACTAAGACCTTAAGGTAGACTAGGTTATCTTCCTGCCTAGCTGTAATGGCCCTTACGCCTCCACCATGTCTTACCAAACTTGAAAATTTAGTATTAGCTAATTCAAGATATTGGGGAAATCTTTCTTTTAGGTCAGCCAGATTAAAGTTATCTCCTACCTTCAACACAATTTGACCATAGATACCATCACGCTGACTGTGGGCCAAGATACCACCATTTTTGGCAAAAATATTAGCACCATGATTAGCAGCTGCAACAACAGATGGCTCTTCAACAGACATTGGCACCCAATAACTCTTGTTATTAACTATTAAGTTCTTAACAACACTTAAAGGAAATCTAACTTGACCGACCACATTCTCGCTAAGATTATTAAGCCGCTCAAGTATAGAGTTATCAACTTGAGATAACTTAATTCCTTCACTGACTAGAATTTTTCTCCGTTCTTGTGGACTCAACCGATAAAATTTCATTATTTGATTCGCCTAATTTCATAAGCAATTGCTTGCCCGCCACCAATACATAATGATGCGATCGCCCGCTTACCATCAAGCTTCTCTAGACCAGTAATGGCACTCATTACCAACCGACTGCCACTTGCACCAAGAGGGTGTCCCAAGCTAATTGCACCACCAGCAACATTTAATTTAGATTGAGGAATATTAAGATCACGTGCTACTGCATAAGCTTGAGAAGCAAAAGCCTCATTAAGTTCTACTAAGTCATAATCTTCAATTGTGGAATTAGTTTGGTCCAAAAGCTTCTTAATTGCTAAGTATGGTGCATAACCCATATAAGCAGGATCAAACCCCACTTCACTAAATGCCCCCAACCGAGCAAGTGGTTGTAAGTTTAATTCTGCAATCTTATCTTCAGTTGCTAGTAGCAACATGCTTGCCCCATCACTCAAGGGCGAAGAATTACCTGCAGTAACGCGCCCATCTTCTTTAAAGACAGGCTTTAGTGTATTTAGAACTTCAACGCTAGTATCAGGGCGAATTGTTTCATCTGAAGACAGAGTTTGCCCATCAATCGTAATTGGAATAATTTCATTTTTAAACCAATCATTCTTTAAGGCTGCATAAGCTTTTTCATGAGATTTATAAGCGAATTCATCCATCTGTTGACGAGTAACGTTATACCTATCAGCGACGTTTTCAGCAGTTAATCCCATTGGATTTTGAGAATAAGCATCACCAATTCCGTCAACTTGCAAGCTATCGACAAAGTCAGGCTTATCACTATGCTTTTCAGCCTTGTCTAGTAATAATGGAGCATTAGTCATACTCTCAGCACCACCAACTACGGCAATGCCAATATCGCCCATTTCCATTTGTCCTTGAGAAAAGCGCAATGCCTTTAAGCTAGAGCCGCAGACATCATCAACCACGCTAGCAACAACACTTTCAGGTAAATCTGCACCTAAGGCGATTTGACGAGCCATGTTTTGACCAAGACCTGCACCTAAGACATTGCCTATCAAGACACTATCTATTTGATCAGCCTGAACTTTACTTTCGTTCAGTAAAGCCTTTAATGCAATTACACCTAATTCGACCGCAGACTTATCCTTCAAAAATCCACGATACTTACCAAATGGAGTTCTCTTTGCTCCAACGATATAAATATTTTTCATTTTTTACTTCCTTAAATTTAGCCTTTTAAATATATATTAACTGAAAGCTATGTCAAAAACACAATTTCAAGCCTATATTAAAGAAAAAACAAAAAATGTCAGCCTTGCGCTGACATAATTTTAAACGTATTTATTCAAAAAGTTACTGATCTTAGCCTGATATTTTTTAGGATTAGTTTTGAATGACTTAGCGTGCTTAGCACCTTTAACTATCCATAATTCCTTAGGCCCCTTAGTTGCTTGATAATTTTTATAGACCATTGAAGTTGGTACAAAGGTATCCTTAGATCCATGAATAAACATGATTGGTCGCTTATTTTTAGCCAATTGCTTAACTGAGCTAGCATCGCCCAAGAAATACCCTGCCCTAAGGCGCGTAATTCCACTTAAAGTTTCAACTAATGGGAATCTTGGAAAAGCTGGCATATGATAAAGTGCTTGAGCTTCATGTTCAATTTCATCTTTAGCACTAGTGTAGCCACAATCTTCTACAAAGGCCTTAACTTGGTTAGGAAGATGTAAGCCGCTAGTCATCATTGTCGTGGCTCCACCCATACTTACACCAAAGATTACGATTTGGCTATCTTTACCATTGTGCTTAATTACTCTTTTAACCCATTTTCTAACGTCAACCTTCTCACGCCAGCCATAACCTATATAGTGCCCTTGACTTTGACCATGACCACGAGCATCAGGCAATAATGTATTATAACCTAATTGGTGGAACATTGCCGCATATGGGCCCATATTATCCTTATTATTCATATAGCCATGTAAGAGAATGGCAGTCTTTTTGGAATTGCCATCTGGAATATAGTTAGCATCAAGTTCTAAGTTATCATCTGCTGACTTCATTACCCACTTTTGCTTTTTGATATTTTGATACCACTTAGTCTGCTTATATAGTGGGTCGGTCTTTTTTAGCTTTTGCTTTTTGCTAAGGAAGCTCTTTTGGCCAGGAACAATCGCCACATTGTAAAAGTACATCCCTGCTCCTGCAAATATTACCCCTACAACTGCTATAATAGAGATGATTGTTATCCAAAGTCTTTTGCGCTTTTTAAACATTATTATCCTTCTTTTTATAAAGTATAATAACTATATTAATTCTATTTTTAATAGTATTCAACTTTAATTTTTAGACAGATGAAATTAGATTCATTTTTACAATTAACTCAGGATTTAAATCCTAAATATTTTTTATATTATCGCCCACAAAAGAAAGACAAGATCTATCCAATAGCTAAGGTTACACTTTCAACGCAGGAATGCTTATTCGAAACTAAAAATACTTATCCTAAGTCACTAGCTAATATTCAGAAAATTCTGCGCCAGGTTCATCAAACCGATACTAGCCTATTTATTAATCATCAAAATATAAGAAACGAAATATATGGTGTTCAAATTGACTTGCAACAAGGGAAAATTTATTTATTTTAAAAAAATGAGTGCATAAACATCTATTGTGATGCTTAGCACTCATTCTCTTTATATTACTTTTCTTTTTTATTTTTTGTGCTTGCTTGAGATAATTCTTTACCCAAGTTAATGATGTAATCACGTAGCTCATCTTTAATCTCTGGGTGAGTAAGACCATACTCAATTGAAGTTTCCAAGTAACCTTCCTTGTTACCAACATCATGACGGTCACCCTTAAATTCATGAGCAAAGACACGTTGAGTCTTGTTCATAGTATCAATGGCGTCGGTCAATTGGATTTCGCCACCACGACCAGGCTTTTGAGTTGCTAAAATATCAAAAATCTCTGGTGTCAATAAGTAACGACCAATGATTGCCAAGTCACTAGGTGCTTCTTCAATGGCTGGCTTTTCAACGAAAGATTCTACATTGATTAAGCCTGGCTCAATCTCTCCTGCTGGCTTAATTACACCATACTTAGATACTTCTTCATGTGGCACTTTCATTACAGCGATAGTTGAAGCATGAGTCTTTTCGTAGCGGTTAATTAATTGCTTAGTCAAAGGAACCTTATCTGACATTAAGTCATCACCAAGCATTACTACAAACGGCTCATTACCAACGAAGCTGCGAGCTCTAGAAATTGCATCCCCTAAGCCTGCTGGGTGTGGTTGACGAGTGTAGTACAAGTTAACACCTAAGTCTGTAATTGATTGAGTCAATTCCAATAACTTATCCTTGTGCTTTTCTTTTAAGTTTTGTTCCAATTCAGGATTAGAATCGAAGTGGTCTTCAATTGGACGCTTATTCTTACCAGTAACAATCAAAATATCTTCAATACCAGACTTTTTAGCCTCTTCAACAATAAATTGAATCGTAGGCTTATCTACGATTGGTAACATTTCTTTAGGCATGGCCTTAGTAGCTGGTAAAAATCTTGTTCCTAATCCTGCTGCAGGAATAACTGCTTTTCTTACTTTCATTTATCTTGATCTCTTTCCTCAAAAAATAAAAACTTCCCTTAGCTTTTATCTTATCAAAAATAACCGCTTACGTCATTCTTAAAAGATAATTTACTTTTTGGAGCTTTGACGCAAGGCTGATAAGACTGAGGACTTAGTATATTGTACCTCTCCATGCTTAATCACATTCAAACTAGCATTAATGCAAACACCAATCAAAAAGATAAGTGCACTAATATTCATCCAAAGCATAAACACAATAAAGGTTCCAACAATACCATAATTCTGCCATTTAGTACCGAAGTATTTTAAATATAGACCAAAGAAATAAGATAAGGCGCTCCAGCCAATAGTGGTAAAAATCGCCCCTGGAACAACAACTCTCTTAACCCCATTTATATTAGGCAAAAAATAATTCAAATAGATGTTAACAATTAACATCATCAAGATAATCAAGGGCCACTTATAACTTTCGAACTTATAAATCCACTCTAAATGAAGTTGAAAAATTGGCGCTAAGAAGCTAACAATTTGTTGACCAAAAGTTAACACTAAAGTTAATAAAGTCCACAAAAAAATCATCAATGCACTAGCAGCAAATGTCAAAATTCGACTAACAACCGCATTCCACCATGGCTCATGTTTCTCTTGCAAGTGAACGCCATAAACCTTGTTCATCGCAATTCTGATTGAATTTATTAATCCGGAAAACGACCAAATTGCTACAATAATACCAAATGATAAAATACCACCAGAATGCTTACTTAATAAGCTATTAATCATCGGCATCAAAAATTCTGATACCTGAACAGGAAAAATAACACTCAAATAATCCGCAATTGGTTTAGTAGCAATTTTAAACAATGGCAAGACATTCCCAATGATAATAATAATTGGAAATATACTAAATAATACATAATAAGCAATAACAATTGAGTGTTGAGTTATCTCACCATCTGAAATTGCTTGCGAAAATCCCTTAATAAAGCCTTTAGTCTGAGTCTTAAGCTCAGAGAATTTATGCTTCATAATAATTATTCTTCATCAAAGTGAGGGATGTATTTTTCTAAACCATCATAAGGTTTTTGAAGGGTAAGGATCTTAGGACCATCCTTAGTAATTGCAAAGGTATGTTCAAATTGGGCAGCCTTTGAGCCATCTGGAGTAGCATAATAAACCCAGTCATCGTTTGGATCAGAAACAGTATGTTGGGTAATTCTCCAATCTCCTCCTGCTTCTACCATTGGTTCAACAGTGATTGTCATCCCTTCACGTAAGCGTAAGCCATGACCAGCCTTGCCGTAGTGTGGAACTTCTGGATCTTCATGTATAGTTGGTTGAATGCCATGACCGACTAATTCACGTACATCGCCGAAGCCATTTTCATCTTCAACGTATTTTTGAATAACACTACCAATATCACCAATTCGATTACCAACTAAGGCTTGGTCAATTCCCATGTACATAGCCTTCTTAGTAACATCCATTAAACGTTGGTCTTCTTGAGAAATCTTACCTACGGCATAGGTAGTACATGAATCAGTTTCATAGCCATCTAAGTTGCAAGTTACATCAACACTAACCAAATCACCTTCTTGCAAGATCTTATTCTTTCTTGGAATAGCATGGGCAATCTCATCATTAACAGAGATGCAAGTACCATACTTATATCCTTCAAAACCTTGTTCTGATAAGCGTCCACCACGACTCTTAACGAACTTTTGCGCAAACTTTTCGATTTCCCAAGTAGAGATTCCTGGCTTAATAATGTCACGCAAACCTTCAAACATAGAAGCAAGTAAACGTCCTGACTTTTGCATACCTTGCAATTCACGTTTGGATTTAATTGTAATCAATTTAAAAAATCTCCTTTGTTTCTAAAATTAAAAGTGTCTTCTTCATTATAAAGCTTTTTTAAAAGATTTTCTTGTTCTGTTTACACAATCTCGAAATGCTTTAGTATAATAAAATAAAAAACAATGAAAGAAGCAATTTAAATGAAAGCACAGATTGTTTTTGCTAGTATGACTGGCAACAACGAAGATATGGCTGAAATCTTGGAAGAAAGCTTACAAGATGCTGGTTTTGATGTAGAGTCAACTGATGTGAGTTTTGCGGATGCTAGCAACTACTTAAATAGTGATCTCTGTATTATGGTAACTTACACATATGGTGAAGGTGTAATGACCGATGAGTTGAGAGATTTTTATGACCAGTTAATTGAATTAGACTTAAGTGGTAAGAAGTTCGCAGTCATGGGATCAGGTGACAAGACTTATAAGGAACATTACTGCGAAAATGTCGATGACTTCGAAAAAGCATTCAAAAAGTGTGGTGCCGTTGAAGTAGCTACTCCAGTAAAGATTGAAAATGCAGTAGATGATGAAGATATTAACCTTATTGATCAAGCTGCTGCGCAAATGACCGAGGCGTTCAATGACTAAAAGGTATCAAAGAGACAACCAAAAGGTCACAAAAGCACAATTACGTCTGCTTGGGGCACGCTTAGTTACTCGGCACAAGAGTTTTTATGTTTATATGATTTTTGGCTTTTTGGCTGCTTTGATAAATATTGTGGCTTTTATGGTTTTTCATAATTGGTGGAAGATACCCCTAATTTATGCCAATACCATTGCATTTGTTATTTCTAATTTAGCCTCATTCTTTTTCAATAAGCATGGCGTCTTCATTGATAATGTAGACGAAACGCATAGCACACTGTATCAGTTGGGGCTATTTTTTGTTTATCGGATATTAAGCATTATTCCCGATAACTTAATCATGCTAGTTGGTCTGTCCTGGCTCCATTGGAATACTCTATTTGTAAAGATAATTGACCAAATTGTTGTCGGGATATTTAACTATCTTACTACTAAGTCTATTTTTTTGAATACTAGTAATAAGTTTGCAGAAAAATTTAAAAAGCACTTTGGCAAAAAAAATTCCTAAGCTTTTCAGCTTGGGAATTTTTATTTTATCCAAATTTCTTTAGAGCCAGACTTAGCAATATAAAAAGCTATTCAGAAAATGCGCCTACTGAACTTGTATGATTACTAATTTTATTACCAAAGAAATCTTGGTTATAACTTACACCATTTATTTCAGGATAATTGATAGCTATTGCCTCAACACTTGCTTTATTTGTCATCTCATTGTAGTAATCCAAAGGTGATTTATTATTAGGCATATAATCTAATCTTCCCCACTTTTTAAGTGCTGAATTAAAATCTAATTCTTTTGGTAAAGCAGAATTTGATTTATAGCCAACTAGTTCATTAATCAGATACTTTCCAGTTCTTGGTCTATCAGCATTAATATCTTCTGGACCAGATCCTGCATTATTCAATACAATACCTTTTATCTCATTCGTTTCTTCATCAGGTTGGCTTATTCCGCCTAGATAGCAATTGCTATCTAAATGGAATTTAGCCTTATTATTTGGAGCCTCACTCTTTAATACGTAGAAGCTTTGTGAGTTAGGATAGTAAAAAATATTGTTAAACAAATATGCTTCTCTATTACCTGTCCCTGCTTTAGAATTTGCAACATCAATTATTCCTGATCTACCACTTAATACTTTTTTAGAGTAAATGGTATTACTGTATATTGCTGTTCCAGATGGAATACCTCTAGAAAATTCAAATGTTTTATCATTATCATTTTGACTAATATTATACCTTACAGTTGGACCAGTATGAGGGAATCCATTCATAATCAACATAAATCCACCCTCATTGTTATGACTATAGTTATATTGCATTACAGTATTCTTGCATAGGTGGTCACAATCAAATCCCTGTCCATCTTGTACACCATGTGTATAGGCTACTTCATTATACTGAATAACTGTATTACTTGCTTCAAAAGGCCAGATTCCTGCATTGTATCCTGTATTTTGATATCTAGCATGAGTTACTAAATTATACTCTATTAAAGCTTTATCTGTATCCCTAACTGTTATACCATCTCCTCCAACTTTATTAATTCTATTATCTTTCACAACAACATTAGTTGAAGGATACCAATTTATCGGTAACGTAGAATTGTTCTTTGTAGATTGATTACACCAACTTGAAGAGATTAGTTTTATAGCTGAGCGATCAACTTTCTCTAATTTACAATTTTCAATTAAAATAGAATCATACTTTGTAGGTACTCCTTCTAACGTGCCTTTATTTACTGTTGCTTTCACATCGAAGAAAATACCGCCATTCCATTTAGAGCTGATGTTACCGTTTATATCATGAATATACATATCTTGAATCGTAATTCCATGAACAATACCATAATCTTTAGCAGAAACATTAATTCCTCTTAAATTAAGTGAACGGTTATTACTTGAATTTAGCAAAAATGACGTATTGTATCTACTAGACAAATTAGTTATCTCTAGTCCCTTAATCGTTATATATTCTTGATTAAATAGAGAAATGACATTTTCTATTTCACCTTGTCCATTCAATTGTGGTCTGTCACCATTTCCATACGAAGTAATAATTATCTTATCTTCCGATGTTCCACTTCCTTTAAAAGATAAAGCAGACTGCTTACCATAAAATTTACTTCCTGATTTTAATAAAATCTTATCCCCAGGATTCAATACTACATGTTTTAAATTATTTAATGACCTCCATGGCTCTGATTCACTTTTTCCAGAATTACTATCATTACCTGAATTTGAATCTATATAATAACTTACTTTTTCGCTTACACTAGTACTTTTCTTAAACTTAACAATTAAAGTTATAGAATCTACTTGTACATTATTAGGAACAATGAATTCATTATTTATGAATGAGCCAAGTTGAGAAATTTCATAAGATTGAAACTGGTAACCAGGTTTATTCATGCATGAAATTTTTACTTTTTCACCAGGAATTACTTTGTAGTTGCTTAAAGTAACCGTTCCCGCTATGTGTTGCTTATCTTCAACACTATCAATCATTGAAAGTACTTTTATATTAATAGTTCTATTAATCTTTTTTATTTCTATGTTGTCTAATACAACAGAACGATACAAAGATTTTTCTTCTACATCGAATACTGGTCTTGTGTTATTAAAAGAATCGTCCTTTACAAGGCTATAGTTCAATATTGCGTGATTATCTACTTCTATATTAACATTACCAGCTATTACATTAATTTTATATGTATGGATTGCCCTATCTAATTTAAAATTTACTTCATCTAAGATATTCTCGCCTTGATTAGTTGACTTTTTTAGTAGAGCTTTCTTTCCTGTTAATTCTAAAAAATATTTTATTGCTCCACTACTTCTAAAAATTATTCTTACTGTATTATATTCTTTGACTTCACCTACTTGCCCCAATGAAAACGCAAGACCATATCCAACATTAGAATTTTCAGTTACAGAAATATTTTTTAAATTATATTTTAAATAACTAGACTGGGTTTTTGGTGATAATAAAACAGCCCCATCACTAAGTTTTACATCATTAGAATAATCAAATCTCAATAAAGAATTATTCTGATTAAAATCTTCTTTAAAATATACATCTGGATCTTTTACTTCTTTTATAAAATCAGCATAAATAGTGACGTTACCAATCTTATCACTTAGCTCAAACTTATTGTTGACAATATCCAATAATCCATCTGTGCTAGCGCCATCATCTGTCCTATATGATTTATATCCATTAAAAATATATCCTGGCTTAGGTTTAGGAATCAACTTAATTACATCCCCGGCTTTACCTTCCAATATATTCTTTTCAGTTAGTAACTCTCCACCTATATTACTCTTCTGACCATTAGTTGTTACTTGTAAACTTACTTTATAAGTAGTCTGGGGCAATCCTTCAGCGTATACTCTATCTAATCCAACACAGCAAATCACAGCAAGCAGCATCAACATACCGAAAAGTATTTTCTTCATCGTAACCATTTCCTTTCATTAATTTGAACATGGTCTATTTTCAGTAGCACTTTTTACCTTATAAATTAACTTGAACATTTTAAATAATATTAAAGACTACAAAGTTAAAAAATTAACTTATCTGATTCTTCAGAAATTCTATTGCTTGCTTTGGATTGTGAGTTAAATTGATATACTGCGCCCCTTTAGTTGAAATCAATTTAATATTAAGTTTATTGGTATCTTCTTTTATATCGTCATAATACAAACGAACTTGAGGAGCTAGAATCACAACATTGTAATTCTTCAGAATATCACGATGTGCTCCATATGCACCTGAGTTAGCTATAACATCTAACTTATATTTTTTAGCTCCTTCGTTAATAGAGTTCGCTAGTTGAGCACTTGTGCCTGCACCAGCACAAAGTACTAAAACTTTTAATCCAGATAATTTATCTTCGTATTTTACTAAATTATCTCTTTTAATACTCTTTTTTGAATCTTCTTTTCCTATAATCTTACTTTCTTTAAGTTCTTCTTGAGTTAATAATTGTCTATCATAAGCTTTTAGAAATGGTAGATAAATTACAGCATCAATAAATAATAAAATTACAATAAAAATCCAAGAAATCACTTGAAAATGTGTATTTAATAAAATTCCAATCGGTCCAGGAACCGTCCAAGGAAGTGCATAAATCATTCCATTCATTCCCAAAATATCAATAAAGAATTTTCCTAGGATAACATTTACCATAGGAGTAACTATAAAAGGAACAAACATATATGGATTGAGAATCATTGGTGCACCAAATAACAATGGTTCATTAACAGCAAAAAGTACCGGAATAAGAGATGCTTTACCAACTGTCTTTAATTGTTGGGACTTCATAAAGATAATCAATAATATTGGAACAATAAAAGTTGCACCCGTACCGCCAATTGCAGCAATATAATTTCCAAAATTATTAGTCATTGCATGTGAGGCATGTGTACCCAATTGAAACATTTTTAAATTTGCTTCCGTATTGCTTAATTGAAAAGCTGTAACAGCAGGCATAACAATTGAAGGCCCATGAATACCAACAAACCATAGGAGAGCAGACAGTCCCCAAATTAAACACATACCAGGATAAGTTTCTACCCCTTTAAATAAAGGAGTTAAAAACTTCTGAAAAACTTCAGCAAAAGGAACCCCTGCAAATGTTCTAGAAAGAAGATCGATCAAAGAGCACGCAAGAACAGCTAAAGCAAATGGAAAAATATCTTTAAATGCTTGTGAAATTGTTCCAGGGACTTGTTTAGGAAGCTTAATCGTAACATTTTTTAAAATACATATACGATAGACATTAACTACAATAAATGATGCTACAAATGAGGAAAGCAATCCTTGTGAGCTTAGATAAGTAACACTAAATGCACCAGTCCTAACTTCAGCTGTAACAGCTAAAAATAGAAAACCACACATTGATGCAAGCATTGTAGATGTCGCATTGATAACTCGGCCATTTGGCATTGAACGATTGAAATTATCTGCTAAGTTTTTGGCAGTTGTGCCAGCAACCATTAAAGCTAAAATTCCCATGGTAAAGTTATAAACTTTTGTTAACCATGCGCTAAGTCCTTGTGGTAGCTGGATACCAAATAATGGTGGTAATGAAGATATTAGCAACATTAAACTAGCAAACATTACAATTGGCATTACTGCAGTAAAGCCATCTTTTATCGCCATTAAGTAATTATTTTTTGATAATTTCTCAAAAAAATTTTTGTGCTTTTCAATTGCATTTATAACGACATTCATAATTTTACACCTCTGTCATGGTGGCACTAAGCTTTTGGCACCACAGTGCACTCTTTTTGATAAAGCGCTTCTGGCTCTCAAAATCTACGAAGAAAAGTCCATATCTTTTTCCATAGCCATTTACCCAAGAGAATTGGTCTTCAAGTGACCAAATAAAATATCCAATAACATTTACTCCTTCACTTCTAGCTTTTAACAATTGGTATAGATGTTGATCTAAAAAAGTTATTCTTTCATCATCGTCAATAATTCCATCATTTTTTGACTGTTTTTCATCTAAACCTATACCATTCTCAGTTATTAAAATAGGAGGTAATCTAGGATAATTCTTGCTTATCCTTTTTAGCATTACATATAAACCTTTAGGATAAATATTCCATCCCCATGCTGTTTTAGAAATATCATTACGATTGGCAAAACTACCAATACCTTTTATTTGTCCTTCTTGGCTTTTAATAAACTCGGAACGATAATAATTCATGCCAAACATTCCATTTAATGGCGCAGCCTTTTGCATAATTTCTAAATCATCAGTTTCAATTTTTATTTTTGCATGGTTTATCGACAATATATTCTGCATTCTTTTTAATGTATTTGTACGATACTTTCCTAAAAGGATACCGTCTAAGAGAAACACATTATTATAAACTTCATAATTTTTAGTTGCTTCTTTATCTGCTTCGCTGTTTTTATCATTTGGAAAACCAGGTTTAAGTGCTAAAATGCATCCAATTCTCCCTTTTTTACATATTCTATGAAACGCTAAAACTACTTTAGAGTGTGCCAAAATCATATTATGTTCTGCCTGAATAGCTTCGCTAAGATTATTCTTGTGATTTGGCGGAAATGCTCCAGTAATATATTGTCCACTTGCCAAAGACATTAGTTCATTAATTGTGAACCAATGTGATACTTCAGAAAATTCTCGAAAGCAAAATTTGGCATATTCAACGAACTTATCTATATTTTCTCTATTAAGCCAATCACCTGTTTCAATCATTTTTTGCGGCGAATCAAAATGATGTAGAGTTACATAAGGCGTTACATTATTTTCTAAACAACATTTGAACAAATTATGATAGTATTGCACACCTTGTCGATTTACCTTATTATCAAAATTTGGAAAAATTCTGACCCACGAAATTGATAATCTAATAGCATTTAATCCGTACTTACTTGCAAGAGATATATCTTCGGAGTATCTATGATAGAAGTCACTTGCTGGATTAGGATTATATAGCGGATTTTTAGATAAATATTCATCCCACATATTAATTCCTTTTCCATCTTCTTGTGTTGCGCCTTCTACTTGATACGCAGCTGTAGCAGCTCCCCAAATAAAATTTTTAGGCAATGATTTTACAGATTTTAAAGTTAGATCACTCATTTACCTAATCTCCCTACCCTCTAAAATATTGATTCTCTCATATAAATCAATAATAGTAGTCATTTCATCTTTTAAAAGCATAGTAGTCATTAGTGTATCTTGACCATGAGCCATAATAAAAGTCATATCTAAGTTTGATCCACCTGCTTCTTCTGACATTAAATTAGTTTGTACTTTATGAGCTTCATTTATACTTTCTTCAGCTTCACTTATCAATTTTTTTGCTTCTGTAATATTTCCAATTCTCGCTTTATTTAAAGCATCTAAGAGATAGCTTCTTGCATCTCCCGCATAAGCCACAATATCAAAACCAACCATTGAAATTTTTTCTTTAAGATTTTTATCGTTCATTTTTTACCTCCAAAAAAAGCTGTAACTTAGTTTAGCTAAATTACAACTTTTGAGTTCTATATTTTTCTGAAACCAAGTTTTAAGAGTGAGGGAATATTACTTAAATGATTTCTTATTTATCTCTATATTTAAATCCTGCATAATTAGTAGCAACTTCGGTTATTCGATATACATCAAGGGGGAATTGAAAATCATCTTCATGTAGTTTAATAAAATCAATAAAGTTCTTCCAAGCATCTTCTGCTTTTTCAGAATTACCATTAGAAATTAATTCGAGCGCCTTAGATAATTGCATTAATACTTCGCGATGATAAGCAAGAATCTTCCAATTTTCGTGCTGTACACCTTTCGACTTAGACAAATGAACTATTACTGTGTCCAAAAATTCATTTGCTAAATTATAAATTTGATGATAGTTTTTAGAAATTTCTTTATTTATACGATTTCCGATTCCATTAAAATAGTCTGGACTTGAAAGATTTGAAATAGTATCAAGATAGTGAATAACGTCTTGATATTCATTACCAAAGGCAGCGGAGAAATATTCTTTAACTAAATCTTCATAGCTAATCTCTTTATCCCAAAGAGTCCTGCCCATAACGTAGTTTGGAAAAGTAGTCGGCAAACCTGCTCGTAATTCTTGACAAGAAATATAACCATTTAGATGTAATTGCTCTAAATACTTAATATCTCTTGAAATTACGTGACTAATTTCCATATAACCTAAATCGCCATAATGTGCTCTACCTAAAGGATAATCATACACAAAACTATCTCCTGCAAACATTTTCTGCCAATCAAATAAGAAAGCTAGATTACTTTCGAGAGAGTTTGGTAAAGTAATATTATTTCTCTTATACTTAGGTGGTTCAGGTATGTCATTTTTATAATCAACATCAGCATAACTCTTTTCAAAAGTTCTACTGATTGGCGCAAACATCATAATAAATCTATCTGGATGCTTAATTTTTGCTTTTTCAGGTGCATAAAGCAATTCATGATACAGTAAAAAGCAAATCTTAGTATCTAATTCTGCCTTAGTTAATTGTTCATCTAAATAATTCAGAAATTCTACATATTGATCTGATGGAGTTGTCTTTTGACATTCACTACATTCACAAATATTATTATTTGCATCAGATAACCAAACGTGTAAGTAGTCAACTTCAGAATGTTTTTTAGCATAATCAACAATAATTTTTGCCATTCGTTTATTAACTTCAGGATTTGCAAAATCTAGGCTAGTAAATATAGGGGTATCATTAATTAATTCCCGTTTTCCATTAACTAAAGCAACAAGGCCTTTCTTATCCTCAGAAATTTTCTTACCTGTTTCCCAGCCAAATTCTGATGAAAATCCTAATACTCTGCCAGTCCAGCCATGACCGACACGATGATGATGTAAACTTCTTACTTTGATAGCTTCATCAACTTTATTACTCATTTCTTTAGCTAATTCAGTTGAAAAGTCTTTATTTTCCCAATAATTGTTAAATTCATGGCTATACCAGCGTTTTAAAAAAGTATATGGATTGTCAAATTGAATAAAGAAACTATTAAATCCATTTTTTGGTAACCAATCTATAAATTCAAGAACATTTTCAAGAGAATCTGCACCTTCAATGCACACACCTCTGTGCTTATAACTTGCAGTATGAGAATATGATATTTGTCTATCGATATCGGCTTGAACTAATTTAGGCAAGAAGTCATTATCTTTACCTGGTCTTAAAAATCTTGCACCTAAAATATGGAGATATTGATATACTCCAATTAATAAAGCAACATTGTTATTAGCTGTAATCTTTACTACTGCTTCAGAGTCAGAGATAATATCTACACGATCATTACCAGATTGTTCTACAACTTCTAAAGTATATCTAGGAAATGTTAGCTTAGTTAATGCCTTATTATTAATTTTTACTAAATATGATTCTAATTCCTGTTTTGCAAACTTTACTGTTGCATTTTTAGAATTTATTTTAATGTCAATCATAGAAAAGTCTTCTTTCCACATTATTTACTATTTAATTAGCACTCTTTTCTTCCTTTAGTCGAGCGTTATCTGCCGATTTGAAGAATGGATAGTAAATCAAAACTGAAATTACAACCAAGACCGCTTGTAAAACAGCAGAATTAATACTACCACCAGTTGCTAAGAAGCCACCGATAATTGGAGGTGTAGTCCAAGGAAGGGTTACACCTGTTGTATATGGAATTAAATGTAATGCCATAGCTCCATAAGTTACAGCAGCATTGATAATTGGATTTAAAATAAACGGAATCAGCATAATTGGATTCAATACAGTTGGAAAACCAAACAAAATTGCAGTATTAATATTAAACAAAGCTGGAATACCGGATACTCTACCCAAAGTCTTGTATTCTTTGCTCTTGCTAAAGAACATCAAGCAGATTGCTAATCCAATTGTGGCACCGCCACCGCCCATATATACGAATAAATCAATAAAGGGTTGAGTAATAATATGTGGTAAAACTGATACACCATGTTGCAAAGCTACTCTATTAGCATCTGTAAATTGAAGCCAAATCGGCTGCATAACCGTATTTACTACCTGCCCACCATTGACTCCACAGAACCAAAATAATGAGTTTAAGAAAATAGCAACAAATGTACCTATTAAGGAATCCCCAATTAAACTTAAAGGTTTGCCAATAATCGTCGCAAGTAATACGTTAAATGACGCAAGTCCCATAGCCTTTAAGCCAAGATTAATGAGTTCAAAGAAAATTAAAATTACGGCACCTGGAACTAAAGCCATAAATGATTGCCCAACTACTTCTGGAACGCTATCAGGCATCTTGATAACAAAGTTCTTTTGAATAAACCAGCGATATATCTCTGCAGTGATAAAGCCTACCACAATAGCAGTAAATAATCCCTGTCCACCTAATGCAGAATATGGAATACCATTTCCTGTTTTTGTAATTAAAGGTGGAGTTAAAAGGAATACACTCGCTACGGACAATGCCCCTGCTGGTAATCCTTCAACTTTATAAGAAGTTGCAAGCCTATAAGCGACACCGAAAGCAGTAAATACTGAAATTAATCCAAAACTATTGTTAGCCAAACTATTTAAGACTGGACCAACACCTGTTTTAGTTAGCCAATTTGTATATGCAACAATTGGAAAGCTACTTAACAAAGTAAAAATAGAACCAACAAGAATAAGCGGCATAGCAAGCATAAAACCTTCACGTAATGCTTTAAGATGTCTTTGCTTACTAATTTTTTCTCCTAAGGGAGCAAGCTTATTTTGTAAAAAATCCATAAAAGTTTTCATGATACACTTCCCCAAAATAAATAAAACTAACAGCGCAATAATTAATTAACTTATTTAATTATTGCATTACCAGTATTTCCCTTAACTCAACTAAAGTATAGCATGGTACCGCTTACTTTGTAAATATAATTTGTTAATTAAATTAACTTATTTTGAGAAGTAAAAATCTAAAATTGGCTTTATCTTGCTTTTAATTATTTTATTAAATAAAATAATTATTGGAGATGATATTATGAAAAGAACACAGACAATTAACCGAACTATAAAATACTTACTTATAAATCATCATACAACGCGCGTTGATTTACATACTTATCTAGGTATTTCATCTGCAGCTGTTTCAAATATAGTTAAGCAATTAATTGATAACAACATCATAATTGAAACTGGATCCGCAATTTCCAAGCAAGAGGGTGCTGGTCGTAATAAACAAATTATTTCACTTAATAAAAAAATAGGTTATTATATTGGCGTATCATTTACACTTGAAGGGCTAGCCGTCTGCATTTGCAATGCACTTGGAGAAAAAATTGATCAACAATTTTTAGACTATTCTTCTTTTTTAAATAAAGATATTAACCTATTAATTATTAATTTAGTTCAAAAATTATTATCAAAGCATTCTGATTTGAAAGTTTTAGGTATAGGAATTGCAATTCCTGGTCATTACAATTCTAAAGATCATAAATTAATATCCAATAATAAAATGTGGGATATGTTTAATTTACCAATGATTAAATCATATCTAAATTTACCAATTATTGCCGAAAATAATGTTGAATCAATGGCACTAGCCCGTCACTTATTTAATGGCGACAATAATATTGAAAAATTTATCTTCTTTAATATTGGTTATGGAATATTCGCTTCATTTATTGATCCCAATAATATTCATCCTAAAACTAATTATTCTGTGGGAGAAATTGGTCATTCCATCGTAAAACTTAATGGTTTTCAATGTGAATGTGGCAAAAAGGGATGTCTACAAACCTATATATCAGAAACTTGGCTATTAAAAAAAGCAAGATTATTGTATAATCTTGCCGATAATACTGTAATACGCGAATTAGTAAAAAATATAAATGATGTTACCCTAGATACTATATTCAAAGCATATAAGCTAAATGATGAGTATATTGTAAATATGTTAAATGAAGGTATGCAATACCTAAGCATTTCAATTTCTAACTTATTAATGACTTATGACGCAGATACTATTTATCTAAATAGTCCACTTTTACAAGAAGAACCTTTTTATTCAAAATTGCTACCTCTAATAAATGAGCAGTTAAGATTTGTAAATACTCAAAAGAAAACAAAAATCAATATTTTAAAATATGATAAATACTCTGGGGCTATAGGAGGATGTGCCTTAGTGGCAATGTCAGAACTAATTAAAGACGAAAAGTATTATGGTATTGCTCTACATTAAAATATAAAAATCGTTGATGCTCAACTAGTGTTCATATCATACCATCACTTGTTTGACATCAACGATTTTATTTTGACCTTTTTAGCAGCTAGTTTAGCAATTTAAAACATAAATAACCACTTCATATATAGAGTTGTTATTTTATCCAAATTTCTTTAGAGCCAGACTTAGCAACTAAAACATTTTTGCTTTTAGCGTTCTTTAAATAAGAAGATGATGTAGCATGATCTTTAACCTGAATTTGACCATCACTGGTAGTCAACTTATAACCAGTAAATTTAGTCCCTTTAACCTTAATATTCCCAGTAGTTGATCTAAGATTCATACCATCTGTTAATTTACTATCAGAAATAATAATATCACCATCATCTGAGGAAATTATTCCCCTTTTCAAGTTTAAATTATTAATTCTTACATCGGCGTCACTTGTTTTTACTCGTAATTTAATTAATTTTGACTTTTTAGGAATTGTTATTGTTATCTTAGGCAAACGCATCAAACCTAAGGCATGTTGAGCCTTGACTTGATTAACAGTTACTTGGTCTTTTTTCTGCTTAATTAGTGGCATGGTAGTATTTTTGCCATAATAGGTTATCTTATAATTTTTACCTGGCTGTATAATTATATCCGCATTTTGACTAATAATTTTTAAATCAGTAAAGACCTTGCTAGTCAAAGTTTTAGTAACCTCTTTAGTCGGCTTGCTGCTAGTAGATTTACTACATCCCCCAATTAAAACCAAAACCACTAACATCCCCAAAAAAGTTAATATTCTTGGAATAAACTTTTTCATTTTTACTCTACCATTCTAGAAATCTTCTGGCTTCTCCAAGTTCTCCTTATCAAAGTAATAAGCTATTGCATCCATGATTCTGTCACTAGCCTTCCCATCACCATAAGGATTCTTGGCATTGGCCATCTCTTCATAAGCATCCTTATCTTCAAGTAAGCGAGTCATCTCTTCTCTAACCTTATCCACTTCAGTTCCTACTAACTTCAATGTTCCAGCTGCAACGCCTTCTGGTCTTTCTGTAGTATCACGCAAAACTAGAACTGGCTTACCAAGACTTGGCGCTTCTTCTTGTACACCGCCAGAATCTGTCATAATGAAGTAACTACGCTTAGCTAAGTTGTGGAAGTCTACCACATCAAGTGGATCAATCAGGTGGATGCGTGGATCATTGCCTAACACACGCTTGGCCACTTCTTGTACCCTTGGTGATAAGTGTACGGGGTAGATAATTTCAACATCGTCATGACTATCAACTACTTGCTTCATCACCTTAAAGACACGTTCCATTGGTTCGCCTTGGTTCTCACGACGGTGCATAGTTACCAAGATTACTCGATTACCTGGAGTGATTTCATCAAGTACATCATGATGATAATCTTTTTGAACTGTTTGTTGCAAGGCATCAATTGCAGTATTACCAGTCACAAAGATATTATCTGCTGAGTGGTTCTCCTTAAGTAAGTTAGACTTGCTTAACTCAGTTGGAGCAAAGTATAAGTCTGCCAAGTCATCAGTCATTTGACGGTTCATTTCTTCTGGGAATGGTGAATACTTATTCCAAGTTCTAAGTCCAGCTTCCACATGGCCTAAGGTCGTCTGTTGATAGAAAGTAGCAAGTCCTGCCGCAAAGCTAGTAGTTGTATCGCCATGAACTAACACAATATCTGGCTGTTCATCCTTAATAACTTTAGATAAGTCAACCATTACCTTAGAAGTAATTTCTTCCAAGGTTTGGTTTTTATGCATAATATTAAAGTCATAGTCTGGTTTAATTTTAAAAATATCTAATACTTGATCTAGCATCTCACGGTGCTGAGCAGTAACGACAGTTACTTCTTCAAAGCGGGCGTCTTTTTTTAATTTTAAGACAAGAGGTGCCATCTTAATTGCTTCTGGTCGCGTGCCAAAAACAGTCATTACCTTAATCTTGTTCATAAAAAACCTCCATTATTAAGTTAACTATAACCTAAAATATCTAATTTATAAATAAGAAGTTTATACTAAGTTTAGTTAAACAAATATCGGAGGAAAAAATGTATTTTACTTTGTTATCCATAACTGGATTCTTGCTCATACTAGTAGCATTCTTGTTAGTGTTTAGCTTTGATAGTAAGTTATCTGTTAAAGTTCATAGAATAATGCAGTTTATCGCAATAACCTTGTTGATTTTAGTTTTTGTTATTACTTTTATTCTATTTACAAAACCGGCAATTTTGATAAGTGAGAATTTTATCAACCTAAATTTTATTACCTAAAGAGTTAATAAAACAAAAACTGCTATATTTTTTAATAGCAGCTTCTTAAAATCTCACAATTATGACCCCGGTGAGATTCGAACTCACCTCTACGGTTTAGGAGACCATTGTTCTATCCAGATGAACTACGGGGTCGCATCAGTTCTACTTTACCATAAAACTGAATTTTTACCTAGAACTTTTTTTCTAATATTGTGGTACATAAAAGTTGCGTTGGTCATTATCTTGAGCGATCTTATCTGCCGCAAAGACAAACGGCATCCAGATCAAGACCGCGATTACTACATTTATCAAGGTTAATACAATTGCTCGCCAATCATAATTACATGCCAAAAAAGAATTTATAAACGGTGGCATTACCCCTGGAACAAATATTTGTACCGGGTTGACTAACCCCATCTTAGTTACCCAATAAGCCAGAGAAACATTCACCATCGGTGCAATTACAAATGGAATCAAGTATACAGGGTTAAAGACCACCGGTAAGCCAAATATAACAGGTTCGTTAATATTAAACACAGCAGGTGCTAGAGCCATCTTAGCCACAGTCCTTAAGTCTGTTCTCTTTGAAAAGACCAAAATTGCAATAATTAAAGCTAGTGTCCCACCTGCTCCGCCAAACCAAGCAAAGACATTAAATGAATCACGTACCCAAAGATATGGTATTTTATTGCCAGTTCTAACTGCAGTCACATTGATATTTTCCGGTGTAAGCCATAATGAGTCAATAACAGGAGTTAATACACTAATTCCGTTAATACCAAAGAACCAAAATGCTTGCACTAAAAAAGTAATCAATAAGACCATGCCAAAGCCTTGACCCATCTTTATTAGAGGTGACTGAATGGTGGTTAATAACCAATTACCAAAATAAGTTCTAGTAAGCCCTTGAAAAAGATAGTTAATCCCAGCCACACTAAAGACAGCAATCAGTGATGGTATCAAGGTACTAAACGCTACCCACTCAGAATGCGGCATATTATTAGTAGAAAACTTAAGTGTTAACCTAGCACGATAGGTCAAAATAAAGATAGCTGTCCCTAGCAAGCCAAATACAATTGCTGTAAATAATCCCATAGTGGAGAACTGACTTGTGTCGACAATGTTTTTGACATCAATTAATGTGCCACCTAGCTTTAGCTTAGATATATCACTAATACTCATTGTAAACGACACTAATGCTATAGTTGCACCAGTAAAGCGATTTACTTCATAAGTTTTAGCTAAGTGATAACCCCACGATAGAGCAAAATAGATCGCAAATAATGCAAAAGTACCATTCCAGACAAGATTATCTATCAACAATAATGGCTTCATTATTCGATAAAAATTATCCCACCCTAGCTGTAACTTAGCTGCCTTAATCAGACTACTAAAAAGCATTGCCAAAGACCCTGCCATCGTAATCGGTAAAAGTGAAATAAATGTATCTCTTAAGGCTACAAGCCAGCGAATCTGACCTAACTTAGTTGCTAATGGCAGGATATAAGTTTCTAGCCATTTAACAAGTCGTGACATTACTTACCTTCTTTTCTTCTTTTATGGGGATGATAGCCCTTATTCTTCTTATTACGCCATCTCTTTTTCTTGTGTTTAGCTTCAGGCTTAGTGACTATTTGCTTTTGACTTGAACTATCATCATTTTTAGCTTTCTTTGGTCTTTCATTAGTTAGGTGGTAACCTGCAAAGTATACCCGCTCAATTTGATAAGAATCTGCTAACAACTTACGCAAATCCCTAAAGTCATGGTCATCACCTAGCGTTATAACTTGCCCTTCCTTATTCATTCGACCTGTACGACCGCTACGATGCATGTAAGTATTCACTTCACTAGGAATTTCAAAATTAATTACATAAGTTACATCTGGAATATCTAATCCTCTTGCAGCCAAATCAGTCGCAAACAATAACTTGCTCTTGCCAGCTTTAAATTGGCTCATTATTCGTTCCCGTTCTTGCTTATTGGCCTGGCTACTTAATACAGAAAATTTAGTCTTACTATGGGCAAAGATTCGTGCAAATTTCATCTCTGTTTCAGTTGAATCAAAGAATAAAATTCCTTTGAAATTATCAAGTTTAGTTAATCTTTGCAAAAACTGCATCTTGTATTGGTTCGATACTTGCAAAAAGCCATGCTTCACATTTGATTTCTGATCGGGGCGAACATCAATTAATAAAAAAATATGGGCAAATAATTCTTCACAATTGCGGGTAATTGTAGATTCTGATGCTCCAAATAATAGAATCTGAGCTTGAGGTTCAAGATTTTGACCTAATGAAGATAACATGTCAACCTTCGCAAATTCTAAAATATCATCAGCTTCATCAATTACAAGTGAAGTAATTTGATCCACTTTAATTCTATTATCTGATAGGAAGTCAAAGAATCGACCTGGCGTACATACTAGAATCTGTGGCTTCTCCTTGCGTAAACGTTCTAATTGCCGTTTACGATTACCTGCCCCCACTAAAGCCAAAACCTTCAATCCCATTGCCTTAACATAAGCTAACAATGCATCTCTGGTTTGGACTGCTAATTCGGTGGTTGGTTCTAAAATTATTGCCAACCCCCCAATCTCAGAAATCCTTTCAATAACCGGCAAGCCATAAGCTAAGGTCTTACCTGTCCCTGTCTTAGCTAATCCTACAACACTTGCACCAGAAGTAATGGCTTCATAGGTACTCTTTTGAATGAGTGTAGGTTTAGTTTTATTTTCTTTGGTTAATACTTCTTGAATTGGTTCTAGGTACATTATTTTTCACTTTCTTATTGAGTTAAGTTAGAATCATATAATTGTTGATAATTCGACATACTGCCAATATAGGCGAACATGGTAGTTCCACCTTCTAAATATTCAGTGTTCTTTACTCGCCCATTTTGGGTATAACACCAGAATGAATAATCTTTGCGATTTTTTAAGCTAGCTCCAGTATATAGGAACTGCGTCTCTGGTAAGAATAGATTCTTCCAATGATGATTGTCAGCCACCAAGATTTTCTTACCATTTGATTGTAAATATTGCGCAAACGTAGCTAGTGATCGCCAATACTTCTTGCTTTGGCTATCGACAGCAGGCACAATCATTACTGGCAAATTTCCGCTATTTTGACCAACTTTTTTCATAAAAAACTGGTATTGTTCCAAAGGTGTACTTTCATTACTATAAGTAACAATAGACCCCCAAGATAAGCGCGTACCTTGAAGCTGATCACGATAAAGCAAAAAATTATCATCAAAATAGGTTTTGCCTTGCGTCGACCGTAAATAAACAAAGGAGACGCCATTGTCTTGAACCTTGTGCAAGTCAACATCGTCCTTAGTTTGATCTAATTCAATTCCCAAGACACTCATATTTGAGCCTCGTGGTACGGTTGTATTGGTGCTACGGTGTAAATTATAAACACCAAACAACAAAATACTAATTGCAACGATAAGTAAAATAATAATAGACGGAAAAGTATACTTATGATGATATCTATGACGGTAGCGGCGCAAAACAAAATCCCCCTAGTGGATATTTTAACTTAAAATTATCACATCTTACCAGCTTAGTTAATGCAATAATGTATAATATTTTTTAACTATAGTTTTATTGTCACTAGTTAAGAAAGAAAAAGGTGTACTCATGACAAGACAGATTAGTTTTGCCCAAGCGCTAGCGACGGTTGTTGGAACAGTTATTGGTGGCGGGGTATTCTTTAAAATTGGCACCATCACTGAACATACTCAGAGTGCCTCACTTACTATTTTAGTATGGATAGTTGCTGGTGCTGTCTCGATTGCTTCCGGATTAACTGTTTCAGAAATTGCTGCCGCTCTTCCAGTAACTGGCGGCAGTGTTAAGTATATCGAATATACTTATGGCAAGGCATGGGGATTCTTATTTGGTTGGGCGCAAATGCTAGTCTATTTCCCCGCTAATATTGGCGCTTTAAGTGTTATCTTCGGGCAGCAGTTTGTTGTATTATTTAACCTGCCTAGCAGTTATGCGACAGCAATAGCGCTATTTTTAGCACTATTGCTAATGGGACTTAATTTTATTTCAACTAAATTTTCTAGTAAGATGCAATCTTTAACTACAATTTTAAAGATTATTCCATTAGCCCTCATTGTTATCTTCGGCTTGTTTAATCAAGATAAGATTAACCTTCAGGTTTTCCCCTTTCAGGCTGGCAGCGGACATTCATTTTGGGCTGCATTTAGTAGTGGCTTACTTGCAGCCTTGTTTGCCTATGACGGCTGGATCAATGTTACTAATCTAGCTGGCGAAGTAAGGCACCCTGAAAAAGACCTATCACGAGCTATTATCTTAGGCTTATCGTTGATTACTTTAATTTATGTTCTGGTTAATTATACCTTTATGTCAACTCTGCCATTCAAAAATATCATCGCTAATCCCAATACTGCCTATCTTACATCTCTAAAGTTATTTGGTAATTTGGGTGGGAAGTTAGTTACAATTGGTATTTTAATCTCAGTGTATGGGGCGATTAATGGCTTCATGCTTACCGGAATGCGAATCCCATACACACTGGCTAAAGACGGTATGCTACCACTTTCTAATAAGATTGGTAAGATTAATGTTAATACTGGTGTCCCTACTATTAGTGCTTTAATTATTTTAGCTATCTCATTAGTAATGATTTTATTGGGAACATTTGATCTATTAACTAATATGCTCGTCTTAGTTATGTGGACATTCACTACTTTAGTTTCAATTGCAGTTGTTATATTGCGCTTACGTGAGCCTAAGCTTGATCGACCTTATATTGTTCCTTGGTATCCAATTATTCCTGTTATTTCAATTGCCGGCGGTTTATTCATTGTTATTTCAACTATTATTAATGAATTCTGGATATCGGCAACTGGAATTGGCTTAACACTTCTTGGATTACCAGTTTATTACTATATGAAAAGAAAAATAATAAGCTAGCTTAAATTTAATAAAACAAAAACAATGCCAATCCTAATTGAGTACATGGCATTGTTTTTATTTAGCTATTTCAATTATTTATTAGAATTTGAATCAATGACTTCCTGCTTCAAGACACCGATGAAAGGAATGTTACGATATTTATTTAAATAATCTAAACCATAACCTACTACAAATTCATTTTTAACCATTGCACCGTAATAGTCCACAGTTACATTATCAACTCTACGTGCAGTCTTATTAAGTAAGGCACAACACTTAACACTCTTAGCACCACGCTTAGTAAGTAAGTCCTCCATAAACTTCAAAGTATGACCAGTATCTACAATATCTTCCACCAACAAGACATCGCGTCCCTTGACATCAGCCTGAATATCAATATCTAGTCTAACTTTACCACTAGATTCAAAGCCATCACCATAGCTAGAAACATCCATAAAGTCATTCTGCATGACAACGTCCATCTCTCTAACTAAGTCGGTCATAAAGAATACTGCACCCTTCAAAACCCCAACAACTAATGGATTCTTACCAGCATAATCTGCTGTTAATTGCTTACCCAAGCGCTTGCACATTGCTTGGATATCTTCTTGGCTGTATAAAACATGGTCAATAATGTCTGTAATATTGTCACTCTTAGTCATTTTTGTTCCCCTGCATTCCTATAAAGCTTTAGTAGAATTATAACATTATGTTACACAAAAAAGCACTTTTGTAAGTGCTTTTTTCTTACTTTTTGTTATCTTTAGCTACTTTTTGATCATTTTCATTCGCAATTTCAGAAACGATGAACCATCGCATAAAGCCCTGTTCAATATTCACTAGCTTGAAGTTAAAGCCTTCAAATTCAACTGATTGATCCTTTTCTAAGTTGGGATAATGTTCCATCATATAGCCACCGATAGTGATAATATCACTATCTTCGAAATTCTTAAGCTTCTTATGAAAGTAGCGTTCAAAGTCATAAAGAGTAGTCTTACCGGATACATGGATTTGATTATTTTTATCTTTGACAATGTATTCATCAGAAACATCGTCAATCTCATCCTTAATTGAGCCAAAAAGCTCTTCATAAATATCCTTATCAGTTACAATACCGCTAGTGCCACCATATTCATCGACTACTAAAACAATTGGGGTATGCTTTTTAATCATTAACTTCAAAATATCTTGAATCAACATTGATTCAGGAACTGTGATTATCGCTCTTATAATTCTAGTGATTGGTACAGTTGGATTATCACGGCCCTGCGATACAATATCATAGGCATAGACATAGCCAACTACATCATCTTTATTATTGTCTCTTACCACCGGAAAACGGCTAAAACCATCTTTAATATATTTTTCAAGGGCAGTTTTGACATTATCTTTATAGTTCAGAACTTCTAGCTGCGTTCTGTCAGTCATAATATCCTTAGCTACCTTATCATTCAACTCAAACGCCCGCTCCATATAGAGCAGATCATCCTTGTCTAAAGATCCACCAGTAACTGCATTTCTTGATAAGCGCAGGATTTCCGATTGAGAATATACTTCATTCTCCTCATCAGCAGATTGCATCCCCATTAAATGTAATAAGCCGTTAGCACTATGGTTAAGCAACCAAACGAACGGATACACGATCGTATGAAAGACCGTTAAAGGATTAACCACTGCCATCAAGCACTTGACAGGCATGTCAATCGCAACGTTTTTAGGAACAATTTCAGTTACGACAACTTCTAAGTAAGTTAGTAAGATGACACCCAAAGTAGCACCAATAACACCACTAGTCTTCTCTCCAAACAGATTCGTCATCCCAAACAAGTTAGTTAACAACTGTTCTATCGTACCTTGTCCAACCCAGCCAAGGATAACACCAACTAAGGTAGTTCCTACCTGAGTAGTTGAAAGAGACTCATTTAAATTATGAATCATATTCAAGGCTCGCTTTAACTTTTTAGGGTTACCTTGACCATTAGCTTCCATATCTTCAAGTTGGCTAGCCCTAGTCTGAACCAAAGCAAATTCCGCAACCACGAAAAAGATCGCAATTGCAAAAGTAATAACAATAATTATTAAATTAGTAGTTATATCTTTCGAAGACAATTATTTTCACCTTTATATATACAAATTAGCCTACATATATTCTAGCATCTATTATTATAAAAGTAGCTTTTAAAGCCAGATAAATAATAAGCGCTTATATTCTTGATTTACTAAATCAATTATACTTGTATTTTCTATTCATGACTAAAAAAGAGATTGACTAGTTTAATCAATCTCTAAATATGATCTACTTTCTTGCTTCAGTAAGCCAATTGCCTGCTAACCCTGGGGTAGTATAACTCCTTACTACTGTATCATCAGCTTGTTTATTCCACTTAGCTTTAGGAATTAAGATTAACTTTTCAAAATAATAAGGTTGTTCAATAAATCCTATTTGCCTGAAACTTTTATCTCGCATTAGGAATTTATAACCTGTAATGTAAGATTTATTAGTAGCAGTAGTCTGACAATCCGATTCATAGAAGCGAATGATTTGCTTATTTATTTTAATGTAGACATAGCTGTTCTTACGCCCTAAATAAGTGACTTGCTGCTTTACTGGAATTCTGCGATAAATTGATTCTAGCTTAGATAAGCTCTGCCAGTCATCTTCATACTCCCAGGCTTGGACTTCACTAGTCTCATAATATCTTTTAGAAAACATTTGCAATTGATATGTTCTGCTTTGAGGGGTAATATATTTATTTTCTGCATAGTAATCTTTCATACCCTTATTCTTAATATATGCAAAACTAGCAAAACATATTATCAAAATAATAGAAATTAAGAATAAACTCTTAGTAATCTTATTCTTTTTATAAGCAAAAGGAATAATACCAACAAAGAGGACTATCAGTCCGCCAACAATAAAAACACCTGGCAAGGTAAAATTAGACCATTGATCAAACCCAGCCCATTGGTCAGCAGTAATTAATAACTTAATCATTCCCATTATCTGCTCTCCTGCTAATCATCCAAAATGAGAATCAATTGTTATTCGACAATTTTGAGTATTTTATCAACTGGTAAACGTTTAGCACGATAATTATTAATCATGGCCTTCTTATCACGATAGCCTAAGCCAATACCCATGCCAATTGATTCATCATCAGGAATATCGACATATTTTCTAATAATATCTGGAAACTTAACAATTGCATGAGCTGGCATCGTACTAATTCCGCGTGATTGCGCTGAAAGCATCAATGTTTGAGAGAAAGCTCCCAAATCAAAAATTGACCAAGCTGAAGTCTTTTTAGGAATGGTCATAAATACTAAAGTAGGAGCATTAAATAGATTAAGTTGTGCCTTGTCAAATTGATCTAATTCCCCACGCAAAAAATAATTCAAATCATCACTCATTGTGCTCATATTCTTACTAGGAAAGGTGTCCCACTGAACTGCCATTACTTTGGAAAAATCCTCTCTTGGTAACTGACCATTTTCAATTAACTTCTTAAAATCACTTCTAATCTTCTTAACAATATTTCCTTGTACTACATAGGCTCGCCATGGTTGTGAGTTTAACAAAGAAGGCGCGCGTTGCGCATCCTCAATAATATCTCGAATATCTGCATCGCTAATCTTTTTATCTGTAAACTTTCTAACGGCTCTTTGTTGATCCAATGTTGTTTTAAAATCCATATTGTTCCTTCCATAGCATGCCATTACAAGCTGCACGTACATATTAAAAATTTTAGTGTGATTATTTTACCAGTTTAGTAATATCTAAAGCAATAAAAAAGATAAAGAATATTCAAAAAATCCCTTATCTTTTTGTAATTTATTTTTAAAATTTTATTTTAAACCTTGCCATTTCCATTCGGTAACTTCAGGAATATCCCTACCGTTATCACGAATATATTGGTGGTGCTTAGCAAGTAAGTCGTCCATTTCACTGATGAAGTTTACGTTCTTCTCTGCTAATGAAGCAACTGATTCAACTGCATCTTTAGCCAAGTCGAAACGATCCATATGGTTAAGGACACGCATATCGAATGGAGTTGTAATGTCACCATTTTCTTCGTAGCCATGAATGTGAACGTCATCCTTATTGCGACCCCTGTCAAACCAGATAGATTCCATCATTGACTTAAAGCCATGCCAAGCAAAGATTACTGGAGTTTCCTTAGGGAAAAGTCGATCAAACTCTTCATTGCTGATAGCATTTGGATTCTTCTCAGGAGCCATCATCTTCATTACATCAATTACATTAATGTAGCGAATTTTCAAGTCTGGGAACTTCTTATGAAGTAAGTCAATTGCGGCCAAAGCTTCAATGGTTGGTTCAGTACCAGTTGAGGCAAAGATTACATCAGGCTTGCTGCCTTGATCTGTCGAAGCCCAATCAACATAACCTAATCCCTTGTCTACTAACTTCTTAGCTTCTTCGATTGAGAACCATTGTGGGCGCGGTTGTTTAGAAGTTACTAAAACATTAATGCATTCACGATCCCTAAATGCTTTATCAGATACTGCCAACAATGAGTTAGTATCAGCTGGCAAGTACTCATGAATTAGATCTGGACGATTCTTTTCATATAAGTGAGTAAGCATACCTGGATCTTGGTGGGTATAACCATTATGATCTTGCTGGAATACTGTTGAAGTATCAACCAGGTTCAATGCCGGATAATCATGGCGCCAAGATTGTTCCTTAGCCTTACGTAGCCACTTCATATGTTGGGTAAGCATTGAATCTACTACCCGGCCAAATGCCTCATAAGTAGCAAAGAAGCCGTGACGCCCAGTCAAGACATAGCCTTCAAGCCAGCCTTCGTCTTGGTGTTCTGATAATTGAGAATCAATCAAGCGTCCTTCATGGTTCAAGTTCTCATCATTTGGAGTATGGATGCTTTCCATCCATTGACGCTTTTGACTATCAAGCAATTGGAATAAGCGGTTAGACTTAGATTCATCAGGACCAAAGCCACGGAAGTTAGTTGGGTTCAATTCTGCCATCTTGTCTAAATACTTAGCCCATTCAGCCATATCCTGCTTTTCAACTGAGCCTGGCTTATCAAATTTAATTGCATAATCTCTGTATTCTGGCATGTTTAGATCTTTTGGATTAATGCCGCCGTTAGTAACAGGATTCATTGCCATTCTTTGGTCACCTTCAAGAGTATTTTCCAATACTATATCTTTTGGTGAACCATCTTCATTAAATAACTCTTCTGGCTTATAGCTCTCCATCCAATCAGTAAGCATTTCTTTACGAGTCATGTCACCTTGTGCAACTGGGATTGGAATTTGGTGGGCACGGAAGCTGTTTTCAATTGGGTTACCATCTAAGTCAAATTTAGGTCCAGTCCATCCCTTAGGAACCCTAAAGACAATCATTGGCCACTTAACTTGTGAATCGTCGTTATTTTCACGGGCGTTCTTTTGAATTGACTTAATCTCTTCTACAACTTCATCCATGACCTTAGCCATTTCTTCGTGAACTTGCATGTGGTCTTTATAACCATCGAACTCGCCGCCAGTATATGCAGAAACAAAGTAAGGCTTCCAGCCCAATCCTTCGAAGTACTTGGTTAAGTCCTCATCACTCATCCTAGAAACAATTGTTGGATTAGAAATCTTATAACCATTAATTTGTAAGATTGGCATTACTGCCCCATCTTTAATCGGGTTGATGAACTTACTTGAGAACCATGAAGCAGCTAATGGACCAGTTTCCGATTCACCATCACCAATTTCAACAGCGGCAATCACATCTGGATTATCTAAGATAGCACCAACACCATGAGATAATGAGTACCCCAATTCTCCACCTTCATGAATTGAACCAGGGGTTTCTGGAGCAGCATGGCTAGCTACACCACCTGGGAAACTAAATTGCTTAAATAACTTAGCCATTCCCTTTTCATCTTGGGTGATCTCTGGGTATCTTTCAGTATAAGAGCCATCAAGATATGAATTGGAAACCATTACCTGACCACCATGACCTGAACCTTCGATATAGAACATGTTCAAGTCATACTTCTTAATGGCACGGTTCAAGTGAGCATAAATAAAGTTTTGCGGTACAATTGTGCCCCAGTGTCCAATAGGCTTAGGCTTGACATCTTCAGCCTTTAACTCTCGCTTTAAGAGCGGATTATCCATTAAGAACAATTGACCAACAGAAAGATAATTTGCAGCGCGCCAATAAGCGTCAACACTCTTTAAGTAATCTTTAGTATCGTAATTTACTGCCATGATTTTTTCTCCTTATAAAAACATATAAGTTAATCTTGTTAATTCATATTTTAGAGCATTTATATTAAAAATTCAACCATTTAAATTATTGGGACGGTCCAATTAATTTAAGTACTTTTAATCAGTAATTATTGTTAAATCAAGTATTTTATGCATGCTTATCAGTATTTAAGTGCTAATATACTTAATAACACTTATCTAATCCTTATGAATGCGTAAAAAAGCACTTTTCCATGATATTTTATTAGTGAAAGGAGAAAATGATGGAACAAAAAGAAAGATTATCCGAAATCAAAAAAATACTAGCTGACAAAAAGCACTTAAAAACTAGAGAAATCGCCAAACGCTTCGATGTATCGTTTGACACTGCTCGCCGTGACGTATTGCGCCTAACTACTACGGGGCAAGCAATGCGGACTCACGGCGGAATTATGTCCCTTAATACCAATCAAGTTCCTAGTTACTTAACACGTAAGCATATTTTGTCACCCATTAAGTTAAAGATGGCCCAAGCTGGTAAGAACTTGCTTAATCCCGGAAGACTGTACTACTTTGCTCCATCAACAACGATTGCTCAGCTTTGTAATCAAATCCATGGTTTAAATGCGGCTATTGTGACCAACTCTTTAGATAATGCAATGAATTTAAGCGTTGAAGAGCTTCCAGCCGTTAACATTTTAGGCGGCAGGGTTCAAGCAACTAATCGCTATATTTCATCGCCCTATTCTTTAGAAGAACTTGACCACTATCACTTTGACACTGCATTTGTCGGTGCAGCTAAAGTTGATGAAAATGGCTTTTATATAGCTAATCAAGCCGATGCCGCTATTACTAGGCGAGCAATCGAATTAAGCGATCGCGTAGTATTATTTGCTGAAAAATATAAATTCACTAATACTAATTCTTCTCCTTTCAAAGTCGAAAGTTTAAATCAAGTCGACACCATAATCAGTGATGTCCCTCTTATCCCGCGATGGAAAAGTTGGTTTAAGCCTAACATTCGTATAATTCATGTTATGGAGGAATCAAAATGATTAATTTATCAAAGAAACGGTCCCAAATTCAAGAATTATCGCATGCATTAGATGAGCTATTTACTAGCTTCGACAAGAGTTTTGGACCAAGTTACTTTCCACTTACCGATGCAATTATTCGTGTACAAAGAAAGGTGGAAAGAGGTGATCATCCTTATGCTTGGGCAAATAAGTTAATACTTTTTTTGCAAGCACGAACTACATTAAGAGGATTATATGTTAGTCCTGAACAAAGCGAAAAGATGAAAAAAGTTTTTGATTTATGTCGTAGAACTCATCTAAATTTCGTTTATTTAAGTCCCCTTGATTCTACAAATCAATTTAAGTAGATAAAAATAACGTCCCTTTTCTCCCAAGGGACGTTATTTCTATTCTTTTGGCCAAAACAACTCATCTAAAGTTTTCCCCAATGCTTGGCAAATTCTAATACATAAATTTATAGTTGGATTGTAGTTACCCTTCTCAATGGCTGAAATTGTTTGCCTTGATACATTAACAAGATTAGCTAGATCTTCTTGGGATAAATCTTTACCAGCACGTGCTGCCTTCATTCTTAGGTTCTTCATAATTATTCATCATCACGTCTATCTTTAATCTTAACGAATAAGATTGTAATACCTACCAAAATAAAATAAATAGACACAGCTATTGCTATAACATTGCTATCCCAATAAGCAGATGTCCAATCTTGTAAGGTAATATAAGCATAGCATACCCCCATGAGTAAGAATACAGCTCCCATCGAAGTCCCTCGCTTGTCACTCACACGAAAGTAAGCATGATTAAATATATCATAAATGCTTGTTACTACAGCTCCAATAATTATCGATAAAGATATTGCTATTACAGTTGATATTTTGTAACTAGTAATATTTATATATAGTATTGCTAATGCTAAAAGATCAGTTGTTATGAAGCCATACTTATATCCTCTCCCACGTATTATTTCTTGGCGCTCATCGAAATTGCCTTTTTTCTTGATAAGGATCATTACAACCATAAAACCTATAATTATCATAAATATGCCAACGATAGCTACACCCATATCCATTTTTGTACCTCCAAATTTTTATTACTTAACTTTTTAAATATATTATATCTCATGTATGAAAAATGTAAACTATATTTTACTTTCATTCTTTTATATTTTACTAAAAGTACATAAAAATAGACGCAACTATAAATATAAGTTACGTCTATTTTAGAACTTTAGCTCTTACTTAAATTAATTCGATGATCAAATAAGTCGATCATTTCTTGACTAAGATTATGAGCAATAAAGAAGATTGTCGCTTCTGACTTAAGTAAGTTTCTTAAAATCTTCATTGTTGCGTTTTGGTCAATGGCACTAGTTCCTTCATCAATCAAGATAATCTCACTATCATGAATCTTAGCTCTAGCAAGAACAATTTTTTGCCTTTGGCCACCAGAAATGTTTAATTTATCTAGATCTATCTTTTCTTGGATACCATTCGGAAATTTTTTAATATCAGCAGAAAATTCCACTTCATCAAGTATTCCATTAACTGCGCCACTTAACTCAGAACTAAACATGGTAATATTATTTTCAATCGTATCCGGAAAAAGCCTTGGCGTTTGAGCAATATAACCAATCTTAGCTAAATCGGGTTCTATTTGTTCACCATCTTCATCAAAGTATTCTACTCGACCGCTTGCAGGTTTAATCTCACCAAGCAAGACTTTGAATAAGGTGGACTTTCCAGCACCTGAATCACCTGTCAATAAAACTTTTTCGCCTGGTCTAACGGCAAAATCTGGAAAAGTTAGTGTTTCTCCATTAGGAAAGGCAACACTCAAATCCTTGCCAGCAAATCCTGCAGCAATCTGACCATGCAGTTTTGTCTTTTTCTTAATAATTTTACTAGTATCAAACAGCTGATCCCGTATTTCCTTGGTTGCCTTCATCATTCCCCAGCTACCACCAATACTTTGAATTCCTTGAGAAATATAGAACTGCAAGTTACCAATTGTGACAATTGCTCCAAAAACTGCCAGATTATTTTTAATTAAAATTGCAGTATAAACTGAAAGCGCCAAGTTCAAAACCACCCCAACTACCTTATTTAGAAAAATAACTGTCTGGTTGGTCTTTATCTGATTAACTTTAGCATCTTCAACCTGCTT
Organism: Lactobacillus colini; assembly: GCF_017874575.1. Lineage (GTDB taxonomy): Bacteria > Bacillota > Bacilli > Lactobacillales > Lactobacillaceae > Lactobacillus > Lactobacillus colini. Next base: position 66,449 of record NZ_JAGGLU010000003.1, on the reverse strand, counting down.
AGATGCATTTGCCATAACAGAGAGGAACTTTTCTCCGGCTAAGTAACGACGTAGTTCATTAATTCCATCAGCCCATTGACCGATTGTCTTTAGATAGATCTTGGTTGTATCAGAAATATTAGAAAACGACTTGGTTAGCATCTTATCAAGTAACTTAGGTAGATAAATTGATAATCCAACTGCTATCAAAGTTACCACTAATAGTGTCAAATTAATTGAGGCTGTAACAACAATTGAAAAAAAGATTAGTGAAGCGCCGTACAAAATATTGCTAAAAGGCTGAAAATATTGAACATCAACATTTTTTATATCAGTGATTAGGCGATTTTGCATTTGAGCTACAGAATGTTTGGCGCCATCATCATAATAATGCTTAATTATACTGTCCCTAACTCGATGATTATATTGCTGGGTAACCTTATTCCAAAAGTATGCCCCTACCTGACTAAAGTAATAAGATCCACCCAAAATAACAGCTTCCCAAATTATCAAAATTACCCAAGTATGCCACTGACGCTGCTGCATCGCAGTTATATCGTACATTAACAGCCAACTACCACCAATTGCAGTAGCTCCAGCTAAAAAAAATCCTAGTGAAGCTAAAACAAATAAAACCGGATTAGTCTTGAATAGTCCTCTAAATGACATTTACTCTTCCTCCCTTCCTTTTAAATGAATTTCACGATCAAACATTGACCTCATCTTATTATTAAAGTTATGCGCAATCATAATTACTGTCGCATCAGAATTTAGAATATTTTGTAAAATCTTTTCTGTAGCTACACTATCAATTGCACTCGTTGCTTCATCCATCAAGATAAAGTTACTATTATGAATTGTGCTACGTGCCAAGATAACCTTTTGTTTTTGACCACCAGATAAGTTATCAGCATCCAAATCAACTTGTGTTTCTATTCCATTTGTAAAGGAAGCAATATCTTGGTTAAATTGCACTTTTTCAATAACTTTTTCCAGTTTATTAGATAGCTTTTGATTAAACATAGTAATATTATCAGCAATTGAAGCAGGAAATAGTTTAGCATCTTGAGCTAGATAACCTATCTTCTCTAAATCGGGTTGTATTTTTTGTCCCGCTTGATTGATAAATTTAATTTCACCACCAATAGGCTTCAATTGTCCTAAAATAAGCTTGAACAAAGTTGACTTTCCTGTGCCAGAATCGCCACTAAGTAATACTTTTTCACCTTGCTTAATCTTCATATCAGGATATAAGATCTCTTCACCATCAGGATACTTCATCTTCAAGTTAGAAATTTGTAATTCTTGCCAATCGTTATCAGACTTGTTCTTATCGACAGCAACTTCTTGTTCCAGATTAAGCATTTGTTCGTTAACTTTCTTAATACCTTTAAATTGAGTAATTGCTTGAGCATAAACCCAAACTGTATTAAAAATTGTAAAAGCAAAACTACTTATCATCATTGCGGACCCTAGAGAAATTTTATTTTGAAAGAATAAAATCCCACTCCAGACGCTAATAATGATCTGAGCAGCGCCATTACCAATACCACTAATGAAGTAAGATATTGACTCAATCTTTGTTTCATAAACATTACTATCCTCTAGCTCTTGATCGGCTTGACTCATCTTATTAGCTAAATAGCCAAAGACGCCATAGCGCTGAAGTTCTGCTAGTCCACCTAGCCAGTGATCAATTGTCTTTAATAATTTATTATTTTGAAATGAGATTTTTTCGTTAGCTTCACTCAATTTCTTTTCAAAAATCTTAGGTAATAATAAATTAATAATCGTTAATACAGCTATAATAACCAAAAAAGTCCAATTAACAGTCAAGATTATACCAATCGAAAATAATAAGGCGAATGTATTATAGATAATCTCATAAATAGGTTGGGCATAATTTTTATCTAGCATGTCAAAGTTATTACTTAAAATATTTTCCATCTCAGATACTGACTGATTATTCTTATTAAAAAAATTCTGAGTAATTTTATTTCTTAAAAAATGAAAACATTCCTGTATTTGACGATTATAAGAAACTATCGAAAAAGTAGACAATAACATCCCTACTAAAGCAAGAACTGCACTTAATACAAAAAATAAAATTGTCTTATCCAGTTCACCTTTATTTAGATAGTTAAATGTTGGCTTCTCCATATATTGACTTGCAGCAGTCGCAGCTTTGGCCAAGAGCGTGATTAACATTATTAACCAAAATCTAAAAGCATTAATCCTAAATAAATATTTTACTTTCATTCTTCTCCTCCCACTTTATCAAATTCTATATTTAATATTTTTTATTTTTAATTTTACCATGTTTTTTTTATTTAGCACACATTTTTTAAGTAAAAAAATAAGCATGCTGTTAAACAACATGCCTATCCTGAGCCTACTCTTGACTCAAATTAACAAAAGTATTGTACTTCATGTATTTATAATGAATTCTCATATTTGAAACTTCAAATGGAGTACCATCATCTAAAAAGAAAATACCCGACATAATTCCAACCGGCTCATTTGGTGCTAGCATTAGCTTAGCTTGATCATCTAGGTTAGATGGTTCAACAGTAATAGTTAAAAATGACCTAGTAACTGTCTTACCCTGAGTATCTTCTAAATAATTAAAGAGCGAACTCTTTAAAATATCTGGCGTTAATTCTGGAGCTATCTTAATGGGGATATAGCCTGTTTCTATTAAGAAAGGCTGATCGTCTAATAGGCGCAGACGCTTAATTTTATAAACAAAATCTGAATCCTTTAAAAATAAGTCTTGCTTCAATTCTTCATCAGTCTTAACTACTTGATAATCAAGTAATTCAATGCTCTGCTTCTTGCCAGGCATTTTAAATGAATCAGTAATACCTAAGTTGGAACCTTCATACTTAAATAAAGACTGATTTTTTAAATATAGTGGATTAATAAAAGTTCCACTACCACGCTTTTTAAAGATAATTCCTTGCTGGGCTAGTAATCCTAAAGCACGCTTCATTGAAGAACGGCTTACTTGATATTGTTCACTTAAGCTACGTTCATCAGGCAAACGCATCTCGGGATACTCATTATTTATAATCTTCTTCTTAATATCATGCATTACCACACGATAAACTAAATCTGCCATTACTTTCTTCCTTCATTAGCAATCTTGATTGCCTCAATAAACCAATCTGCAAATTCAGCAGTCTTAACCTTAGTTGCAATTTCCGCATTTGGCTGCTCACTCAAAAAGTCCATTGCACTTGCACCTGCAGTAAACTTACCAGCTAATTCAATTTCTACATGGGCAGGCTTAAATGTGTAAAGATCAGGACGCACAAGAATTCCTACAGCCGTTGGGTCATATATTTTTATTTGGTTACTACCATCTGTTTCGTGAATATTGGCAAACATACTGTATAGCATCTGACCTACTTCGCCGCAAGCCTTAACTCGATCTAACTGCTCACTAGTTACATGTGCTTGGTTACCAATCTCAAGTGGTGCTACTTGAATAGGAATTCCAGATTGAAAGACTACTTGGGCTGCTTCAGGGTCACCAGCAATATTATATTCCGCAAAAGGACTATGGTTACCATGACCAATATTACCACCCATAATAACAATCTTTTCGATTTTAGCTAAGTCTTCTGGATACTGCTTAAACAGTAAAGCATAGTCAGTTAGCGGTCCAATCCCCATCAAGGTGATTTTTTCTGGACTAGTTTGAATTTCTTCATGCATTAAAGTTGCAGCTAGTCCTGGCTTTAATAAGCTCTGATCAAAATTTTTAAACTCATAACCCGCAATTCCAGTCTTCCCATGAACACTGGCTGCACTAATTGCAGGACGCACTAATGGTTGATTAGCTCCTCTAACTACAGGTACCCTAGTATGCAAGAAGGTTTCTAATCCTAAAGCATTTTGTAAGGTATATTTTAATTCTACATTACCCCAAGTTGCTACAATCATTCTTAAATCAATCTCTTTATCAAACAAGCTAATTGTCATTGCAGCAACATCATCAATACCAGGGTCAGTACTAAGAATAACTGGCTTTTTTGTCATAAAATTATAGTTCCTTTCTATTAGAAAAGTATCTAGATTCATTATGAACTATCTTTAAAAACAAAAAAAGACTTGAAAGATTTTTCCAAGTCTTTTTGCTAGCTATTACTTTCTCTTGTCTTCGATAGTGCCGTCGCTATGAGCAATAATTACTTCATCACACATATTCAAGAATAATCCATGTTCAACTACTCCTACCGTATGGTCAAGATAATCAGCTAAACCTGCTGGTACTGGGATAGGATCAGCATAAAGATCTATAATGTAATTACCGTAATGAGTTACATAACGCTTGCCATCTTCAGCTAACCTAAATTTAGGTTTAAGACCTTGAGAAGCAAACTTTTTAAAATTTTGTTCACATGAAATCGGCAATACTTCTACTGGAAGTGGAAAGCCACTAAGTTGTTGGACCAGCTTACTTTCATCGACAATCCAAATAATCTTTTTAGAATTAATTGCGACATTCTTTTCTAAAGTTAAGGCACCGCCGCCACCCTTAATTCCATCTAGATTGTCATCTACTCTATCAGCACCGTCAACGGTTAGGTCGGCCTGATCAATATTTGCCAATTCATCAACTTTAAATCCTAGTCCTTCCAATTGTTTTTTACTACGATTAGAAGTAGTTACAATATGCTTTAAACGGAAGCCTTCTTCATCCTTACGCTTACCTAAAGCATCAATAAAGAAAGCCACGGTAGAACCCGTTCCAACTCCTAATACAGAACCAGACTCTACCATCATTGCTGCCTTAGTTGCAGCTTCTTTTTTTAGTTGATCTTGTTGTTTCTTATCCATTATTTTTCATCCCTTGATGCTTGCTCTACAACACTACGACTTGGAATTGACGGAAAGGCGCCTAACTTTTGAACAGTAAATGATGATGACTTAGATGCGTAAATTATACTCTCTTTTAAGTTACTTAAGTCACTATTAAGTTCACTTGCCAAAGCGCCAATAAAGGTATCTCCAGCTGCAGTGGTGTCAACTGCTTTTACTTTAAATGCTGGTACAATTTCATTTAAGTCACCCATTGATACGTAAGATCCATTAGCACCAATAGTAATAATCACACCCTTAATGCCTAAATTGTGGAAGTATGCTGCACTTTGAGCCATTGATTCTTGGTTAGTAATTTCGATACCAGTAATTGCTTGACTCTCGGTTTCGTTAGGAGTAATTAAATCAGTCAATTCTAATAATTCTTGCGGAATTTGTTTCATCGCCGGTGCCGGATTCAGAATTGTAGTCTTACCAGCTTCATGAGCAATTTTAAAAGCTTCGATAGTTGCTTCAACAGGTGTTTCGAATTGAGCTATTACAAAATCGCTAGTAGAAATTTCGTCCTTAGCTTCTCTAACATCTTCAGCAGTAACATCAAAGTTAGACCCATGTTGAATAATGATTGAATTTTGACCACTTTCTTGTAATAAGATATAGGCTTGCCCAGTTTGTTGATTATGTGTAACTATCACATGGTTAGTATCAATATTATTATCTTTGAACTCTTTAAGCATCAATTTTCCATGATCATCAGCACCAACTCGCCCTACAAAGACCACACGACTACCTGCTCGAGCTGCAGCTACTGCTTGATTAGCTCCCTTACCACCAGCGGCTTGAGAAAAGGTAGTCATCGCAATGGTTTCACCAGGCTGAGGTAAATTTTTGATATGTAAAATACTATCAACATTAATCGAGCCAACAATAGTAATCTTATTCATAATTAACACCATTATTACCTTTCTAGTGCATTTACTTTATTATAACAAAAAGACACCCATTATTGGGTGCCTTGCTCAATTATTCACTATAATCTTATTCACCGTCACCTGGACGTTGGCCAAGTTCAGCAGCTAAGATCCAGATACGCTTTTCAATGTCAGTATGGAAGCCGATTAACATATCATTAGTAGAGTCATCACCTTCATCAGCACTGATCTTAATTGCCTTTTCATAATCAGCCTTTAATTGCTTGTAAGCATCTAAGATGATTTGAAGATGTTCATCCATGCTTAATTCCCAATCACCCTTACGGTCAGGAATATTAGTCTTTTCTAATACTTCTTCAAAGGTTGAGATTGGGCTACCATTAATTTCAATCAAACGTTCTGCAACATCATCTTGTTGCTCAGCTAACTCATCCATAACATGATCCAAGTAGAAGTGAATTTTAATAAAGCGGTGTCCCAACATGTACCAGTGGTGTTGGTGGACAACCATGTGTGCTTGAGTTAAATCTGCAAGAACCTCATTTAATGCTTCGCCTGTTTTTGGAAATCTCATAAAAGTACCTCCTATAAATTAACTAGAATATTACTTTAGCTTTATTATAGTTCTTTTTTGAATAAAGTATAAATTATACGACTCAGTAAACTACTAAGCCTAAAGCTAAAAATCCAAGACAGATGCCAAACTCAATTACTAATAACTTCCAGCAAAATTTGAACCACTTGTCAAAGCCGATATTGACCATCATCAAGCTCATTAAGATCAAACCAGTTGGCGCAAGTAGAGAAATAAATCCTTGTCCCCAATTATAAGCATCAATGATACTTGCTCGGTCAATACCTACAACATTAGCAAGCGGAGCCATAATCGGCATTGATAATACAGCTAGGCCAGAAGACGACTGAATGAAGAATCCTAAGACAATATAAACTAAGAACATTACCCAAATAAAGAGTAACGGTGGCATCCCACTAATTTGCTTGCTAAAGAAATACATTATCGTATCACTAGTGTGACTATCTTCCATTACAATTGACACAGAGCGAGCAAGACCAATAGTTAATGCAACTCCTAATAGGTCCGCAGCTCCATTAACAAAACTAGTAATGAATTTTTGCTCATTTAAACCTGAAACTAGCGCAAAGATATAAGCTGTTGCTAAAAAGACTACTGATATTTCTGTAAAATACCAGCCCTTTTGTTGGACACCCCAAATCATAATTATGAATGCTAAGGCAAAAATAATCAGGGTAAGTTTTTGACGCCAAGTAAATTTTTGCTTCTCGCTACTATCAGCATTTAAATATTTTTGATCTTCTTGATTAAATTCATCATAAACATAGGATGCTTTAGGATCTTTTTGAACTTTTTTAGCATAGCGGATAACATATATCATTCCCACGATAAGGCATGTCAACCACATGGCAATTCTTAATGGCAAAGCATCAGTAAAATTAATGCCTGCAGTATTAGAAGCAATAACTGTTGAGAAAGGATTGGTAGTTGATGCCATTGAACCAATACTTGTGCCTAAGAATATAGTCGCAACTACTGTCATCCTATCAAAACCTGCCAGTAAGAATACTGGTATTAAAATAGGATAGAATGCCATAGTTTCTTCAGCTAGCCCAAATGTCGTGCCACCAATTGCAATTAATCCCATTACTATAATAATTAACAGAACTTGCTTTCCCTTGATTCTTTCAGACAGAGCCGCCATACCAGCATCAATTGCGCCATTAGCATGAACTATCCCAATACAGCCACCTAAAATTAGTACGAAAGCAATAATATCAATGCTTTGAGCAATACCATTTACTTGCGATGACAAAAATTGATAAATCGCTTGCCAAAAAGATGGCTTTTTGACATCAATTTTTTCATAAGAATTAGGGATTGCGACTGGTTTATAAATTGTGCCATTTTTGAACTTGTTAACACTTAATTTAACCTTATATCTATTTAGAGTTCCTTGCGTAGCTGGAGCCTTTACTTTTTTGCCGTTAGGTTTAGTCACAATAAAGTTATTATCTGCTGAATTATATGCAATTGTTGCATAATCTCCTGCTGGTATAAAAAATGTTAGCACCTGTACCAATAACAGAACAACAATAATTACAGTATAAGCAGTTGGAAATTGATGCTTCTTTTTTGTTGACTTAGTTTTCATACTGATACTCTTTCTATAAATATATTTGTATATATTTATTATAAGATTATTTATCGAAATTGTGTAGCCATTCACAAAAAAAGAGCTGAATCAAATATTCAGCTCTCCTCAAAAAATTATTCATAACATTAAGTTAAAACAATTATAATTGACCCGTTACCTTACCAACTAGGTATAAGAACAAACAAGTAATTACTAGGTAAAGGCCACACCATTTCAAAACTTGCTTAAGAATTTCGCCTTCGGTTCCCTCCTGCTGAGTTGCTGCAGCAGCTACCGCTATACTCTGTGGTGAGATCATCTTACCAGCGGTTGCTCCAACCATGTTAGAACCAACTACCCAGTTGGCGCTGACTCCTAATGATTTAGCTGCCGATAATTGTAAGTTACCGAATAATACATTAGCAGAAGTGTCTGAACCAGTAATGAAAGTCCCCAATGCACCAATCAATGGAGCAATCAATGGGTATACTGGACCCATCATTGTTGCTAGGGCTACCGCTAAGGCCTGTGTCATTCCAGCATAACCCATTACTTTAGCTAAGGCAACGATTGAACATACGGTGATAATTGTCTTCCATAAATTCTTAATAGTTGTAGCTAGAATTGTTATCATCCGCTTAAAACTCAAACCTTGAATTGCACCACCAATAAATGACGCTAACAAAATTAAAGTACCTGGTGAAGACAACCAATTAATTGAGAACGGAGCCGCATTCTTACCAGTATAAATTTGAAAATGGGTCGTAAATGAAGATAAAAATTCATTAATCGGCTTAACCAGTGAAGAAGCAAGTAGAACAAATACAAACACTAAGATAAATGGTGAAGTAGCACGTAAAATTTCAGATAAATTGTATTCGTGCTTTTGACTAGAATCACTGTCGCCCATCATTTTAGCCATGACAATTGTTACGATTAAACAAGTTATTGAACCTACAATCGCTGGCAATTCTGGTCCAATAAACTTAGCCACTAGAATTTGTGGCAAGGCAAAGGATAAACCTGACATTAAGGTAATCCAAACTACACCCTTCAACGCCTTTAAGCTATTCTTAGTTAAAACCACCAACAAGAATGGAATAATTGCAATCAGAACTGCTAATTGCAAGGTAACAACGTAAGACAAGTTCAACGAATTAAGGCGTGTAACGTCTGCCAAGGTAATTACAGGTAATCCAATTGCACCGAAAGCTGTCGGAGTAGTATTGGCAATTAAACAGATAACTGAAGCTCTAATTGGATCTAATCCAAAAGCAATCAATATTCCCGCTGGAATAGCTACAGCTGTCCCAAAGCCAGCAATCGCTTCAAGAAAGCCACCGAATCCCCAAGCGATAATTAAAACTAAAACCCGCATATCAGTAGTAATTGAACTAAGCAAGCCTTGAATAACCTTCATCGCACCTGATTCAGTAGAAATATTGTAAGTAAAAAGAGCCGCAATAATTACATAGATAATCGGCCATAATCCCATAGCAATTCCTTCAAGCGCACCAGTAAAGGTATCAACAGCTGGTAATTTGAAATAAATAATAGCTAGGAAAATTGTAATTACTAAACCGGCAATACATGCCTTAAAAGCCGGCATCTTGATTACACCTAAAGATATTATCAACCAGATAATTGGAATAAGCGCGAAAATAAATTCAATCCACATATATTTCACCCTTTCTTATTTCACTCTTAACATCATTATAAATGAAAGCGCTTTAAAAAGATAGTGAAAAATATTATGTGTTAGCTATTTATTAGTAATTACATACGTATTTTTATTCACAAAGTATATAATTTATTAAGAAATTGATTCCACAATACTGATAAAAATTATTTATACTTCAAATGATTTTATTCACTAATTATGTCCAAAAAAAGATTAGTTTACATCAAAACTAATCTTTTTGCTCCTACATATCTATATTATCATCAAATTTATGGTGTTGAGAGTTCAGATCAACTAATTCCCCACTTGTCTTGTAAACAACCCATTGAGCCAAGTTAACTACGTGATCACCAATTCTTTCCAGTAATCTAATAATCATGAAGTAACTTGCGGAAGCTACAGCTGCTTCTGGATCCTTTTGAACTCCTTCAATGGCGATTTTTCTTGCCTTAACGAACTCTTCGTCTACTTCATCATCTTTTTTAGCCATAGTACGAGCCAATTCTTCGTCATCTTGAACATAAGCTTTCAAGATTTGATCAAGCATGAAGTTAACCTTTTTGGACATACTAGTGATAACTTCTTCAACTTCTGGAATACGACGATTACCTTTCACACGGATAGTTTCCCAAGCAATTGACATTGAGTTTTCACCAATACGCTCTAAGTCACTAGTTGCTTCCAAAATACTAATTACAGTTCTAAAATCTGTTGCAACTGGCTGCTGCAAAGCCATTAACTTCAATGTTTTCTTTTCTACCTTTAAGGCAGCACGAGCAAACTTCTTGTCATCTGCTACTAAATCTTGTGCCAATTTTTTATCGTGGTCAATGTAAGCTTGAGTCGCTTCATCGATTTGTTCACTAACATCTATTCCTAAATTCATAAAACGAGTATTTAATCTTTTTAACTCGTCTAAAAAGACCTCATGCATCTTAAAATTCTCCTTATATTATCCAAAACGACCATTAAGATAATCACTAGTGATTTGTTTCTTAGGATTGATAAACATATCTTCTGTTGAACCATATTCGATTAAGTCACCATTCATTAAGAAGGCTGTCTTATCTGAAATTCTACTTGCCTGCTGCAAATTGTGAGTCACCATAATAAACGTAAACTCATGCTTAAGACTAAGCAAAGTTTCTTCAATTTCTGAACTAGAAATAGGATCTAAGGCACTAGTTGGTTCATCTAATAGCACCACCTTAGGATGGACTGCCAAAGCGCGAGCAATACAAATTCTCTGCTGTTGACCACCTGAAAGCGCCTGGGCATTTTTGTTTAAGTCATCTTTTACTTCATTCCAAATTGCAGCTTGCTTTAAGCTTTCTTCAACTCTCTGGTCGATTATACTTTTATCTTTTACACCGGCTAGGTGAAGACCATAAGCAACATTATTATAAATAGAAAACGGAAAAGGAGTTGGCTGCTGAAAGACCATTCCTACTTCCTTTCTCAATTTAACCAAGTCCATCTTAGAGCCATAAATATCTTCATCTTCAAATGTAATTTTGCCGGTAATTTTAATATTATCAATATCATCATTCATACGGTTCAAACAGCGTAAAAATGTTGACTTACCACATCCAGATGGTCCTAATAATGCCGTTAATTCTTTTTCTTCAAAATTCATACTAATGCCATGCAATGCTTCGACTGGTCCATAACTCAAGTGAACATCGCTAGCAGTCATAATATTTGTCAAAGAAGTCTCCTCCTATCCAAAGCTACCACGAATATAATCTTCAGTAATCTTGCCTTGTGGATTAGTAAAGATGTTTTCAGTTTTGTCATATTCAAGCACATGACCTAAATGAAAGAATGCAGTATAGTCACTAATACGTGATGCTTGTTGCATATTGTGAGTTACCATAATCATTGTATAGTCACTACGAAGCTGCTTAAGCGTGTCTTCAAGCTTAGAGGTTGACACTGGATCTAAGGCACTAGCCGGCTCATCTAAGAGAATGACTTCTGGCTTGACTGCTAAGGCACGGGCAATACATAATCTTTGCTGCTGACCACCAGATAGGGCTAAGGCACTTTTATCAAGATTATCTTTTACCTCATCCCAAAGAGCTGCAGCACGTAGGCTTTCTTCAACTATCTGATCCAGTTGTCCTTTATCTTTTTGACCATTGGCTTTTAGGGCATAGATAATATTTTCTCTAATTGACTTAGGAAATGGATTCGGCTTTTGAAAGACCATTCCAATGTTCTTTCTTAATTCATAAACATTGATATCACTTTTATTAATATCAAGACCGTGATACCAGATTTCTCCAGTAATTTTAGCCACTTTATCATTCATTCGATTTATTGAACGCAAAAAGGTAGACTTACCAGAGCCTGAACCACCGATCAAAGCTGTAATTGAATTCTTCTTAAACTGCAAACTCGCATTAAATAACTTTTGAATTGTCCCACCATAAAAAACACTCAAATTTTTTGTAGACAAAATTTCATCATTAGGATCAAAGTTTTTAATGTGCGTCTTTACTTCATTTATATCTTGCATCCCAAACTCTCCTTAAGACTTAGCCGCAGTTAGCTTACGATATAAATGATTACCTAAAGCCCGCGCACCTAAATTGAATAAAATTACTACAATAATCAGTAATGCTGAAGTTGCAGCTGATACGATATCAGCATCAGGAATAATACCTTCGGTGTTAACTTTCCAAATATGAACAGCCAAAGTTTCTGCTGGTCGCATTACGTTCAAAAAGCTAGTAGGACTAAATGGATTCCAATTGCTATAATCGATCGTCGACCCGCTTTGACCAGCAGTATAAATTAAGGCAGCAGCTTCACCAAAAATACGGCCTGCACTCAAAATTACACCAGTTAAAATGCCTGGTAGCGCTGCTGGAAGGACAATTCCCCTAATGGTCTTCCAGTTAGAAAGACCTAAGGCAAGACCTGCATCTCGTTGAGTTTGCGGAACTCCTGCGATTGCTTGTTCAATATTACTGGTTAAAGTTGGCAAATTAAAAAATGTTAAAGCTAAGGCACCAGAAATAATCGAAAAACCAAAGCCAAATTGAACAACGAACAGCAAGTAACCAAATAACCCCACAACAATAGATGGCAATGAACTTAAAATCTCTATCGTAGTTCTGATTAAGCTAGTAAACCAATTATCAGTTGCGTACTCAGCTAAATAAATTGCAGCCCCCAAAGCAATCGGCAGGGATATAATCATAGTTAAGACCAACAAATATAATGAATTAAACAGTTGATCTCTTACCCCTCCACCAGCTTGGTAAGAAGATGCTTCTGAAGTTAAAAAATGCCACGATAAGTGCGGTACACCTGAAACAAGAATATTTCCAATTATTCCAAACAGAATAACTACCACAACGCTAACCAAGGCATAAATAACTGCAGTAGCTACCTTGTCTCTTGTTTTTGCATTCATATTATTTCTGTCCTTTCTTGCCGACAAAGCGGACTAAGAAGTTGAAGAACAAAGCCATGATCAAAAGTAATAGCGCTAATGACCATAAGGCATTGTTTGGCAAAGTTCCCATAACTGTATTACCCATTTGACTAGTTAATTGACTAGTTAAGGTAGCTGATGGACTTACTAAGTTATATGGCATCAAAACTGCATTACCAATAACCATTTGAACAGCTAAAGCTTCACCGAAGGCTCTTGCCATCCCAAAAATTACAGCCGTCATAATTCTAGGAGCAGCTACTCTCAAGACTACCTTATAAATAGTCTGCCAGTGAGTAGCACCTAAAGCTGCTGATGCTTGGCGATAATGATTCGGGACTGCATTCAAACTATCAACTGTTAGAGATGTGATAGTTGGTAACACCATTACAAATAGAACTAAAGTAGCTGATAAAATACCAAAGCCTGTACCGCCAAAAATATTTCTAATTAATGGCACAATAATTGTTAGTCCCAAAAATCCATAAACAACTGATGGAATACCAACCAATAATTCCATCACTGTCTGTAAAAAGTGCCCGCCTTTCTTACTTGAATATTCAGTCATAAATAAGGCAACGGCAATTGCAAAAGGTGTCGCTACTAAGGCTGCTAATATGGTGACTGCAAATGATGTCACAATCATTGCAGCTGCACCGACATAATTCTTACCTTCGCCTGGATCCCAATCTGTTGAAGTTAAGAAATGAAAAACATTTACATGATTTTGCAAAAATGTCGATAAGCCACGTACCGCAATGAAACCGATAATTGAAACTACTAAGGCAATGATTAATATAATTGCTGCATAGGTCAAGCCTTTTCCCCAGTATTCTTGACGGGTTTCTTTAGAAGGTTTAGTTAGCCTTTCGACATTGACCTTATCAACGCCAATTTTTTTCAGCTTAACATGTGGTACCTTCTGCTCTGCCAGAGCTTGGTTTACCACTTGCTTTAAATCTTGTTTGTTATTCATTTAAGAGCAATCCTATTCTTTTACTACTTGATTGTTACTATCTCTAGTAACCTTCATGTCATCAATACTAATATAACCTAACTTAGGTACTAAGCCCTTTTGAACTTTAGTTGAAAGCATATATTTGATAAAGTCCTTAACATACTTAGGAGCATTTTTTTGTGTGTACATATGCTCATAAGACCACAGCTGCCACTTATTAGTAGTAACATTATCATTAGTTGGCGCTATGCCATTTAGACTTAATTTTTGGATGTTTTTGTCGTTAGCATATGGGAAGGAAATATAAGAGATTGTCCCTGGAGTTGAACTGACAATTTTTCTTACTGTACCATTTGAATCTTGTTCTTGAGCCTTGACAGGCTTAACGCCTTTTAGAACAATTCCTTCAAAGCTAGAACGAGTACCGCTTCCTTTAGAGCGATTAATTACAGTAATTGCTAGGTTCTTGCCACCTACTTGCTTCCAATTGGTTATCTTTCCAGAAAAAATATCCTTTAGCTGTTGGAAAGTAAGATTCTTAACCCCAACCCCCTTATTAACGATTGGTACAATGCCGACAATGGCAATTTTGTAATCAGTTAAGACCTTAGCATCGATTCCTTTTTGTGTCTCTGCAAAAACATCGGATGTTCCAATTTCTACTGCTTTAGCCTGTACTTGACTTAGACCTGTACCTGACCCACCACCTTGAACAACAATATTGCTATCTGTGTGAGTTAGACGGTAATCGTTCCCGGCTTGCTCTGCCAAAAGTTGCATAGCACTCGAACCGACAATAGTTATCTTCTTATCATTATTTCTCGCACATCCCGTTATGACCGTAGCCACTAAGATTGAAACAAAGAAAATAATAAACTTCCGTAATCTTTGTTTAAACATTTTATTCTCCAAGCTAAATATATAAATAATCAACTTTATTTTATCATATAAAACGCCTGCAACAATAGTCTTACAATGAGAAACAAAAAAGAGATTCATAAGAATCTCTTTTTACCATTATTTTAAAACCTTAGATAGAAAATCTTGAGCACGGTCTGATTGAGGATGATCGAAAATTTGCTCTGGACTTCCTTTTTCTTGAAGATAACCATCAGCCATAAACCAAACAATGTCAGATACTTCTTTAGCAAATCCCATCTCGTGAGTAACAATGACCATTGTCATTCCTGAATCTGCTAAATCTTGCATAACCTTTAAAACTTCCCCTACCATTTCTGGATCAAGAGCACTAGTTGGTTCATCAAATAGCATTACTTCAGGATCCATAGCTAGTGCTCTAGCAATAGCCACACGCTGCTGCTGTCCACCTGAAAGACTAGATGGAGATTGATTAGCTCGATCTTTTAGACCTACCTTATCAAGTAAATCAAGGGCAATTTTTTCTGCTTCTTGGTCACTCATTCCTTTGACTTTCATAGGGGCAAGCTTGATATTTTCAATAACGTTCATATTTGGAAATAGATTAAAGTTTTGAAATACCATACCCATTTTTTCTCTAAGTTGGTCTAGTTCTTTTTCATCAATATTGGTTAAATCTTTCCCATCAAAAATAACCTTACCAGACGTAGGTCTTTCTAAAACATTTAAGCATCTTAGTAAGGTACTTTTACCTGAACCAGATGGGCCAATAATTGTAATAACTTGTCCTTTATTAACGGTGGCAGAAATATCTTTGAGGACTTCATTTTTATCAAAATTTTTCTTTAAGTGCTGAATCTCTAACATTTTAGTCATTTTTCTTCATCCTTCTTTCAAAGTAGTTCAACAGTCTAGTCAACGAGAAGGTCATGATGAAGTAGATCACCATCGCAATAAATAATGGTAGAACACCACGATAAGTTGAAGTTTGAACCAATTGTGTTTGGTACATTAATTCAGAAACTCCAATCACAGAAACTAATGAGCTATCCTTTAATAAAGTAATAAATTCATTACCTAAAGCTGGCCAAATATTTCTTATTGCTTGGGGAATAATTACATATCTGTAAGCCTTAGCCTGACTTAAACCTAAAGAGCGAGCTGCTTCAACTTGTCCTTTTGGAAGTGAATCGATCCCTGAACGGATATCTTCAGCCACATAAGCACCAGAGTTAAGACCAATTGCAATAATACCAGCAATAATAGCCGATAAATTAGAAATTAAGTATCCCACTCCAAAGTATACAAATAAAATCTGTACCATTTGTGGTGTCCCACGGATAAATTCAATATAAGCAACTGCTAAACAGTGAAGGAGCTTATTTCTAGATAAGCGCATCAAAGCCAAAATTATTCCTAAAATAATCCCAATTAAAACTGAAAAGACGGTAATTACAATAGTATAGCCGACTCCCTTAAGGAAGTAACTCCAGTATTGGCTCATCTTGTTAGTCTTGTTAGCAGTCTTCATATATTTAGCAGCTTGAGGCAAGAACTTATTATCAATCAGATTATTCTTTTTTACTTTATTGATAGTCTTGTTAACTGCTGCTACTAAATCAGGCTGCCCTTTAGCCATTGCTACAGCGTTACCTGCTGCATCGTCTTTAATGTCTGATTTGACAGCTTTTAAGTTATTATTGTTTTGAGCATAGGCTTTTGCAATTAATTCTTCCATTAATACTGCAGAAACCTTGCCCGATTGTAAAGCTAAAACTAAATTATTAATTTTCCCTAAGCCTTTAACGGTTGATCCCTTCATTTGGGACTTAATTTCATTATATTGAATACTACCAGTTTGGGCTCCAACAGTTTTTCCTTTAAGACTTTTTATGTTGGTATATTTAGTTGCATCCTTTTTATTAATTAAGAAATATTCACCACTTGGCTTGTAATAAATTTTAGAAAAATCAACGCTCTCTTTACGCTCAGGGGTTGGTGTCATGCCTGAGATAACCATATCAATCTTACCCGTTTCAAGAGCGACTAAAAGAGAGTCAAAGCTCATGTTTTTAATAACGAGTTTTACACCCAAGTCCTTAGCTATTTCTTTAGCCAATTCAATATCAACGCCGACATATTTAGTACTACCGTTTTCGCTAGTTGTAAACTCTAGTGGTGGGTAGTCTGCTGAAGTACCAACAACTAATTCTTTCTTAGCCTTAATTCTTTTTAATACTGAACCCTTAGCTACTTTTTTAGTAGTACTAGTTTGACTAGAACTAGCCGCATAACTAGGTGTCACTGTCGCAAAAATTATGGCTAACATCGCCAAGATTATTGACAGTGCCTTAATCATCTTTCCTTTCTTCATTCTTTTCACCTGCTCCATGTCTTTTATCATAAATTTAATTATTTTATCATTATACCTGTAATTATAGGTATTAAGCAAGCTCTACCGCAGATTTTTTAATTAATTGTAATGCTGCCTATTCATAGACATCAAAAAAAGAGTTCCATCTGCTGAACTCTTTAGTGAACTATATTTTTAAATTTCGTAACCTATCATAATGCCATTATTTTCGGCATAGTATGAGCATAAACCACCACAAGTTGAAATGGTAACTTCAGCTTCAGGATAAACAGATAAAATTTCGGTCTTCAATAACTGGGCCTTGCCATCTGCATCAACAGTATCAATCATTACCTCTCCGCCATGGTATCCAGCTGCTTGCATTACCTTAAGTAACTTAGGATACATCTTCTTACCACCGCGAGTCTTACCCAACATTTCAAACTTACCTTCACTGTTAGCACTGCCATAGATGTTTAACTTAAGTAGATGTGTCACCTTAGCAATTGCGGGACTAATACGGCCATTATTAGCTAAATTGTCAAGATGTTCCAATACGAACAATAAGTTGGTCTTGTTAATCTCTTGATTAATTGTCTCTACAACTTCATCGAAAGACTTGTCTAGATTAATTAACTCAGCTGTCTTCTTGGATAAAAGCCTAATTTGTGGACCAGCAGTCTTAGTATCGAAAATATGTATTTTAACATCTGGATGATCTTCTTTAAATAAGTTAGCTGCCTGGACAGCAGAATTATAAGTGCCTGAAAGACCACTAGTAATTGTCAAAACATAAATTTCATCTGCACCTTCATAAGCAGATAACCAGTCATTAATACTTGGACACGCTGAAGATGTCTTTTCTTTAGTATTAGCAAGTTCTTCAACAAAGCTATTCAAATCTAACTCCTCATTATCAGTCCAAGACTTACTTCCTGCCCTAATGGTTAAAGGTACATTAGTATGTTGAATATTTAAAATAGTGTTTTCAAAGGTGTTAGCACCTGAATCTGTAATAATTTTTATTGTCATAATTTTACCTCGATTTGTTACCAATACTAATAGTTTTTAAAATACCTGTCAACAGTTTTTAAAAAACTGATATAAAGTTGTTTGTTGACAGAGTAGAGTAATCAAGGTTTAATCTATTTATGAGGTAAATAATCATGACAAAGCTAATTGAAATTTCTAAATTTAAATTACCAAAGTTTAGCGAAATTCCTGATATGGGTTTATATCTAAACCAAGTAGTCGCCTACTTAAATAATTGTCTAAGTCCACTAGGAAATATTAAGATTACCAGTTCCATGGTTAGTAATTATGTTAAGCACAAGTTAATTGCTCCTCCAGCTAAGCGTCTATATAGCAGAGAACAAATTGCTGAATTATTGTTTATTGCTGTAGCTAAAAACGTAATGGAACAAGATGATCTAAGACGCGCAATCAAGATCCAAAAGTCAACTTATCCGGTAGATATTGCCTATAATTACTTCGCCTTAGAGTTACAAAATGCTCTTTTACACGTCTTTGGCTTTCAAGAGCAATTACAGCAAATCGGACATGACCGAACTAAGCAAAAAGAAATGTTACGCAATTTAATCTTGTCTTTTGCTTATCGCGAATATTTATACCAATTTTTTAGAGAAAATTAAAAGGAGCGCATCAAGTCTGCTGCGCTCCTTTTTGTACTTATCTCTTAGTATTGCATTATTTAACTAGGAAATCTATAGTGATAATCTATAATCTTCTTCATTAACGAAATGCAATTTATCAACAAATACTTTTTTAAAAATCAGACCAAAGATTATTGGAAATACCGCATATACTAACGTAGTTATTAAAATATTAATCATACTCCAACCACCTGATGCTAAATTAAGATTATTAATTGGTCCGACTAGGCCACTAAAGCCAAATCCAGCACTCATCGGCGTTCCCTTAACTTGGAAAATATAAGCTACTAGGCCAGAACATGCATTTGAACATATTATAGGTATAAGTGTCTTGGGATTCCTAGCGATTACTGGCATCGAAATTTTAGGTGATCCCAAAAAGTGAGCAATGCTAATACCATGTGAATTCACCCTCCAGCCCAAAATTGCAAAAGCAAAGCCAGTTGCACAGATACCAACGTTAGCCGCTCCCGAGCCAATGCCCGCTAAGGAGATAGCCAAGGCAATTCCTACTGTAGTAATCGGTGATACAATTAAGACTCCAAATACTACAGCTAACAAAATACACATTAACATTGGCTGCAGTCCTAATAATTGCTTAATACCAATTCCGATTAATTCTGTAATCCTAGCAACATAAGGGGCAATTATTACCCCAACAGAACCAACAACTACTAAAAGTAGCGTTGGAATAATTAAAATTGTGTATGCTTTCAACCTATCTGCCACAAGCAGGATTACTCCAGCTCCAATTGCGGCAACGATCATCATATTGATAATGTCACCCGTACCTGACAATATTAGGGCTCCATCTTTAGCTTTAATAGCTCCTGCAGAAAATTCCACTGCCAATCCCAAAGAAGCTGCTTGAATTGGACTAAACTTGAAATTTAATCCAACTAAAATTCCGCAGACCAGTCCCATCATTGAATTAGCCAAGTTTAATCCTTGTTGCACGACAGATAAAGCGGGCATTGATGGCAACAATACTTTAACCAATTCTGATAATAAGGCACCTGGTACTAAGACGACAACAACACCAATTGCAATCCCATTAAGAATATTCATTGCAAAGTCTTTTATAGTAAATTTTTCTTTCATAATTTTTCATCTCCATCCCGAAATAAATGTTAGCGTTTACTTAAATATATTATTACTTGCTACAGATAAAAAAGCAATCAAATCCAACGCATTTATTAAAGCGCATACAGATAATTGCTAAACTTTTTTAATAAATATTATCAATTAGCGCGATTTTCTTGACATAATAAGGTATTATGGTAATAGTTAAAAAAAGGAGCTTCCCCATGCAAACAGATAAACGACCTATTATTATTGGTATTGCCGGTGGTTCTGGTAGTGGTAAGACTACTATTGCCCATGAAATTTATAAAACTTTACATCAAAATGATCACATGCTAGTGGTTACCCAAGATTCTTATTACAAGAATAATGACAACTTACCTATGTCAGAGCGCAAGAAGATTAACTACGATCATCCTGATGCCTTCGATATGCCACTATTAATTGAACAACTAAGTCAATTAATGAACCGGCAATCAATCGAGATGCCAGTATATGACTTCACCGCTCATACTCGCAGCAGCGAAACTATTCACACTGAACCTGCAGATATTATCTTATTAGAGGGTATCTTGGTTCTCTCTGATGAAAAATTACGTGACTTAATGAGCATTAAAGTATTCGTTGATACTGATGATGATATTCGCTTTATCAGAAGATTAGAACGTGATACTCAAGAGCGTGGTCGTTCTGTTGATTCAGTTATCAATCAATACTTGGCCACAGTTAAGCCGATGTACCACCAATTTATTGAGCCTACTAAGCGTTATGCAGATATTATCGTCCCTGAAGGTGGGGAAAATGGCGTCGCTATTGATATGCTTACCACTAAGATTCGTTCAGTTCTAGCCCAATAAGGGAAAATAAATAGACCTAGCTATGCATATTTTCATAACTAGGTCTATTTTTGTTTTGGTAATTAACTATTAAACTTCTTCTGTAAATGGCTGGCAAACATTGAGAGTGAGAAACATACCACGAAATACATTACAGAAATAATCAAGTACATTGGAATTAAGTAAGTCGAGTTTTGACTATAAATAATCTGCGCATGGAATAATAATTCCGGCAAGACAATAATTGTAGCTAATGAAGTATCTTTAACTAATGAAACAAATTGTGATAGCAAAGCTGGGATCATCTTGTGCAATGCTTGTGGCAAGACAACATGGATCATCGCCTGCATATAAGTCATCCCGTTAGAGCGGGCTCCCTCCATCTGACCAATCGGAACAGCATTAATACCACTACGGACAATTTCAGCTAACATTGCCCCTTCAAATATTACCAAGGCAATAATTGAGGCAAGTATAGGATTAGTTACTATTCCTAATTCTGGCAAGCCAAAATAAGTGAAGAAAATAATCAATAATAATGGCAAGTTTCTAATGATATCAATACAAAAGCCAACAATAGCAGAGAGATACTTAATCTTCATATTTCTAATGAAACCAAATATTAACCCAACTATAAAGCTTAGTGCAATTGAAATCAAAGACACATAGATTGTCACCCCAAGTCCTTGTAAGAGGAAGCGGATATCAACCCATGAATATGCTTGAGCAAAATTTCCCATCTATATTCCCTCCTCTAATTCAATTTCTTTTCTAAATAACGCATATAGTAGCTAAGTGGCAAAGTTAAGATCAGATAAAAGACCCCAACAATTACATAAGTATTAATTGTCTGAAATGATGACAATGCTACTACATCTGCTTGATACATTAAGTCGAACCCTGCTACAAACGCTAATACTGATGAGTTCTTAATCAAGTTTATGAATTGATTGCCCAGAGGTGGGATCACAATTCTCATTGCTTGCGGTAAAATTACATACCGCATTGCTTGGGTGTAAGTCATTCCATTTGAAAGAGCACCTTCCATTTGACCATCACCGACTGAGTTAATACCCGCTCTAATATTTTCTGCAATAAAGGCTGAAGTATATAAACTCAACCCAATAGTTCCAGCAACAAAGCCTGAAACCTTAAAGAAAAATTGCGGAATAACTAAATAAAATACCATTGTGATAACTAGCAGTGGAATATTTCGAAAAAGCTCAATGTAAATTTTAGCAATTATTCTTAAGAACTTAATTGGTGCAACTTCCAGCAATGCGAAGCCTATTCCAAGTACTAGACTAAAAAATAGAGCAATTAAACTGCATAAAATCGTATTTCCAAATCCGGTAATGAATTCTGACCAATGACTAGTTAAAATTCCTATCATTCATTCTCGACCTCCTTAAAACCTGGAACTCCACCAAACCACTTTTCAACGATTCTGTGATAAGTACCGTTCTTCTTCACTTCTACTAAAGCTTGATTTAGTTTATTAAGTAACTTCGTCTGCCCTTTATTGACGGCAATACCGTATGGTTCTTGAGTAAAGGTACCACCTACGAGTTTATAGCCACGATTTTCACTAGCAATCCCTGCCAAAACGCCATTATCCGTAGTCATAGCTTGTCCCTGTCCGGCCTTCAAGGCAGTAAATGCTTGACCATAATCATCATATTCAAGCACCTTGGCTTTTGGCGCAAACTTGGCCATATTATCGACAGCTGTTGTACCCTTAACTGCTAAAACAGTCTTACCATTTAAATCTTTAACATCTTTAATTTTAGAACTATCTGGCACTAATAATGACTGCCCAGATGGAAAGTAAGGCTTAGTAAAGTCAACTTGCTTTGCACGCTCTGGTGTTATCGTCATTGTCGCTAAAATGGCATCGATGTTACCATTTTTTAAAAGTGGGATTCTCGTTTTAGGGGTAGTTTGGACAAACTTAGCCTTAGCATCCTTGCCTAGTATCTGTTTAGTCAATGCCTTAGCTAAATCAATTTCAAAGCCTTCGATCTTACCAGTCTTTACACTCATTAGACCAAATAAGCGCGTATCAGCCCTTACACCCCAAGTAATTGTCTTTGATTGTTTAACTTCTTGATATACATTCTTATTCTTAGACTGCTTTACGCTGCAAGCTGCAAGGATAAATACCAATCCAAAAATTAATGGCAGCAGCCATATTCTACGGTATTTTTTCATAATAGCCACCTAGTTAGTAATAACCTTACTTAAGAATTGACGTGCACGTTCACTCTTAGGATTATCAAAGAATACATCTGGCTTCTCATCTTCGATTACTTCTCCACCATCAAAGAAAATTACCCGATTGCCTACTTCACGGGCGAATCCCATTTCGTGAGTAACCACAACCATTGTCAAGCCTTCATCAGCAACTAGCTTCATAACATTCAATACATCTTGAATCATTTCAGGATCAAGTGCACTAGTTGGCTCATCAAATAAAATAGCCTTTGGTTTCATTGCAAGTGATCTTGCAATTGCAACACGCTGCTTCTGTCCACCAGATAATTGTCTAGGATAATAATCTGCCTTATCAGCGAGACCAACTTTTTTCAAGAGGTCCATTGCAATTTGATGATTCTCTTCATTATCACGATGTAAAACAATCTTAGGCGCTAAAGTGATATTTTCAAGTACAGTATGATTTTCATATAAGTTGAAGTGCTGGAATACCATACCAACATTTTTTCTAATTTTATTTAAGTCAGTCTTTTTGTCAGCAATATCGTAGCCGGTTACAATCAATTGACCGGAATTAATTTTCTCAAGGCCATTCATAGTTCTAATTAAGGTACTCTTACCTGAGCCTGACGGACCAATAATACTTACGACCTGACCTTCTTCAATTGATAAGTTGATATTTTTTAGGGCGTGAAGTTTTCCATAATACTTGTTAACATTTTTAAATTCAATAATTGCAGCCATTATTTTTCCCCTCTCTTTTTTCTATTATGATTTATATTTTACTCTATGTTCGTGATTTTTGCTTTAAAAAGAATGAAATCTTTACAATAAGTACGAACTTTTTATTAAAAAAGCAAACTATTTTATTTAATTAAGAGATCAATATTTTCTTTTTATTGCTTAATTTTGTTGAGTGAATTTTATACTAAAACCCGGGATATTTCCGAACCATTTTTTCAAAAGTCGATTGTAGGTACCATTCTGTCTTAAATTCTGTAAGGCCACGTCTAGCTTAGAGGCAAACTCTTTTTGACCTTTATTAACAGCAATTCCATATGGATCACTGGTGAAGTTACCTCCAACTAGTTTATAGCCTTTACCCTCTTTAGCAAGTCCGGCTAAGATACCACTATCAGTAGTCAAAGCTTGCCCTTGCTTAGCCTTTAAGGCAGTGAATGCTTGACCATAGTCATCATATTCAAGCACCTTTGCCTTAGGGGCAAACTTAGCTATATTAATAGCAGCTGTAGTTCCCTTAACCGCTAAAACTACCATACCTTTTTTATTTAAGTCATTAACTGTCTTGACTTTTGAATTTTCAGGTACTAATAGAGATTGTCCCGCATTAAAGTAAGGTTTAGTAAACAAAACTTCTTTTTTTCTTTCGGGAGTAATTGTCATCGCTGCCAAGACAGCATCAATGTTTCCATTTTTTAACAGCGGAATTTTTGACTTAGTGGTTGTCTGAACAAATTCTGCTTTACCATTTTTTCCTAAGATTTCTTTTGTTAATGCGTTAGCTAAATCTATTTCAAAACCTTCAATCTTCCCGGTCTTGATACTCATTAATCCAAATAAGCGTGTGTCTGCCTTAACTCCCCAGACGATCTTATTGGACTGCTTTATATTTTGGTAAGTATTAGTATTCTTTCTGCTACAAGCTGTTAAAATAAAAAATATTAAACTAATTAAAGCCAAAAAAATTGCTTTGAATCTTTTTCTTGGCATCAACTTCACCTCCGTAAAATTCTTAGATAATTACTGGGCTTATCTGTTTACTTATGAGCCTGCTCTTTCATTAACTTCCAGAAAGTATCACTCCATTCGGTCATTAAAAATGTGAGCTGCTTCATTTTTTCTTTGCCCATTCTATCAGCTACCCTCTCTTCGAGTTCAATTAGCGGTTTCATTACCTCACGAGCATAGTCTTGTCCATCTTTAGTTAATTCACAAAATTTAACTCGATTATCTCGTTCTGAAGTAGTTAAACTAATATAACCTTGCTCATAAAGGAGATGTATGCCCTTATTGATTGATTGTTTAGGTAAGTCAGTCAACTTTATAAGTTCCTTTTGGGATAACTTAGAACGAATCAATAACTCATACAGAATAACTGATAAGTAGTTCGAAAGGTTAGCCTTCTCAGCCCAGTAATCATATGCCTTATTGCCACGAATTATTGCTAAATTTAATTTTTTCGTATTGCTTATTTCCATTTTTCTAACCTTTCTAAAAAATAGTCCCCATATGTACCTTTTATAATATTAGTATATCTATGGACTAATTGTCAAATTTAGATTAAAAAAAGCACTCATAGAGTGCCTTAAACATTAATTTTTCTTTCCTTTCTTTCTATCATTATTCACAATCTTAGCTGCAACTAAAATTGATACTAATCCCATAACAGATAAAAGGCTTTGGCCTTTTTGGCTACTTGTTTGTGGAATTGTACTTTTTTCAGTTGTAGTTTTGATTGAATTTTTAGATTTTACTTTATCATTATCATACTTCTTGTCCCCAAGCACTTTTTCAGAAGCAGTTTTGATAGTTTTAACCTTGTCAATATTAGTATTAGTTTCAGGTTTTAAATTGAGAATAGGGGCTTGAGTTATAGACTCTTTTTCTTGCTCTTCAGCTTCAGGAGTAGCCATATCTTCTTCGATTGCCGGTATTATTAACTCGGGCTTTTGTGATTCTAAATCTAAAATTAAATCTTCTTCGGGAACCAATTCTGAATCAATCGTTGAATCAGATTCTAAATCTGGAGTTGGAGTGTGTTCTGGATCTGATTCTGGAGTCGGGCTTGGTTCTGGGTCTAGATCTGGCTCTGGAGTCGGATTAGGAGTTGAATCTGAGTCCGGTGCTGGATCAAGGTCTGGTTCTGGGTCTGGATTAGGGGTTGGATCTGGCGTAACATTTGGAATTTCTACCTCTTCCATTGGATGATTTAGATCCCAGCGATGACTTTCACCGCCTTTAATATGAACTGTCTGTCCGATAATCGTGCCATCAATATTTACATTCGTTGCAATTGTTGCATTAGTTGCCAATATACTTCCCATAAAATGCCCTGAACTAAATTCTAATTCTTTTACCTCAGTACCAAAATTCCACAACAACTTATTAGGGTAAGCGTGATTTTCACCAGAAGCAAGGCTATCGCCATTCTCGTAAGTTAACTTGATTTGAGTTTGAACAGTTAACTTACTATCATTAATTTCTTTTACATTGATAACGATCGCCGGACCATCCTTTTCAGAACTTAATCCAGTAATGTATATTGGCTGACTCTTTGACAGTAATTCAGCCGGTATATTCACATATATTATATCTGTTTCCTTAGAAACCTCGCTTACATCAATGGTCTGGTTATTCATATCTGAAAAGTCGATTTTTACGCCTTCTGTAGTTAAATTGCTTTGATATTCATCAGATTTTTCACGCAATTTATCTAATTCTTTTTGAATATCAATATATTGATGTGCTTGTTTAACTTGTTCTGGCATAACCTTATCTAATTTAATTCCATTGACATAAACACTATTATCTTTAATTTCCAAATTTATATTTTCACCAAAAACAATATAGTTATTTTCATGATTAAAGCCATTATTAGTGATTTGAGCAATGTCTTCAATATAGTAAATGTCACCGTTAGTGTGATTATGAGAATCACCTCGCGTTCCAAAGTCAACGCTAGCCGAAAGATTCCCCGCAACAAAGTTGCCATTTGTGTGAGCATCTAAGGTAACATTTTCACCAAAAATATGAAATCCACCTGCAATACCTAATAAATGATTTTGATCTAATTGATTTGCATCAAAACTTTCATCGAATTTTTTTAAGTCCTCATCATTAGTAATAGTAAGATTTTGGCTATTAACTGTATTTTCTAAAGCTGCTTCAGAATTTGCTTTCTCTTGCTGGATGTTATTTAGCACAGGCTCTATCGGATTAGCACTCACTGCTTGAGTCGAAATAGGATAGTTTTGAGTTGAAGATTGCTTCTCTATATCGTTAGTACAACTAGCTGGGTTAGATAATTGATTAGTAACTTGCTCAGAATTGTTAGCTTGCTTTGAACTTTCATTAACTACAATATGCTCCTCTTGGCTTGTCACGCTAGTAATCTGTCCTGTAGAAGATAACTGTACTGCATCTGTTTCGACTGTATCGGCTTTAACATCAACTTGATTTATTCCTAAAGCTAAGGAAATTCCCAACAAAACCGAAGCTGCTCCGATATTTAACTTGCGAATGCTGTAACGGGGTTGACGGTCAGTCATCAATGCAAGTTTATTTTTCTTGTTATTTTTTGATACCATGATCGTTCTCCTATAAAAAATTCTATTAAATTTTACTAAACTACAGCTATACCATACTTCTTTGTTATATAAATAGCATTTTATTTGCAATTTATATTAAATCGTATATGATTTAAAAATATTTTATTTGCAAGGTTAATGCTTATTATCAATAGTATTTGTATCGCAATAATCATTAAACCTAAAATTTTAGATTAATTTAAGCATAAATTATGATATAATTGTGGTTAATTTATTAAAAAAATCTAAAGCAATAAAAAAGAAAGCCGACTATGGCTTTCTTTTTTAGTTATTTAATTGCATAAATATTATTTGCTAATTTTTATCTATAATTCTTCTTCTACCAAATTAGTTATTAATCAGAAATTTTTTCAATTTTACCAGCAGCAATTGGCAAGGTAACATGTTGATCGTACTTATCATTGATCTTGCCAGCCACCGTGTCTGGTAGAACTAAGCTATCTGGAACACCGTGAACGTATACAACACGCTTATCTAGGTCTAATTCACTACCACCAAAGGCTTCTTTAAACTTATCAAGTAACTTTTGATAAGGGACATCCTTCTCATAACTATAATGACCTTGGTCATCAGCTACAGGATAGTTGTCATTTGGAATGCACATTTCATGTGGTGCAGCATCGAGTGGCACCATAGTTGTTCCAGAAACAGGTTCCGTTTCTACTAGGTCAATATAGCCGTCGTGGTTCACATCTTGCTGTGCAGTTGGTACACTAGCATCTTTTCCGTCTGGGAAGCCATGGAAGTGTTCCCAGTGTTGCACATTAGCAGGAGTATCAAACATTTCTAAGCTAATGTGTAATGTATCACCATCAACAGAGAATTCTGCTGTTCCATGTGCCTTAGTACCAATCTTGTCTGCATTAAGTGGTAATATTTCTGCTCTATATCTTTCCATTGTAATCCCAGCCTTTCTTTATTTATCTTAATTCTAATCCATCTTATTAAAATAAAAATTGACTTAGATCAATTTTTGTTACAATTTTGAAGAATTTATTGTAGGATAAAACTAAAATTTGTAAATTTTAAAGAAAGGAATTCCCATGACCCATTCTCCTATTAACTGCTTAAGACAAGTCTATGTATTCAAGGATATTTCTGACAAGACACTAAGCAAATTAGCTACCGTATCAACTCATCGCCAACATTACAAAAAAGGCGACTTCATCGTCACACCTGAATCTCAAGATGGGTTAATTGTAATTGACCAAGGCCAAGCAAAAGTCTATACCCTATCTGACAATGGCAAAGAAAAGATCTTATATATTGCCGAGCAAGGCAGTATCAATGGGCAGAGCAACTTGTTTAACAGTGAGCAGATCCCCCACTTTATGCAGGCTACATCTGATAGTTGGGTCTGTTCAATTAAACGTAATGACTTTCAAAACTTCCTTAAGTCCAACCCAGAAATTGCTGTCAACTTACTTAACTCAATTGGCTCACGCTTGTTAAGCTTGGAAATAAATAATTCTCGGCGTGATTTGATGAATTCCAAAGATAGAATTTATTCTTATTTAACTGATTGGCATAACGAAGCCAAAAAAGATACCTTTCCCTTACCCATCAAGAAGAGCGAATTTGCCAGTTTACTTGGTATATCTCCAGAAACTTTAAGTAGGCAACTAAAGAAATTAGTCACAGAAGGAAAAATAAAAATGAAAGGAAAAATGATTACACTTATCGAATAATTGCTTATTTTTCGATTATTTTATCCTTTCTATAGTCAATTAATTCATGAATATTGCTACATTTCTGCAATTCTTGCTCATATTGCTTCTTAGTGTTAGGATCAACCTCATTCGTTCCAGGCATAAAGTGAATTCCCTCTGTACCAGCTTCAAGTGAGGTTTTATAGTACCATTTTTTATAGCGTAAGAAAGCCAGTTGTGCTTGTAATTCTTTGATCCTTTGAATTAAAACTTCTTCTTCATGATCTAAAAAATCATATCTTTCTTTTAGTGTTTGGTCTCCAGACATGCAAAGGCTAATGAATTTCTTAATATCATTTATTTCTAAACCGCTTTTCTTCATGCAATCAATAACTTCAATGAAGTTCAGATCATTATCTTCAAAGTAGCGCCTACCATTTTCATCTCTCTTAACGAATGGTATCAAGCCTTTTTTATCATAAAATCGCAAAGCTGATGTATTGATACCCATAATCTCTGCAACTTGTCCAATTGAATATTTCATAATTTTCTCCTTGACTTAAACCTTAGTTTAACCATTATACTCAAAATAGCATATTTATTCAGTAGAAAGGAAACACATAATGACTAAATCTGAATTAGAAAAACTCGAAGCAGGTGAAGAATATTATTTTTTAGATCCTGAAGTAGCTGCTAGAAAAGCTGCTTCAGCTGACAAATGTTACGAATTCAACCAGATTCCACCATCCCAGCCTGACAAGCAACTGCAAAAGGCAAAAGAGATTTTAGGCTCACATGGTAAGAATCTCTCTATGCAAGCTCCGATCTACTTCGATTACGGTAAAAATATTCACGTTGGAGATGATTTCTTAAGCAACTATAACTTGACTATCCTTGATATTGCCCCAGTTAATATTGGTAATAACGTCATGATTGGACCTAATGTAGATATTTACACAGTTAACCATCCTTTAACTGCTCAAGGACGCCGCGCTTATAAGGCTCAAGCATCTCCTGTTACGATTGGTAATGACGTCTGGATCGGCGGTAAATCTACTATCTGTCCTGGCGTTACAATCGGCAACAATGTTGTCATTGCGGCTGGTGCTGTCGTTACTAAAGACATCCCTGATAATTCATTAGTTGGCGGTGTACCAGCTAAAGTCATCAAAAAATTAGAAAAATAATCTCTCAAAACTAGGTATGTACAATGTTACCTAGTTTTTTTATTTTACAAGCTATCTGCTTTCCATTGCCCATAGTGAAGTAATTAGATATAATTCTAATTATTAGATATCTAATAATTATGGAGGTAACTATGACCACTAAATCAGAAAAATTTAATCAAATGAATCAACAACTGCGTCTTTATATGAGAAATTCGCATCATTTAGCCGTTAAATATCTAGCCGATCTAAACTTAACCCCCCAGCAAGCTCGTACTCTAGAATTTATTAAACAAAATCCTGGCTCTATTCAGCGCGAGCTGGCTGATTTCTTTCACTTACGTGGGGCTAGTGTTGCCAATATGGTCAAAAACCTTGAACGGGATGGTCTAATTCTCAGAAAAAACGACCCCATCTCTGCCCGCATTAAACGAATATACATTACTGAAAAAGGCGCTAAAATAGTCGAAAAAATTTTTCAAATTTTTCAAACTACTTCCAATCAAGTCACAAAAGATTTTCCGACAGAAAAAATTGATCAACTAACTAACTTGTTATCTGACCTTAACCATCACCTAGAAAAAATAATTAAATAGTTGACAGTTAGATATCTATCTGTTTTAATAATTGTTATCAATTTAGTTAGATATCTAATTATCAGGAGGTTATAAAATGCACGGTTCCCGATCACAAGTATCTGTTGAAAAGTCAAATGAAAAATTTAGTTTTGTGGATTTTTTTAAGTTAATTAACCAGACTCATCCTCACTACTGGCAACTTATTGTTGGTATTTTATTAGGATTAATTTCGACAGTTGCTAACTTATTAGTCCCGCAACTAGCACAAAAAATTATCAATAGTTTTAAAAACTTAAATCCTACAATAATCACTATTACAATTACTGTCTTTATTGGCGGAATCTTAATTAGCGCACTTTCGGGCTTAATTTTAGGTATTTTTGGTGAGAGTGTAGTAGCTAATTTGCGTAAATTACTTTGGAATAAATTACTCCATTTACCAATTAAGTACTCGGTGCCTTAATTATCATGCTAACAATGGATTGGCAGATGACTATCATTATGTTTATTGCTATTCCACTTGTAATATTGGCAATGCTTCCGATCATGCATCAATCAAGAAAAATTGGTCGCAAGCGTCAAGATGAATTAGCTAACTTTTCTAGTGATTCTACTAGTACACTTAGTGAGATCCGCCTAGTTAAGTCTTCAAACGCCGAAAAGCAGGAGCTAGCTCGTGGTAATAGTCGCATTGATAATCTTTTCAATATCGGAAAGAAAGAATCCTGGATCAATGCCTTAACCCAGCCCCTAACTAATATGTTAATGATGGTTTTATTTTTAGGAATATTAGGTTACGGGGCAATTAGGGTAATGGATGGTTCATTAACTATGGGGTCACTTATCTCATTTTTAATGTATATCTTCCAAATCATGTCACCAGTGTTAATTATTAGCCAATTCTTCAATGAATTATCTAAAACTAGCGGCTCAACTCAAAGAATCAAGCAAATGCTTGATGAAAATGAAGAATTGTCCCAGGATAATAAAGAAAATGATATTACTAACCAAGCCTTAACTTTAAAAAATATCGACTTCTCCTACGAAGATGATAAGCAAATTTTGCATAATATTAATGTTACCGCCAAACCCAATACTGTCATTGCTTTTGCCGGACCTTCTGGCGGTGGAAAATCAACCATCTTTTCATTAATTGAACGTTTCTATAATCCTACTTCTGGTGAAATCCAAATCCGAAGTGAGAACATCGCTAATCTCGATCTAACTTACTGGCGCAAGCAAATTGGACTTGTAGGTCAAAATTCATCAGTTATGCCAGGTACAATTCGAGAAAACTTAGTTTACGGTTTAGATAAAGAATTCACCGATGATGAATTATGGCAAGTTCTCAAAATGGCCTATGCCGATAAATTCGTCAAAGAAATGGAAAAAGGACTTGATACTCAAATTGGTGAGCGAGGTATCAAACTCTCTGGTGGTCAAAGGCAGCGAATTGCAATTGCTCGAGCATTCCTACGTAATCCTAAAATTCTAATGCTTGATGAAGCAACGGCTAGTCTGGATTCAGAATCAGAAGCCATGGTTCAGCGTGCTCTTACAAGTTTAATGAAAAATCGCATGACTCTAGTAATTGCTCATCGACTTTCTACTATTGTGGATGCTGACAAGATCTACTTTATTGATCATGGTACCGTATCAGGAGCGGGGACCCATCAAGAATTAATTAAGTCTACCCCACTTTATGCCGAATATGTCAAAAATCAATTTAAAGATTAAAAAAGAAGCGTTAAGGAATCACAAGATTCGTTTAACGCTTCTTTTTCATCTTAATTCAATTAACTTTTTATCGCTAATTCTATATTGCCGCTTGCAAAATTGCTTCAAAAATTTTTCATTGTGTGAAGCTATTATACAAGTTAATTGCGATTGTTCTAGCAACTTGCTAAATGCTCTAACACTTTCAGGGTCAAGATAATTAGTAGGTTCATCTAGTAATAATATTTTTGTCTGATTTAAGTACAAATTGCGAAATAGTGCTAGCTTAGCTAATTCACCACCACTTAGAACACTTAATTTTGTATCTAAGTCAACAAATAAATCCATCATCACTAATAATCTTTTTATCTCTGTTTTTGAAAGAACAGTATTCTTAAAAAAATCAATTACACTTAAAGTGTCATCAGTAATTTTAGCATTTAGACCAACATATACCGCCGAAAGCATGTCCTTTTGATTCATCAAATATTTTAAAAATGTTGTCTTGCCCGAACCATTATCTCCCAGTAACCCGACTGATTCACCTAAATTGAATTCAAATTTTGTATTTTCAAGTAATACTTGACCTTTAGGACTCAGTATTTCAGCTATTCTTAGCTGATAATTTTTCTTTTTAACTACTTTTCGATCTATTCTGGGCAATAAAACACGATGTTGATACAGTTTCTTTTCTGAAGGTAAGTGTGACAATTCTCGCTGAGCGCGCTTTAGTCGTGAACTTAATCCGCGTTGAATGCGATCTTTACTTCTGGATGGATATCTCCCTTGCGTCACTTTCTTTAAAGGCGTTACATGATGATTAAATTCTTTGTTCTTCTGTGTTAGACTTTGAATCTTGTCATGTAACTTTTCCATATCGGATCTCTGCTTTTGATTAAAGTTAGCGATCGTTTGTTGCATGCGTTTTAAATGCTCTTGATACTGAGTATAATTACCAGGATAGTCAAGTACCTTATTAGGTTCTAAAATAAGCGACCTAGTACAGAAACTATCAATAAAGTCCATGTCATGGCTTGCTAGCAAAATAGTTCCGTCGTAATCCTTCAATAAGTACTTCAAATTATTAATATTGTTTTGATCAAGATAAACTGTTGGC
Organism: Lactobacillus colini; assembly: GCF_017874575.1. Lineage (GTDB taxonomy): Bacteria > Bacillota > Bacilli > Lactobacillales > Lactobacillaceae > Lactobacillus > Lactobacillus colini. Next base: position 32,843 of record NZ_JAGGLU010000003.1, on the reverse strand, counting down.
TCATCTAGTAACAATAACGAGCCAGGTAACCAAATTGTATTTTCAATAAGTTCAAGTCTCCTTTGACCTGCGCTCTGTTCATCGCTGATATACTCATTAGTTACCTGTGGTACATAGTTAGCCAAGCCGAATGAGGTCACTTTCCCATGATCTGGCTTTAGTTCACCTAAAATCAGCTTAAATAGTGTAGTCTTGCCAATTCCATTAGGACCAATTATGGCCACACGTTCACCACTACTTACACTAAAAGTGAAGTCGGTAAACAGCTGGCGATTTAAAAATGATAAACTTACTTTATTAAAAGTGAGGACTGTATTTTTATTAATTGTTGTATTATTTAACATATTTACCTGCTTCTTCTAAATATCAGGAGAAGAGGTTCTCCTGACTACTAACGATTAGACAGGTTCTTTCTTAATTTCATAGTTTCACCTTATTTCTAATATTTTAATTAAATTATAATAGATTTGACTTTTTTGTCAATCTAAATAACTTACTCCCATAAAAAAATGATGTCGAATTAAATCGACATCATTTTTCATTTGTTATTTTTTCCAGTGTTCTTCAATAAATGCTGCGCGTCCACCAGCTTCTTCAATTGCATAGCGAAATGGATCTTTTTTATAAAAATCTTGATGATATTCTTCTGCAGGATAAAATGGCTGCGCCGGCTCAATCTTAGTCACAATTGGCTTATCAAACTTGCGACTAGCTGCTAATTCTGACTTTGACTTCTCTGCAGCAGCTTTTTGTTCAGGTGAATTATAATAGATCACTGGACGATATTGGTCACCGCGATCTTGGAATTGTCCCATCTCATCAGTTGGATCAGTTACTTGCCAATAATATTGTAATAGTTTCTCATAAGGCATCTTTTCTGGATCATAAGTTATTTCAACTGCTTCAGCATGACCTGTTGTACCTGTGCAGACTTGTTGATATGTGGGGTTAACAACATGTCCTCCAGTATATCCACTGACAATCTTTTCAACACCAGGAAGTGTATCAAAAGGCTCAACCATGCACCAAAAGCACCCTCCGGCAAAGATTGCTGTGTCATATTTTGAATTATTTGCCATAATTAATCCTCCGTATCAAATAACTTCTTGTATTCGCCGTAGCCTTTTTTATCTAATTCATCATAAGGGATAAAGTTCAAAGCTGCAGAATTAATACAGTAGCGTAAGCCACCACGATCTTGTGGTCCATCGGTAAATACGTGTCCCAAATGAGAATCTGCTTCAGGACTTCTTACCTCAGTTCTTTCCATATTATGGCTAGTGTCACGATTATATTTTAACTTTTTGATTGGCTGGGTAAATGCGGGCCAGCCGCAACCAGAATCATACTTATCTTCACTAGAAAACAGCGGCTCTCCTGATACAACATCAGTATAGATCCCCTTTTGAAAAAAGTTATCATATTTTCCAGTGAATGGCATCTCTGTAGCAGCGTGTTGAGTTACTTCATATTGTTCTCGGGTTAAATGGTCAAGATTCTTTTCTGTCATAAAAAAGCCTCCTTAAATCCAAGTAAGTTTTAGTTAGATTAACAATAATCCTGTCCAGACTAAAATTCAATTTTTTTGCTTATAAAAAATAAGATAGCTAAAAAACATACTTTAACTATCTTATTAAACATTATTTGCTCTTAATGTAATTTACTCCATCAGCAGCTGGAGCGACTGACTTACCGAAGAAGATTACCAAGACTACAATCGTAATTACATATGGGGCAATCTGAACGTAAACAGTTGGTATCTTAGCAATAACTGGTAATTGATTACCAATTATACTCAAGCTCTGAGCTAAGCCAAAGAACAGAGACGATAACATTGCTCCAATTGGGTTCCACTTGCCGAAGATAACCGCAGCTAATGCCATGAAGCCTTGACCAACAATTGTTGAAACAGAGAAGTTCCCTGAAATTGCTTGAGCAAAAATCCCCCCGCCAATTCCAGCTAGCAATCCAGATGTTAATACACCAATATAGCGCATCTTGTTAACATTGACACCTAAAGTATCGGCTGCTTGAGGATTCTCACCTGATGAACGCAATCTCAATCCTAATCTTGTCTTATACAACACCCACCACAAAATTATGGCTAAAATAATTCCACACCAAGCTGGTGCTGAAGTATCTTTAAAAAAGATGGGCCCAATTACAGGGATTTTAGCTAAGATTGGGAAACTAAAATAGCCAAAATTAGCCGAAACATTTTCTGTCTGTCCCTTATCATAAATAGCCTTAATTAAAAAGACACCTAATGGCGGTGCTAACAAATTCAAGACAGTACCACTAATAACATGGTCGGCTCTAAAGTTAATCGTTGCAACTGCATGCAGAATAGATAGAAGCAATCCAGCAATACCACCAACTAGGACACCAAGCCATGGCGTTAAGCTGCCAAAAGTACTAGCAAAAGTTAAATTAAAAACTACCGAAGAAAATGCCCCAATAGTCATAATTCCTTCTAGTCCAATATTAACTATTCCAGAATTTTCACTATATACGCCACCTAAAGCCGCAAAGATCAAAGGGGCAGAATATACCAGTGTTGAAGAAACTATTAGGCTTAACATAGTTACAATATCCATTATTGCGGCTCCTTTCCCGAAATTGACCCATCTGCTTTATTAACTTTCACACTTGAAGAAGTGGATAGTGCAGAATTAGCTTTAGTTTTGAATAATTTACCAATTATATAGTTAATTGCTACAAAAAAGATAATCGCTGCTATTACAATTGACACGATTTCATAAGGGACACCAGCAATCGTCTGCATCCCTAAGCCACCAATCTTTAAGATTGAAAACAAAAATGCTGCAAGTACGATTCCACCAGCCGTTGAACTTCCCAGCAAGGCAACCGACAAGCCATCCCAACCAATATCTAGACTAGTTGTTTGGGTAAAGTAATTTTGGTAAGTTCCTAATCCTAATACCACCCCGCCTAGACCAGCGAATCCACCAGACAATAACATTGATACAATAATATTCTTCTTGGTGGAGATACCCGCATATCGACTAGCATCAGGATTCAGCCCGACTGCCTTAATTTCAAATCCTAGCGTTGTCTTCCTCATTAAAAACCAATAAATTAATGCAGCAATTATTGCTAAAAATATCCCAGCACTAATTCTAGAACTACCGAATACATTACTCAGCCAATCAAGGTGTAAGCTACCGTTTCTGCTAATTGTCTTGGTAGTATCCGTATCAATTCTTAAATGATCTGACATTACTTTTTGCATTAAATATTGGCATGAATATAAGACAATATAGTTAAGCATGATTGTCGTAATTACCTCATTGGTGCCAAAATATGCCCGCAATACCCCAGCAATTCCAGCAACGATTGCACCACTAACTGCACCAGCAATCACCGCTAAGGGCAATAAGATGGCCTTAGGCATGGTAGGGTTAGCTAAGACTATCCAAATTGAAGTTAACCAGCCCGCCTGAGCCTGTCCTGGCAAGCCAATGTTAAAGAATCCTGCCGCTGAAGCGATTGCGAATCCAATTGCGGTAAATATCAATGGTGTTGCTTCACGCAGAGTCTCACCTAGGCCATTCATATTACCTAAAGCACTAGTAAACATTGATCCATAAGCTGTCAAAGGATTATAGCTCCAGATCAACATAATTATTGCACCAATTAAAAAGCCTGCTAAGACTGATACAACTGGTACTAAAATCCGCTTGACCCTAGCATTAACTTGAATCATTCCTTAACACCTGCCTTCTTAATACCAGTCATCAATAAACCTAACTCAGTTTCACTTGTTGTTTCTGGCTTTACCTCACCAGATTCTTGTCCATTGTGTAATACCAGGATTCTATCAGAAAGTTGCATGATTTCATCAAGTTCATAAGATACTAATAAAATCGCCTTTCCTTTAGCTCGTTGGGCCAAAAGTTGCTTATGAATATACTCAATAGCACCGACATCTAATCCTCGCGTCGGTTGAAAGGCAATAATTAAGTCACTGTCTCGATCTAATTCTCTGGCAATAATAGCCTTTTGTTGGTTTCCTCCAGATAGTTCACCTGCTGGTAGGTTAGCACTTGCTGCTCGAATATCGAACTTTTTCATTAACTTTTTGGCATGATTATATATTTGCTTAAAATTAATAATGCCCAACTTAGAAAACGGACGTTGGTAATATTCTTGCAATGCAATATTATCTGCTAGTGACAGAGGTAAGATTAATCCATATTTTTGACGGTCAGCAGGAATATGAGCAACTCCAAACTGGGTAATCTCCCTAGTTGACATTGAATTAATTACCAATTTTTTAATTACAGCTTTACCGCCATTAATCTTTCTTAGACCTGTCAGTGCTTCAACTAATTCATCTTGGCCATTACCATCGATTCCTGCTATACCTAAGATTTCACCAGCATGAATTGTAAATGATAGGTTATTGACTGCTAAACTACCGTTTTTACGCTTAACTTGTAAGTCCTTTACAGTCAATATTGGTCTACCTAATTGAGCCGCTGGCTTGGTAAGCTTCATCTCAATCTTGCGACCAACCATTAATTCAGCCATCTTATCATCGCTAACTTTGCCGACTTCAAAGCTGCCAACACTCTTACCAGCACGAATAATAGTCACCCGGTCAGCTACTGCGCGAATTTCTTCTAATTTATGAGTTATTAAGATTATCGACTTACCTTCGTTAGCTAGGCCTCTGATAATTTTGATAAATTCAGTAATTTCTTGCGGAGTTAATACAGCGGTCGGCTCATCGAAGATTAAGATGTCAGCTCCTCGATATAAGACCTTCAGTATTTCAACTCTTTGTTGCTGGGCAACTGTAATTTCTGAAACCTTTTGATCAGGATCAATGCTAAGACCATAATTATTAGCCAAGGCTAAAACTTGCTGTCTGGCTTTTTTAAAGTCAATTGCTATGCCTTTAGTAGTTTCATAGCCTAAGATAATATTCTCTAAAACTGTAAATGATTCTGCTAACATAAAGTGCTGGTGAACCATCCCGATCCCTAACTTCTTAGCAACTTGGGGACCAGTAATATTAACCTTTTTTCCTTTAACAAAGATTTCACCACTAGTTGGCTCAAGTAATCCTGATAAGATACTCATTAAAGTAGACTTACCGGCACCATTCTCACCTAGCAGTGCTAGAATTTCACCTTTTTGCAAATCGAGATTGATTCCATTATTAGCCTTAAAACCAGAAAAATCTTTCACGATTTGTTTCATTTCAATTACTTTTTGCGTCATAATATTCTCTTTTATAAAAAGATTCTTCACCATGAGACATGATGAAGATATCTTTAATTAATCAATATTTTTAGTTCTTAGGGTGGATAGCAACTGTAACTTTCTTAGCTAAAATATCTTTTCTAGCACTTTGAGCTGCTTTCCAAGCAGAAGCACTAACTTGGCCACGGGTAATTGATACACCGTTGTTCTTCAAACCGTAAATTAAGTTCTTACCACCTGGGAATTTACCTTCGTAAGCGCGGTCAGCAATATCCTTAGTGGCAACGTTAACACCAGTAATTACTGAAGTTAAAACAAAGTTACTCTTCTTACCATCTTTAGAAGTGTAGTTACCTAAGTTAGATTGATCAACATCAACCCCAATAGCCCAAACCTTCTTATTAGCAGGTCTAGTTTGGTTAATTGACTTAGCTTCTTGGAATAAGCCATCACCAGCACCACCTGCTGCATGGAAGATAATGTCGGCTTTTTTAGCGTACATTGATTGAGCAATTGACTTAGCCTTATCTGATGAAGTGAAATTACCAATGTATTGGTTTAGAACAGTGACTTTCTTGTTAAGCTTCTTAGATTCATCCTTAACCCCTTGGGCAAATCCAGCATCAAACAAGTCAACAATATCACCATGAGCACCACCAATGAATCCTACTACACCAGTCTTAGTCTCCTTGGCTGCAACTACTCCAGCTAAGTAAGAAGCTTGTTCACTCTTAAAGTTAGCGGAAACAACATTCTTTTGTCCCTTGATAGTATCATCAATAATAGCGAAGTTCTTCTTAGGGTACTTCTTAGCTGCACTTGAAACAGCATCTTTTAATTGATAACCAATACCAAAGATTGTTTGGTAACCTGCCTTAGCAGCCTGGTCAAAGTTAGGCACAAAGTCTGATGGACCACTTGATTGGAAGTATTGGTAGCCATTCTTACCGCGATTCAAGTTATGTTCTTTACCATAGGCTAAGAAGCCGTTCCAAGCTGATTGATTAAATGAGTGGTCATTAACACCGTTACCGTCAGTTATTAGCGCAATTGAATGCTTAGCATCGCTAGCTTTATTACCGCTGCCTCCTTGTTTTTTGCCTGAGCAGGCTGTTAAAGTTAACCCTGCTAAAAATGCAACACCTGTAACTAACAGGAACTTCTTAATCTTAAAACTCATTGTTTTCCTCCTGAAATTCATTAATCGTGATGAGTTTATCAATATTTAGTATGTCTGTCAAAACACGAACACTAGATGATGTGTTGATATAAGTGGATTCTTAATTGGTCTAGCCCTTAAAAATTCCCTTGTGGCTCTAAGCCTGAAATAAGTTTTTGTAAATTTTTTAAAAAATATCAATATCTAGTGATTATTATTACTGCGTATACTATATATTGTTAGCTAAGGATAAAATTTAGAAATATTTTATTTGAATTATTTAGACAAAGTATACCTAGTTTTAAATTTTTTAATTTTTTAGTTGACAAATTTTAGTAAGCGCTTTACTATATGAATGAATTGAATAACTATTCTTCGAGGCAGGGTGAAATTCCCGACCGGCGGTATAGTCCGCAACCCGTTTTATACGGTGGAATTCCAATTGGATACCGATAGTTAAAGTCTAGATGGCAGAAGAAATAATTCCTTACTTATGTGTAATTGATATTATTTTTTATGATTTATTGTTAGGAGTCTCGAAGTTTCGAGGCTCCTTTTTTTACTAAAAAGGAGTGATTAAATGGTTAAAAACGATGCATCCTTTATGCGTCTTGCATTGAATCAAGCCGCTAAAGGCCGCTACCAAACTTGGAAGAATCCCATGGTTGGCAGCGTTATTGTCAAGCACGGACAAGTGCTGGCTACTGGCTACCATCACCACTACGGTGATCAACATGCCGAGCGTAACGCCATCTCTAAATTAACTCCAGAACAATTATTCAATTCTACTCTCTATGTTACCTTGGAGCCTTGCAACCATTATGGTAAGCAGCCGCCTTGTTCAGAGCTGATTATTAAAAGCCATATCAAGCGTGTCGTAATTGCCCAAGTAGATCCCCATAAGTTAGTTACCGGCAAGGGAATCACTAACTTAAAGCAACACGGGATTGAAGTTGAAGTTGGTGTTTTAGCGGAAGAAGCACGTAAATTAAACGAACACTATAGCTACTTCTACGAAAACGATCAACCTTGGATTACGCTTAAACAAGCTATCTCTCTTGACCATAAAGTCACAGCAATAAAGGGCACACGAACTCAGATTACCAATCAAGAAGTTTATCAGCGAGTTCACTCAGAACGAGCTGATTATCAAGCAATTGTTATTGGCAGTTCAACGGCAATTATTGATAATCCTAGCTTATTGACTAGTCACCAGAGTAACTTCCCACCTATTCGGATAATCCTAGATAGACGCGGGCGCTTACTAGACCATCTTGACTTGAAGTTATTAACAGATAATCTAGCTCCTACTTGGATCTTTACTCAAAATCAAGAGTTAGCATTCCATCCCTTTAATAACTCGGTTCACTGCTTCTTAAATAAAGGTAATATTCTAGTTAACTTATTAACCGAATTGAAAAAGCAAGAAATTCAATCTATCTATGTTGAAGGTGGACCTAAGATAGAGAATGCCTTTCTTAATCAATTCCAAGTTAACGAATTGATTACATACCTATCGCCAGACTTAATTGGACAAGATGGGCTCGATGGCTTAAGTCCACAGTTTAGGCAGCAATTTACTAACAAAAATTTTGAAATATTAGCTGATAATATTCGTATTGATGAAAGGAATTAATATGTTTAGTGGTGTAGTAGCAGGCAAGAGTAAAATTGTCCAAATTGAAAAACACGATGAGACTATTAAAATGACAGTTTCATATACTGATGAATTATTAAAAGATATCAAGATCGGTGATTCGATCTCAGTTAACGGTACCTGCTTAACAGTTGAAGAATTCGACCAAAATAGCTTCGTAGTAACCATGATGCCGCAAACATTTAAAAAAACTACTTTTAAAAATTTAAATGTCGGTGATGAGGTTAACCTTGAACAAGCAATGGGCGCAAGTAGTCGTTTTGAAGGTCATATTGTTAGCGGTCATATTGACGAAGTAATCAAGGTAGTCGACCGCCATATTAATGAAAATGCAATTGAATTATGGTTTACACTTCCTAAGCGGTTAAACAAGCAAGTAGTCGCTCAAGGCAGCGTAGCCTTAAATGGCGTTAGCTTAACCGTGATGGATGTTAAAGATGATACTTTCTCAATTGGATTAATCCCACATACCCAGGACAAGACTAACTTATCTAACTTGCAAATTGGTGACGAACTTAATCTTGAAACTGACATCTTAGGAAAATATGTTGAAGCAAACCTAGTAAAGGAGAATTAAAATGGACGTTAAGAAGATTCAAAATGCAATCAAATGGATGAAAAAAGGTGGCTTAGTAATTGTTGCTGACGATGAAGACCGTGAATCTGAAGGCGATATGATCGGCTTAGGTTCTAAAGTAACCCCTGAAAATATTAACTTCATGACTAAGTACGCCCGTGGTCTTTTATGCACTAGCATTAGTCGCGATATTGCCCAAAGATTGAAGCTCAACCAGATGACTGGGGATAATACTGATCCCTTCGGTACTGCCTTTACAATTAGTGTCGATTACAAAACTACTACAACTGGTATTTCAGCTTACGATCGTGCAGCTACTATTAAGGCCTTGGCGGATCCTAATTCTAAGCCAGAGGACTTCTTCCGTCCGGGTCACTGTTTCCCATTAGTTGCCAAAGACGGGGGCGTTTTAGAAAGAAATGGCCACACTGAAGCTTCTGTAACCTTAGCTAAGTTAGCTGGCGAAGAACCAGTTGCCTACATTTGTGAAGTTTTAAAGTCTGACGGGCATATGGCTAGACGTCCACAATTGCGTGAAATTGCTAAAGAACACCACATGCCATTTTTAACAATTGCCGAATTACAAGAATATGTTAAGAGCCCTGTTAGTAAGACTAACGACTTCGTAGACTTTCCAACTGCATATGGACATTTCAAGATCAAGAGCTACCAAGACCAGAACTTAGCAATTTTAAAAGGCAATATTGATCCTGATAAACCTCTCTTAGTGCGGCTTCATTCTGAATGTATGACTGGTGACACTTTTGGCTCGAAACGTTGCGATTGTGGTGACCAGCTACATACCGCTATGCAAAAAATTGACGAAGCTGGCAACGGTCTGATACTTTACTTGCGTCAAGAAGGCCGTGGTATTGGTCTAGAAAACAAGTTAAAGGCTTATAGTTTACAAGACCAAGGTTATGACACTTATGAAGCAAATACAATTTTAGGCTTTAAACCTGACGAACGTAAATATGACATTGCTGCAAGCATCTTGAAAGATCTTGGCGTTAAGAGAATTCACTTGTTAACTAATAACCCTGATAAGATCTCTCAATTAAAAGAATATGGCATTGAAGTTGAAAAACGTGTCCCACTTGAAATTCCAGCTAATAAGATCAATCATAGCTATCTAGAAACAAAACGCGACAAATTCCACCACATATTAAAGGCATTATAAGATAAGCGAGGATTTAATCATGACAAAATTTGAAGGTAATTTTAAAGGAACTAACTTTAAGGTAGCAATCGTAGTTTCTAAATTTAACGAAATCGTTACCCACCACCTTGTTGATGGTGCAGTTAACACACTAACTCAATTTGGTATATCAAAAGACAACATTGATATTTATTGGGTACCTGGAGCTTTTGAAATTGGTTTTACAACTAAAAAGGTTCTCAATACCGATAAGTATGATGGCATTATGACTCTAGGTGCTGTAATCAAGGGTGAAACTGACCACTACGGTATGATTATTCAAAATATTACTAGTGCAATTATGCAATTGAACCTTGAAGCAAAAGTTCCGATAACCTTCGGTATCTTAACTACTGATAACATCGATCAAGCCTTACAAAGAGCTGGACTCAAAGCTGGTAATGAAGGTAGCTCAACAGCCCAAAGTTTAATTGAAATGATTTCATTGAATAAACAGATTTAAGAACGCTATAACGGCGTAATGGTAAACTTTCATCTTTATAATTTCTAAATAATTTCTTATTACTTTTTATAAATTTTACTTACTCTTATTTAAAATAGTAAGTATATTATGCGGGATAAGAGCAATATATTAGCCTGCTACTTATTATTGCTTTTCCCCCCAATATAGAAATTTTTCAGTACATCTCTTCCCCCTAATTAGAGATGTACTTTTTATTTTAATTATACTTGTAATTACAAGTAGTTAGTCCTATACTAGTATTGTTGTAACTACAACTAGTTAAGAGGAATATAATTAATGTCAACTCAAAAGCGCCTGCCAAGTAACCTAATCTACCATATTGGTAGACTAGAAAATGTCTTTATTAACCAAAAGTTAGAATCCGTCAATCTTAGAATGAGCCATGCCCACTTGCTTAAGTTCGTCCAGCGTCATCCTGGCTGCATTCAAAAAGAATTAGCCCAGGACTTAACTTATCAAGCTGGTAGCTTAACAAATATCCTAAAAAACTTAGAAAAGCGCCAAATGATTATTCGCAAAAGAGACCCTAATAATGGCTTGCAAAAGCAAATATTTCTATTGCCTCAAGGAGAAGCTGTCCTTAAGTCTGTTGATCAAGCCTTCAAGGAGCTTAATCAGTTAATTGATCAAATTGATCCTGCGACCTACCATAACCTACTGGCAATCTCTAATCGGATAGATAAAGAACTTAACGAAGGGATGAAAAAATGAGTCAAAGCAAAAATAATGAACTTTGGAGAAAAAATTTAAAAGTCTTATCAATTGCTGTTTTCATTGCCGGAATTGCTTTTTCAGAAGTTATGCCCTTCTTATCACTTTACATTGATACTCTGGGGACATTTACCCATCAAGAGCTGAACTTTTGGTCGGGATTTGTTTTTTCAGGAGTTTATTTTGTTTCTGCAGTTGTATCACCCTGGTGGGGTAAGCTCGCTGATAAAAAAGGCCGTAAATTAATGATTCTAAGAGCATCACTAGGAATGGCAATTGTTCTAGCAGCAATGGGATTAGTAACTAATGTTTGGCAGTTATTCTTTTTAAGGATGACACAGGGATTTTTTGCAGGATTTGTTTCTAATTCTAACGCCTTAATTGCCACCGAAACTCCAAAAGAAAAATCCGGTCAAGCCCTCGGAACAATGACTTCCGCCTTTACGGCCGGTAACTTATTAGGGCCATTTGTAGGTGGAGCTTTAGCTTCTGCATTTAGCTATCGAGTTACCTTCTTGATTACCGGTGGCTTGTTATTAATTGCATTCTTTCTGTCACTATTTTTTGTTCATGAAGATGACTTTAAGCCAATCACTGAGCAAAAACTTGAAAATACTAGAGGTGTGATCTCAGCACTGCGCTCGCCTATTTTGGTCTTTGGGCTTATGTTGACAACCTTAATCATTCAAGCTGCCAATAATTCAATTAATCCAATTGTGTCTTTATATGTTAGACAATTAATGCATAATCAAGGAAATATTGTCTTTGTGTCAGGGATTATTGCCGCCTTACCTGGAATCGCTACTTTCCTCGCAGCTTCGCGATTTGGAGCATGGGGTGACCGAATCGGAACACATAAGATTATTATCGGTGGCTTTATTGGGGCAACTATTCTTTTCTTTTTAACTGCCTTCGTACAAAATACTTGGCAATTAGGAATATTACGGTTCCTAGTTGGCTTCACAGATGCCTGTTTGTTCCCTCAAGTTCAAACACTCTTAACCAAAAATTCCCCAGTTCAAGTAACAGGGAGAATTTTTTCTTGGAATCAGAGTGCAATGTATATTGGCAATATTGTTGGTCCTCTACTAGGTTCTACAATCGCCGGAATTTCTAGCTACAGTATGGTATTCATAGTAACTGCAGTAATTGTAGTCGCAAATTTAATATTATTTAGATTTAATGTTATTAAAAACTTGAATTAAACTTGACTTTTTGCCCAAAAGCTTGTTAAATATAGTCAAATGAATAAGTGATGACCTTTAACACTAGTCCCGTGAGGCTAAGAAGGAAATCTGCATTAGCTACACAGTCCTTTTTGTGCAAGCCTAAATACAGTAAGACTATCTTAGACTCGTTGTCAGATAGTCTTTTTCTTTTGGTCATCGTAGAAAGGATTCTTTATGAAAAATCAGGATAATTTCCGTAATCCCGATGCTGTACTAGATGTCTATGAAAAGCCAGGCCCTAGCCAGGGAATTCTACTATCCTTGCAGCACTTGTTTGCCATGTTTGGTTCAACAGTTTTAGTGCCAATTCTAGTTGGTATCAGTCCAAGTATTGCCTTGTTATCGTCAGGTGTAGGTACACTAGTTCACATGTTGCTTACCAAGTTTAAGATTCCTGCCTACTTGGGTTCTAGCTTTGCTTTTGTAGCAACAATGCAAGCATTGATGAGGCAAGATGGCTATCCGGCAATCGCTCAAGGAGCCATTGCGGCTGGGTTAGTATATGTAGTAGTTGCCCTAGTTGTAGCTAGAATTGGATCAGCTTGGGTAGATGAGGTATTGCCACCAATTGTAGTTGGACCTGTAATTATTGTCATTGGTCTATCATTAGCTACAACAGCTGCTAATGATGCAATGATGAACCATACTAAGTATGACTTAAAATTTTTCGGAATTGCGATCTTCACCTTGGCAGTGACTTTATTCTTCCAAATGTTCTTTAAAGGGTTTACATCACTAGTATCAATTCTTTTAGGAATTGTCTGTGGCTACATCCTCTCTTGCTTTTTGGGAGTTGTTGACTTCGGACCAGTTGCTAAGGCAGCTTGGTTTACTTGGCCTGCACTTGATGTACCAGTTGTTTCTTATAAGTTAAAGTTCTACCCAGCAGCAATTCTAACGATGGCACCGATTGCCTTCGTTACCATGTCGGAGCACATGGGACACATTATGGTACTCAATTCGCTGACTAAGCGTGACTTCTTCAAGAATCCTGGCTTGCACAGAACCTTGATGGGTGACGGGCTATCAACAGTTATTGCCGGCTTCATCGGTGGTCCTCCAACTACTTCTTATGGTGAAAATATTGGTGTCCTTGCAATGACTAAGGTTCACTCAGTCTGGGTCTTAGCTGGAGCAGCAGTATTTGCGATTATCTTTTCCTTTGTAGGTAAAATTGCTGCCTTAATTGATTCAATTCCAATGCCAGTAATCGGCGGTATTTCCTTCTTACTCTTCGGAACTATCGCTTCTAGCGGACTTAAAATTCTAGTTGATAATAAGATTGACTTTGGTGAGAAGAGAAACATGCTAATTGCCTCAGTAATCTTAGTTATCGGTATCGGTGGAGCTTACTTACAACTTGGTAGCTTCCAGTTAACCTCCGTTGCCCTCTGTACCATTATGGGGATGCTCTTGAACTGGATTCTGCCAGCACATGCAGCTAGTGAAATAGCTCATCAAGAAGAAATGACCAAAAAAGAAAATAATTAAACAAGAAGCACGATCCTAGTTATATTCAATGTCATTGATATTGAATTGCTAGAGCCGTGCTTTTTTTATTGATTATGGGCAATTAAAAACATATAGCCAAAATATGTATTTTTAAATTTCCAATTTGTAATATTATCGCCCTTTAAGCTTTCACGTAGAGGGTTTAGTATTCCTATAGAGCCATCGTAATCTATGTTTAATTTTAAAAATTGAGAAAATTGATTTAAAAAATCCGTCTTCCCGTACTTCTTCAACAAAATATACGCCACAATGCTAGAAAATTGAATTAAATATTCCTGACTCAAAAACAGCAAGTATCCTTCTAATATTGGTCTATTGATATCATTAATATCTTTATTAGCTACAGACCAGTATACAAGATATTCTGTCTTATCTTTAGCAGACAGAGAATCACTCATTAAGATTTCTTCTAAATTAGCTTTAGGCATCTTTATTTTATTTAAAATACTGGTAAAGAGCGATTCATCGGCTTTGTCTTCTTTCAATATTTCTGATAATTCATTATCTTCATCAGTTAATAAATTATTGTGTAGTGCTAGCCATTCTTTTAATTTGATAATTTCATTTTCCATAATTTAAAATCCAAATTCCAAATATTTGATCAATACTGCAAGTATCAAGATTAATTTTCTTTTTCAAACTACAATTCAGTGCCAAAGATAATAATATTATGTTAGTTACATCCCCAGTATAGTAATAATAGTATAACAATCGTTGCTGCTCTTCTTTATTATCACAAGAGATATTTTTAATATTCAATCTATTTAGAATACTAGACTGGTGTAAAGATATAATATCTTCAAAAGGACAGTAACTATAAAAAGTTTACGTTTAATCCTGCTATCTAATAACGCAAAACCACGAAATTCTTCTATCTGAATTTCGTGGTTTTATTATGCCTTCTTCTCTTTATCGGTATAAATAAATGTCAGCACAATTGAAATAATCAACAGTCCTACCGCACACAACATAATTTCTTGCAAGCCTGTGTGAAATATATTACGCATAATTGGCAATAAATCTTCTGGTAAAGACTTAGCAGACTTAGCATCACTAATCTTATTCATCATACTCATTGTAATTTGCGGATAGTTTTTAATCCCGTCAGCTAAAGCTAAGTTCATAATTACACCATAGACAGCAGCCATTACAGTCTGAGCCAAAATTCTAATCAAATAAGATAAGGAAGTAGCTGGCGCCATATTCTCTTCTCTAGCATCAATTTGAACCTTAACCTGTAATAATACAAAGACAAAACCAACTCCAAAGCCAGAAAAAGCCCCCAAGAAGGTAATCATCCAAATGCTGGTATTACTTGGTGCAACAGCTAATCCCAAGCAAGATACTAACATGCAGAGCATACACATTAATATCAATCCTCGATTACTAAAACGTGCACGCAGCGGATTCACAATCAAGGTCCCTAATACATCGACAATTGAATTAGGAATCAAGGTCATTCCACCAACTAAAGCTGTTGTTGCTAATAATCCTTGAGCCCACATTGGCAAGTAAGTATTAATCGCTAAAAATGCACCCCAACTAAAGATAAATATTAGAAAATCCCCTACTAAAGCACGATTCTTAAACATTGAAATGGGAACAATAGGGCTAGTCTGGTGCTTTTCATAAATGAAGAATAATACCAATAATACTAACCCCAAAATAATTAAGGCTGCGACCAATACAATACTGCCAATTCCTAATAATTGAATTCCTACTAATAAGCTAATTAAGCCACTGACAATTAATACCGCTCCTAATATATCAAACTTATCTGTCTGCTCTAACTTAGATTCACGGTAATAAATCATCGACAACAAGATCGCTAAACCGCCAATCGGAATATTAATGTAGAATACCCAATGCCAAGATAGACTATCTACTAAGTATCCTCCAGCTAGTGGTCCAATAATAGCTGCCACACTAAATGAAGCACCCAAATATCCCAAAATCTTAGTACGTTGCTTAATATTAGGAAAGATATAACCAGCCATAATGTAGGGTAAGGAACCTAAGCCCCCAGCGCCAATCCCCATCATGGCCCTAGCCGCTAAGAACAGAACCATATTCGGCGCTAATCCTTGAAACAGTGATCCTAAGACAAAGAACAGCGATGATAGTTCAAAGGCAGCCTTGTTACCTATCTTCTCACCAACCTTAGTCCAGATTGGAATTGAAATTGACATCCCTAATAACAATATTGCCACAATCCAACCCATATACTGTATTCCATGTAAGTCCGCAATAATTGCTGGCAGGGCAGTATTAATAATCGTACTATCTAGCCCTGCCATTACATTAGCTAAAATCATTGCAAAAGTTAGCATCCTAACTTGTTTTTGACTCATTTAGCAGCTTCCTCCTTGTTAAAAAAAGAACCTGGAAATTTATTCCAGATCCTAAGACTAATATAGATTATGCTTGCTTTAATTAGGAAATACAAGCCTATTTAGAAGATTTTTTGAAGTTATAATAAAAGTTAAAAATAGTAGCAATAATTAGCAGTGTAAATGAAACGAGCATAATTTCTTTAATACCCGAATGAAAAATTCCCCTCATTTCAGGTAGTAAATGTTGCGGCAAGGTCTTAGCAGTATTGGCATCACTTAACTTATTCATCATGTCCATAGTAATGCTAGTCTTATGAAGAATACCGTGTTCAAGAGATAAATTCATGATCACACCATATACAGCTGCCATGACCGTTTGCGCTAAGATTCTGATCAAGTAAGAAGTAGAGGTTGCTGTAGGCATATCCTTAAAGCCTGCATCAATCTGCACCTTAACTTGCAAGGCAACAAAAATAAATCCAACCCCAATTCCAGAAAAGGCAGCTAAGCCAGTTAAGAGCCAAATTGGTGTAGTTAGTGTTGCTAAATACATTCCCGCCACAGAAATCATCATCGTGATTATCCCAATCATGACCAGTGTAAAGGTTCTTAAATGCTCTTGAATAGTTGCGACCGTCTGAGAGGCAATAATTTCAACAATTGAGTTAGGAATAAGCGTCATCCCGCCTAAAAGAGCTGATAATCCTAATAATGCTTGAGCCCACATTGGTAAGTAAGTATTAACCGCAATGAAAGCTCCCCAAGTAAAGGCAAATAATAAGAAGTCACCATTTAAATCGTGCTTTTTAAAGATAGTCAGTGGGATAATTGGATTATCAGCCTTCCCTTCTCGCATGAAGAATAAGAATATTAAGATTACGCTGCAGATTACTAGACCCAAAACTACGAAACTATTAGCAATTCCTAGTAACTGAATCCCTCCTAAAAATGCCAATAATCCTGTAATCAAAAATCCTGCACCTTGCAAATCAAATACAGGCGATGATTTAGGTGTAACTGGTTTATAGTAAATTAAGCATATAATCAGTCCAATTACACCTATCGGGACATTAATATAAAAGACCCAATGCCAAGATAAAGCATCAATTAGCCACCCACCAATTAAAGGTCCCAAGATTGCAGCTCCATTAAAACTAGCGGTTAAATATCCCAATACTTGGGTTCTCTTCTTGATATTCTTAAAAATATAACCGGCAATAATATAAGGCAGTGACCCCATGCCACCAGCACCAATCCCCATAATTAAGCGTGAACATAGGAAAAAGATAATATTAGGTGCTATCCCTTGCAGAGTTGATCCAATTACAAAAAGAATAATTGCAATTTCAAATGCCTTCTTATTAGTAATTCTCTCGCCAATTTTAGTCCAAATTGGAATTGAGATGGACATCCCTAATAAATAAATTGCCACAATCCAACCCATAAATTGAATCCCATGAAGTGCGGAAACAATTGCTGGAATTGCAGTATTTGTAATTGTGCTATCTAGCCCTGACATCACATTTCCCAGCATCAAGGCAACAGTTACCATAGTAATCTGCTTTTTAGTCATAAATCTTCCCCTTATATTATAAAAAAGAGCACTGATAAGCAGTGCATAAACATATATATGTTAGTACTTTTATAGGGATTTGAAAAGTGTAATTTTATTTTTAATTTGCTAAGCTAGTATTAGAAAGTTTACGAAAGGACATTCACTATGAAAATTGGTATTATCGGCGTTGGTCACATGGGAACTGCAATTATTGAAGGATTGAGAGTAAATCCCGATAATGAAATCATTGCAGAAAATCCCGTTAACCCTCGAGTTGATAAACTAGCTCAAGAACTAGGATTCAGCTTGTACAACGATATTAATGAATTTCAAAAGCAAAAACCAGAAATCATTATTTTAACTACACCAGCTGAGATAACCCTGCGTGTTGCTAACCAACTGCGCCAACTTGATTCAAGTACAATTGTTATCTCAGCTGCTGCTGGGATTAAGATTGCAGAATTTAGGCAGTTCCTATCTCATTTAGATATTGTGCGGATTATTCCTAATATTCCTGTATCGGTTAATGCAGGAACGATTGGTCTCAGCTGTGAAGATGATCTAGATGAGGAGAGTAAGACTAAGGTTATCAACTTCTTGAAGCAATTAGGAGATGTTATCCCTGTTAAAGAGAATGATCTCAGCATTGTAGGAACCATTGGTGGCTGCGGACCTGCATTTGTAGATATCTTCTTAGATGCATTAGGGGATGCAGCAGTACTTAATGGTCTTAACCGCGACACTGCCAACCAACTTGCAGCTAGCATGGTCGAAGGAAGTGCCAAGCTTGCCTATCGAACCAAGCTAGCTCCAGCATTATTGCGTGATAAGGTCTGCTCACCTGGCGGCACTACTATTCAAGGTGTACAAGCTCTCGAAA
Source organism: Lactobacillus colini (assembly GCF_017874575.1). GTDB lineage: Bacteria > Bacillota > Bacilli > Lactobacillales > Lactobacillaceae > Lactobacillus > Lactobacillus colini. The sequence goes on along the minus strand of NZ_JAGGLU010000003.1, from coordinate 14,316 downwards.
AGAATGGCTTCCGTTACGCAATTATGGACGCTGTTAATAAGGCTAATAAAAATTAAAATAAAAGCTCAGATTCTATTACAAGTAGTTTCTGGGCTTTATTTTGTGCAGTATTTAGTCTTTCTTTAAAATCTTGGCAATTCCATCAATTATCTTTAAATATTGATTTAAGTTAGCAATATTTTCACCATTATTGACAATTATGTCAGCAATATCTCTTACCTCAAGCGCACCGTGTTCAATTTTGAATTGATCTTTTTTCTTAGTTCTTGCTATCATTTCGGCTAGACTTAAGTTTAAATCTTTTTGTTTAATTGATTCTCGCTTAGCTCTTAATTCAAGTGGAGCATCAATGTAAATGTTGATCATTCTATCAGCTAGAATTCTCTTTAAATATGCCCCTAGCTCTGCACGATATAGGCTTTCTATTGAAGCATATTGAACATTTTCCTGTTTCATTTTAGCAATTAAGCGGTACAAGAATTCCCTGAATAATTGCTCATGATCTTCGGAATATAATTTTTGAAATTCGGCTTCTTTTGGTCGATCTTCGAATTCAATGCCGCGTTCCCTCATCATGTCGCTTTCAACTTGGATAATTTTCATTCTTTTAATTCCAATTGAATCAAAGTATAGTCCCGCTGCACTCTTACCTGACTCACTGAGTCCACCCAAAGAAAATAAACCTTTAAGATAAGTTAGTTGACCTTTGAAATCTTCATCCGAAATATACATGTTTTTCCTTTTCCTCCAAATTATTAAAATATATGATATTTATGATCCTGAACTTTCATAAGATGATATTCCTTTTTTCCATATAAAAAGTGATAATAAAAAAAACAAAATTGAAATCATTATTAAGCTATAGAAAAAAGTATTATTTTCTCCTCTTATAAAAAAGCTTGCTGGATAAAATGCTGTAAAGGCAAATGGTATTATAAATGTTATTACAAATCTTATTACAAAGTTATAAATATTTACTGGATACTTTGCAAAGTTATTAATCATATAAAATATATACATTACACTTCCAGACTTTTTTGTCCAAAAAGATATACTTGCTGTCATAATTTTCAAACTAGTATAAATCAAAGTAGTAAATGGAATTGTTAAAATAAACAAAATAGCCTTTTGTGGTGTCCAATATACAATATTAAAACTTTTTATTAATAATAATACTCCAATCAAAATTTCACCAACTGCATCAAATTGAAAAGTTTCAAAAGTTATTTGAAATAAAGGTGAAATTGGCCGCAACAAATACTTATCAAATTGTCCACTCACTACTGTCTTTTTAGCAAAAATCCATAAATTATCCGTAAGTAAATGATCTAAGCCTTTAGGGATTAGCGAAAAACCATAAATAAATATCAACTCATCTAAATTCCATCCATATAAAGATGGTATCTTAGAAAAAATTACCCATAAAAATACTATATTCAAGCATTGCGTTACAAAAATTCCTAATATTCCGATTATAAAGTCTAATTTGTACTCCAATAATTGTTTAAAATATTGTCTTACAAAAATTTTGTATAACTTAATATATTGCATTCTATCCTCCTTGAATTTCTAATTTTTTCAACGCTACCTTAGCTATAACCTTAGAAAGTATATAAAAGAAAATTAGCCAAAATATTTGAAAAATTAAGATATTTAATAACTTATAAGGAGTATATTTTCCTAAATAAATCATTGTTGGAAAATATATTAATGAACTAAAAGGCATAAATTGTAATATATTAGATATAACATTTGGTAAAAAGTTAAATGGTATGACCGATCCAGAAGCAAACGATATTATCGCTTGTTTAAATAGATTTGATCCCCATGTGTTTTTTAAGGTAAATGAGCTGAATCCTACACAAACATTAAAATAAAAATTTGTTAGATAAGATATCGCAAATGAAATTACGAAAGCAATTATGTATAAAAAATTGTAGTATAGTTTTATCTTAAAAATAATATATGAACCAGTTATAAATATTATTATTGGTATCCCTAAAAGAAAAATTTGTAGTAACCTTATCCCTATTTCTGTAAATAAATACGTATTTACAAAATTTATAGGTTTTAAAAGTCTAATACTTATTGATCCATCTTTTACTTCTTCTCCAATGCTTTCATTAACTCCTGTTTTTATAATTATACTTATAAAGAAACTAACAAAAACATATAACTTCATTTCATTAAATGAGAAACCTGAAATTCTATTTGAAGACGAGGAGTTAAAAATAGATAACCATAGGAAATATGTTATGATTGCCTCTAACATATCCCCAAAGCGATAACATAAAAAGTCCAATTTATATGTCGTACTTATTTTTATACCTGCTTTGGCAAAAGGCAGGTATTTTTGCAATCTAGATAACATATATTAAGTCCTCATTATTTTTTTTACAATATCTTCTATACTAGTTTCATTTACTAAAATGTTCTTAACTACTACCTTATCTAGAGTATATTTTATCAACTCAGGCAATACAGTTTTATTAGAATCAAAAATCACATGTATATCATTATCTTTAACATAAACTTCTATTTCCGGAAACTTAAGTTTATAATTTAGCTTTTCTATATCATTTATATGATCCACACTAAATACGACTTCGCGCATAGAACCATAACTACTTTTCAATTTTTCTAATGTACCATCAAATATTTCTTGACCATTATTAATTATATATATGCGATCACATAAAACTTCAACATCCCTTAAATCATGTGTAGTTAATATAATGGTTGTTTTCTTTTGAGAATTTATTTCTTTTATGGCTTGCCTAATTCTATCCTTAACAGATACATCTAAGCCTATTGTAGGTTCATCTAAAAATAAAATTTTAGGATTATGCAGCAAACTAGCTGCAATATCAGCTCTCATTCTCTGCCCTAAGGATAATGTCCGTACCGGATTATTTATAAACTTTCGAAGCTCCAAAATATCATCAAAAAAAGCAAGCCTATCATTAAATTCAGAATCAGGAATCTGATATATTTCTTTTAGTACAAAATAAGTTTCTATAACTGGAAGGTCCCACCATAACTGTGTCCTTTGACCAAAAACAACTCCTATCTCTTTTACGTATTCTTTTCTATCATTTTGAGGATTGTATCCATCTATTACTATATTCCCCGATGTAGGTTGTAAAATTCCAGTTAACATTTTTATTGTGGTTGATTTTCCTGCTCCATTTGCACCTATAAAACCGAAAATCTGTCCTTCAGGTATTTGAAAATTTAAATCTTTTACAGCTTGAAAATAGGTGTATTCTGGAAGAATCAATGTCTTTAAATATGAGATTAAGTTACTAGATTTAGTTTGTTTTTTAAATACTTTATTTAAATTTGAAACTTCAATTATATTATTTTTCATAATACATATCTCTCAATAATCTATATTCTCTCACACACGCATCTTTTTATTAATATTATATACTTAAATGCAATTTATTTGTAAACGTTTTCTATAATAAATTACTATCCGGTTTTTTATCTTAAAATATTATATTCTATACTAAAATAGCGATTTTCTTATATGTACTCAACAAGAAAATCGCTTAAATTTTAACTATTCGAATGTTTGAACTTCTATTATTATGTATTACAATCCATGAAAAATGTAATTAATATTCAAGTCTACAACAGAGCTGCAATAATAGTGTCCTAATAATTAATGGGAAATCTATCTTTATTGTTTTGTATATTTTCATTTTCGAAAATATCTAATTAACTTAATTACGTCCCCAATTATCTCAGACCCAAAAACTATAGAAAACACAAATACAAAAATAACTTGAACCGGTTTTGAGATATATAAATAACTACTATTAAAAAATGGAGTATTTAAGAATAAGAATAAAAATAACAGTATTTGAACAATATCCAATAATAATAGAGCAAATAAAATTATTTTATTAGAATAGAGAGCAGATACATTTCTCACCAGCCCAACAAAGAAAATTGCTATAAATAACGGCATCAATTGTGGCCAACTGTTTAAGCTATAGACATTAGCTATAATATTACTAATTCTAACAGGTAAAATGCTAACAATATTAGGCAAAAATATAAAAAACAACGCTATTACTAAACCAATAATAGTACTAACTATTAAATTCAACTTTATATTTTTAGCAATGGCATTCATTGTTCCTCTCCTTCTTAATCGTATTTATATATTATCTGTCTGACCGTAGATATACTCCCATTTATATTATATTCTCATATATTAATTTAAGAAAGCGCTTTCTTAATAAACTGTTATATTCTGTAATAAAATAGCGATTTTCTTATATATGATAAACAAGAAAATCGCTTAAAATTTAACTATTCGAATGCTTGAACTTTTCTATTATAAATTACAATCCACAACAAGCTAACTACTAAAAGCGGCAAGAAAATTATTAATATACCCGCCCAAGGCACAGCTACAGTAGTCGCAGTCTTAATAACTGGTGAAAAATCAAATAAGAAGTGCATTAATGCCGGAACTATCATTGTATTGGACCAAATATGAATAACACAAAATAGTAATCCAATGGCAAATGCATAAAAAACTTGCTGACTAGTAGCCGCCCAATCCTGATGAGTTAGGTTAACCAAGTGCATTAAGCCAAAAATCGCTGAAATAGTTATACTTGACAATGCTAATGAATATTTATTATTTCTGAAAACTCCAAGAAATGCATTAAAAAGCAAATTCCTAAATATAAATTCTTCACCAAATCCTGCCCCAATTGCTGTTGCCAAGCAGATAATTGTAACAGTCAAGCCTTGATTAAAAATCATCACCCAACCTATAACTTTGCCTAAATAAAGTAAAACCAATATTACGACTAAAATAGTAGATAAAATCGCTAGCTTCCCTTGTTTAGGTCTAACTTCTAAGACCTTGCTTGTCTTGGCAAAATATGCACAAAAACCAGCAACAACTAAGGTAATAGCCATATAGAGCAACCTATTCCAAGGCTGAGGTATAAATTTAAGTAAGGAAACTTTACCAGCAAAAAGATAAATTAATAGCAAAATAATGCTAATAATAAACATTTTTGGCAAAGAATACTGATATTTAAAAAAAGTAAATTTGTTATTTTTCATAAAAACCCCTTTCGAATTAATTTTAACTTAAAAAATAAAAATTCTGAAATTTTAAGCATAAAAAAATGGAGTTTTTCAACTCCATAAATCGTTATTTATTTAAGTGAAGATAAAGCCTCATCAATTGGGGTATTGCCACCAGTCATTGGAATAACTTTCTTTTCAGTATTTGGATATTTAATCACGTCAGCTAGAACTTGAGCAACATCTGGAATAGTATTCTTATCAGATGTAGTGTTATCCAAAGCTATCTTACCTGTTGCAGCTTCTTCGACTAAGCTAGTAGGCTGAACAATTGTGTAGTCAAGATTAGTTGAGTCCATTAAGAACTTATCTGCAAAGAACTTCGCTGCCAGATAATCTTCAAGACCTGGAATCGAATTAAATTTATCAATATCCAAACTATACATTGAGCTAAGCATTACGTAGCGCTTAATACCTAATTTTTCTGCAGCTTTCATTGTCTTGATTGCACCTAGTACATCAGTCTGAATTAAGTCCTTCCCTCTAGAACCAGCTGTAAAGTAGATAATATCACTGTCTTGCATTTGCTTAGCAATATCATCAACACTTGCGTGTAAATCAAGCTTATCTACTGTTACACCATCCAACTTAACAATGTTTTCTGGATGACGAGCTGCAGCCTTAACACTATGACCAGCTGCCACCAAGTCCTTAATTAATTCGGTTGCCACTCTTCCTGATCCACCAACAATAAATACTTTACTCATAATTAATACCTTCTTGTCCTAATAATCTTTACACACATATTTTATATTACTAATTATTAGTAAGGAAGCAAAAGCACTTATTTTCTTAAAAATTTAGTATCCTTATCTGGAACTTCATCAGAAACAAACCGTTCAATCCTCATATGCAAGTCATACTTGTCGCGTAACTTAGCCAAATCTTGCATCATTGATGTCTTATGATGAGCATCAATTGCGGCTTGATCAGCCCAAGAATCAATTAATAAGATAGTTTCAGGATCAGCTAGTGGTTGAAAATATTCGTATTTCTCATTACCAGGTTCTTGACGAATCTTATCTGCTAGACCACTCTCTTCCATTTCGCGTGCGAACTTTTGAGCACTACCATTCTTACCAGTATAATAAAGATTTACAGTTAAACTCATAATATTTTCTCCTTTATGTAATCGGATTCATGATTATTATAACTTGATACTACACAAAAAAGCCAAAGCTTTTTCGCTATGACTTTTAATGCTTATTGGTTATAAAATCTAATATTTTGAACATGACTGATTTGTTCTCTTCTGGTACACCATGGGCAATAATATCTTGATAAGTCTGGTGCAAGTCATTATCTTCTGCTGGATAGTCTTGGTCATTAATCGCAATTTCACGAACGTTATCTATTTCAGGTTCAAAGTGGAATTGCAGCCCAACTATATTATCACCTAGTAAGAAGCCTTGATTCTCTACTAAGTCACTTACAAACAATAATTCTGCTTCCTTAGGGATTTCAAACATCTGCTGGTGCCAATGCAAGGCTGATAACTTAGAGGGAATGTCTGGTATTTTCTTACTCTTTAAGTATACTGGTGCCCAACCTACTTCCTTGTGTGGCGCATCTAAGACTTGATAGCCTAGTGTCTTAACAATCTGCTGTGCACCAAAGCATGCCCCAAACATCGGCTTATGTCGATCAAGCATCTGCTTAATTAATTCACGCTCTTGCTTAATCCAAGTCAAATCATCGTTAGGACTCATTGGACTACCTAGAATTATTAATAAGTCGGTTTCATCAATACTTGGCAAGTGACCAAAAGTCTCCGGATGATAAACATAAAATTCATGATGATTCTGATCTGCCCAAGTCTTAATTGAACCCGGTCCTTCATTAGGTGTATGTTGCAGTACGTTTACTCTCATTTATTCAGATCCGTTCTATTATTTAGGAATCATTATAACTTAACTGGCGTATACTTGTCGCTTCAAAATTCCTATGTATGGTAAATTGCGATATAAGCCATCATAATCTAAGCCATAACCTACTAAAAATTCATCCGGTGCACTAAAGCCAATATAATCGCCTTTCAAGGCTACTTGTCTAGTTGACGGCTTATCAAGCATTGCACAGATTTCAACGCTCTTGGCGCCACGCTTTAGGAATAATTGCTTTAAGTACTTTAGGGTACGGCCGGTATCAATAATATCTTCCATCAAGATCACAGATTGACCTCTAACATCTGACTTAATATCTTGAATTAAGTCAATCTTACCGCTAGAAGTTACACCTTCATAGCTTTGAACCTTAATTGGATCAACAACTAGCTTAAAGTCCATCCTCTTAAGCATATCACTAGTAAATACCATCGCCCCAGTCATTACAGGAACTACTAGTGGTTGACTATTAGCATATTTTTCATTTAACTCTTGACCTATTTCATCCATTCTTCTATTAAGTTGATCTTCACTATATAAAATCGTTTCAATATCGTTATTCATAATTAATTTAGTCCTCTCAATTGATAACGATAAGATTTTAGCATAAAATTGTCTACTTTTTAATACTAAATTCGATATTTTTGCAATTATTTATTAACTATTTAAGCAATTTTTGGTTATATAGTTCGTATTTATTGCAAAAGAATAAGCTATTATCTTCTAATAAATAATCTGTTATGATAAAACTAAAAATAAAGGATTGTAATATGAAACTAATTAAAAAGACTATTGCTTGGCTAGTTAGCATTATAATTATTGTCTTGCTTACTGGCTCTATCTACCTGCACTTAAGCGCTTATCAACCTAGTCATAACGCACAACGTGCTGCGCAGACAGCTACAATTACTAATAAAGCGACAACATTTAAGGCAAAGCATAATCGAATGACGGTTATCTTCTATCCCGGTGCCTTAGTAACTCCTAATTCTTATTCTATTTGGGCCAAGAAAGTTGCCGCTAGCGGCTATACTGTTAAGATTGTACACTTTCCCTTAAACATGGCATTGCTTAACATCAATGCTGCTGGTTCATTAGTTGCTAAAAGCGAAAAGTACGTCATTGGTGGCCATTCGCTTGGTGGCGCTATGGCGGCTCGTTACGCCCACAATCATAACCAGCAGCTAAAGGGGATTTTCTTTCTTGCTTCTTATCCTGACCAAAAAGGTCGCCTAGATACGACCAAGCTTGCTGCCTTATCAATAACTGGCAGTCGCGATGGTGTCTTAAATTGGCAAAAATATAACACCAACAAACGCTACCTCCCTAAAAATACTCAATATGTCACTATAGCCGGCGCAAACCACGGTAATTTTGGCTCCTACGGTCAACAAAAAGGCGACAAAAAAGCCACTATTTCTAATGCTCAACAACAAAATGAAATTGCTAAGCAATTAGTCAAGTGGCTTGAAAATATTAACTATTAATTAGTCAGCAATCATGATTGCTGGCTTTTTAAATATTTGCCAGCTTCTCGAATAGTTAACTTATCTAGCGTATTCTGGTACTGGTTTAAAAAGTTGCTGACCCAGTTAGGATCAATCTTTGAATATTCTCTTAAGGCCCAGCCGATTGCCTTATTAATGAAAAATTCATCGCTACCTACACAATTTAGAATTATCTTTTCAAGTTGAATGGAATTAGTATAATTTTTGAACCGCAATTGATACAAAATTGCTACTCGCTTAATCCAAATGTTTTCTTGCTTAGACCATTTAATCATCAATGGGTCTACTCTTTTATCATTTATTGCAATGTTACCAATAACTTGAGCTAAAAAATCTACTGTATCCCACCAAGATTTAGTAATAACAAAAGTTCTAATTTTGGGAATGTCTTCATACTTAATGAACTTCTTGCTTGCCAGCAAATAGTCATACACTAAATATTGAAATTCACGATGATCATCTTGATAACACTGATTTAGAAATTCCCAGTCAACTTTTTTACTAGACTTTTCCGATTTGATGAATTCTTTATATAATTTCTTTCGATCTAATGCAGAAATCCCGTAAAACATAAACTGATTTCTCATATATTTAGCCATCGCAGGAGCCCTATTTTCATCCCCATGTTTAGCAAAAAGCTCCTTAATTACCTGATACTTATCCATTTCAAACTTCCTAAAACTAATTTATTTCTCCATTTTCTAATTTGTTGATTAAGTCGTGTACTTCTTGTTCACTAGTTGCCATCTGGTAATACACACCTGATTCCTTCAATTGATCAAAGTACTTCTGTTGAATAATGCAAATCTCTTCATCACCTAGACGCATATTTTCAGCTTTGGTTTCAATAACTAAATAGATTGGCTTATCACCGTGTTCAATTTTGAAAATAAAGTCCGGTGTCGTTGTCCCACTATCAAAACGTGGTATCTTGATGGCTTGCTTAGGTAACTTACCAAAGACACTGATCTTAGGACCATATGAATGATTTAAGATCTTCAATTCTGGATCAGCACTGTCATAGCGCAGTGGTGGCCGGTCATATAAGTACTTCTCATCAGACATTGAATTCGATTGATATACGCCAAGTACACTAGCAGGTACTGAATCTACAAATTCCTGCTTCTTAGCATTATAAATTGAAGTTGATGAAGAAAATTCCAACGGTTCATACTTATATAAAGTCTTAATATGCTCATTTAATTGTTTGTTAAAATTCTTAATCAAGTTGCCAAGAGTCTTTTCATTGATATACTTAGTGTTATTTCTTAATCGTTTAATTGCCTTGACTATTAAATTATTCAAAAGATTCACAGATAAGTCGGTCTGTTGTGCTAAGGTCTTAAGAAACTTGCCATAATTCATGGTTAAATATTCCGCATTATAATCTGCTTGATTTTCCCGAATAGTTGCTTCACTATCAGTTACAATTTCTTGATGAATCATTTGTGGACGTTGCAAGACAAATAGTTTATTATCAGGGTCATTAAATACAGTCCGAGCAATGTCTTCTGCAATCTGGTTTACCGAGGGATCAAACTTAATCATCTGTCGTTTAGCTAGTTGTAACCACAAACCCTTCAATTGTTGCCAATTTTGCTTGCGTAATTTAACAACAGTATTATCTTGTGAATATTTATCACGAACTTTACCTTGGGCAACTTTAGTCTGTTGTTCAAGTTCTGGATACAGTTGACATAGAGCATCATAACCTGTCATAGTTTGTCCATTAAATTCAACATTATTTTTGAACTTATTAGAGCGAGTAATGATATTATGCGCATCTAACTCATCAAGTAGCTGATCCTCATTAAATTGAGGATCGTTTTTTTGTTTAACTTGAACAATCAGCTTAATCATTTCATCAGTAAGTTCCTCCTGACTAAGCTTAATAGGAGAATCAGCATTAATTTCGCCGACTAATTTTTGAGCAAAGTCACGTTCATCATAACCAATTAAAAATGATAGTCTACTCTGCCATTCATCTTGGGTCAGGCGGTGACCTGTCTCATCAACTGGTAAACGCAAGCCACGCCCGACTTCTTGAATCTTGCTAATTTCAGAGCCAGAAGATCGCAGCTTAGCAATTGTGAATACGTTCGGGTTATCCCAGCCTTCACGCAAGGTCCACTTAGAGAATAAGAAACGACGAGTAAGCCAATTACCATCTTTATCTTTGAAACTTAGTAATTTTTCTTTGTTACTTAAAATATCTTCGACTTCGGCTTGAATATCAGCATCTGAACTACCACGATCTTCGCTAAAGTAGCCCGCATATACGTCTTGATGTTCAGAACGCAAACTAGATAACGTAGCCTGTAAAAATGAACAGTATTCTCTCTCACGTTCATCAATTGCCGATTTATATTGAGCAATTAATTTTTGCAGTTTTTTAGTTAAAATATCTTCAAAATGTTTAACTAACCACCCCTGGCTATTATTTTCACCACGAAAGCTAGAAATGCTATCAATAAAGAATAATGATAGCGTCTTAATCTTAGGAGCATTCTCACCTGAACTTGAGCGTAGAAAGTTATTTTGCTCAGCTTTAAAATGGCAGTCTAAAGCTTGTGAAATGATTTCGTCTTGATAATTCTGGGCAAAAGTACCAGGAATCAACTTCATATCCTTTGATAAAGCTAGACCGTTAGATAGTTCCCGATCTGTTCCACCTGCATAAGTAATATTACCCTCAAACCCTGGATCAACATCTGCAAGGTTTTCGCCGATATTCAAAGAATATTCTTTATTTCCTTTAGAGAGAATTAATTCCTTAGCCTTAGCTTGCTTAACTTTATAAAGATTATTTGCCTGTTCTTCAGGTATATCAGGGTAATCAATATCAATTCCCTTAACCAGCCCCTGATTAAAGCTATCAACTGCATCTAAGTTAAATTGTGGTTTTCCTCGGTAATAATCTTTTTTGGTAACTTTATTTTTACCGCGGCCAGTGGTGATTTCTGGGAAGGTAGCTCCGAAGCGAACAATTAGTTGAGGCTTTAAAGCTTCTATGTCAGCATAGAATTTTTTACCACGTGGGAAACGCTGTGGCTCATCAATAATTACTACTGGACGAGTAGCAGCAATCGCCTTAATTGGTGAAGTTTCACCGCCTAATAAGGTCTGGTCATAATCAGTCCGATGCATTGACTTAGAGTGTAACATCCCTTGATTAATTAATAACACTTCTATTTGATTAGTATTCTGCCTAGTTGCTTCCACAAATTCAGAGAGTTGAGCTGGGAAGTTACGTCTACCAGAACGAGAACTGAAGTCACCTGCATTAATTACGTTCAATTGAACTCTAGTATTTTCATAAAACTCATTAAAGTGACGCTTGACATAATCACTTTCAATGAAGTTCCGTGTACCTTCCTTGATACTTGGACTAGGCACAGCAATGACGAATTTAAATAGACCATATTTTTGATGTAAATCATACATCATTCTGGTATAAACATATGTCTTACCTGTACCAGTTTCCATCTTAATATCAATGTTTGCCTTATCACTATAACGATAGTTAATCAGAGGATTAGCATAAACATAATTAGCATTGGGATCATTAGTTAGAGCATCAATATCGGGAAAAGCTTTATCAATAGCTTCAAGAGCATCAGTCTGGTGTTGTAAAGTTTCAAGTTTAATCTTCATGATCTTAGTACCTCTTGATTAGTGTAACTTTACTGTCTAACTGCTTCAGACCATTCTCTAGTTCACGTAACTCAGCAATGTTAAAAGAATAGCCAAAAATCACAACGCTTTGCACTTCTAATTGATGAGTACCTAATTGATTTAGCAATTCTTTAGTTTGACTAGATGACCAGCCTTCATTAATTAGGTAAAGACGACTATCTTCAACTTGATGTGCGGTATAATTGCCGAATTTAATATTCTGAATTTCAGTATCTAATGAATAGCCATCTTTAACAAGCCAAGTAGTTAAGATGGTTTCTTCGCCACTTGCATCCCCATCAACTTTTAGACTTTGACTAGAAAAGCCATCAACCATATTAGTAAACAAGTCAACACTATCAGGATTAAAATCATCAATTTCTTCAAGAATTTGTTTGACTGGCTTTACAACACGGTAGTGCTTAAATGATCCATCAAAGTCCTCTGGTAAGGTCAATTCATTGTCTTCACGTATCTTCTTAGCTGCTCTGCGGATTCGTTCGCGAGAAATTTCGTCAACACTCATAAAGCCATCTTGAAATGCAATACGTCCTCCCTTGGTTGGTATTTTTTTACCATCTTTATTAGTGTGATAAGTCTTTTCAGGAAGCTGAACCATAATAAACTTACGATGTCCACCATCTTCAACATTTTGTTGCATCACTGCTTCTGCCGTAGTGCCTGAACCAGCAAAGAAATCCATAATTATAGAATTTTCATCTGAATAAAGTTGTATTGCACGCTGAACTAATTTAATCGGTTTAGGATATACAAAATATTTTTTACCACCCATTAATTCTTGCAAACCCTGAGTTGCAGATTGACTATGTCCAACCTCATCATACTTCCAAATGGTCATGGGAGTAATTCCAGTTTTTCTCAATTCTGACTTAAATCGTTTCATACTTGGAACCGCATCACCATTTTTTCCAAACCAAATTCGATTATCAGCGAGTCTCTCGCGAAACGCTTTTTGCGAGAGACTCCAGCTCCTTCCAGCTGGAGGCTCTACGACTCTCCCAGAGGGAGTCGTGACAGGGTAAATATTTGCTTCTACAGCGGGACCAACTGACAAATCGCTAGGCTTCCAGTCACCTCTTGGATCATTATCTGGATTTTTATACAAACTGTCTGCTTCTTCACTTCGTACAATACCATTGGTTTCGATAATATTAGCATCACGACCATATACCAACATATAGTCGTGGCTCGGTGAGAAATTTTTCTTAAGATTGATTGGTGCATATGCTCTTTCCCAAACTACTTGAGCTAAAAAATTGGCTTCACCAAAAATCTCATCACAAATTTCTTTAAGATTTCCATCTTCGTTGTCATCAATTGATATAAAGATTACTCCTGTCTGTTTCAGAAGATGCTTTGCTAGCTGAAGGCGCGGATACATAAATGTCAACCAAGCAGAATGACTAGACTTTCCCTGAATACTTTTCAGCCGCTCAATCTGTTCATCGTCAAGCCCCAGCATAGTAGATAACTGTTCATCAGAATATTCAAAACTATCAGGATAGATAAAGTCACCATTTCCAGTATTATAAGGTGGATCAATATAAATCACATCAATCTTATTAGCATAAGCAGACTGTAAGTGTCTTAGTACTTCTAAATTGTCACCAGTAAAGAACAAATTCTTACTGTCCTTACCTTCACCATTATTCTGCTTCTCATCAGGCACAATTACTGTTGTCGGCATTTCACCAGCTTGCCGGCGGGCATAGTCCTTACCAATGAAGTTGAGTTGATAGCCTTCACTTAGTTCATTAATATTTTTGTCTTTTAGCTGATTTTTAAACTTCTCTAAATCAAATGCCCCATCCTTAGTAAAGAACTCGGGTAATTTTTCTTTTAACTCATTCAAAAAGGCGGTGTTTGGTTTTACGGTTTGATTATATCTTTCATTATCACTAATCAACGCAAACACCTCCTTGATAAGCACAAAAAGAGTCTACTAATTCTTTAAAAATTAATAAACTCTCCTTAAAGCTATTGACAAATAGGTATTTACTTAAATAATCAGTGTGCTGTGCTGTGCTGTGCTGTGCTGTGCTGTGCTGTGCTGTGCTGTGCTGTGCTGTGCTGTGCTGTGCTGTGCTGTGCTGTGCTGTGCTGTGCTGTGC
>NZ_JAGGLU010000002.1 GCF_017874575.1 Lactobacillus colini | reverse complement strand
TAATTATGGGTGGTCAGGGGATCGAACCCTGGACCCACGGATTAAGAGTCCGTTGCTCTGCCAGCTGAGCTAACCACCCATTGGATAACCAACGAATATTATTATGCCAGCTATAGGCAAAAAATGCAAGAGGAAATTTGAAATTTTTTGAAAAAAGTTTTAAGCTTCAGAGAAAATAAAAAGCACCGCTAGCGCGATGCTTTATAATTATGGGTGGTCAGGGGATCGAACCCTGGACCCACGGATTAAGAGTCCGTTGCTCTGCCAGCTGAGCTAACCACCCATTGGATAACCAACGAGTATTATTATGCCAGCTATAGGCAAAAAATGCAAGAGTTTTTTACAATTTTTTTGCAATAATTTAAAACCTAGTCCAAAAACAGTATAATAAAGTTATTACGATGAGGAGGAATCCCTATGCCAAAAAAGATTTTAGTGGTAGACGATGAAAAACCTATCTCGGATATCATTAAGTTTAACCTAACTAAGGAAGGTTATGACGTTGAGACAGCTTATGACGGCGAAGAAGCTGTCGAAAAAGTAGATGAATATAATCCTGATCTAATGATTCTAGATTTAATGCTGCCTAAAAAAGACGGCTTAGAAGTTGCACGCGAGGTACGTAAAAGTCATGATATGCCAATTATCATGGTAACGGCTAAAGACACTGAAATTGATAAGGTCTTAGGGCTTGAGATGGGTGCTGATGATTATGTGACTAAGCCATTTTCTAATCGTGAGTTAGTAGCTCGAGTAAAAGCTAATTTACGTCGCCGTGATCTTACTCAAAAGGCTAATGATGATGAAGAAAATAAAAATATTGCCATTGGTAACTTAGTAATTATGCCAGAAGCCTATATTGTTGAAAAAAGTGGTGAAAAGATCGAACTCACACATCGTGAATTTGAATTATTGCATTATTTGGCGCAGCATATGGGTCAGGTAATGACACGGGAACATTTACTGCAAACTGTTTGGGGTTATGACTACTTCGGTGATGTAAGAACGGTCGATGTAACGGTAAGACGTTTACGTGAAAAGATTGAAGATAACCCATCTTCGCCAACTGTTTTAGTTACAAGACGTGGTGTTGGATACTACGTTAAAGATCCATCTGATGAATAAATGATAAAAGGCCACGTAATAGTGGTCTTATTTTGTGTGGGTAAGTAATGTGAAGAAAATAAAGAAAAGTTTTACATCAATTAATTTTAAAATTGCGTTGATTTTTATGTTGTTGTTACTAGCAACAATTGAGATTGTTGGTGCGTATTTTACACGACAATTAGAGCAGAGCTCGATTGAAAGTTTTGAAACTTCAATCCAAATTCCAAATATTATTACTAATCAAATCACTAATCAATTGAATCGTCCCAATACCCAAAATGCTAATAGCCAACTAAGCCAAATTGTATCTAATTATAATAACGATGCAATTAATCAAATTACAGTTGTTGATAATAAAGGGGTAATTAGAGCTGTTTCAAATATAAATGATCAACAGCGTGTTGGTCAGCGTGATACAAGTTCAGATATCAAAAAAGCCATCTCTAGTGGGCGGCAGGTTTCTAGGGTGGTAGATGCTAATGGAACCTACATGATTCAAATCACGCCACTTACTTCAGGTAATGGTACTAACACCACAATTGGTGTAATTGCAATTAGGGCAAGTATGCAGAGCGTATTTAATAATATTCGCAACGTGTCAATCATGTTTTTGACGGCCTCATTAATTGCGGCTTTCTTAGGAGCGATAGTCTCTTTGTTTATTTCTCGGGCAATAACGCGACCAATTGAAGAGATGACAAAGCAAGCACTTAGGGTATCTGATGGTGATTATTCAGGCCACGTTAACGTCTATGCTGATGATGAGTTAGGCAAGCTAGCTAAGGCGTTTAATACTTTATCAGTTAGGATTGAACGTACTCAAGAAATTTCAGAGAGTGAACGGCGCAGGTTAGATAATGTTTTGACCCATATGACAGATGGGGTTATTGCTACTGATCGCCATGGCAATATTACAATTATTAATGAAACAGCCTTAGACTTTTTGAATAAAAAAGAAGCTGATGTTATTGGCTTCTCGATTACTAACCTACTAGGTCTAAAGGATGTTACTATTCAAGATTTAATGAGTACACAACAAGAGCTAATCGTGACAGTAAATTCTGATACTCATGATGAAATGATATTACATGCTAACTTCTCATTAATCCAAAGGGTTACCGGATTTGTATCAGGGTTAGTTTGTGTCTTGCATGATATTACCGAACAACAAAAGAATGAACGTGAGCAGCAACAATTTGTTTCTAATGTATCGCATGAGTTAAGAACTCCGCTTACTAGTATGCGAGCTTATGTTGAGGCTTTAAATGATGGAGCTTGGAAAGATCCTAATATTGCTCCCCAATTTTTGGGTGTGGTGCAAGAAGAAACTGAGCGTATGATACGCATGATTAATGACTTATTAAGCTTATCGCGAATGGATCGTGGCGTAGCTAAGATGGATTTAGAGTGGGTCAATATTAATGATTTTGTCAATCATGTCTTAAACCGCTTTGATATGATGCTAAAAAAAGACGCCGAAAAAAGTGACAATAGTGTCAAAAAATACACTATTAAACGTGAAATTACTAAGCAGGCTCTTTGGGTAGAAATAGATACTGATAAGATGATGCAAGTAATTGATAATATTATGAATAATGCTATTAAGTACTCACCAGATGGTGGGGTTATTACTGTCCGTCTATTGCAGGCTCATAAACACATTATCTTAAGTATTTCTGACCAAGGCTTGGGTATCCCAAGGAAGGATTTAAATAAGATCTTTGATCGTTTCTATCGTGTTGACAAAGCTCGCTCTCGCAAGCAAGGCGGCACTGGCTTGGGGTTAGCAATTTCTAAGGAAATTGTCGAAGCCCATAATGGACGTATTTGGGCTGATAGTGCAGAAGGTGAAGGTTCGACTTTCTATATTTCATTGCCATTTGAGCCGATATCTGAGGAAGGAGCTAGCTGGGATGAGATTTAAACACAAGATAGGTAATATTTGCCTTACTGGTAGTTTGATTTTGATGGTGTTAGTTTCACTTAGCTTATCTGCTTACATTTGGGGATCAGATTCGCGTTTTTCACGGATTGAACAAGCTTCTAATCAATCTCCAGCTAAAAAAGAAGTAGGTCAAAAGTCTATTCGTGAAATATATATTCCAACACAGTTGTTTTATTATCATAATAATCAGCTCTACCAGGTTTATGGGGGTAAGGTAAACTTGCCTTTGCAATTTTCTAAAATAACCCAACCATTAGAAGAGACTGCCCCGGTTAAGATGACAAGTAGTAAATCAGCTTATGATAATTTGATCAAAAATCAAAATTACTTGCAGCTGACTTATCCGGATCAAATTACTATTTCATTATTTCTTACTAAATTAAAAAGAGCCAATAATGGAGAGTTCAATCGACTTTTTGTTCCAATAAATAGTAGTGAGAAGTATCTTTACTTGGGGAATGATCAAGATTATACAGTTTACCGCCTAGCAATTGGTAAGATTAACTTTGAAAAGTTCTATAATCAGATCAAAAATGCTAAAGTACAAATGCCAGTAGCCCTACATCGCTTAAGTGGGGCCTACTTACCATTCTATGAAGAAGAAACAGAATTACCTAACTATAGCTATTTGACTAACCAAGAAACAGATTCTTACTTTGTATATCGTTTGCTAGGAACAGGTTCAATCAACCAGCGTAATAGCTCTACATCAATAACTTATTCTAATGGTGTATATGAGCGTTTAATTGCTGCTAAGAATACTCACAACTATGAGTATGTAAACTTCAATGAAGGAAAAATCCCAGGTTCAGTTACTAAGCGCTTGAGTACAAGTCTATATTATGTCAGAAAGATTGGCTTAGTTGATCCAGATCTGCACTTCTTTGATGGGGATAATAATAACTTAATTTATCAGAGTTTCGTTGAAGAGTATCCGGTATTTTTACCGGGGGATTACAATACTAGAGCTCAGGTTAACTTTACTAAGAACAGACTGCGGATCAACTTTAATAGTTTGAATTTGCAAATACCGATTCCAAGTAATGGCTCTAAATCTACTTTACCCGCAACGAGAGTAGCACTTAATCAATTAATCGCTAATGGTTATTCTAAGAAGAGTATCAATCGCATAATTGTCGGTTATACGGTTAATGCCGATAGTAATAAAGATTCTCGATTGGTTGACTTAGTGCCAACATATTATGTCAAGATTAAAGGTAGATGGCGCTCATTGAAGGAATGGATCAATGATTCACCAATTAGTGATCCTAGTGCTAAGGCTAAATTACAAAATAAGGAGGCGTTAGAGAATGGACTTTAAACGAATCCAGTGGATATTTTTAATTGTTTTTATTGGGATTAATATTTTTCTGGGGATTGAAGTTATTCAGACACCGACCTTACTTTCTAGCAATGCAACCACTAATACTGGTGATAATTTGCAACAAGAAATGATTGCAGATAATATTAAGATCCCACATCTTAGTGATAAACAATCAGATGGGTACTATCTAGCGTCTAAAATTAATAAAAAATGGGTCAATAAAGCTCAAAGCCAAGTCAGTGGCGAAGTTAGTATAAATAGTCCTTCAGATGGTGAAGATAGTATCAGTGTTAGCTTAACTACCCCAGTTGCAGTCAGTTCAAATAAAAAACAAGCCATTGAAGACATAATTAGTTTTAAGGATAATCCTAAGAATGTGTATGAAGGTGATCAATATGTTTATTCACCAGAGTATTCTAGTGATAATGATTATGTTTTCTTGCAAAAAACTAGTTATGGCGTAATTTATTCCCGCAGGTCTAGATTACATATTATGGTAAGAAATAATAAAATTGTGTCTTATTATCAACGTTATACCGATACGGTCACTACTGTTAGGGAAAGACAGACTACAATCAGTGCTAAAGAAGCCATCAATTCACTATATACTTATAGTGAATTACCAAATAACTCTAAGGTAATCTGGATGAAATTAGGCTATGCTAAATTAACGCAAGTACGTGGAAATGTAATATTTTTGCCGGCATGGATAGTTGCCATTGAAAATGACACTTCAAAAACAGTAACTATTAAAAGAGTCAATGCCTTTACTAGCACAATTTTGCAGTCCCAGACTAATTCTAGTGATAAAAGCGACGAAGAAAAAAGTTAGGAGTTTTTTTAGTGAAAGTATCAGTATTGGCAAGCGGTTCGAGCGGAAATATAACCTTAATTCAAACACAGGAACATAAGGTATTAATGGATGCGGGAGTATCCGGTAAAAAAGCTAAAGATCTTTTAGCAAGTGTGGGGGTTGATATTAAAGAAATTGACATGGTCTTTTTGAGTCATGATCATACTGATCATTCAGGTGGATTAGGAGTCTTGATGAGACGCTATCCCCAAATTAATGCTTTTGCTAATTCGGGGACTTGGCAATACCTCATTGATACTAATAAGATTGGTAAGTTACCTGTCGATCAAATCAATACCTTTGAGCCAGGGAAGATTAAGAGTTTTGGTGATTTAGAGGTAACTAGTTTTGCCACTAGTCATGATGCTGCCCAACCTCAGTATTATGTATTCGCTAGTGGTGGCAAGCGCTTTGCTTGTTTAACAGATACAGGCTATGTTTCAAATAATGTCAAAAGTCAGATAGAAGCGGCTGATGGATACCTGATGGAATTTAATTATGATGACCTGATGCTGCGTCATGGACCATATTCATGGTCGTTGAAGCAGCGAATCATGTCTGATGTAGGGCATTTATCTAATGAACAAGCTGGAGAGACTTTATTAGATGTAGTAAAGTCTAATACCAAAAATATCTTCTTGGCTCACCGTTCTGAGCATAATAACACCAAGTACAAGGCTCATGAAGCAGCCAAGGATATCTTAATCAATGGGGATGCGGAATTGCCTGCAGATGTCAAAATTTATGATACAGCTCCAGATAGGCCGACAGATTTGGTAGAAATTTAGCAATTAAAAAATAAATATTCATAAATTCTTCAAACTTGCTTTTTATGATATTTAATGTGAAAAATTAAATAATATTTTTGAACATATCAAGCTAAGAGAGGGAAGAAACATGGCTGAAAAGAAGAATAATACTTTATTAAAAACAGGTATCGTAGGTGTTGTTGCTGGCCTTTTAGGTGGTGGAGTTGCCTATGCTGGTATGAGTCAAATTAGCCAAAATAGTGCTCAAACTGCTGCTCCAACAGTAACAACGGTTAAAAATACTAGTAAAAGTTCAGGTCAAATGACGGCTGCTTTTAATGTTGTTAAAAATTCGGTTGTTTCAGTTGTTAACCTAAAGAAACAAAATAGTACTAGCTCATCAAATGACCCATTTAGTATTTTTGGTGATTATAGTGAGGGGTCCTCAAGCAATTCTAGTTCAAAATCTAAGTTAGAAACTTATAGTGAAGGTTCTGGCGTTATTTACATGAAGGCTAATGGCAAGGGGTATATTGTAACTAATAATCACGTTGTTTCTGGTAGTGATGAGTTGCAAGTTATCTTAAGTAACGGAAAAACTGTCACAGCTAAAAAGGTCGGTACTGATTCTGAAACTGACTTAGCTGTTTTGACTATTGATGGCAAGTATGTAACTCAAACCGCGCAATTCGGCAATTCAAAAAATGTAGAACCAGGCCAACAAGTGATTGCTGTAGGTTCACCATTGGGTAGTCAATATGCGACGAGCGTTACTCAAGGAATTATTTCAGCTAAGAGCAGGACAATAGATATCACTAATTCATCTGGACAAGTGACTAATCAGGCGACAGTTATTCAAACAGATGCAGCTATTAACCCAGGTAATTCTGGTGGTCCATTAGTAAATGAATCCGGTCAGGTAATTGGTATTAATTCAATGAAACTATCTCAGTCTAGTGATGGTACAAGTGTTGAAGGGATGGGATTTGCAATTCCTAGTGATGAAGTTGTCTCAATCATCAATGAATTGGTAAAGAATGGTAAAATTACCCGTCCACAATTAGGTGTTCGTGTAGCATCTGTTAGTGAATTAACAGAGTACGCTAAAAAGCAACTGAATGTGCCGTCAAATGTTAAATCTGGAATTTATGTTGCATCAGTTACTAAGAATGGTAGTGCTGCTAAGGCAGGGATGAAGAGTGGCGATATCATTACAAAAGTTGATGGCAAGACAGTGAAGGATTTAGCTTCATTGCATACTGCACTGTATTCACACAAGATTGGCGACCATATAACCGTACAGGTTGTCCGCAATAGCAAAACTAAGAATCTAAGTGTTACATTGAGTAAATAATAAAAAGGGGTTCATTTTAAAGTGAATCCCTTTTTTATGTATGTTATCTTTGTGAAACTGATAAAAGTTCGTATTTTTTAGTAACCACAAGATATAGATGTGCTGTGGATAACTCTGTGGATTGTGTATAACTAAGAAAGAAAGCGCCTTACAAAAAGATGGAAAAATTTATTTTTTCTAAAAAATCAAGTTATTTAATTATTTAATTTTGGATTTATAGATGCTTTTAAACCAGGTTTATAATAAAATTTATTATAAAAATACAAATTATAATTTGATATTTTTTGAAAACTGAATAGTTTATTGTTAGATTTTGCATTTAACCACAATTTATAGTATGTCAGTGATAAAAATAACTAAATATTGTGTTAAACATTTTTCAAAAACTAGAAGTTTCACAAATAACGGGTTAAAATAAGATAGCAATAAAATTGAGCGAGGATAAAATGAACATCAAGATTGTATGTGTAGGTAAGTTGAAGGAGAAATATTTCAAAGATGGCATCGCAGAATATATGAAACGCATGGATCGCTATGCCAAAATGAAGATAATACAAGTTCCTGATGAAAAAGCCCCAGAAAAGTTAAGTCCAGCCGAAATGGAAAAAGTAAAAGAAATTGAAGGCGAGAGAATATTAAGCAAAATAAAAGACAAAGAGTATGTCTTTGTAACCGCAATTAAAGGAAAAGAGAGAACAAGTGAAGAATTTGCTAAAGAGATTCAAAACTTGGCAACTTATGGTCATTCAGACATTACCTTTGTCATTGGTGGCAGTTTAGGCACTAGCAGTGCTGTTAATAGGCGGGCTGATGATTTAATCAGCTTTGGCAAGTTTACAATGCCACATCAATTAATGAGATTAGTATTAAGTGAACAGATTTACCGAGCTTTTATGATTAATAATGGTAGTCCTTACCACAAGTAGTTAGGTTAAGAATAAGATTGGTTGAAATATTGTCAGTATTGCGACAAAGATTAACCAATCTTTTTTTGTCAGCGGGATTTTTTGGATAATGCTGCGGGGTTGATTTTCACGATAACCGTGCGAAGTCATTCCTTGTGTTAGATCATCAGCCCAATTAATAGCGGCTAGGATTGCCTTAAAATATAGCCTAGGTGACCAAAATGATAGATATAGTCCACGCATTTCACCAGCTACCTGAATTCTAATAACTTCTTCTTTAATTTTGGGAAAGACGTTAAATGCAGCAAGAGTACCATAAACGAACTTACTAGGTAATTTGAAGTTCTTTTCTAAAGAGTATGCTAACTGGGTAATTGTTGTAGTTTGAGTTACACATGCTCCAGCAAAGACAAAAGCATAGATTCTTGTAAACAATACCCAAGCAAAAATAACTTTACTAGGTGAAGCTAAATAAATACTTGTAAACATGGCAATAGCAGCTAGTAAAGGTACTGCTATTAATAATAGTAAATTTTTGGGTGAGATTTTATGAGCTAGAAGATAGATAATGCAACTAATAATTATAATTAAGTTAGCCCATAAGTTAGCCTTAAAAGATATTTCCAAAGAAATAATTAATACCAGAAATAATTTTAGACTAGGATTCATCTAGTAGCCCTCCTGTAATGTATTGAAGATGGCGGTCTTTCAAGGTGAGATGATAATCGCACAATAAATCTAAATCATCGCTCTGGTGACTAATAATGATTAGGGTCTTTTCTTGATCTAGAAAAGACTCTCTTAATAAGTTACTAATGATATGGATACTTTGCTTATCTAAGCCAGTAAATGGTTCATCAAGTAATAAAATATTAGGATTAGCAATCATCATTAAAAGTAGCTGCAGTTTTTTCTTTTGACCGCCTGATAAGGAATAAACAACATGGTCTAATAGCTGATCTAGTTGTAATAATTTTAGAAAATTTGTAATTTCAGCTGTAGAGAAGCGATTAGATAGGCTTTGACTGAGTTTTATCTCTTCTTTAACAGTCACCATTAAGAACTGATCGCTAGCATTTTGAAAGACTTGAGCGACTTGAGTTAAGTACTTGCGCCGTCTGATCTTACTAATATCTTGTTGCTGGTAGGTGATTTTTCCCTGGTAGGAAATTAGCTTAGTTAAGGCTTTGAATAGGGAGGTCTTGCCTGAGCCATTAGCACCACTTAATAAAGTTCCATGTCCAGGAAAAATTTGTAAGTTTTGATTTGCAATCAAAGTTTTATCGCCTTGTTTTAGGCTAAAATTTTCAAAGGTTAGGATAGGCTTACTATCTTTGGGCAATTGAAATGAAAGTTGAGGCGGGGCTGGTTGATGGAAAAATTCTTCCTTGGCTTTATTATTTAGAACATCTATTCGATGTTTATTTTTAAATAAGAAAACCTGATCACACATCTCCTGGTAGCCACTTAAATTGTGGTCAGTAATAATGATCGTTTTGCCCTCTTGCTTTAGCTTAAATAGTTTTTCTAATAAGAACTTGCGATTGTAAGGATCACAGCTAGCAAAGGGCTCATCTAGTAAGACTAAGTCACAATCCATTGCAATAATTATTGCTAGGGCAACGCGTTGCTTTTCACCGCCAGAGAGTGTGATAAAGTCACGCTCAAGCAAGTCTTGTGTATTCGTTTCTCGACTAGCAAGAGAGATTCTCTTTTTGGCTTGCTTTTCATCTAATTGTAAATTTTCTAGACTAAAAATAAACTCCTGGTAAGGTGTTTGCATAGTAAATTGTTTATCAGGATTTTGAAAGACCATGCCCCATTGCTTGAAAGAGTTTTGAATCTTGCCAGTAGTTATTTGCCCACCAAACTTAGGATATAAGCCAGCGATTAACTTTAATAGAGTAGACTTACCGCAACCTGTTGGCCCATATAATAGTGAGAAACTGTTAGGGAAAATTTGAAGAGAAATATTTTCTAAAATGTTGCTATCTTTTTGATAGTTAAAAGAGAGTTGATTAATCTTGAGCATTTTTAATGATGTGGGCTTTCTCTAATAAGTTAGTGATTAGTTTTACCAAAATACAGCAGAAGATAATCATTGAGATCCAGCGAACACCAAAGTAAATAAACATTTTGTAGACTGGATATTGATTGTAACCATTCTTAAAGAAGTCGTATAAGAATGTAATGATCGTGGTAGTTGTAGCTGATAAGAATAAGGTAAATGTATTGTAAACTTTATATCCAGTTAAGGTAAATCCTAATTCACTACCAAATCCTTGGATTAAGCCTGAAAGCAAGTTAGCAGCACCCCATTGAGCCATCATGAAGGTTTCCAAGGCTGCACCAAGAAATTCGCCCAAAAATCCACTTAATGGTAAACGTACCAAAAATCCAGCAACTGGACCAGCCATACACCAAATTCCCATAGTAATATCATTAGCTAAGGAGCCGTATCCAATAGGGCTAAGTAATACAGTCAAGAAGTTGTAAACATTATCGCTAGCTACATAGATTACTGCAAAAATAATTGCAATTAAAGCTATTAAAATAATATCGCGAACGTGAATTTTTTTCATAATATTCTCCTATTCTAAGGGGATGAAAAAAGCTACCCCTATCGGGGTAGCCATTAGTTCGATAATTAAATATTACATTTTCCCTTCGCAGATATTAATCAGATCAGGTTCAATGGGTATATTCTCAGCCAGTGGCACCCCAAAATATATTTATATCGTATATGATATAACATTTTATTAAAATAGCCAAGTTAAGCGCATACTTTTTTGAAGCATACACTATAATATTTTGCTTTAAAAATATTTTTTTATATATTTTAAGCTATTGTGTTATTTTTCTTAGCAGGTTCCAAGCCTTGAATACTTGATAATAATAAACTTTGATCCAGGTTCTGATAGTTGATTCATTCAATTCATAGATTTTAGCTAATCGAGTAATACTTTGTTTTCGATTTAAATATATCATTTTGAATTCTTGGACTTTTTACGTGATTGAGATTACATCTTTTTAAGTCGCGCTATTCTTTCCTCAGTAGGCGGATGAGTATCAAGTAGCCTACTGAAGCTTTTAGTCTTGAAAGGATCTTCAATGTATAGTCCAGCGCTAGAGCGGTCAGCTTGCTTCATGGGTGCACTATTAGAGATCTTTTCTAAGGCTGTGATTAAACCTTGAGGATTACGAGTTAACTTAACAGAACTTGCATCAGCTAAAAATTCCCGATTACGAGAAAGCGCCATTTGCGCTAAAATAGCCGCAATTGGTCCCAATAGTAAAACAAATATCACTGACACAATTTTAAAGATAGTAACTAAGATACTGTTATTATCGTCGTCATCATTATCTATTCCCCACCAGATAAGACGAGAGCCAATATCTGATAGAAAAGAGATAACCCCAACTAAAACAACCCCAACAGTCGATACAATAATATCGTAGTTCTTAATATGTGATATTTCATGACCGATTACGCCTTCAAGTTCGCTACGATCTAGCCTTTCACGTAAGCCACTCGTTACGGCGATTGAACTGTGCTTAGGATCTCGTCCAGTGGCAAAAGCGTTAGGGCTTTTATCATTGATAAGATAGATATTAGGCATAGGGACTTGGGCAACCATAGCCATATCTTCGACAACATGCCACAGCTCTGGGTCATCTTGTTCGTGGATAGGTTGGGCATGATTCAAGCTCATTACCAAGCTAGCTGGATCAAGCAAGACGATAAAAAGGTATATTATACTTCCAATTATTGCCCAACTAATGCCGAATGTTGGCTTTACGCCGACGAGGTAACTAATTCCCGCACCAACCAAAGCTAAGATAATGACAAAAACAACCATCAAGATTGCGGTTTTACGTTTATTTTGTGCAATTTGTTTGTAAAGCATTTTAGTTAAAATTTAACTTTAGGAACGGCTTTTTCTTCAGTTGGTGTTTGAAGGTAGTCGATCTTTTTAAAACCATGGATCTTGGCTACTAAGTTTGATGGGAAGGTTAATAGCTTTTCATCAAACATTGCAGCAGTGGAGTTGAATAACTGACGTGAGTAAGCAATCTTGTTCTCTGTGTTAGTTAATTCTTCTTGTAATGATAAGAAGTTCTGGTTAGCTTTTAAGTTGGGATAGTTTTCTGATAAGGCGAAGATAGTTTTAAGTGAATCAGTTAGTTGGTTTGAAACTTCCATTTTCTTAGCATGATCAGAATCAGGAATATTAACTAAACTATTCCTTAAATCAACAACCTTTTCTAGGGTTTCACTTTCGTGCTTGGCATAACCTTTAACAGTTTCAACTAAGTTAGGAATTAAGTCATTACGGCGCTTTAATTGAACATCAATTTGACTCCATGCTTCATCAGCATGTACTTGCGCCTTTTGTAAGCCGTTATATAGTGCGATATAAATAGCTACAAGTAAAACTAAAATGATAATAATAATCCATACTAAAGGCATCGGGATGCCTCCTTTCATAAGCTATTCTAGCCCAATTATAGCAAATTTCAGTTAACCCATGGTAGCAAAAAAAGACACTTTTACAAGTGTCTTAATTAAAGCACAAAATCTAATACTAACCAGCCTAGTCCCATTAGGATGATTAAACCGATATATTCTAAGACGGTGAATACCCAGAAGAATCTCGACTTAGAGACACTACCATGTTCTACAAAACTCTTGAACACCAGCATATTAGCCATTGATCCCACAATTGACCCAAAACCACCAATGTTAGAACCTAAGAAAAGTGCTTCGGCATACTTGGTAAATCGTCCGATTAAGATAGTTGAAGGGACATTAGATATGAATTGGCTAGAAATAATTGATGTCAAAAATACTGAATGTTCTGAGAACATCGCCTTAGAAATTAAACCAACAATTAGCGGTATTTGTTGAATGTCGCTGATAAAGATAAAAAAGCAGGTAAAGGTTAGTAGTAAGGCATAATCAACGTGCAACATAATTGACGGATTAATAATTAAGGCCAAGATGACTGCAACAATAGCAGGAACATAAGCCGGTACAACATTGAACACACCGAAAAAGAAGAAAAAGAATACAGCAGCTGTTAAGATAGTAGGTCGCATACTAATTCGGATATCTTGTTGTGGTACTGATGGGATATCTACTGGCTTAACAAAGGCTAAAAAGAGTAACAAGATAAAAATACTTACTACCAATAGTGGTAACGACCAACTAAAGAACTTCAATGGTGAAACGTTATATTGGTTAACCACAAAGATATTATGTGGGTTACCCCAAGGGGTGAATGCAGCACCAACATTGGCACCCATACCAATTAAAGTAACGGGTAAAATTTCCGGTAGTTTATGTTTTTTAGCAATGGTTAAATATAATGGTATTAGAGTTAAAACGGTGATATCATTAGTTAAAAACATTCCCGCAATAACGGATAAGAATGTAAAGGTAGCTGCTAGTCTTCGCGTATTTTTAGCATGGGTAGTTAACTTATAAGCAATAACATCTAAGACGTGTAAATAAGCAAAGATCTGAATAATTGTTAACATTGCTAAAACAGAGAATAGCGTATGGAAGTTAATATCTGCTATTCTCGGTCTAGCAAAAAAAAGACTAATAATTGTTATAATAACCGTAATTTGTAAAATGCGGTCTTTAATTATGTGTTTGAAGACGGTCATTAAGGATCCCCTCTTAAAATTAACTCATTATATCTATTTTGAACTCTTTTCGTCGAGTTCGCAATGTTTTTTTGCTTAAAGGCCAAGGCGAGGAACATTTTTAGATATATTTTTGTGAGCAAATAACTCGTGTTTTTAAAATTATCGTGCTATATTAAAGTAAGCAATAAGGGTTCTTAAACTAAGGAGGAAATACTATGTTAGATCCTAAAAACGTTGAATTAAAAATTAAAGATGATGCTAAAGCTATCATGGATAAGAAAATTGAACCGGGTCAAGTAGTTTTGTTAGCTTTGAACGACGGTTCAAATGGCTACTCTAAATTAGGTGGTACTTGTACTATCGGTGCCAACTTCCAATTCGTGGCTTTAGATGGCAAAGATCCAGAATTTGATATTCCAGTTAAAAACAATGCCGGATTTGATATGTATACTTCAGATAAGGAATTAACTTTCCTTGACGAAGGACTGGTATTGAATGCCCGTAATGCTACCTTAGCTCTTTCTGACAATGAAGGTGTTGTCGACGGTGCAGTAACTGTAACTAAGTTTGAAGGTAAAAAGCTCAGCAAGGAAGAAATGGAAAAACTTGGCGGTAAAATTTGCTAAGTTAAAGAAATCCTTGAATTAAGGTGCTTTTTCGTGATATGATAATAAAAGATTTTCGAAAATTTATATTTGAGAGGAAGATAAAGACATGTCACGAAACATTCACACTGGCATCAACCCACACCGTAGACCTAAGAACAAGTCTAATTCTAAGGCACGTGTTGATCGCGCTGCTGCAGTTGTTGCCTTCTTGAACAAAGCTAAACAAGATGAAAACAAATAGTTAATCGAAGTAGAGATGCATTGCATCTCTATTTTTGTTTGCTTAGATATTATTTGCATTGGGAACTTATTTTTGTTAGTATAGTAAAAATTTTAGTATTTTTAGTGATTAAGGAGGAGCTTTTTATGGGTTTAAATGCATATATCCAAGGTTTTAATAGTTTAGAGTCAATTGATCGTGCACCGGGTTATTTTAAATATCAGCACCACTCTGTGGCTGATCATTGCTTCAGGACTGCAGAATTAGCTCAAATGATGGGTGACATTGAAGAAGTAATCGGCAAGCAAAAGGTTAACTGGAAAGCTTTATATGAAAAGAGCCTAAACCATGATTACACTGAGCGCTTTATTGGTGATATTAAAACGCCAGTTAAATATGCAACTCCGCAATTACGCAAAATGATTGGTGACGTCGAAGAAACAATGACCGCTAAGTTCATTAAAGACGAAATCCCTAAAGAGTTTCAAAAGATTTATACTAAACGCTTATCTGAGGCAAAAGATGATACATTAGAAGGGAAGATTTTATCAATTTGTGATAAATTAGACCTACTTTATGAAGCATATGGTGAAATTGAATTGGGTAATCCTAATCCAGTTTATATGCAAATGTTTAAAGAGAGTCTAGAAACCATCAAGAAATTTGATGACCTAGTTTGTGTAAAGTATTTTATTAAGAAGATCTTGCCTGATTTATTCAAGGGTGATTTTGCTGGGAAAGACAAGATGCAGAGAATTGCTTTTAGTATTTTACTTATGGGGGATGATTAGGTGAAGTTGGAGTGTACTTCGTGCGGTCTGCGCTTGAATAGCCTGCATTTTAAACACGAGGGTTTAATGAATCCTAAGCTAACCAGTATTTGCGATATTTGTATCAGTAGGGGCCTTGATCCTCAAGATTATGACAACAAGGTTATCCAAGATGTAGCCCAGGTAATGCTTTACGGCTTTTTGGGTAAGAGAACTAGTAGTAATCAGTGGAAAGATAGAGAGTTCTTAGTAAAAAGTGATGTCCGCAAGAGATATGAAGGCTTTATTCAAGACTATGATGGCAATGAGGTAGCTTTACAGCAAGTAAAGCGATCTGACTTTAATGAAGCAATTATTGCCAGCGAAGATGGTGAAGTGAATTATGTCCCAGGCAATAATGTAGATTTTGCTATTAATATGGAAAAGTTGGGAGTGCCAGTCGATTTTTCACTAAATGAGGTAGACTATATAGATCGTGAGCGTGTCCGGCGAAAGTATAATTACCGCTGCCAGTATTGTGGTCGCAAGGGCAAGAGTGTTGACCATAAAAATCCGGTGTCCCTATCTCACGATAACAGTATGGATAATTTGATATTATCATGTAGTGAATGCAACCGAATCAAGTCAAATATGCCTTATGACCTATTTATCAAACTAAATAATCAGTTAACTAATGTAAATAAAAAACTAGTTAAATACGAGGATACACTCTCAAACTTGAAAGAACAGTTCCAACAAGCTAAACGAAACTTGGCAGCTCAAGTCCATTTAAAAGGAGTGGTTAGCGATCCTGAACTAAACGCTATGCGTAAGCAAAACAAAAAGCTTCAAGATGCGATAGACAGTCTAGAGAGTGACTATGATGCTCTACGTCAGTTAAGAAAGTCCTATTTCGATAATAGTTGGAAACTTTCTCAAGAAGATAATAGTGAAATAATTTAACATCAAAAAGTTATTATCTTTAATACCTAAAACAAGAATATACAAAAATAAGAGTAAGATTTCTAAAAATAGAATTCTTACTCTTATTTTTTTCAGTCTAAGAAGCTAGTTTTATAATTCACTATTTCTAAAATTACGAAGGAACTTTTGAGTTTTTTCTTCTTGGGGATTTTGGAAGATTTGTTGCGGAGTTCCTTGTTCAGTGATTACACCATCACTCATAAATATGACTTGATCTGAAACATCCCTTGCAAAGCCCATCTCATGAGTAACAATCACCATGGTTAAACCGGTCTTAGCCAGCTTGCTCATAGTAGCTAGGACTTCGCCGACCATCTCTGGATCAAGGGCACTAGTTGGTTCATCAAATAATAAGACTTCTGGATCCATTGAAATTGCCCGAGCGATGGCGACACGCTGCTGCTGACCACCAGATAGTTGTTGGGGCTTTGCCTTTATAAAGGGCTCCATGCCAACTTTCTTTAAGTTTTCGATGGCTATTTTTTCTGCTTCTTCTTTGGAGCGCCCCAAAACTAATTCTTGTCCTACCATACAATTTTGAAGGACATTTTTATTATTAAAGAGATTGAATTGTTGGAATACCATCCCTACTTTAGAACGATATTTATTTCGGTCGTATTTACTATCTAAGATATTATTGTTGTGAAATAGTATCTCGCCATCAGTAGGTTCTTCAAGCAAGTTGATACACCTTAATAAAGTAGACTTACCACCACCAGATGGACCAATGATGGTAATAGCTTCACCTTTATTAATATCAAAGGAAATATCGCGTAAAACTTTATGTCCGCCGTAAGTTTTTTGTAAATTTTTTACTTGTAAGATATGTTCATTATTATTGCTCATGTTCAAAACCACTTTCCTTAGGATCTTCTACTTGGATTTGGTTAGCCATTAAGTTGTAGTTCTTAGGACCTTCAAGCTTTCTTTCGATTAAATTAAAGATACGGGTAATTGAGAAGGTCAAGATCAAGTAAATCATCGAAATGATGAAGTAAGTTTGGAAGAATTGGAAGGTTTGGCTGGCAACAGTAGTACCAACAAAGAACAATTCTGAAACTGAAATAATGCTCAATACTGAAGTATCCTTAATATTTACAATGAATTCATTAGTAATAGATGGCAAACAATTCTTAATAGCTTGAGGCAAGATAATATGCCACATTTGTTGAGAGTGTTTCATACCAAGTGCTTGTGCAGCTTCAAATTGTCCTCTAGGAGTAGCATTGATACCACCACGGATAACTTCGGCTAAGTAAGCGCCAGTATTAATAGAAACAATAACTAAAGCAGCTAGGGTACGATTTAAGTTTAAGTGCCATAATTGCGCAATACCATAGTAGATAACTGCAGCCTGTACCATCATTGGTGTACCACGAAATACTTCAATATAAACAGCTAGAATCCAGTCAACAATCTTAAGACCCCATTTTTTACCAGCTGATTTAGGAGTAGGGATAGTACGAATAATACCTACTAATAAGCCAATGAAAAAGCCAACGATAGTACCAATTAAGGCAAGTAGCAAGGTCATGCCCACACCACGGGCAATCATGCCACCATAATTATGCATAATAGAAACAAACCAATTTTCCTTTTTACTGTTACCTGCTTGAGGTTGTTGTTTAACTGCAGTTAACATTAATTGGTCACGCTTTTTAGCGGAGATGCCAGCTAGGACTTGGTTAACTTGATTTAATAACTTAGTGTTGCCCTTCTTGACACCAATACTAGTAATTGAATCGTTCTTATCAACTTTAAATCCTTGCATCTTATTCAAGTTGACTGCAACAATATTATTGTTTACTCGTTTATATGATTGGTATTCAATGTCTTCAGCAATATAGCCATCAATTGTGCCTGATTGCAGACTCTCGCGCATTGCAGAGAAGCTACGCATTGCAGGTTCGCGCTTAGCTCCAGGTAATTGCTTAATTAAGTCATAATGCAAGGTACCTTGCTGGGCAGTTAACTTAGCTCCTTTGAAATCTTTTAAGTTCTTAGCAGTAGCATATTTATTATCGCGGTTGGTAATAACAACGAAAGTACTCTTCCTGTATGGATTAGAGAAGTTAATTGCCTTGCGACGTTCAGTTGTAGGTGACATACCGGCAATAATTAAATCAATCTTACCCGAAGTTAAAGCAGGTAATAAGCCATCCCATTCGGTCTTTTCAACAACGACATCGCGGTGTAATTTTTTGCCGATGATTTTGGCAATTTGAACGTCATAACCATTGGCATATTCCTTAGAGCCATCAATTGGAACGGCACCATTAGCGTTGGTAGTCTGAGTCCAGTTATATGGTGGGTAGTTAGCTTCCATTCCTATCTTTAAGACAGGTTCTTTTTTAGCAGCATAGCTTGTATGTAAACTGAAGCTAAAGCCAATTGTTAAACTAATAATAAATGCTAAAAAGGCAGTTAGCCATTTTACTTTTGACTTCACTTTGAAATTCCTCCAAAAAATTATTTCAAATAAAGCCAATACAATAAAAGCGTAAATTAAAACCCCGCTGTTACCAAAAACAACGAGGTGGAAAATCATTAGTATTTAAACCAAATCATATAGCGCTCCCTGGGGACGACCAGGACAGTCTACAAGATATTGTCTTGCAGCCCAATAAATTTATTCCACGAAAAATAAACTTATTTCGGCGAAAATTCTAAAGAACTTGGTCATTGTTATTCGTGTCCTCACAAGTCCCTCGTAATTTCCGCAACCTCTATTGCATTGGAGAATTATTTAACTGTTGAGAATAATAAAGGATTTTTTAATTTTTGTCAAATCCAAAATCTGGATCAATGTCTTTTTTCTTAATATCAGATACATAAGGGTTGCCACTCACAATAAAGCGGAGGGGCTTTTTAGCCCAAATAGGGTCAGATTGATTAATGCCAACCCTAGCTACAGCTGAGATATGTTTGATTTTTTTCTTTGATGAGAGATCAATATCAAATGGTGATTCACCTATAAAGTGACAATCCCACTTACGGCTAGTAATCCCAAATGCTTGCATTAATTTAGCAGGACCATTAGTAAGCAATACTCCACTCTTACCATGGCGATTCTTAATCATGGTATTAATTCCTGATAAGGGGTGGATGGCTCTAATTAAGACACCCTGACCAATATCTTTTTCTTGAGTAGCTACATCAAAGAAAAAGTACTGACGTTGTGCATAAATATATAACGTTCCACCAGGACCATAAAGACCCTCATTAGCAGGCGAGCGATGACCACCATAAGAATGAGCAGCACGGTCCTTAGATCCAACATATGCTTCAGCTTCTACGATTATACCAGATAGAATTTCTGAACCTGTATTGTATGATAATGTTCTGCCCAACAAGTCACGGGCAATTTCAGGAGTGGTACGATTAATAAAAAAGTTGCTATAATCCATATAGGACCTCGTTTCTGATAGAAAGTGCAATAAAAATGAGTGAAATAAAGTTAGTAAGAATTTATGATCATGAACAACCGGCTGGTTATCGTATCTTAGTTGATCGATTATGGCCACGAGGAATGAGTAAGGTTAGAGCCAAGCTTGATGAATGGGATAAAGAGATCGCTCCTTCAAATGATCTGCGTAAGTGGTTTAATCATGATGAGAAAAAGTTCTCTGAATTTAAGCTGCGCTACCAAAAAGAACTGGAATATAATCCAGCTCTTGGGCAATTTATTGTAACTGTTAAAAACCAATTACTGCACCAGGACGTCCTCTTTCTCTATGGTGCTAAAGACAAGAGTGATAACCAGGCTGTTGTCTTAAAAGAATTCATTGAAAAAATGCTCTAAGGTAGCTTCTTGCCATGCTTTGCCTGGCGGAGATAGTGAAATACAATGGTAATAATTACCGTCGCAAATACAATAATTGCGAAAATTGCGTCTGGTACCTTGAAGTTTAATGGTGGAAGGGCAGCTAGTAATTTTAAGGCGATAATTGTAATTAAGACATAAGCCATAGTCTTAAGTTCAGGTATAATTTCCATTAACTTAATAATTATTTCGGCAACCCCTCTCATGCAGAGGATACCAATCATCCCACCAAGCAAGACAACCACGGGGTTATCAGACATAGCTAAAGCTGCTAAAACTGAATCTATCGAGAAGACAATATCCATTGCTTCAATTGAGATAACTGTGCGCCAAAATAAAGAAAGATGGTGCTTTTTTTGACCGCTCTCAATGAGTTTTGCCTTTTCGCGGGCTTCTTTTTTCTTTTCTGCTTCGGCAACCTTTTGGGGATGTCGCTCATCGTAAAAGTACTTAAAGACTAGGTAGAGTAAGTATATTCCGCCAAGTAATTTAATCTCCCAGAAGTGGATTAGGTAAGTCCCTACCCCAATTACAATAAATCTAAATAAATATGCACCCCAAAGACCGTAAACAAGTGATTTTCTTTGTTCTTCCTTGTCTGGTAAAGTTTGAGTTTGTGCTGCTAGTACTACAGCATTGTCGACCGATAACAGACACTCCATTAAGATTAGAGTTAAGATCATCATCCAGTCTTTAGCACTAGTTAAGACCTGAGCCCAATTATTACCGTCAAAGAATGGCTGGTAAAGTCTAAGTATTTGCATGTAATAGTAATTCCTTTCATTTATTCTATTAAGCTACCTTAATTCATTTTAGGATAGTTAGCAATAAGCATTAGAATTCTAATTGTGAAAATACATCCAGTGCGTCGCCAATGATGGCGTTAATGCCAGCATCTTGAGCTAGAGGGGTTTTATTAATTGCCCAAACTCTGGCACTAGGATTGCGGTAAGTTAGTAGTTGGGCGAATGGATATACAACAAAGCTAGTGCCACAAATAATGATTAGATTGCTATTTTGAATAGCGTTCACGGACTGCATTAACTTAGTTTGGTCAATTGCCTCACCATATAAGACAATGCCAGGTCTAATTATGCCTTGATCTTGTTGATGGATGTAGCTTGACTTATATTCATCATAAGTAAATGATTTCTGGCATTTAGTACAAAAAATGTCATAGAGATTTCCATGGAATTCAATTACATGTTGGTTGCCAGCTTTTTTATCTAAACCATCTACGTTTTGAGTGATAAGTTGTCCGTTTTTGTTGCAGCTTTGAGCAATTTTATTATGGATTAAATTTGGCTTGGCATTTGGAAAATACATATTATTCATGACAAAATCATGAAATTGCTCAGGAGCGTTATAAAGTGTGTCATCACTTAATATTTGCTCAGGTGGCATCGCTACTCCATCGTAAATGCCACCTTTAGAGCGGTAATCAGGAATACCTGAATGAGTAGATACACCAGCTCCAGTTAAGTAGGTGATATGTTTAGCACTAGCGATTTCATTTTGCAGTTGTGTAAGTTTATCTTTTAACATAAATAATTACCTCCACTATAATTATAAAACTGATAGAAGAAATAATTGTTTGTTATAATGTTTATTAATAAAATTTCTGAGAAAGGATGACACTGCATGACATTATTTTATTTAGCTTGTGATATTTTAATAATTTTTTATTGTGTCTACAGCTGGTACTGGCAAGCAGTAATAGGCTATAGGGCACGTTTTAGAATGTCGTCAATTATCTGGGTACTAATTTTCTTTACTTTGGGATATAGTATGGATTATTTCACCGCGCCAACACCGGTTACCAACGTTTTTGTAGCGGGTGTGTTAACAATGAGTATTATTGATGGCGTATCTGGTTTAGCCAAGAAGCGGATTGTATTTAGCGGCTTTTTTAAACGGACTTTAAAATATAGTGACGTTGCACATATTACCTTGATCGCTGGTCCTAATCCAAGTAAGCCAATAGTGATGGCAGTTTTTAAAACTAAAAAACAGCAATCATATTATCTTAGATTCTCAAAGCAATTAGGAGAAGTCATCCAGATTCTGCGCCAATATGTGGGTACAGGTGTTGGTATTGAAATTAGAAAATTAATTTAACTAAAAGGAAGGTTAATAATAAACCTTCCTTTTTTAGAGAATTGGTGAAAGCAAACGCGAGAAGGCCTGCTTAAACCGCAGCCAGCGTGACCAATGTTGAGTAATGTCTGGGGTTAATTCTGTGCATAATTTCATATCTTGATTAAAGCTATTTTTTAATTGTTGGGTAATCTTTTTGTTGTAGAAGAAGGCATCAGCTTCAAAGTTCAAGATGTAGGAACGATAGTCTTGATTCATTGATCCAACAGCGCAGTACTTGTCGTCAATCATTACAGTCTTAGCATGCAGAAACCCATTATTATATATATAAATATGAACACCTTCATGCATTAGATAGTTGGCATACCATTGAGTTGCCCGATAAATAAAAGGATGATCTGGCATACAAGGAATCATGATTCTAACATCGACCCCAGAATGAGCTGCGGTAACCCAAGTAGCAATCATGGGGTCGTCAGGAACTAGGTAGGGAGTTTGGATCCAGAGTGATTTTTTAGCCATTAACATCATCCTAATCATCCCGTTACGCAAGTATGGTAGTGAGCGATCAGGTCCATCGCTGATAATCTGTGTCGCAACTCTACCTTCATTAAGATTATCTTCACGAATTTTAGGAAAGAGCTGCCTATTAAAGGTAATTGCTTCTTGCTCATTTTTGACTGATGCGTTCCAATCCAGTACGAATCTTTCCTGTAGTAGTAATGAAGCTGAGCCAACGATCCGCACATGAGTATCACGCCAAAAGCCAAACTTTTTTGAGTGGTTGATATATTGGTCGCCCACATTAAAGCCACCGGTCCAAGAAATTTTACCATCAATTACAACTACTTTGCGGTGTAGGTGGTAATTCATCCGGTATTTTCTAATCATATTTTGAGCAGTAATAAAGGCAACTACTTCACCGCCTAAATCTTTAAGAGGCTTAAACCAAGTTTCACTAGCCCCAGGAGAGCCCCAAGGATCATAGATTACTCTGACTTTGACACCCTGCTTTGCTTTTTTGATCAATAAATCAAGAAAAATATTTCCCAGGTCATCATTCATAAAAGAATAATATTCAACGTTAATTGTTTCTTTAGCATGTTCAATGTCTTCAAACAAGTGCTTGAATTTATCGTTACCTTCTGTATAAAGGCTAACGCGGTTATTTTTAGAAAGTGGGGCTTCTTTTTTGTAGTTGAAGTAGTCGATTAGGATTTGAGCTTGACTAGAAGTATCGTCTGCACCGGTAGATTTAGGTGTTTTAGAAATAATTTGGTTTAATCTTTGTAAACCGATATGTTTTTGCTTATTGATGGCGAAGATATTCTCTTGCGATAGCCCACGTCCTAAAAAGCCGTAGAGAATAAAACCAATAATTGGAAGAATTAATAAGACAATTAACCAGGCCCAAGATGTTGCTACAGAACGCTTGCGGTGGAATACAACGTAGAAGGCAAGGACTGTATTAATTGCCCATAATAACTGTGTAAAGTCATTTTGTAAAAACAAAACCAAACTCCTTAATTGTCTTTGCTTAGCTTGCTATAAAAGTTATTTAGATTAGCGTTAAAAGATAGGGGTAATATTTTCGCTTTCTTGTTCGATATTATGCTGCTTAATTCCTAGAAAGGTATCTACAATATTAATTACCATTAGATTATCATGCATCATACTGTGTTCAGCCATTGATCCGCGAATTTCTACTTCTTGGAAGGTATGACTAATTGGAGCAAGTATATATCGGATAGATTTAGCAGAAATAACCGAAATAAAACGGTCGGTGTTAGTTTCATCTAATACATTTCCGTAGATGTTGAGAATAGAAATATCAGGATTAAAGCGATAACGGTTAATTAACATACCAATGTATGAAGGCGACATCAGAAGTGGGCGGCCATTTTCATTTAGCTTATTAACATTAGGAATGTCACCCAGATACATTACGCCATTAAATGGACCAGCAATTAGTGCAGCCTTGCGCAAGCGTGGAAAGTGTCTTCGATAAAAGGTTTGCATCTCGGTCTTGATAACTGATGGCGCTCCAAGTGAATGAGCCACGGCATCATATTGTTTGAATTTAAACTTTTTTGATAAAAAATTTAAAGTAAAGCGTAAGTAATAACAGATAGCATAAACCCCAACAACCCTTTGCTTAAAGACTAGTTGAACGATTGGATGACGATCGTTTGTCCAGGTTCCTTCCATTTTAATATTGCCAAATAAGTCCGAGGTAACCTTTAAGTATTTTGAACTTCCCTTATCTATCCCAGCTTGTTGGACCATAATGTTAGTCGTATAGTCCCCACCTCTAAAGCCGTGGATATAGAAGATAGGAATTTGCTCTTTGATTTTGGGATTTCTTTTTTCATAAGTTACTTTGTCAATTATTTTTCGTTTATGGAGACGTAATAACCAGCGTGTGGGAGGGAAGGTAGCAAGCAGACCAATTGTTAACATATAAGTAAAGCTTTGGTCTTTTTGTTTATCATTTTTTTGGCGATTTTTTTCAGCTTCTTCACTGTATTCTTTTTGATTAAAAAACATACCCTACCTCCTTTCGTCATTTTTTGTGAAATAATATAATTATATTCTATCATTTTTGTAGTTTTAGAAAGTGGGTAAAGTACTATGCCATTTTATGCAGTTAGAAAAGGTAGAAAGCCTGGGATCTACACAAGTTGGCCTGAAGCACAGAAGCAAGTTAGTGGCTTTTCAGGACCACAATTTAAGAAATTTATGTCTAAAAGAGATGCAGAGAATTATATCAATGATAATAAATTATTAGAAAAACTAGGCAATGACTATAGTGACATCGAAATAGCTCAATTAGCTAAAAAATTCCCAATTACAGTCTTTACTGATGGTGGGGCAATCGGCAATAATAATGCCGATACTAGTCACCCGGCTGCTTGGTCATATTCTATTCAAGAAACAGCAACTGGAAAATTTATCAGCAATCCTGATGCTCCTGCAGGGCAGCAATTAGGCGCCAGTAATAATGTAATGGAAATTACTGCCTTGATTGAAGCGCTAAAAGAATTAATTAATACAGGTTTTAATAATAAGCCGATTTTATTTGGGATTGATTCTTCATATACGATTAATGGTGTAATCAATCTGGCAAGCTATAAGGCACGCGGATGGAAGAATTCTACCGGGAAAGTAAAAAACTTATCCCAGTGGCAACAAGTTGATGAATTATTGCAACAGATTCCCGAATACCGTTTTGTTAAGATTCATAGTCATGATGGTGATATGAGCAAGAACTTTTTTACACGTGGCAATGACTTAGTTGATCGAAGTTTAGGAAGATTAACTGGTCATATTGGTTAATAAAAAAGAGGCCTGAGCCTCTTTTTTATTAATGATAATTATATGCTAACAACCATGCCACCGAATAAGCTTCTGAACCAAGAAGTAATTGAGTCCATTAATTTTTGGAACCAGTTTCTAGTTTCTGGAGTATTCAATTTAGAGAAGATATTCTTAGCTCCAGCCTGAATTTGGTCAGTTAACTTATCTGCTTGTTGGGCAAAGTTCTTGTTCTTTAAAGCACCGGAATTTTTGATCTGAATTAACATATTGATAATCTGTTGCTTTTGGTTATTATTAATTGTGTTGCCCAGGTGGTTGATATTGATTTGATTATTTACAATATCACGAATTTGACTATTAGAGATATTTTGTCCTTGCTTGGCCATATCAGCTTTAGCCCCAGCGACGGCATTATTTAATTGAGCGTCAGAATAGCCGTTTTTGTCCTTGTTTTCTTTAGTAATAGAGCTTAAGGTACCCATTTCATTTTGAGCGGCATTAATTTGACTTTGATTAAGTTTATTACCGTCCTTGCTGTAAGCTGCATAGACACCGGCTAGGGCACCAGAGCCATCGATTGGAACGGCAGAGGTTACATAAATATCGGCATCTTGGATACCTGCAGTTAGAGCCGCATTTTTGTATTGATTAGAAGTAATGGTAGTGATGTTGTTTTTGCCATTATAAGATAAGATGTGGACATTAATACCACTACCAGAACTAGTTTTTTGAATCATTGCGCTTGACCAGACACCAGAATTTTCAGTGAAGTTATCACCAGAAGGGTTAAGATATTTTACTAAATCGCTACCATCAATATTGATAGTCTGATAATTGCTACCATTGAGTGGGGCTGTTAAGGTGTCCAGTGTACCTTGGCGCTGAGAACTAGTTAATGAAGCACCTAGTGTCACTACGGGAGTGTTGTCTGCAGCTTGTACATTGGTTTTTAAAGGTATAAAAAATGCTAAGAAAGTACTGAAAATAACCGCAGTAATTATGGTTGTTAATCTTTTCATTTTTGAATCCTCATAAGAAATAAATTAATAATATGGGTATATTATAAACCAAATTCAAGTTGAAATTAGTTAAATAAGTTTGAAGATGTTATAATCATGAGATAAAAGGAGGACGATTTTGTGTTACGCCAGCCGCTTTTAACCGTTATTATGCCGGTTTATAATATGGAAAAATATCTTGGTCGTGCTTTAGATGCTTTAGCCAAGCAAAAAGACAAGAACTTTAAACTTTTGATAGTTAATGATGGATCAAAAGATAATACTCAAAAAATTGCAGAATCCTATCGTTCACGCTTTGCTTTTTTTAAGATAATTAATAAAAAGAATGGTGGACTTTCTGATGCTCGTAATGTTGGCATGGATAATGTAGATACTCCATATTTTACTTTCCATGATGGGGATGATTGGGTTGACTCAGGATATACTGCTTTTTTTCTGCGTGCCTTTGAAAGTTACCCTCAAGTTGATATGGTTTCTTGTGGATTTTGGATTGACTCACCTAGACGTTCTGAAAGTCATCCTGTTGGTGAAAAGAAGGGCAATGGCTTACTTTCTAAGCGGGAAGCTTACTTGTTAATAACGAATGTTTTTGGTTCACCAGTTAAGGGTTATACTTGGAATAAGGGCTATAAGACAGACATTGTGAGAAAGCATAGAATGCGCTTTGTAGAGGACTTGGCCTTTATGGAAGATCAGATCTTTAATGTGAAATATGTTTCCTTATCTAATGGCTTTTACTTTAATTCGGATCCTTACTATCATTATTGGCAACGTTCCGATAGCATGGTTCATGATTTAAATCTAAAGAAGATTCCCGATAATTTTAGGGCTAATTATCGCGTGTGGCGACAAATTGTTAAGAGCTTAATATCAGAAAGAAACAAAAATAAATTAAAGAAAAAGGGTGCTCAAAAGGCATCCCTGAGTGATTTAAATGTTAAAGATTAAAAACTATTTTAAAAGTTAGTTTTTAATTTTTAGCTGATAAAGGATTTTTTATGAAGATAACTGTTAACGGTGTAGAACTTTATTATCAAAAAATAGGCCAAGGCCATCCGCTAATCCTACTTCATGGACACCATCAAGATGGTGCTGTTTTTGATAAATTGATTTCGCCTCTATCGCTTTATTACACAGTCTATGTGCCTGATATGCGCGGTCATGGTCTATCAGGAGGAGAGGCTAGTGAGCACTATCAAACGGATGTAGAAGATATGGTGTCTTTTATTAAGCAATTAGGACTAAAGCGGCCATATATTTTAGGTTATGGTGCTGGTGGCGTCGACGGCTTGTGGCTTGCAAGTAAGTATCCCGACTTAGTTAATAAGTTAATTATTGCAGGAACTTATGTTAACGGTAACGGTGTTAGTGCTGGACACATTATGTCCAATAGCTTTAAGCGCTTTTTTAGGGGTGATCGCGATAGCCGCGTTGCCATGAAAGAAACAAAAATTTTACCTCAAAGACTAGCTAAAATTACTACGCCTACCCTCTGCGTTGTAGGTGAAAAGGACTGGGTCAAGATTGAACATGTCAGGTGGTATAGTGCAATTATCCCTAATTGCCGCTTAATTGTCATGCCACGTCAAAGCCATACCAGCTATGTCGTTCATAGCTTAAAATTACTAGATTTGATCAAAGATTTTTGCAAATAATTGTATATTTTTGAAAAATAAAGGCAAGTAAGGCAACTTGCCTTTTTAATTATGCTGTTTTTTAGTTATAATTAGACTAGATGAATAGGTAAATTCAAAGAAGGATAGGAATAATGAACAAAGAAGAATTACATCAAATGTTGCACCCAATGAAATTAATCGGTCTTGGTGGTAACCAAGCCTTAGCTGAGAGAATTGCGAGTGAACTAGATACACCATTGCTTGAAACAGCTGTACAGCACTTTAGTGATGGCGAAATTCAAGTTAATATTACTGAAACAGTTAGAGGCTGTGATGTTTACGTAATTCAATCTATTCAAGACCCTGTAAATGAAAACTTTATGGAATTAATGATTGTCTTGGATGCGTTACATAGAGCGTCGGCACATTCTGTCAATGTAGTAATTCCTTACATGGCTTATTCACGTTCTGACACTAAGAACCGTTCACGTGAACCAATTACTGCTAAGTTACTTGCTAACTTACTGCAATTAACTGATATTGATGACTTGATTGCGGTTGACCTACACGCTTCACAAATTCAAGGCTTCTATAACATTCCAGTAGATCATTTACATGCAATGCCAATCTTGGCTCAATATTTCTTGGATAATGGAATTGCAAGTAAGGATGAAGATGATGTGGTTATTGTTTCTCCTGACCATTCAGGTGCTAAGCTCGCACGTACATTTGGTTCTTACTTTAATGCACCAATTGCCATTGTAGACCAACGTGGAGCCCGTTATGACACTGAAGTTCACGATATGATTGGTGATGTTAAGGATAAGACAGTAATTATCGTTGATGACTTAATTGATACTGGATCACGTGTTTCTTCATCAACTAAGTCAGTTCTAGCAGCTGGTGCAAAGAAAATCTATGTTGCAGCAACCCATGCGCTTCTTTCTCAAAATGCTACAGAAGTATTGAATGAATTACCAATTGAACAAATTGTAGTAACCGATACTATTAAGCATAAGAAATATCCTAACAGAATGGTCCGCTTGTCTGTAGCTCGCTTACTTGCTAAGGGAATTGACTACATTTACAATGACAAGTCAATTCACCAAATTTTTGATGAACAAAATAGAATTAATGGATAATAACTATTTTAGTGATTCAGATTAATAATTAGATCGTAGCTTGCTACGGTCTTTTTTTGTGGGGTGGTTTTGCTTAATTGTTGATGATTACGTATAATGTTAACCGCATTACTTATTG
Source organism: Lactobacillus colini (assembly GCF_017874575.1). GTDB lineage: Bacteria > Bacillota > Bacilli > Lactobacillales > Lactobacillaceae > Lactobacillus > Lactobacillus colini. The sequence continues at coordinate 245,366 of NZ_JAGGLU010000002.1, read as the reverse complement.
AAGGAAAGTGAAGTGAAGCAATGCCTAATAGAGAAAAAAATAAATTGCAACAATCTTTAAAGACTAGGCATGTAATGATGATTGCCATTGGTGGCGCTATTGGAACAGGACTATTTTTAGGGTCTGGGAGCGCAATTAAGAGTAGTGGACCGTCAATTATTTTGTCCTACTTAATTGTTGGGATTATAACGTTCTTTATGATGAGGGCTTTAGGAGAATTAATATTATCTGCACCAGATAATACCTCCTTCATCACTGCAGTTAAGAAGTATTTAGGTGATCGAGTTGAATTTGTCGTTGGTTGGACTTATTGGATGTGCTGGCTAAGTTTAGCAATGGCAGACTTAACAGCAACTGGAATTTATTTGAAGTATTGGTTGCCATCATTGCCGCAATGGGTAGGACCGCTAGTAATTATCTTAATCTTGTTAATTATTAATCGACTGAATGTTGGACTTTTTGGCGAATTAGAGAGCTGGTTCTCAATGATTAAGGTTGTTGCTATTATTGCCTTAATTATCGCAGGTGCGGTTATGATTGTCTTTCAAATGCATATTGGCTCTTATACTGCTTCTTTGACTAATATTGTGTCGCATGGGGGATTTTTCCCTAGGGGGATGCACGGCTTTTTGATGTCTTTTCAGATGGTAGTTTTTGCCTTTGTTGGAATTGAAATCGTGGGCTTAACTGCTGGGGAAACTGCCGACCCTGAAAAGGACCTCCCTAAGGCTATCAACAGCTTGCCAATTAGAATCGGACTCTTTTATATTGGGTCAATAATTGCGATTATGGCAGTACAACCTTGGAATGAAATAAAAGCGACGTCTAGTCCGTTTGTCCAAGTGTTTGGAGCAATTGGAATACCAGCAGCGGCTGGAGTCTTGAATTTTGTTGTCTTAACTGCGGCTATGTCAGCTACTAATAGTGCTATCTTTAGTACCAGCCGTTCACTTTATGCTTTATCTAAGAGTGGCAATGCCCCTGCTAAGCTGGGGAAGGTGAGCAGCAATGGTGTACCTAAGTATGCATTGACTTTTTCATCATTGATTTTATTTATTATCGTAATTTTAAATTATCTGATGCCAAGCAAGATCTTTGATATTATTTCAACAGTTTCAACCATTAATTTTATTATGGTTTGGTTAATAATTATCTGCTGTCACTTAAAGTACCGTCAAAATAACAAAAATAATCTTAATGTTTTCCAAATGCCGGGTGCACCTTGGACAGATTGGCTAACGATTATCTTTTATTTAGCAATTTTAGTAATTTTGTTTGTAATTCCTGGAACTCGCATACCAGTGCTTATCTCTTTACTTTTTATCTTATGTTTGTGGTTAGGTTATGGATTTTTATCAAAAAATAAGCGTAAAATAAGATAAAATAAATTGTATAGAATTATTATTAAAGTATCACAATTACAAGGCTTGTCTATGCTCAGATAGTATATAAGCTGTTATAATATGTTTGTAAGAAATAATTTTAAAAAGAATAGGGGACCAATTATGGCTAGACAAAAGAACATGCAACGCCGTAGAAATATTTTAAGAAATACCTTCACTTTGTTGCGCAAGAATGGGATAAATAATGTATCTTTACAAATGATTGCTGATAAATCAGAGATTTCTAAGTCATTATTGCAATCATACTATCCCCACAAGAATAAATTGATTATTGAGATTGTGACCAACTTTATGTCAACAATCTTACAAATCTTGAATTCAGACAAATTTCAAAACGTTAATACTTATGCCAAGATGAAGGCCTTTATTTATATCTTGCTAGAGATGGGGCTACGTGATGAGGGTATTTCTAACGTTTTAGAAAGTATTTTGAAAGATCCTGATTCTACTGAGAAGTGGGGACAAATCTTAGATAATTGGTTAATTGATGAAGGCGTAAAGGATGACTTGGGTAATGATATGCAACTTAAGCCAGGTCTTGCCTTTATTGTTAGTGGTGGTGCTAACTTATTTCTTAAGCGGCAACAGTTTGAAGTTAAAGCTGAGAAGATTTCTGATATAATGGTAAAAACCTTCATGACAACTTTCTTGGATTTTCCAGATGAACGTGTAAATGAAACACTAAAAGAAGGACATGAATTAATTGAAAAGTTTGAAATCGATGAAGTATTTCATGCGGTTGATATTATGTTTTCATAACACAAAATTTGAAAGGATTAGCATATGGTAGCAGGTTCGCGTAGTGAATTACGGCGAATTGATCAGGCCCAAAATGCTCATAATAAAAGATCTTTAATTTTTATTATCTTTACGACCATTACATTAGTGTTTAGCTTATTAACGTTTATGAACCCTAGTTTCATGAAAAAGCAACTAAGCAAAGAAAGCAATGCCGTTGTAGCTGAACAATTTATCAATGAAAGGTTTGATAATTTTGCCGAAACTATCGGTGCTGATCGTAATGGTGATACAAGTAATATACTAACTGAAAAGCAAACTAAACCGATCGCTAATGCGATGGTTGATTATACTTTGGGTGTGCATTGGTTTAGAGCAGAGAATGCTAACTTAGCTGAAGATATTCGACAAGTCATCTTGAAAAAAATAGACAGTAATTCTTCTCAGGAAGCTCAATCTGTTAAGAATCATTTAAAGAAATATACTGATCGAGGAATTTACTCAGTTATTACTGGCTTTGACTTGTCGTCAGTAACTTTAAGTGCCAATATTGAAACATTATTTGTCGTCGTAAATATAATTATAATTATTATGTGCTTGCTATCATCGGTATCTGTGATTAGGAGTATGAAGCACTTACTAGGTAAGAAGGAATTCATTCATACGATCATGGCTGCGATAATGTGGGTAGGAAGCTTGTTCATAGTTATTTATGGACTGCTGGCAGCAGTACCGTTAATCTTTAATGTTGAAGGATTAATATTAGGGATTGGGTATTTCTTGGAGATTGCTAGTGGGATCTTCTTAGAGCTAGTCATAATTGGCGTAATTTTATTTGTAATTAGTGCGATTTTATGGCAATTAACAACTGAAAATTAAAAAAATGCATGGCAGGTTAGTGTCATGCATTTTTAAGTACTATTTTAAAAGTAAGCAGTTAGTGATTATCTTTTCGTTCTAGCAAATAAAGTACCAAAACAGCGATTAGTGCTATAGCTGCCGCTATCGTTCCTCTGATAAAAATATTTGTTATATGTGAAGATAACAATATTGAATAAATGTATTCACTTAAAGCAACTATTAATCCTAAAATAATATATTTTAGTTTACTGTGTTTCATAACTTATTGCCACCCAAATCTATTTATAGATCCTAAGAAGTAATTGTAATCTACCCATATACCACTTTTGATGTTATCTCCTACTACTGAGGACAAATATCCACCAATGGCAGCTCCAGCTGCAGCACCTCCTATGTTTGCAAAGAAGCCTCCTAAAGCAGTTGAACCTCCGCTAATAGCGGCAGTAGCTAAAGCCTTAGCTTGCCCAGCATCTAAGTAAATACGAGCATAATTCCAATGAATTTCAATTGCATTTTTGCCATATGATCTATCTTGGTAGGGCGATATAGTTGCTTTTTTTGTTTTTACATCAATTATTGCATTATAATTCTTTACTATTTGATTAGCAGTATTAATATATTCTTGTATTTCTGAAATTTGATTTGAATTTAAGTTTTGGTATGCGGAAGGCAAAATAGTAAACTTATTATTCTCTACGGCTATATACCTGTCGACATTATTTAGATCTTGCTTATTTTGGGTATAATTTCTTTGTGCTGTTGTCACATTTGAAAATGTATTAGCTTTTACAACAGAATTTTGAGTTAATAAAAATGTTGCGAAGCATGAGATTAGCATAGAGCTTACGGTAATAATTTTTTTAAGTGACATAAGAATTCTCCTTTCTGAATAACTCTGAATATATAGCGTGAGAAAGTAATTTTAAAATTAGTAATTAAACCGCTTACTTCTAACTATATAATAGCAAATATCATTATAAACTTCAAATCATTTTTTGTAACTGGTACAATATGAGTTTATCTATAAATAAAAGACAACTATAAAATTGGTATAGTTATTTTAATTAAATGCATTAAGTATATATCTTTTATTAAATAGGCTTATAACAAAATTGGTGTAATTTATTCATAATGAATATGATTTTATGGCAATTAACAACTGAAAATTAAAAAATGCATGGCAGATTAGTGTCATGCATTTTCATTAGATTAAGTTGTCTGTCTGGCTTAAAGGCTGCCTAATCCATTGATGAGGCCCAAGGTAATACCAGACTGTATCGCCGATAGTAATTGTCTGTCCATAAGGATAACTCTTACCGGGAGTTAATTGTGTAATAGGCACCTTCCTTAATTCATCATAGGGACTAGAATATATATTGCGGTCAATAGTTGCCTGCGTAACATTAACTAACCCTGCATTTAATTGTGGATTAGAAGTAATGTAGAAGCCCCTGAACCATTGATTCGAACCTAGATTATAGTAAGTCTTGCCATCTTGGTACGAACGACCGAACAGGCTAGTATTAAGCAACCTACTAGTAGAGAGGCCATCACGTATCTTCTCGCCTTCTAATAATAAGTTAGGACGAATATCAACTACGTCCTCAATCTGATTATTGTTATTAGCGCTAGTATCGTTATTCTCTGTTTGAGTTGCGTTATCGAAGTTAATAGCTGTTTTATTAGAGCTAGTTAAATTCTCGCCACTAGTAGCAGAGTTATCAATATTTAAGCTTGAGGAAGCATTTGACTGCTTACTGTCTTCAACTTTAGGTACTGTAACGTTATAGTCAGTCGAATTAGTTGACTTATTGGATTCAGTATTATCTGTTGTAGCAGCGCTTGTTTCATCAGCAGTATTTAGATTATAGAGCTTAAATGTGTAGTTATATACTCCCTTGATCTTGACAGAATATGAGTGTCCAGCTACTAAATTTAAGTTACCAGGGAAGTAGGTCAAGACTGTAGCGAAGTTACCATAACCGCCACTAGAGTAGTTTTTAACTTTGGTTGCTTTGACCATTTGCCCTGTATCTAAGTCGGTAATTGTAATAGTAGGCTTTCCTAAGACTGTGCGGTCAGACAGGTAGAGCGACCAGGCGATGTTTTTTCCTTTTAGTAATTCAATTGGAAAGATACCTGAAGCTGGATAAGTAACTGTAGGAACAGCAGCAGCCTTGAAGCTATCGCTAGCATAGGCGACTTGTTGGACTGAATAGCGGTAGCCATTAGAGCCGTAAGCTGCGCCAATGCCCGTGGTTGTCAATCTGGAAGATAGTAGCCAAGCACGGTGGCCTGTATCAGAACCATCTAAGTTATAACTATCTGTCAATAAGTCAGTAATTACATCCCCAGCTGACTGATCAGAAACATTAAAGTTCAAGTTAGAGCTGGCAGACACATTCTTAGCAATAGACCAATTTATCTTACTGATGTATTTAGGGCGCTTTTCGTTAGGTAATCCGTGTTGATTCTTAAAAGGATTAGCATTGATTGCGGCCATGACACTAGCAGTAACTTGAGCATTATCATTATCAGTAGGATTAGTGGTAATTGCCGGCAAGTTAAAAAGACTACGATAAAAATTAATATATGCTAGTTGACTAGAAACGTATGAATCAGTTAATATTCCCGCTGAAAATGGTGAGCTTAAATGAGGTGCCTTTGAATAAATATTATTCTTAGCAAATACCATTTTAGGCAAATTTGCATATTGATTTTGAAGATTCTTTATTTTGCTACTTTCACTTTGAGTAAAAGATGTCGCATACGCTAGCCCTGTGTTAGCCGCATATGGACCAATTAGTGTAGTGCTAAGCAATGCGATAATAATTTTTTGCTTAAAACGCATCGTGAGCCTCCTTTCCTTGTAACTATATTATAGCTAATTGTCTTATCATTCTGTAAGAAATTGATGGATTTAATACTTTTTTTCTAAAAAAGCTCACGCACTAGGTCTACATTGTTTATAATAAGGATTCAGGGACTAAAAGGAGAAAAATAATGACTAAAAAATTAAAGGTTGGTCTGATCTTCGGTGGAAATTCTTCTGAATATGAAGTTTCTATCATGTCAGCCCACAATATTTATAATGCAATTGATACTAGTAAGTTTGATGTATATCCAATGTGGATCACTAATGATGGCTACTTAGCTAATGATGAAGATTCACGTAAGGTATTGCAAGATCCTAAGATGACTGTTGCTAACCCGCATAAGGTAGTTAATATTTCTAATATTATTGAATTACAAGATCGTCCGGAGATGGATGTTTTCTTCCCAATAGTTCATGGTAATTTAGGAGAAGATGGAGCACTGCAAGGTTTATTCAGAATTATGGATAAGCCATTTGTAGGCGATGATGTCTTGGCTGCTGCTGTAACGATGGATAAGGAAATGACCAAGATCCTAGCTCAAAGAGCTGGAGTTAAGGTATCTAAGTGGATTTCGATTAAGCGTCCTGAATACGATGACAAGGATAACAAGAAGTTAGATTATGATTATGTTGCCCAAGAATTAGGTCAGGACTTGTTCGTTAAGCCTTCTAACCAGGGGTCATCTGTTGGTGTTAACCATGTATTGAATGCCGAAGAATATAAGGCTGCCTTAGAAGACGCCTTTAAGTATGATGATAAGGTCTTAGTTGAAGAAACTGTCCATGGCAGTGAAGTTGAAACAGCAGTATTAGGTAATGATAAGCCAATTGTTTCTGGCGCAGGACAGATTACTAACGCTAAGGATTCTTTCTACACTTATGAGAACAAGTATAATTCAGATTCTACTTCAACTCTTCAGATTCCTGCCGACTTGCCTGAAGAGATTATTGAGAACGTTCGCCGCGATGCATTGAAGGTCTACCAAGCAACTGAATGTAGCGGTATGTCGAGAATCGACTTTATGCTTCGTCAAGAAGATAATGCAATTATCTTGACGGAAGTTAACGCACTTCCTGGCTTTACCAATATCTCAATGTATCCAAAATTATTCGAAGAAGTAGGAATTCCTTATAGTGAATTAATTACACGTTTGATTAATTTGGGTATAGAGCGTTACAATCATAAGAAGACCCTATTACATAAACACGAGTAAAAGAGTGAGAGATTAAATGGAACGCGACCACAATTTTGAAGAACTTGCTGCGCCTGCTAAAGCTGCCCAAGACTTAGATATTAGTGTAGCAACTTTAAGAAAATATTCTTTATTAGTTGAGAAGGTTACCGGCAATAAAAACTACTATGAGCGAACTAAGCAAAAGGCCCGCTTGTATAGCAAGAAGAATATCGCCGATTTAAGAACCTTACAACACTTAGCTAAGGATGATGATTTAACACTGCAAGAAGCAGCACAACAGATTTTTGCTATTAGTGATGCATCTGATAAGAGTAGCGCTAAAACTAAAGCTGTTGATACTATAGCCAATAATGCTCAAGGCAGTACGATGGTTGATGCTAAGCAGGTAATCAAGTTATTGACAATGCTGCAGAATACTATCACAAGCCAAAATAAAGCGATTCAAGATTTGCAAAAGCAAATTGCACGCGTCGAAGAGCAAAACCGCAAGTTGATTGATAGTTCACACCAATTAGCTCAGCCGTCCGACACAATTCAAGAAGATAATGCAATTAAGATGCAAGACGCTGAGGAAGCAAAAGTTGGTCCTGAGAAAAATTTTGACCAGCCTCAATTAAAGACCGATGCTGAAAAGAAAAAAGAGGCAATGGCTGCTCAAATTGAAGCTGATAAGAAGAAAAGCGCAGATGAAATGCATGAAGAAATCATGGAAAAGGCTCGCGAAAATCAAGAAAAACAAGCCGAAGCCATTCATCGCACTTTAGCACAAATGCAAGTTCAACCACGTAGGACTAAGAGACATTGGTGGCAGAGAATTTTTAAATAATGAAAGAAGATATAGCTTAAGTGGAAGCTGTATCTTTTTTTAGAATTGATTTTTTATGATACTTTTAAAAATTGCAACAATCGTTACTCAATTATGTCTCTAGTAGCATAATTATAATTATCGAAAAGGGGCGATTGTTTGTATCTAAATAAAAAAATACTAGTTAGTCTTGCGATCTTAATAACTGGGATCATACTAGCTAGTATCTGCTATTATTCAACCAGTTGGGCTACTAGACCAGTTGGGGTAATTACTAGTAATCACATTAAAGACGAATTAGTGAATAAAACTGAGGACAGCTATAAGAATAACGATGAAATTCGCCAGCAAACAATGAAGGTTAAGGTCCTCTCAGGTAAGAATAAGGGTAAGACCTATGTTGTTCATAATGTTTATTCGCCATCACAGGCAGTTACTTATAAGTACCGTCCTCATCAAAGGGTAATCGTTGCCTTTGTTAAGCATAAAGCCAAGGTTATGAGTCCTAAGCGTGACTGGGTCCTAGTTTTGGGCTTTTTCATAATGTTGAGTATTTTAGCCTTATTAGCAGGAAGACATACCATAATGTTAATGGCGTCTCTGGTCTTAAATGCGGTGATTTTTTTCTTTATTATTAAGTTTGATATTATTGAAAATGGTACTAAGACCTTTTTAATTTATGGACTAGCAGTGATTTTATTTACTTTTGTTTCACTTCTTTTGGCCCAAGGCCTAAATCGAAAAATGCTCGTAACCTTACTAGCGACACTGCTAGGGGTATTTGTTTCATTTGGCATTTGCTACTTAATTATGCGGCTGACACATGAGTCAGGTATTAAGTATGAAGCTGTGGATTATGCAACTCAAGATCCACGCTCGCTGTTTTTAGCCCAAGCCTTATTAGGAGTATTAGGAGCAGTAATGGATGAAGCAACGGACATTATATCTAGCTTACACGCCTTGGCTAAGCATAAGGCAAGCTTGACTATTAGAGAAATGATTTTGAGCGGCCGCACAATGGGACAGGAGATTATGGGACCGCTGATTAATGTCTTGGTACTAATTTTCATGGCGGAAGCTTTGCCGATGACGATTTTATTTTTGCGTGATAATAATACTTTGAACTATACTTTTCAATTTGCCTTATCGCTAGGCGTAATTCAGAGTTTAATATCGGCTGTGGGAATTGTTTTAACAATTGTTTTTTCAACTTTTTGTAGCATAATATTTTTGAAAAAGAAGGCCCGAAGATGAATACCCTGACTGCTTTATTAATTTTATTATTTGCCTTGATGTTAATTGTTGGTGGCACAACAGGTTTAAAAAGTTACCTGAGCGTAATACTTAATGCTTGCCTAGTAATCCTAGTAGCCTTACTTATCTCTTGGGGTGTAGATATAGTTTGGGTAGGGATAATTTTTATTCCGCTCAAGTTATTGACAATAATTTATTTGGGGACGCATGATTATGCCGTTGCCAAAAATTCATTCATAACGGCGTTATTAGTAAGCGTAACAATTATTTTGACAATAATTATTTTTGAGCACTTTGCCCAAGCAGCTGGCTTTGGTGATCAAGCTAGTGAAGAACTTGTAGGACTGTCTTTAAATGTAGGTATTAGCTTTCCTCAGATTTCAATTATTGTGACTATTTTTTCAACTCTAGGAGCAATTGCAGAAGCTAGTGTTGCAATGAGCGCGGGTCTTTTAGAACTGAAGCGCCATGATCCTAATATCAATCGAACCCAGTTACTTCATAACGGTAACCAAGTAGGGACGGATATTTTAGGAACGGCTTTAAATACCATTTTATTCGGGTTGTTCGGCAGCTTTTTACCACTTTTTATTTGGTATATGAGACTAAATTATTCACTTTTTGATATTTTAAATGATAAGCTTTTTATAAGTGAGAGCATGATTATTATTTATTCGTTTATCGGTGTCTTGTTAACAATACCGCTGACAACTTATTTATTAGCACATACATTAGATAAAGATAATCATTAGAAGAAGGTAGGATATGAAAGTTAGAGAGTTGGAGTTAACTAATTTTAATAATTGTAAATTTAAGGTCAACTATTATCAATTACAAGAAGACACACGCTTGAAGATAAGGAAAAGGCCATTGATGGTTATTTTTCCTGGCGGACATTTTACGCACATAAGTTTAAGAGAAGGAGAGCCTGTGGCCCTAGCTTATGCGATGTATGGTTTTGAATGTGCAATTATATCCTATAACTTGGTAACAGATCCTCAGCCGATATATCCTGATGCGGCTCTGAGCGGCTTGATGGCTATCAAGTATTTTAGGGACAATAGTGAAAAGCTAGGTATTGATCCTGATAAGATTGTTACAATTGGCTTTTCAGCAGGTGGTCATGTCGCAAGTGCAGTCAATGTAATGGCTGAAAGTCAAAAGTGGCAAAATAAATTTGGCTTCAAGCATGATGAAGTTGCACCGAATGCGACAATTCTTGGCTATCCCCTGATTGACATTAATAAGATAGGGATTGAGGTCCCTGCAGCGCAAATGGCCTATCTACCTAAAGAAGCAGAGTTATTAGATACTGCTAAGGGAGTGACTAAGCAGACACCACCAACATTTATCTTTCAAACGGTTGATGATGCAGTTGTATTGATTAATAATGCGATTGAATATTTAACAGCATTGAGAGAGCATAATGTGCCATTTGAAGCCCACTTGTTTGATAAGGGGATGCATGGTTATTCGCTAGGCTTAGCTAATTTAGAATATAAGGATAAGCCTTGGCTGGTAAACCCTCATGCAGCTAGGTGGTTCAAGATGAGTATTGAATGGCTACAACATTTGAAAATTGCGGCATAAAAAAAGAAGGCATTTGCCTTCTTTTTTTATCTAACTGTAATATCACCGTCTGAAGTTGAAATGTGTAAGACATTCTTAGAATGAATGTTCTTCTTATATGTTGCAGTATTAGTTCTATCACTAGCAACACTGATAATTCCATCATCTGCAGTTAATGATAATCCACTGGCGTTAGTCTTGTGGATCATAACATCCCCATCGTCAGTATTAATATTGAAGCCACTGGTTGTTTTCAGGTTTTTAAGATGAATATCACCATCAGAGAGGTTAATCTTACCATCTTTAGCAGTTAAATCGTCGAACTTAACATCACCGTCATCAGAAGATAAGTTAATAGTCTGAGCATGGATATTTTCACCAGAAATGTCACCATCATTAGTTGAAATATCAACTTTATCTAGTAATTTTTCAGGGATAGTAATTGTAAGCGTAGCGTCTGCATCAGAATCAATTGAAAATGATGACTTATCTTTAATAGTTAGACTGTCGCCATTTTGCTGAACGGTAGGTTTAGTTTTTTTATTACCAGTATATTTGACCTGATAATTAGACCCATTTTTAAAGATAATGTCAGCGTCTGAAACATCAATCTTTAGGTTAGAAAACTTCTGTTGAGAAAGATTCTCAGAAACTATCTTTTGACTATGTATTTCAACATTATGATGACTATGGCTATCAGTATGCTTTACGCTATAACAACCCGATAGTAATGTAACCATTGCTGTAGCAAGAACGCTAGTTGAAATTAATTTACGCATATTGTTTTCTCCATTTATTAATCTTTAGCCACGAAGAATAGTATTTCCTTGGCTGATGCAAGTCCGTCGGTTGATAGTAATACTCTTAATTTGATCGATTTAGCTATAACATCACGCATCCCGATGACCTTATTCTTAGCGTCATTTGGCCAGTTGTATTCTTTACTGTAGTCACTGTAATTTTCGCCATCTTTAGAGATTGCGACCTGCGCTCTAAGAATATGACCTTTGTGGTCGCGTGAGCGTGGAATGTATACCATCCTGCTTAATTTATAGGCATGATCGAAGCTAAAGGTTAGTTCTAAATGCTTTTCATCGGTTATCTTTTCTTGAGTTAGCCATTCGCTACCTAATCGTAAGTCAACTAAGTTAGATAGTGGCCATTCTGGATTGGACTTAAGCGTACTTTCAACTGCAATATTTTTAATCGCATAGTTCATTTGATCTGGCTTGGTCTTAGTGCCAAAGTATTCTGACCAATCTGAAACCTTAGTACCAAACTTGTTTCTAATTCTAAAACGGTAGCGAGTATTTGGTTGTAGTTCATGGAAGGTGAAAGTATCGCCATCAATATTAGTATGAACTAAGCCGTTAACTTCAATATCTGCAGTAACATTCTTTTGAGCGAAGGCTGGCGGGTTAGTCCAAGTTAGTGTGATACTACGTGAAGTTAGGCGTTCGGTTAAGATTGCTGCACTACGAGGTGAGCTCATCGCAGAATCAATAATAGCATGGCGTTCTACTTGGCTAGCGTAACTAAAGTTTTCGATTTTAATTTTATATTCGGTTTGCGAGATGTCTTTAGAATCAAGCTTAATTTGAACTGCTGGTTGAAGTTGCCCTGTAAATTGACCGAACTTCTTACATGGCATGAAGTCTTGCTTGAAGAAGTAACCAGATTCAGCTTGTTCAAAGCTCTTTTCATCACGGTATTCTCTTAATTCCATTGGTTCATCGTTAATCTTCAAGATTACTCGGCCAGGGTAGCGGTCAGCCATAATATTTAGTCGGGTAGTTTGGTGGAGGCTGAGGCCTTCATAATTACCTTCAGTTGGGTGAACTGTAACTTCTAAGTTAGCGCCATCAAGTGAACTTTCAACCTTAGTTGTGGCAAAGTGGCCTTTTTCATATTGGTTAGTAGCGCCGTCGTCATCATACAATACCTTGGAACTCTGTCCTTGCGGGAAGATATTTGCACTGCGAAGACCAGTCTGGATAATTGCCCCGCCACGGACAAAGACTGGCAAGTGCCAGAGAGGATAGTAGAACTTATCATAGAAGCGACCACCGAGTAATTTTTCACCAGTGAATAAGTCGATCCAAACAGTCCTATGGTCTGGTAAGTAGAGGTTATCCTTAATAGAGTTACCATCACTATCTTCACGACCATTGGTAATTGGTGCAATTAATAAGCTGTCACCTAACATAAACTCATGCTTGATCTGGTCGGTGTAATTAATCCTTTCATGTGGGAAAGAGATAAATAGGGGGCGAATTACAGGATTACCAGCTTGGGCTGTTCTTGTAAGGGTATAAAGGTATGGTAATAATTGCTTTCTTAAGTTTAGGTAGGCCTTATTAATTCTAGTTATCTTGGAATTAAAGGCAAATGGGGTCTTTTGCACAGAGCCAAAATTATCCATATTGAATAAAAGTGGGGTAAAGATCTTCCATTCTAAGTCACGGACACTAACTTGTGCGTTACCACCACTATATGCACCATCAATTGCCCCGCCGACATTTGGCTGACCTGAAAGCGACATTCCGATGAAGCTGTCAACTTGAGTAGCAATTTCATCCCATTCTCCACCAACGCCATCAATTGCGGTGGTAGCCAAGGTTTGAATTGCACTCCAACCATTTGAAGACATGACCCAAGGGCGATTGTTGGCGTTCTTTTTCACGAGTTCTTTACTAATTGTGGCAATGTTTTTTAGCAATTGACCATTGCTCGAGCTGGCGTGTGCTTTTTTAGTGAGTACTAAGTTGGCAGGTGCATTAGTAGGCAAGGCGTTGTAATACCCAACTTTAATGCCGTTTTTTTCAGCAAATTCAGTGAAGCTATCAACTGATTCAATTCCTAGAGGGGTATTGCTCTTAAAATTAGGAATAATCCATTTGAGATCAATATCGTTTTTTTGGTAACGTTCGACCATTGCTCGAGCTGAAAATTGATACTTATCTTCACCATTGAGGGATGAATGGGCAACAATTTTATCTTTATCAGTTGTTTGCATATAATTATTGCCGTCTTCGAATTTAATGGAACTTAAATCCTGTGCTTTAGCATCACTCCAAGCTGTTTCGATAAAGTTGCCGATATGTCCTAATTCTAAGGCATACTTAGGTAGGAACAGCGGCTTGCCAGTTAACCTATAATATTGGCTAATTAGGGCAGCTGGTGTGTCACCAATTAAATAAAAACTATCAAAAATCGGACTTTGATGGCTGATAGCAACTGCTTGACCATCTTCAAAGTTAAAGTTGTAAAGCCCATCTTGCCAAGTATTGCGTAATTCAGCAAAGCCAGCATTAGACCAAAAGAAGCTCTCAGGAACAGCTACACCATCACGACCAGTTAAATTGGTGTTTTTAATTTCAATGGTGTGTCCCTTGTGACTAAAGCGACCATTTTGCATACCACCGCCATAATAGAATTCATTTTTATTTTGAAAAAGAATCTCGCTAGTTGAGCTAGGTCCAATCTGAAGCGACCGCTCCTGCTTTAAACGATAGCGATGCAAATTATCATCAAAAATACTAAAGAGGGCGGGATTCTTTTGCAAGCGAAGTGAATATTGGGCACTCTTAATAGTAAAAGTTTCATCTGTGACGAGCAGTTGTGATTCTTCAAATGGACGCAGACTAAAGTCGCTAATTGGAATGGTTAATGCTGGATCTAGTGGTGCAAATTCTTGACTTGGATCTAAAACTAGCCTAAAAATTCCTTCAGCTACAATATATAAGCGGGCTCTTTCGCCGCCAGCAAATTGTAATTCATAAAAACGTGTCCCCTTGGCAACTTTGGTCAAAGGACTAATTGGATGTTCTTGTTGATTATTTAATTCAGACATATCAAAACTTCTCTACAATAAAATTTATTTTTAATCGTTATTTATCTTTTATTATAACGAAAAACTTACTATAATGCTTTTTTCAATTGACAATAAGTAAAGAAATCGCTATTATTTAATTATAAAATATGGTCTATACCAAATTAAGGAAGAAGATTAATATGACTTACTATATTCATGCGGGGAAGTTTTTCTTAGAAAATAGAACAGAAATTGGCGGCTATCTTGAAGTTCAAGATGATGGCAAATTTGGCTTTTATTATTCAGAAGCTCAAAGACCAAGTCATGGTAAAATTCTTGAATATGGTGATAAGTGGGTAGCGCCTGGTTATGTTGACACTCACATTCATGGCAGTTTAAAAGAGGATGTGATGAAGAGTGACTGGGAAGGCATTAATAAGATCTCTGAAGGCTTACTTAGGGCAGGTGTTACGAGCTGGCTACCAACTACTATTACAGCTAGTGACGATACCTTGACTAGAATATGTCAGATGTTTGCCGAGCACCAAGGTCAAGAAACTGGTGCTAAAATTCAGGGGATTCACTTTGAAGGGCCATTCTTTACTCCAGAACATGCTGGAGCAGAGAATCCTAAATATATGACAGATCCATCTATTGCTAAGCTTAAGAAGTGGCGTAAGGCTTCAAATAATATGTTAGTCAAGATTTCGATGGCACCAGAAAGAAGCGGTGCTAGAGAATTCGTAAGAGCTGCAGTTAAAGAAGGAGTTGTCGTTTCTTTAGGTCATTCAGCTTCTAACTTTAAAGATGCGATTGCCTGTGTTGAAGCTGGAGCAACGATGTTTTGTCATACTTATAATGGAATGGAGCCCCTATCACAACATTCCCCTAACTTGGTTGGTGCAGCTTATGCTTCTAGATTAACTACTGATGAGTTAATCTGTGATGGTCACCATGTTGAAGAACCGGCAGTGCGGGCCTTAGTCAATGCACGTGGTCCAGAACATATTGCCTTAATTACTGACTGTATGGAAGCGGGAATGATGCCAGATGGCGACTATATGCTAGGGGAATTACCGGTTTATGTAAGAGATGGAATGGCCCGACTGAAGGATGGCGATAATTTAGCTGGTAGTATCTTAGAGTTAAAGGATGCAGTTAAAAATGTCGTTGATTGGAATGTTGCAACTGCTGAAGATGCAGTTATGATGGCAAGCTATGTGCCAGCTAAGAGTAGTCATATTTTAGCTAATTGTGGTTCCATTAAGCCTGATAAGCCGGCTGACTTCATTGTTTTGAACCATGATATGACTGTTGTTGAAACCTACTTAGATGGTGTATCTAGATATAAAGCTTAAATAAAAAGGGACTCATTAAGAGTCCCTTTTGTATTAGTAAACAGCACCATCGTAGAAGTTAAAGCGGGGTTGGTTGAAGTTGAAATCTTTTAATTCGCTCATCTTGATAATGTTATCAGCAACGCCCCAACTCATTAAGTTGATAGCTTGGCCGTAGAATTCATCTGGAATAACTAATAATATATATTTGCCTTGTCCCATTGCATAGCCTAATTCCATACCCAGGCCAACATCTTCTTCTTTAGGAACATAAACACCCAGCATAATGTCACTAGTTCTAATACCGATTAAGTCGCCATTAAAGGTTGCTTGTGCCCACTCCTTATCATGTAAATATTCAGGGTGCTCATCAACACGGATGTTCTTATATTGATTTTGAAGTGGTACGTAGCTATTTTCTAAATCAATAGTTGGATTAGCTTCAAGAGCCTTTATTGCTTCTTTATAAGCTTTGTTTTGGACGTCAGAGAACCATCCGGCGCCAAAGTAAACAGTTTTTTGTTTAGTCATAAAATACTCCTTTAAAATTTGTCTAACTTTCATTACTACCTTACCAGAAAAAAACTTTAACTCTAGACTTGACTATTGTAATTTATCACTTCAATTTGTCTCAAGCTTTGGCTTATAATGGATTAGTAGATAAAAAATATTTAAATTATAAGGAGCAATAAAAAATGGCTTCAGAAGATCTTTTCAGAGAAGATGCTGTTTTTGTAACAGATAAGACTGATCGTAGTGAAATATTTAAAGACGTATATCAAAAATTATTAGAAATGAATTTGGTAAAGGGAGACTTTATTGATAATATCATCGAACGTGAAGAAAAGTATCCAACTGGAATTTTAACGAGACCACTTTCTAGAGAGTTGCCTAATGTGGCAATTCCCCATACTGAAGGAAAGTTTGTTAATACTCGTTTGATAGTGCCAGTTGCTTTGAAAAATTCGGTGATTTTTAATAATATGGTTAATCCAACTGAAGAGTTGCCAGTTAAGTTTTTGTTTATGATTTTGAACGATGATCCAGATAAGCATGCCAATATTTTGGCAAGAATTATGGACTTCTTAGCAGACAGTTCACCAGATGATTTGAATGAACTATTTAATTCAACTTCCCCGGCAATTATTTACCAAATGTTAGAAGAAAATTTTAAATAATGGAAAAAGAAATTCACTTATTGGCTGCTTGTGGAGCAGGTGAAAATGCGGCAACTGCTATTAAGCTAACAGTAGAAAAGAATCTTAGCAGTATTAGTCAATTGGTAGTTGTTGATACTTGCAAGATAAGCGAAGTTAATGAAAAGAAATTATTAAATTATGATGGCTATTTGACTGTCGGTAAAGTTCCCTTTAAAACCACTACCCCAGTAATAGAAGCTTCAGGAATATTATACCGAGTGCCATCTTTAGCTAAGCCGGTTTTAGAGCGGGTAGCTAATTTAATCGAGTCAATCAATTCTAAACATGCTTAAAAAGCTGCCTGTGGGCAGCTTTTTTCGTTAATTATTCGTTTGTTAGATAGATTCTTCTCAAGTCCATAATATCATTAATAGATAGGTGCATAACGTCTTTTAAATAGTTGTTGCTACTGCCATACTCTTTATTAATGACATGGATAGCATGGTCAAGATATTCGGGGTAGACTGATTGAATATCATTAATTGCTTGTAAGACCCTAGCACTTGATCCCTTGGCCTTAGCTTGTTTAAGCATATTTTCGACGAAGTCTTGTGTAGTAATATTAGTTAGTACGTAGTCATGCTTAATCGTTGCTAGTGGTACACCCAGAGCTGATAGGACCAAGAATGCCGCAAATCCAGTTCTGTCTTTACCAGCTGTGCAGTGGAATAATAATACGTCCTGGTCTTGAGTATTAGCTAATAATAATTCAAAAAAGCGGCGATAAGCTTTTTGGGCAGTTTGACCATTAATCATGTCCTCATATGCTTCAAACATATGTTTAAAGCCAAATTCAGGATCTTTTTCAGCAGACGTTTCTAAGGTAAATATTCCCTTAGATGCATTGGTTAAATCATCACCAAATACTGGCACAAATTCATATTGGGCACCTTCTGGAATTATATCAGGATGGTCGTTTTTTTCTTTTTCAGTTCGAAAGTCAACGTCATATTTAACACCGTAATCATGTAACAAGTTCAAGTCATGTTGGTTTAAATCTGCTAGGTTACCAGTTCTAAGTAACTTGTTATACTTGATTTTTTGACCGGTAATTGTTTCATAGCCGCCTAATTCACGGAAATTGCGACCAGAAGTTACCCCAATTAATTTAGTATCGTAGTTTTCGCTCATTAATAGACTTCCTTTCTTTAAAATTTATGTTATGTATTAATTAGTTTAGCGGTATAATTTTAGCATGGAATTAGTTAATTGTAATGAGAAATTTTAGTTGTTAATAATTTAACTCGTTATGGTTTAGCCGACATTATGTTAAAATTAAGTATAAACAATACGCTAATAGTACTTGGAGATGAAACAAATGGTAGAAGATTATAACAATATTTTAGTACCAGTTGATGGTTCTGAAACTGCAGAACGTGCATTCGATAAAGCTGTAAAGATCGCAATTGATAATCATGCTCATCTTGATTTATTAAATGTCATTGATACTCGCCAATTCATGGGTGAAATGCAAGATACATTAATTTCAGGTGACACTATTTACCAAATGACTCAAGATTCAGAGAATTATCTTACTAGCTTACAGAAGTGGGCTAAGGAAGAATTTAACTTCACTGATATTTCATACCACATTCGTTATGGTTCACCTAAAAGAATAATTGCTATTGACTTTATTAAGGACCACCATAATGATCTAACCATTATGGGTGCAACCGGTATGAATGCAGTTGAAAGAATGTTGATGGGTAGTGTAACTGAATATGTTAACCAACACTCATTGTCTGATGTATTAATTATCAAGACCGACATTGATAATAAAAAGGTTCCTAAGAAAAAGAAACGTAAGTTATTCTAAGCAGAAATAAAAGATCTATTTTATTCAAAAGTAGGTCTTTTTGTCTATAATTGGAACAGTCCAATTAAAAAAATACACTTTTTTTGAAAAAAGTGTATTCAAAGACGAATATTTTTGTTATTATACTTACGAATGAACGCAGAACTGGAAAAGAGGGGGATTGACAATGCTACAGCTAAGACAATATGCTAATGCAGGTGTATCAATTTTTGATTCGGTTGTAGCTGTTGTTGGTGCAACTGTCTTTTCTCGTTTCTGTGTTTCCCAATTTAATGATAATGAACAAGGCTTAACCGCTGGTGCTTTTTGCACTTGTGTTAAGCCTTTTTTCTATTGTTAATTCGGGAATTGGTAATTATTTTTTGAACCATTAGGAGGACAAGATGAAAAAGTTCAAAAAAGTACTACTTGGTCTTTTTGCTGTATTGCTAGCAGTAGTTGCAACAGCATGTTCTAGTAAGAAGTCAGATAGTTCTAAGGGATATACTCCCAAGTCTTTAACCATTCAATTTGTACCAAGTCAAGCTGCTAATAAGCTTGAAGCCCGCGCTAAGCCTTTAGAAAAGATGCTTTCTAAGCGTTTGGGTATTCCTGTTCATGTAAGTATGTCAACCGACTACAACACTGTTGTAGAAGCTATGAAATCTAAGAAAGTTGATGTCGGTTTCTTGCCACCTGATGGTTACGTTCTAGCTCATAAAGAAGGAGCAGCTGACATCTTACTTCAAGCTGAACGTTACGGTGTTAAGCAACCCGGTGGTAAGGCAACTAATAAGTTAGTTAAGTCATACCGTGCAGAAATCTTAGTTAAGAAGGGTTCTAAGATTAAGAGCTGGAAGGACTTGAAGGGTAAGAGCATCTCAGTTCAAAACCCTACTTCATCAGCTGGTTATATCTTCCCAATTGCTGAATTAGCTAAAAAAGGCTTAGATGTTCCAAAGGACTGTAAGTTAGTTACTGTTACTGGCCACGACCAAGCTGTTTTGAATGTTTTAAATGGCGATACTGATGCAGCATTTGTCTTTGAAGATGCTAGAAACACCGTTAAGGCTGATCAACCAAACATTATGAATAAGGTTGTTCCAATCTACTTCACTAAGCCAATTCCTAATGACACTATCTCTGTAAGACCAGATATGTCTAAGTCATTCCAAAAGAAGCTTGCTAAGGCATTTATTGCTATCGGCAAATCTAAGGATGGTAAAAAGTTAATCGAATCTATCTACAGTCATGAAGGTTATGACTATGCTAAAGATAGCGACTTCAACATTGTTCGTGAATACGACAAGATTGCCGAAAAAGGCACTAAGAAGTAGAATTTAACTTTTACAGTTTTAAGGGAAAAGATAATTGTCTGTATTGATGATTATCTTTTTTGCAATAATAAATCAATTACATTAAGGAGCCTCGATCTAATGTCAGAGCAGCCAATGATTCAATTAAAAAACGTTACTAAGATTTACGGTAATGGTACTGTCGGATTAAAAAATATTAACTTGAATATCAATAAGGGCGAATTCGTTGTAGTAGTAGGGTTGTCTGGTGCCGGTAAGTCAACTTTATTGCGGTCAATTAATCGCCTGCAGGATATTACCGAAGGCGATACAATTATTGATGGCAAGTCAATTACTAATGCTAAAGGCAAGAATTTACGCATGATCCGTCGTGATATTGGGATGATTTTCCAGAGTTTTAACTTAGTTAAGCGTTCTAGCGTTTTACGTAATGTTTTAACTGGGCGGGTATCATATTATCCAACTTGGAAGACTACCTTCAACTTATTTACAAAAGAAGATAAGCAAAAAGCTTATGAAGCCTTGCAAAGAGTAGGTTTAGCAGATAAGGTATATACTCGTGCCGATCAATTATCAGGTGGTCAGCAGCAAC
Organism: Lactobacillus colini; assembly: GCF_017874575.1. Classification (GTDB taxonomy): domain Bacteria; phylum Bacillota; class Bacilli; order Lactobacillales; family Lactobacillaceae; genus Lactobacillus; species Lactobacillus colini. Next base: position 224,612 of record NZ_JAGGLU010000002.1, on the reverse strand, counting down.
GTGTCGCCATTGCCAGAGTATTAACCCAAAATCCTAAGATCATTCTAGCTGATGAACCGACTGCTTCTCTTGACCCTCAGACTTCTAGACGTGTAATGCGTGACTTAAAGATGCTCAATGAAGAATACGGCATGACCGTGCTTGCTAACTTGCACAGTGTTGATTTAGCTAAGGAATTTGGTGATCGCGTGATTGGGGTTCGAGCAGGTGAAATTGTCTACGATGGCAAGATGAGTGAAACCTCAGATGCCGTCTTTAAAGATATTTATAATGGCGGCAATGGCAAGGAGGCAGATGATGAGTAAGAATACTGACCACAAGCTAACCGAATTGCCCAAAAAGAAGTTCAAATTAATGAACTTAGTCTGGTTAATTGTCTTAGTAGGTGGATTTTTCTTATCGGTTAATGCTACTAATGCTCATATCAGTGTCTTACTAGATCCAGCAAACTTTGGTCAGTTTACGGAAATATTTGTGCAGATGTGTCATCCTGATTGGAGTTATGCTGCAACTGCTATTCCATTGTTGATTGAGACTATTAAGATGGCTGTCTTGGGAACGGTTATTGGTTCAGCTGTTGCCTTTGTATATTCATTATTAATTGCTAGAAACATTATTAAAAATAAAGCTGTAACTGGAATACTCCGGTTCATTATGAACATTATCAGAACAATTCCAGATTTGCTTTTAGGTGCGATCTTTGTTGCTGTAGTTGGTATTGGGCCTGTAGCTGGTGTGATGGCTTTATCAGTCTTTACCTTCGGTGTTGTGGTTAAGTTATTTTATGAAGCAATTGAAACTATTGACCCAGGTCCAATTGAAGCTTTGACTGCAGTAGGTGCCAATAAATTACAAATAATTCATTTTGCAGTCATGCCTCAAATCATCACTTACTTCATCTCTTATGTGTTATATGCATTTGAGATTAATGTTAGAGCATCAACTGTACTTGGTTATATTGGTGCTGGTGGTATCGGTCTTTACTTGCAACAGACTCTACAAGTATTCTCTTATGATAAGACCGGTATGATCATTATTGTAATTATTATCGTAGTTGTGCTTATTGACTATGTATCATCTAAATCAAGGGAGGCATTGATGAAATAATGGATAATACACTGAAAAAACTACCGCCCAAACCGGTAAACTACAAGACTCGTACTATTCACTGGCTTATAGCAATTGCCTCAATTGTGATTATAATTTGGTCATTTACAGGGATGGATTTTTCTGGGATTAAGGCAACTGCTGGTCAAATTGCAGGAGCAATTATTTCTGGGATATTTCATCCTGACTGGTCTTATGTTTGGAATGGATCTGGTGAAGATTTAATCTCTCAATTATGGGAAACCTTATGTATTGCCTTTTTGGGAACATTTATTTCAGCAGTTATTTCCTTGCCATTTGCCTTTTGGGCAGCTAATACTAAACATAAGAAGTGGTATGCTTCACGTAGTGGTAAGTTAGTATTAGCAGTAATCCGTTCCTTCCCTGAAATTGTTCTAGCCTTAATGTTTATCAAGGCTGTAGGACCAGGATCGGCTGCTGGTGTATTTGCCTTAGGATTTCACTCAGTAGGGATGCTAGCTAAGCTGTTTTCTGAAGCGATTGAGAACTTAGAAATCGGTGCTAATGAAGCTGTGATTGCAGCTGGTGGTTCTAAGTGGAATATTGTTATGTTCTCAACTATGCCTAACTTAATGCCGGCTTTAATTTCTAATACTTTATACCGCTTTGATGTATCTGTGCGTTCTGCATCTATTCTAGGTTTAGTAGGTGCAGGTGGTATTGGTTATCCTTTGATTATTGCTTTACAATACCGTCAATGGAATCGTGTAGGTATTATCTTACTTGGTATCGTAATTATGGTTATCTTAATTGACTGGATCTCTGGTTGGATTAGGAAGAAGTTAGTATAGCTGCTAAAAAAGCGACTCATTTGAGTCGCTTTTTGTTTATCATCATTACCAATTTAATTTGTCGTACTTTTCTTGGATAAATTCTTTAAATAGTGGCAAAGTAAAACCAAGCTTTCCCCGAATTATTGGTGCGATTACCCAAGTATCGTGATATTTATCCAGCTCATGTCCTATCTTATTCATAAAAACTGTTTTTCCAGAACCATGTACACCTGTGATGAAAAGAGAATAAGTAGGGTAATTTTTTTGTCGATGTGCACGACGAGCATAGCGTTGAGCATCATTGTCAAAGTCTAAATATAATTCTGGAATGCCACCAAATTCGGCATCAAATGGATTTTCTTGTATCATTATTTTGCCTCATTTTACTTCATTTTACTTCATAATATGCTTACTAATTTTTTTAAAAAATAAGCTAAAAGCATTGCAAAATATTAAACTTCCTGTTAAATAAAGTAGAAAAGAAAGCATGGCGAATTATTTTTGTTATAATAGGCAATGTATTTCAAGGAGGAAAAAATGGATAATTTAACAACCATGAATTTAGCCGATGATTTAGCTTTATCTAAAGATAAGATTATTAGTGGTCAACAAGATCTTGATACTTCAAAAATTTATGCAGAAATTGATAGTTTGGGAGTTTTAGATAAGCCAATTCAAGAATATTTTTCAATGACGCAAGATGAATATTACAGTAGTGAATCTGATGGTAAGCTAACTCTACTTCATCTAGATGAGCCCCTATCTTCATTGACTGATCGAATTTTGACTAATCACGTTGATGGTTATGTAGATAAAGACGAGATAAACTTTACTTATAATCATGAAGATCCATTTGAAGATAATATTTATAATCGTAGTGGTGATTATGATGTATTACTCTATAGTCTAAAAGTTATTGGGGCTGTTAGAGCAATTGCACCATCCCAAATTAAAAAAGTCTTGTCAAAAGATGCGGTATTATCCTTGGGTTTAGCAACTAGGACTTTGGCAAATAATTAATACCTGAGGCCATTGGGGCCTTTTTTTGTATAAATATAGAAGTGCGCGAATTTATGAACATTATCAAAAAAACTAATGGTATAATCGATAAGTTTTCTGGAGCGGTTAAGAGAATTGGAAGGCAAAAAAAAGACAGTTCGTTCGATCCCTTACAAAAATATATGACTGTCGGGCAGTATCAAGTAGGTCCAGAGCAAGACACGCCTTATGGTAAAAAATATGAGTTAGTCGTCTATAAAGATGATGAAAATACGCTTCATCAAGCACTTCGGTTGGCTAACGCAAATGATCTTGCACCAGAATATGTGCGTAAATACGATAAAAAATTAGGCCGATACCGGGCCTTTGTTAATAAAAAGACCGGTCGCCGTTATATTGTAGAGCAATATTTAGATACAGTGATTGCCCGAATAAAGCGTCATACTCGTCCAGATACAATTAATATAGGAATTCTAACAGATACTCATTACAAGGATTCTGATGCAATTGATTTTTATGGACATAATGGTTTGCGTCATGTTAAAGAATTCAATTATCTAGAAGAAAAAAACATCCTCGACATAAAAGCTCATTTAGGTGATTGGATAGATGGATCTGATGCTGGTTTAATTAGTGAGCAAGAGTTATTTTCTTTAAGTCGGTCATTTAAAACAAATAAAATAGATTTTGCGATTATCAAAGGTAATCATGACGATAATGATAAATTTGATGAACATCATGACTTAAAGGCGAGCTTCCCTGAGAATGAATTTGAAGATATTATGTGGCCAGCTATGTATGCTCAAAGGGGAGCTAATTATATTTCCCGCAAGCATGGGGTGGTTTACTTCGATAAGGGGGATCTTAGAGTTATCACGGTCAATACTTCTGATGTGCCATATATCTTGAATGAAAAAGGTCAAAAGAGATATGACTCTAAAATTACACTTGCAATTCGAGAAGATCAAATGCAGGAAATAATTGAAATTTTAGAAAACTCTAGCAACAAGCAGATTATCTTTATGAGTCATGGCAATCCAATCACACATCATGGCAATAATGCCTTGAAGTATAATGGGAGATCTTTACATGAATTGCTAGTTGCCTTTAATCAAAGAGAAAAAGGCTACCTTAATTCGCATGATGTACCTGCGCAGTTTATGCTGGCTAATGATTTTGATTTTACAAAAATTAAAAATGCCAAAATTATTGCTTACTTTTGTGGGCATCGGCATATTGAGGACCAGTTCAGAATTAATGGTATTCAATATGTTTTATTCAATTGTTCCGCGTTAATGGGACCTAATCATGCTTTAACAACTAGATATAATAAGCGCTGGAATAGACGCTTTGACTTGCCAAGTGAATATGCTGGGTATGTTGCCAATATCGACACTAAACGGCACATTATGCAGATATTTGGTTATGGTGCAACTTCTAAGCGTAGAATTTATAGAATATAGCCTTTATTTGTTATTATTAAAAAAAGAATTATAATTAGAGTTTATTGAGTTATTTTTGAGGTGAATAAGAATTTATGTGCGGAATATGTGCTTTTTTTGATCCAGAATTAAAAGATAAAGATCATGCTATTCAAGACATGATGGATACAATTAAACACCGTGGTCCTTCTTCTGATGGTAAATATATTAATGATGAAGTAGCTCTTGGGTTTAGAAGATTATCAATTATTGATTTACGTGGTGGGTCACAACCTATTTTTAATGAGGATAATAGCCGCGCTATTATCTTTAATGGTGAGATTTACAACTTTAGGCCATTAAGAGAAGAGCTTATTAATGCTGGTCATACCTTTACTACTAAGGCTGATACTGAGGTTTTGCTCCATGGTTATGAAGAATGGGGTATGGATGGTATTTTGAAGAGGGTTAGAGGGATGTTTGCCTTCTTTATTTGGGATGACAACAAAAAGACCTTATATGGTGCCCGTGACTTCTTTGGTATTAAGCCATTATACTATTCAGATCATGATGGTAAGTTAATTGTTGGTTCTGAATTAAAGACCTTCTTGAAGTTCCCTGGCTTTGAGAAGAAGTTAAATAAAGAAGCTATTAAGCCTTATTTAATGAACCAATATAATGATTTAAAAGAAACCTTCTTCAAGGGAGTATACCGCTTCCCAGCAGGACATTGGTTCGAATATAAAGCAGGCAAGATGAAAACCCATAAATATTGGGATGCAGAATATGTGCAAAATTCATTGAGCTTTGAAGATACAGTTAAGAAGATTAATGAAGATCTAAAAGAAACTGTTGATCTATATCGTAATGCTGATGTGCCAGTTGGTGCCTTCTTATCTGAAGGTGTAGATTCCAGCTTTTTAACTAGTTTATTAGATCCAGAAGATGTCTTTTCAATTTCTTTTGATGATTCAACATATGATGAAGCTTCTAAGGCTAAGGCACTTTCTGATATTAACGGTTGGAACTTCTTCAGTGACAAGGTAGATGCTGATGAAGCAATGCATGATTTCCCAGAAATGCAATATCACATGGATGAGCCAGATGCTAACCCATCAATTATTCCATTATGGTACTTATGTAAGCTTGCTAGAAAGCATGTAACTGTTGCCCTTTCAGGTGAAGGTGCAGATGAATTGTTTGCCGGTTATGTTAACTACGGGATGCATACCCATAATGATGTTATCAAAGTCTTTACTGCCGGCCTTAAAAAGTTACCTAAGAAGAGTCGCGTTAAGCTTGCTCACAAAATCAAGAAAATGCCTAACTTCCCAGGTAAGGTACATATGTATACCAACTTAGCTGAGCCAAGTGAATTTTACGTGGGTCAATCTGTCATTTATGATATGGATTATCCAACTATCTTTACTTCCAAAGATGCTAATGGTATTTTGCAAAAAGAATATCAAAATGATTTAACTGTTAATGGAATTTACCAGGAAGATTTCAAGAAAGTAAAGAACATTGATGAAGTTAAACAGATGCAGTACATTGATTTACATCACTTTATGTTAAATGATATCGAACAAAAAGCTGATAAAATCTCAATGGCTCATTCACTTGAACTTCGGGTTCCTTATCTTGATAAGAAGATTGCTGAACTTGCTAACTCAATACCTACTAAGTATCTAGTTAACCGCCATGATACAAAGTATGCTTTGAGAAAGGCTTCTGAAAATGTTCTTCCAGAAGAATGGGCTAAGCGTCCTAAGTTAGGTTTCCCAACACCAATCAAGCAATGGCTCAAGGAACCACGCTTTTATAAGCAAGTTAGAGAACTCTTTACTGAAGATTTTGTTAATGAAATTTTTGATCAAGAGAAGATTGTCAAGTTACTTGATGATAACTATAAGGGTGATGGCTCTGCCCGTCGTCAAATCTGGGCTATTTACACATTCTTAGTTTGGTATAAACTTTTCTTTGTAGACTACGAAAATACTGTAAAGAACTACCAACGTGTTCAACCAGAAGTAGCCAAATTAATCGCTAGCGGTAAGCTAGTATAAAGTTAAGAAAAGGAAGTACTAATTTTGCAACCTAAATTTACGCCAATATTACTCGGCAGTGACATTAATGTCTATGGTATGGCTCGTTCATTTAACGAAGCGTACGGAATCAAAGTCCAAGCTTGGGCAGCTAGTCATTTAGCAGCTACACGCTATTCAAATATTGTTGATGTTGAAGTTCATGAGGGTTTTAGTGAAGATCCTGGCTTTATGAATGTCATGAAGCAAAAGATAGAAGAATATAAGGACCATCAAGAGCCTGTCATTTTGATTGCTTGTGGTGATGGCTATGCTGAGTTACTTGCTAAGCATAAGGATGAGTTGAAGGATACTTTTATTGTGCCTTATATTCCGTATGACTTACTTGAGAAGCTGATTTCTAAGGAAGGCTTTTATGAAATTGCTGAAGAGTATGGACTACCATATCCTAAGACTAAGATCATCACAATGGATGATTACAAGGCTGATAATTACTTGAATATTCCATTCGACTTCCCGGTAGAATTAAAGCCAGAAGATCCAGTATCTTGGCTTGATGTACAATTTGAAGGGCGTAAGAAGGCCTTTACCATCCATGATCAAGCTGAGTTGGTTGATATTGTTGGCAAGATTTACACTAATGGTTATAAAGAAGATCTTATCTTACAAGACTTTATACCTGGTGACGATTCTAATATGCGAGTTCTTAACGCTTATGTTGATAAGAACCATAAAGTTAAGATGATGTGTTTAGGTCATCCCTTGCTTGAAGATCCAACACCTCAATCAATTGGTAACTACATGGCTATCTTGCCTGAATATAACCAAAAACTCTATCAAACTGTGCAATCATTCTTAGAGAAGATTGAATACGTGGGAATGGCTAACTTTGATATTAAATACGACCAACGTGATGGTGAATATAAGTTCTTTGAAATTAACTTACGCCAGGGTCGTTCTAGCTTCTACGTTACCTTAAATGGCTACAATTTAGCTAAGTGGTATGTTGAAGACTATGTCAATGATAGCTTAAAGGATCAAGACACTGTTTATGGTAATAAGGATGGCGCTAACTACATGTTGTGGTTAGGGGTTCCAGTGAAGATTTTTAAGGAATATGCTTACGATAATCCATCCAAGCGTCTAGCTGAAAAGCTGATTAAGGAAGGTCATTATGGTACAACTGTCTTTTATAATAAGGACAATGGCTTTAAGCGTTGGTTGCTAATGCATTATATGTTCCACAATTACAAGGCCCGTTATAAGAAATATTATCAAGTTAATAAGGGACAGTACTTCGAACAAGATAAGAAATAGTTTTAAGGCGAAAAAGGCCTACTAGAATTAAATTGATATAGCCCTAGTCAAGTAGACAGTCTAAATATGAAAAGATTACTTTTAGTCAACTCATTAATTTGAGTTGGCTTTTTCTACGCAAAGTCAAGTATATCAAGGTATTTAATTAATAAATATTTGATTACTTGGCTTTCTTTGTATTATAGGTGCGATTTATTTTAAAATTAAGAGTACGCCAAAAGACTTCAAAGAATATCGCTCTTTGAAGTTGATTTGCGCTATAATTAAATTAACCAGTTAATTACGATTTACGTCTTTGATTTTGTTTGGCGACTTCGTAGTCATATAACTGATTATTAATAATCAGTGCATATATAGTTCTAACTAACTTGTGCACTGAGGCTATTGCAATCTTCTTGAATCCCTTGGTTTGAGAAGATTTTTTCTTTGCATAGTATTCTGCTATATGGCATGGAGAAAACTGTGCTGCTTGGGCAATCTGACCAATAGCGCGATAGAGGACTTTACGAGCAATGGCATTACCGTGTTTGGATATCCCTAGATGAGAATCTATTTGACCAGATTGATATCTTCCTGGATCAATTCCAATGAAGGCATCTATTTTATTTGGATTTTTAAATCTACGGATGTTGCCAAGCTCGGCAAGTACTCTTACAGCAGTGGTTTTGGCGAAACCTGGTATACTCACTAAAATTTCTAAATCATCAGTTTTTAAAGTTTGAGCAAGAAAAATCATCTTTTCTAATCGCTCATTTCTGTCTGCAGTCAATTGCAATAAGCGATCAGCGTAATAAACCGCGTCTGATGTTTCAGGGCTGTCTTGAGAAGCCGCTGGATATGCCTTATTAGCCAAATCTATTAATTTGTCAGCCATCTTTTGTGCACGTTTTTGACCAATAGATTTAATTTTTAACAGATCATTTATTATATTGTCTTTATTAAGATTACGTACTATCTGGCAGTGCGGATATAGTTTGACAATTTGCCAGTAATTTTCTCCTCTTGCAATATTAAACAAGGTTTCAATTTCTGGAAAAGTTAATTGAAGAATACGGTGAAGTCGATTCTTAGCAGATACAATATCATGAGTAAGTTCATCATAGGAACGATCCAGAGATTGCATTTTATGATAAGCCTCTGCTTCTTTTTTGAAAAAAGGATGATGGTTTTGAAGCTGAATCATTGCTAAATGACAAGCGTCATTTTTATCAGTTTTGTTGTAGCGCAAGCCTTGATTCATTTCTTTCTTAGCTGTTAAAGGATTCATAATGACATATTGGTAATCATAATCATCTAAAAAGGCTTGTAAACGACGAGAATAAACGCCAGTAGACTCAAAGATGATTTGCGGCTTTTTAGCGAATAATTGCAATTCTTTAAGCAACTGTGTAAAACCAGGAGTATCATTGGTAATTTTAAATTCATTCTTAGCTTGTCCTACAAATTCACAAACACTAGAATCGCGACTACTAACATCAATACCGAATATTACATTGTTCATAACTAGAATCCTCCATTAACTTATTAGTCAGTGGTTAAACAATTAGCTTAAATAATTAAACTTAATTTTCTAAACACGGCATCCAAGTGCCAACAGTCTTCGAAGAAGCTCTTAATTATTAAGTAAAACTGCCAATTTAGTGGGCGGCATCAAGTGCCTAAGTGGACAACGGCATATTGTTTTACCACTACTTTAAGTTTACGACTAAACAAAAAATAGTAGATCAATTATCCCGTCGGATAACTAATCTACTATTAAGCTTAGACTGTTTAGTGGGATTGTATCATTTTATGTCTACTGAGTTTTTTTTTGAACTTAACGTGATATTGTATCTTCAAAAGCTGAAGGACTATTAGCACATTAAACTTCCTAAATAGTATATAGCTCCTATTCCTGCTCCTACTATCCAGCCTGATGGGCCTGTAACACCTAAGCCCCAAGCAGCTGCACCATATAACGTACTATGAGCCAAGCCTGCACCGCCTATAACAGCACTACATAATCCTGGGTGCTTAGATGCTCTGTCCGTATATTTTGGATATAAATTATTAATTAATAAATCTGACAATTGTCCTTTACCATTTTCTTTGATTAATTGATTATTAACTGCGTTGACAGTCTTTTCAACATCTGAAATAGATATGGATGAGTTGGCTTTATTCAATTCTGTAGCTAATACTGTTCTATCTTTTATAGACACCAAATAAATGCCATTCTTGTTTTTTTGTAAAGAAAGATTGTTTCCAATGATTTTTACTTGTTCATTTGTTTCTAAAGCTTGAGATTCAGATGATGGTATTTCTGAAGCAAAAGCAAAATTCGAAATAGTAAAGCTGAAAAATGTAACAATGGCAACTAAGATACTAGCAATAATATGTTTTTTCATTTTAATCACCTCAAAATTTATCTAGCTCTGCTTTCAATTCCTCTATTGAGTATATTTTTATGACTCGTTTAAGCTCCATTTCCACATTAAAAATCATAGCTTTTGAAGCATGAAGATTGAGCAGCGCCTTTTCTAAATATAAACAATACTCATCTAAAGTTTTTTTCTCCATATCCACCTCTAGATAATACCTATAACATCTCTTTACAATTAAATAGTATCTCTTTTGCGTAAGCGCTGTCAAAAATAAAGAGCTGTATTTTTTAAGATACATTTTGTGAAAAAAGAACCATATAGGATTCAGATCGTTGATCCCATAGGCTCTTTTTTTGTCGTTTTTTCAAATTCACAAGTAGATTGGTGCTGAGAAGGCAATTCTACGGCAGTTTCGCTAGTCCAGACCTACAAGCGTAGGCTAGAATGCTGACAGATCAGTGTTTATCGCTGCTTTTCTGCTCGAAATAAGTGTGATTAAAATATCAATTTTAAAAAGACAAAGGAAAAATATTCTTAAGGCTACCCTTGATTTTCTCGTTCTTGAATGTCATGTTCCATTAAATCTCTAACGATGTTCAGATACCGCTCGGGAACCGGATATCCCCTATATGAATGGGGAAGATCGTCTTCTAGTCTAATAGATTCCTGGTTGTGAGGGATAGGATCGTCAGTCTCACCGCTTAAATAGTCAACAGAGGTGTGTAGAACTCTAGCTACCGCTATTAAAGCCATGATTCCAGGCTTTCTATTTTTCCAGTTATAGATGCTTCTTTTCCCTAAGCCCGCTTTATCGTTGACTTCCAGCAGGGACATTTTCCTTTTTTTTGCTAGTTCTTTCGTTCTTTCAAACTCGATCATGATAGAGAAACTCCAATTTTTCAAAAAATATATCGTAAAAGCATATTTTTAGTTGACAAGTTTATTAAATAAGCATATTATAAAATCGTCAACAAGAAATAAACAGGCCGATGACTTAAAGGATCTCACACTTCAATTTAGAGAGTCAAGCAATCAGAGAATTATTGATGTTCAAAAGTCTTTCAAAGCAGGAAAGGTAGTTATCTGGGATAAGTTAGTTAGATAATAGGATTATGAATAGAAGAAATTGTTGTAATTTCTTCTATTTTTTACTAGGGAAGAAAAATGGAAGAAAATAAATTAAAATTAGTCGATCAAATTATGACAGCCTTGCAAGGTGTGGAAGATCCAGAAATTCAAGTTGATGTCGTGAACTTAGGCTTGATCTATGGGATTGATATTGAGGGTAGTCATGCGACTGTGAAGATGACCTTGACAATCTCAGGCTGTCCGCTGTCGAGCTTGCTACAAAATTCAATTCAAAATGCAGTCTTATCAGTTCCCGGAATAGATAAATGTGATGTCAAATTAGTATGGTATCCGGTCTGGAGTCCGGATAAGATGACGACAGCAGCTAAAAGACAGTTAGGGATGCTTGAGGACGAACAAGAAATTGCTCAAAAGCAAGGAATCGAATCAATTGAAAAAGTACAAAAGATTATTGACTTTTCTCTGCCTATTAAAAAGCTTGCTGAAGAATATCCAGACTTTGTTCAGATCATGTATGATGCAGGTTTTACCAGAATTAAGATACCAGGTTTACTTGCCACGGTTGGAAGAGTAATGACTATTCCACTAGGAGCACAAGCAATGAAATTAGACTTAGGCCAAATCAAAAAAGCGTTTGAAGATAAAGGATACAAAGTAATCGAATAAGATATAATTAAGCTGTATTGATGAAGAAGTAGACTAGAAAGTTTAATCATGACAAATATTAAAAAAGAGCGTCAAAATGAAATCCTAAAAATCTTACACTATATTCAAAATGGCGGTGACTTTGCCACAGCTAAGAAGATGTTTAAAGATGAATTCGACCAAGTTGATGTTAGTGAGATTACTGATGCTGAGCGTGAATTAATTTCGCAGGGATTAGACCCAAGAGAGATCCAGTATTTATGTAATGTACATGCCGATGTCTTTAAGGGCAGTATTAAAGATAATGGTGATAATCCGGACTTTTCTATTCCAGGACACCCAGTACATACCATTAAGTTAGAGAACCTGGTCATTTCATCCCTTATTAATGATGCCTTGCTCAGTGACTTAAAGAAGTGGACTGCTGGTGATGACCAAGCTTTAGCCAAGATTCGTCAAGAGTTACATGATCTTGCAACAATTGATAAGCATTACCGGAGAAAAGAAACTTCGATTTTTCCAATTATGACTAAGTATGGTATCACTGCTCCGCCTAAGGTGATGTGGGGCGTTGATGATAAGATTAGGAAGTTGATTAAAGCTGGGATCGACTTAGCTGATGAAGATTATCCTCAACACCAGGAGCTTAGTTCACTTATTGAAGAAGTCAGTCATGAAGTTTTAGAAATGGTATTCAAAGAAGAAAAAATCATGATTCCAATGATTGATGAAGTAGCTAGCGTTGAAGATTGGTATAACGTCAAGCAAGAAGAAGCCGATATTGGCTACACCTTGATCCAAAAGCCAATGAATTGGAAGCCTAAGTTAGCTGATCAAACGCCTCAACCGCCAGCAGCTGCTTCATTGAATCAACTTTCTTCATTAGTTCTTAACTTTAAAGAAGGATCACTTAACTTAGAGCAGCTTAATGCAATTCTTGATTTATTGCCATTTGCAATTACATTTGTCGATAGTGAAGATAAGGTGGCTTACTTCGGTGGAGCCGCGAAGATCTTTCCGCATTCTAAGAATGTTATTGGCAATTCAGTGTATTCATGCCACCTACCTGAGAGTGTGCCAGTAGTTAAGAGAATCCTAGATGACTTTCGCAATAATAAAAAATCTAGCTATGAATTTTGGTTTACCCCTAAAATGCTCGGTCAGACTCTCTATCTCCAATATATGGCGGTTCATAATCAGGCTGGCGAATACTTAGGCTGTCTTGAGGTTGCTCAAAATATAACTAAAATAAAAAATCTAAAAGGCGAAAAAAAGAAACTTGATTAAAAATCTTGCCCAAATTATTCTAACCTAACCGTCCGTGCAAAAGTTCACATTTCTTGCTAGACTTATAATGGAGAGAAAGATTTATTATGAGGTGAAAAAATGAGAACGCAACATGGTGAACAACCAAATGATGAGATCAGGTTACACTGGCTCTTGTTAGGTGAGTTGTTAACCTGGATCGGATCTAGTTTTATCTGGCCTTTGACGTCGGTATATTTAAATAAGCAGTTGCATGTATCACTGGCAATGATTGGAATTGTATTGCTATTTAACTGCTTAGCTAATATGTTGGGGTCATTTGTGGCAGGTTGGAGTTACGATCGTTTTAATCCATATTACTTAATTATTGCCGGTGGGATTTTAGATGCAATAGTTTTATTCGGGATGGCTGCTAACCATACTTGGCCTATCTATTGGTTATGGATGACCCTAACCGGCTTTTTGGGTGGCTGGAATGGAGCTTTAATTAATTCAATCGCTACTAGCTTGAAGTCTAAGCAAGGGCGTTATGTTTTTAACATGATTTATTTTGCCCAGAACCTAGGCGTTGTAATTGGTACCTTAGTTGTGGGTTACTTATATGACTATTCAGTAACAGTCTTATTTGTAGTTGCTGGAATGCTATTTTTAATTGTTTGTATTAATGCTATTTTTAACTATCGACCAATTATTCAATTCCATAAAGAGCGCCAGCAGGAAAAGAATACCGGTGAGGTTACGAACTTTGAGCCAATGCCAGCAGCTAATTTAAAATTATCGATCGGCTTCTTTGTCACACTAGCTGTTATTTGGTTGATGTACATGAACTGGGAGTCTAACCTGTCGGTTTATATGGTATCTTTAGGCATACCATTTCATTTATATAGTCTGCTTTGGACAATTAATGCTGGGATTATTGTAGTTGTACAAGCAATCTTAGGTAGGTTTCCCAATATATTTAAAACTCTCTTCCATCAGGTTATCTTTGGGGTAGTAATGTTTGCCATTTCATTTATTACGTTGATTTTTGCCAAAGATTACCCGCACTTTGTTTTTTCAATGGTAACTTTGACTTTGGGAGAATCAACCGCCATGCCAGCGATGCCGGCTTATGTTAATGACTTGTCGCCAGAGTCGAGCAAGGGTAAGTACCAAGGTCTAACCTTGTCAATGTCATCAATTGGGCGAGCATTTGGACCATTATTTGGTGGTTTGATTATTGACCGCTTAGGTTATATTAACTTCTTTATCGCAGCAGCAGCTGGTATCTTTTTGATGATTGTAGTACTTGTACCACTGCATGCCAGATTAAAGCGAAAAGTAAAACTATTCAAATAATGGAATGAGCAGTTTGAAAAAACTGCTTTTTTAATTCTTAAAATTAGACTAATAAATTTAAGAATGGTATCATTTACAGAAAAGACACTAATGTTCAAAAGGAGGCCTATTTAATGAATAGACTTGATGTACGTGGCGGCGCAGGGGATATTGTTAAGCCTGATGTTAATGCGCGTCCACAAGATAACTTGTATTTAGCAGTAAACTCTGAATGGATTGAAAATACCGAGATTCCATCTGACCGTTCAAGAATTGCTAGCTTTGATAAAATTGCCCTTAATATTGAAAAGGAATTAATGCAAGATTTTGCTGATTTTGCCGATGGTAAGAAGGATCTACCAGATATTCCTAACTTTAAGAAGGCAGTAGATGCTTATAAGGTTGCCAGAGACTTTGATAAGAGAAATGCGGAAGGTGCAGAACCTATTAAGGCAGACTTAGCTAAGATTACTGGTCTAAAGAATTTAGCCGAGCTTTCTGATAAGTTTAGTGAATTCTATCGGGAAGGATTTAGTTTGCCGATTTCTCTTAGTGTTGATGCAGATATGAAGAATACTAAGGTCAATGTAGCACAGTTTTCTGGCCCGGGAGTTTTCTTACCAGATACGACTACTTATAAGACCCCAGCTGCAGCAGACTTACTTGCTGTGCTGGAGAAGCAATCTGTTAACCTCCTGCAAATGGCAGGCTTAAGTGAAGCTGATGCTAAAGCATATGTTGCTGGAGCTTTAAAGTTCGATAAGAAGTTGACTGAGGTAGTTAAGTCTACTGAAGAATGGGCAGACTATCCTGCAACTTATAATCCATATAAGATTGCTGACTTTGAAGCTAGCTTTAAGAGCTTAGATATTGATGCCTTTTTGACTGACTTATTTACTAATAAGCCTGACCGTATCATTGTCCAAGAACCACGCTTCTTAGAGCATGCAGAAGAATTAATTAATGAAGACAACTTTGACGAGATTAAGGGTTGGATGGTAGTTAAGTTCATCAATGGTGTTGCTGCATATCTTTCACAAGACTTCCGTGAAGCAGCATTTCCATTTAGCCAAGCCCTTTATGGTCAACCAGAATTATCTAGTGGTCTTAAGCAAGCTTATCGCTTAGCTGATGGCTTGATGAGTGAAGTGGTTGGTGTTTACTACGGCCGCACTTACTTTGGCGAGAAAGCCAAGGCTGATGTTGAAGATATGATTCACAAGATGATTGATGTCTATGAGCAGCGCATTAATGACAACTCTTGGCTTTCTGAAGCTACTAAGAAGAAGGCAATTGTCAAGTTACGTGCATTAATCCTAAAGATTGGTTATCCAGACAAGATTGAAGAAATCTACGATCGAATTGAAGTTGATCCTGCTGCAAGCTTATACGACATTGAAAGTAAAGCTGCAATTGAAGGTATCAAGTACAACCTTGAAAAGTTAACCCAGCCAGTTGACCGCACTGTATGGCTCATGCCAGGTAACTTAGTCAATGCATGTTATGACCCACAAAGAAATGATATCACCTTCCCAGCTGCTATCTTGCAAAAGCCATTCTATGGCGTTGACCAAGATCGGGCTGAGAATTATGGTGGTATCGGTACTGTTATCGCTCATGAAATATCTCACGCATTTGACAATAATGGTGCACAATTCGATGAATTTGGTAATCTTACTAACTGGTGGACTGAGAAAGATTTTGCGGAATTTAAGAAGCGTACTCAAGATGAAATTGACTTATTCGATGGTATTGAATATGGTCCAGTTACCCTAAATGGTAAGCAAATTGTATCAGAGAATATCGCCGACCAAGGTGGTCTAACAGCGGCTGTTGAAGCTAACAAGGGTGAAGATGGTGATATGAAAAAGTTATTTGAGAACTTTGCCCGTATTTGGGCTAATAAGCAACTTCCAGCATCAATCAAGACCCAAGTAGCTATTGATGTCCACGCTCCTGGTCCAGAAAGAGCTAATGTTCAATCACAATGTCAAGAAGAGTTCTACAAGGCATTTGATGTTAAGCCTGAAGATGGTATGTGGCTTGATCCAGAAAAACGTGTTGTAATTTGGTAATAGAGAAGAGATGGTTTTGTCTAAACCATCTCTTTTTTTGTGCATAATCTAATTTATGACAATAATTATTTAAAAATCCAAAATAATTATTTGCAAAAGTGCCATTTTGTCGATTATTATTAATAAATCTTTGCTTATTATTGACAAAATGGAGGTTTTGTCAATAATGAATAATAAACTCGAAATAATTATGATCAAAATGTGCATTTTGCAAATAAAGGATTTACGATGAAAAACAAATATTTACCACTTTCTAAAGTTAGATTTTTATACCCAGGGCATTATCTTACTCAAGAAGATGAAGAAAAAATTTACCAAGACAGGTTAAATAGCATTTCAACCTTAAATACTAATCTTTATCCACTACTTACAAGCAAAGATGGGGCACAAAGTAATAAATACCCGATTTTTATGGTTACTACTTTTGAAATTATGCAAAAAATGGCAGAATTTGCTAAAAATTCAGAACAAATTAGAAAAATAGCCAAACAATTACCTGCTACTGCTAAAAGTCAATTCTTAGATTCGTTATTACTATCTGAAATTACTTATACTAATAAAATTGAAGGTGTAGAAACTAATGAGTACGAGATTAGCATCTTAATAAAAGAAGGTGAACGTAAAATACATACTAGCTCTTCGCCAATTAGGTTACGTTCAACAGTTATGATGTATCTTGCTAATTTAAAGAAAAGTAATATTAAAATTGAAAGATTAGCAGATTTTAGAAATATTTACGATAAATTATTAGATGGTGAAATTATTGCGGAAAAACTTCCGAACGGAAGATTATTCAGGGATGTACTACCTGATAATGAAATCTTAAGTATTGGTACAGAATTTAAAACAGTTCATGAGCCTCCAAGATCAGAAGCAGAAATTAATACTTGCTTGTTACAGTTAATTGATTTTATGAATGATGGTCAAGTACCTGATTTAATTAGAGCGATTATTACTCACTTCTTCTTTGAAAATACACACCCCTTTTTAGATGGGAATGGTCGAATGGGAAGGTATTTATTATCAACATACTTATCAAGAAAGTTTGATTATTTTACTGGCTTTTCGGTGGCGACAGCAATTCATTCACAAGTGCAAAGTTACTATAAAATTTTTAGAGAAGCTGATCAACTCGAAAATAAAGCAGAGTTAACTTTTTTTGTTCAAAAATTAATTAAAATCTTAATTAGACAACAATATCAGGTAATCGAAGCACTTGAAACTTCTAAGCATAAGCTTGATCTAGCAAGCCAACAAATCAAAGAAAAAATCCATAACTTTTCAGATCCTGAATCTGCTGAAGCTGTGTTAATGTATCTAGCTGAGTCAAAGCTTTTTACTGCTAATTTACAGTTAGGAATAAAAGATGAAGAAATTATCCAAAAAAACTCTAAAAATTCAATTTCTCAAAGAAGAACCAAGAAGATAATTAACGAGCTAGAAGAGAAAAAATTAATTACCAAAATTTCAGGTCGACCTAAACAACACATCATTGATTTTGTAGATTAGTAGTTCAGCTCAAAATAATTTAAAAATATTTGTGATTATTTTTACTTATGTGCAGATAAATATGATATTATTTATGTGTTAAGTGAAAACGCTAACATGATTTTTACGAGGAGGCTCGGTAAATGAGTACACAAGAACGCTATGCAAATGATGAGTTAAGAAAAGCAAATCCTAAATTTAGCAGAGTTCGTTCAACAATTGAATCTGCGTTTTATGGCAACAATGTTCATGAAGTAACAAGCGTTGCCGAAGCTTATAATTTAGCTAAAAAACAATCTGGAGTTATTGAAACTGATCTACCAATTTTACACACTAAGGAACTTGGCTTGCCACAAGGTGCTAAGCAATTAGTATACAATCACGGTAAGATCTTAGGTAGAACTGCCAGTGCTAGACACTTCGTTGATGATCCTAAAGAAGACCCAGAAGCATTAGCTGGCAATTTACGTGAAGATATTTTCAAAGGTCATAATCAACAATTCTTAAAGGCTACAGTCTTAGTAGGGCTTGACCCAAGCTATACTGTTAAAGCACATATCATGATGCCTGAAGATCAAGCTTTCAACTTATTATCTTATATCTTGAACTTCCACTTCTATGATGATGAAGCTGAGAAGATGTATAAGAAGTCTAAGTTTTATGACGAAGGTGACATTTACTTCTATTCTGATCCAAACGTTACCGACGATGATTATCCAAAGGGCTTTGGTGTCTTCGATGCCCCTCACAACTGTGCAGCAGTCTTTGGCTTACGTTACTTCGGTGAACTTAAGAAGGGTACCTTAACCTTAGCTTGGGCAATGGCTCACAGAAATGGTTATGCTGCATGTCACGGTGGTGAAAAGTCATTCCACTTCAAGGATAAGGATGATAAGGTATTTGCCTTCTATGGATTATCAGGTTCAGGTAAGTCAACTTTAACTCACGAAATGTATGATGGTAAATACGACATTACTGTACTTCACGATGATGCCTTTATTATTTCACGTGAAGACGGCTCTTCAGTAGCTCTTGAGCCATCATACTTCGATAAGACTCACGACTACCCAGCTGGTCATCACGAAACCGAATATTACACTACCATCATGAACTGTGCCGTTACTGAAAATGAAGAAGGCAAGAAGGTTATTGTTACTGAAGACTTGCGTAATGGTAATGGTCGTGTGATTAAGACCCGCTACACTAGCCCTCACCGTGTTGACTTTGAAAAGGCACCAATTACTGCTTTATTCTGGATTATGAAAGATGGATCCTTACCACCACTATTGAAGGTTGATGATCCAGTCTTAGCAACTACGATGGGATGTACTCTAGCAACTAAGCGTACTTCTGCTGAGAACTTACCAGAAGGCTTCGACATGAATACGTTAGTTATTGAGCCATTTGCAGATCCATTCCGTGCTTACCCTGTATCAGGCGATTACACAGACTTTAAGGAATTGTTTACTAAGCGTGGGGCAGAATGCTATATCTTGAATACTGATGCCTTCATGGGTAAGGATATCCCTAAGGAAGTTACTAAGAAGATCGTTGAGGACTTAGCTACTGATGCAATTAGTGCTAGTGATTGGAAGCCATTTGGTAACTTTAAGGGTGTAAGTTACTTATCAGTCCCTGGCTATGAAGTACATCTTGATGATCCTGAATACCAAAAGACCTTAGCTAAGCGGATGCAAGACCGTCTTGATTGGCTTAACAACTATGACAAGGATCATCCAACCCAACCAATTCAAGATGAAGCTAAGAAGACTTTAGAAGATATTATTAAGGAATTAAGTTAGTAACATAGATAAATGGTCATTATTGGAGATCCTCCTAAGCTCTAATAGAATCTGAAAAAATCTAAAATCAAAATAAAAGCTGGTAATTCTATGCTTGCAGGACATAGATGCCAGCTTTTTATTCGCCCAAATATTATATATAATGTATACTTCGTAGATACGAAGAGGTGGTAAGAATGATAGTGAAATTAAGAAATGTTGGAAATTCGAAAATTTTGACTGTTCCAAAAAATATAAAAGTAAGTAGCAATGAATATGAGGTAAAGAATGTGGGGCAAAAAATTGTATTTACCCCTGTTAAAAAGCATGTAAATGTTTTTGGTACTTCTGAATGGAAAAATTACGACTACCAACGCGATATTAAAAATGATCTAGAATTACAAGAAGTAAAACCGATTGGTAAGGAAGATTATTGTAGATACTGAGCCACATGCAGGATACGAAATGGGTAGCCATGATCCATCTAAGAATAATATTCGTCGTCACTATGTAGTAATGAGTATCACTGAATATAATCATGCTGCAATTTACGTCTTTGATTTTGTTTGGCAACTTTGTAACCATATAACTGATTGTTTTTAATTAGTGCATATATTGTTCTGATTAGCTTATGCACTGAAACTATTGCAATCTTCTTAAACCCTTTGGTTTGAGGAGATTTTTTATTTTTTGGAAAAAGCGGGACAATATCTTATTTTTGGTGCAAAAATTCTTGGTAGCACAAGCATTCATGAATTGACGCACTATATTAAGTACGGTATAATGTACGTAAATAGGAGGGAGAAGACTATGGAAGTTATTACACCAACAAATTTTAGAAAAGATATTTATAATGTTTTGAAAAATGTTGTAAAAGATAATAAGCCTGTGGAAATTACTATCACATCTGATAAAGGCTTCAATGATGGAGTGATTATGATGGATAAAAAAGAATACAACAGACTTAAAGAACTTGAATATTTAGAAAAAACTGGTACTTTGCAGGCCGTTTTGGAAAGAATGGAAAAAGCGACGGATGATGATTTTGAGGATTTATAATGTCAAAGTGGCGAGTTAGAGCTTATAAAGATGTAATAAAGAAAGATATTCCCCTATTGCTTCAGCAAAATTTAAAAGATGATTTTGATGAGATTGTGGAAAGCTTGAAGGAAAATCCTTATCGTGATTTTAGAAATTTTGAAAAACTAAATCCTCATCATAAAAATATCTATTCTTTGCGGATTAATGGTAAGCATAGACTTGTTTACACAATAGATAAGGATAAAAGAGAAGTGAAAGTTTGGACGGCGTGGTCTCATTATGAAAACCGCATGCCCAGATAATTGATTAGTAAAGTCAAGTATATCAAGGTATTTAATTAATAAATATTTGATTACTTGGCTTTCTTTCGCTTATGAGTATGCTTTATTTTGTATTCAAAAGCATAACAAAAGATTTCAAAGAATACAGCTCTTTGAAGTAAATTTGCTTTAAAATTAAAGTAATCAGTTAGTTACAATTTACGTCTTTGATTTTGTTTGGCGACTTTGTAATCATATAACTGATTGTTTTTAATTAGTGCATATATTGTTCTGATTAGCTTATGCACTGAAGTTATTGCAATCTTCTTGAACCCTTTGGTTTGAGAAGCTTTTTTTATTTGTTTTTTTTAACAAAAAAATACACCTCAGACACGAGGTGTATTCATTAATAATTATTCTAAAGTCTTAGATTCTAACTTACGTTTCAATTGTTCATAGTTCTTAGGTTCAATTCGTTCAATACGTGAAGAATTTTGGTTACCTAAGATCAATGGTACACGTTCAATAACTGTGTCAGCATAATCTAAGCCGAACCATGAAGCTGGGTTAGAAGATAAGTTCTGTAGCCATACACGAGTTTCAACTAACCACTTCTCGTAGCCCTTAAGTTCGGTCTGAGGGCTGATGACGTCATTAACGATAACGAATGAGAAGTCACCAACATCACGCCCTGGAGTAGTGGTATATTCTTGTGGCTGTGCTTCAATTGTTCCATCTGCAATTAAGTCGTGAACAATCTGACGTAAGTAGACGTTAACCTTCTGCTGACGCTTAAATCCTAAGAACAATTGAACGTTAATCACGTTCTTAGTGCCATAAGTATTAACGGCGTATTCAGCGGTAAACGGCTCGTTAGTAACATTTACAGTAACGAACCAGTATGCACGGGCACGTTTAGGACGCTTATCTAAGATGGAGTAGAGAATCTCACGTTTAATAAACTTGTTGTACTTAACCTTAGCCATGTAAACCACATTAGTGGCATAAGTTGGGTAATCTTCATCATGGCTAAGTCTGGTTAGCATGTCAGTATATTCATCTAAACGAACATAGGCGTTGCGTGATTCGTGCTTATCACGAATCTTGTTACCATAGAACCAGATGCACATGATAACCCCTATGAAGCCGGCAATAAGTACAGATACATATCCACCATGTGTGAACTTAGTCAGACTTGATAGCATGAACATTACATCTAAGAAGCCGAAGAAGATCAAGAAGATCCAGTTCCAGATAGGGTTAACCTTCTTCAAGACTAGCCATTCATATAGCAAGATAGTTGTCATCAACATCGAGATCGTGATGGATAGACCATAAGCTGCTTCCATGTGTTCTGAAGTCTGGAATAAGAGCACAATTGCAATAGTAGCTGCAGCAATCATCTTGTTAACCGAAGGAATATAAATCTGCCCCTTCTTAGTTGATGGGTAGATGATATTCATTCTAGGCAAGAACTTCAACCCACTTGCTTCAGCAACTAAGGTAAATGACCCAGTAATTAAGGCCTGAGAAGCAATAACTGCGGCAATAGTTGCTAGGACAATTGCTGCTAGGCGCCATTGTTGGGGCACAATTTCAAAGAATGGATTAAAATCACCGCCATTAGCTTGATAGTTAGGATTATTCAAAATCCAAACCCCTTGTCCCATATAGTTGAAGGTCAAGGCTAAGAATACGAATGGCCAGGATCCAATAATATTACCTTTACCAACGTGACCAACATCAGAATACAATGCTTCGGCACCAGTAGTAGCTAGGAAGATTGATCCTAAGATAGCTAGCCCGGCCTTATTATAAGGACCAAAGAGAACAGCAATTGCATAGTAAGGATTGAGTGCTTGAAGAATTGACCAATCACTTGCCATATTGACTAAGCCGATAATTCCTAAGAATGAGAACCAGACAAACATTATCGGTCCGAATGCCTTACCAATGATACTTGTTCCCATTCGCTGAACTGAGAATAGCAGCAGCAAGATAATTATTGTAATAATGATAACTTCTGTCTGAGTGGAAACAGGAATATTACCCTTGCCGAACTCAATTCCCTTTAATCCTTCAATGGCAGTAGTAACTGTAACTGCTGGGGTTAAGGTACCATCTGCTAGGATTGCTGCCCCACCAACTAAGGCTGGAAGGACTAGCCATTTAGCATACTTACGTACTAAAGTGTATAAGGCGAATATCCCACCTTCACCATGGTTGGTTGCCTTTAGGGCAATAATCACGGTCTGCAAGGTAGTAAGCAGGGTAACAGTCCATAATACTAGAGAAATAGAACCAATAATAAAGTCCCGACTCACACTGCCAATCCCACCGTTACCGGCAACAATTGACTTCATAACATACATTGGACTAGTACCAATATCGCCATATACGATACCGATAGCTATTAGTAAGCCAGCGGCTGACGCTCTGTTGCGTTTCTTTTCATCCATGAATTATTTCTCCTCATAAATAAATAGCTCGTTAGCTCTTCATGAAAAATAAAATTAAAAAGAATGTCTAAGACATTCCTAAATCATAACACATTTTCTCTTTTTTAGAAGGGGATTGCAAGTTTAAGTTAGAGATAATCAAAAAAAGAGATGCCATATAGCATCTCTAATACATTAAGACATAGTCTGTGGAATGATATTACGCTGCTGCGTATACCAATTGCTCCAATCTTCGTATGTCTTCATACTTTCAGGATCAATACCGCTTCTTTCCTTGATGTTATTCAAGATGTTCTTGAAGCGGTTAGCGTGAACATTCAATACATGCTTAACCAAGTTACGGCGTCCAAATGGTTGGTTGTTAACTAGGTAAGTATTGATTTCAATAACGTCATGGTTACCGTCGAAGGTATCCATGATTTCGAGGTCAGTTTCTTCGAATTTAGAAACGTAGAAATTAGCAAAGACCTTCAAGTAGTCAGGTTGTTCAGCGTATTGAACGGCTGGCATTTCAGTACGTTCAGCTTCTGGTAAGACAACCTTGAATTCTTCGTCTTCTTCCTCTACGCTTTCAGTTGATTCGGTGTTCTTTGTGGTATCTTCAGTCAAAGTTAAGAGCTCCTTTACTATCGCAAAATAGTACAAAAATTCAATACTATATTACATTGAACCATTAATAAAAGCAAGCGTTGAAACTACTTGTTGTAGTTATTAACGTCACTTTGAGTGTAAGAGTCAATAGTAGTGTGACCGTTGTTAGATGCTTGTTGCATGAAGTTAACAACATCTTGGTCAGACCAGTTAGAAGTATCAGCACCAATGTCAGCTAACTTAGAGCGAACTTGAGCAATGGTATTAGCAGTCACAGCTTGACCATCGACCATCATGCTGCTTGAAGAATCGCTAGAAGAACTAGATGAGTCGGATGAAGAATCAGAATCTACATCTGAACTTGACTTATCTGAAGCATTATCTGAGCTATTCTTAGTAGCATCACTTGTATCGCCATTCTTGTTCTTAGCCTTGTCTAGTAATCTTTCGGCATTTTGACGAATATCTTCATAGTATTCTTTGTATTGACCATCAAGATATGGCATAGAAAGAACTTGAGTAGCATAATCTTCAGCCTTATCGTAGTTTTCATTTTCATAGGCAGCTTGTGCCTTGCGGTAAAGCGGGGTTAATTCGTTGTCCAAGTTGTTTTGAACTTCATCAATAGTGTTGTAAAGCTTCTTGGCTTGGTTAGTCATTACTGAGTAGCCGTTTCTTTGACCAATAGCCTTAGTTAATTGGGTAAGTGATGAGTTGTAATTATACTTGTCAATGTTGTTAGCAGCCTTGCTTAGTTGTTCAGCTTGTTTAGCATAGGCCTTAGATTCTTCGGTATTCTTTTCCTTGTTAGCAGCAGCGAATTTTTCTTGTGCTTTCTTGTAGTTCTGGGCTTTAGCAGCCTTTTTACCAGCGGCCATCAATGATGCATAAGTGCTTGAATTATTGGATGAACCAGCTTGTGAGCTACAACCCGCAACAGTGAACATTGCAAATAATGCAACAGTTGCAATCCATAATTTAGATTTTTTCATTATTGAAAAAGTTCTCCCTTCCTATAGGTAAAAATTGTCGCTGCCCTAATTATAGCAACATTTAAATAATAAAACATTATTCTACATCAAATCTTAATCTATCAGGAATACAATTGTAATAATGGAGTATAAGTGATTAATTGTAATGTTATAATTTCAGTAGAAATATTTTTAGGAGTGACGTGAAATGAGAAAACTCAACTTTAATATGAGAAAACTCAACTTCGAAATAAATTGGATAATAGAAAATTGAAATAAGAACAGCAAGAAAAACGAACTAACTAAATAAGCTTTATAAATATTTTCCCCGCCTAGCTGCGGGGATTTTTATTTTTTTAAAAAGATTGGCACATTTTATGAAGATGGATCGTTAGTAATAGTGTAAGGCAAATCACCGGTGAGTTCTTACGAGAAATTACTATTATAAGGAGAGGTAAAGATGAACAATCTTATCGAGCAAAACATTCAATTCACATTCTCAGGTGACAACTACAAGGACGGCAAGATGAGTCGTATCTATAAGAACGTAAGAAGGGATGCTGCAGCTAGTGACCTGGTTAAGGTCGGCAAGGCAATCTCCAGCTTGCAAAAGGATAAGGGATTAGTTGAAGCAATCCTAATTCAGAAGTCAGCAGTAGATTTATCCGCTGAATAAAAATTCGTACATATAAAGGAAAGTAAGAGAGGAACATGACAATGGCAACTACTAAGGTGTTACAATTAACATTTATTAATGATCAAAACAAGAAGAAGACAATTACCTTAGCCAATGCGGCTGGTGACTTGAATGGTGAAGAAGTGAAGGCGGCAATGAGCACAATTTCACAAGCTAATGTATTTGAAAAGGACGGCGTAGTACTCTATCGAACCCCTGATTCTGCTAAGTACATTGAAAGAACTGTTACGACATTGTTTGAAAATAACGAGGCTGCTTAAAGCTATACTTTTAGAATTAGTTAACATAGTTCTATTGGTCAAAAAAATCTATAAAATTTTGAAATATTTTTGAAATATTTACATAAGATTTTGGTGAATGATTTTCAAATTATAAAAGCGGTAGCAATTGCTAAAAGGCGCACTATGGTGCGCTTTTTTTACGTTTAAAAATTCAAAAAGAAATTATATTATCAAAATTTTCTAAATTTAAGCGTATTACATACTTATTAAAAAACAAAAAATCCCACTATATGCTTTGCAAATAAAGCCAAACATAGTTATAATGTATAGCGTGGTAAGCAATAGGAAGAATGCTTCAGGCGTGTGCCTGTACAGCATGCGGATTTCTTATTTGGGAATGACTACCTCGGAGAATTTATAAACCTTCGATCTTGAATTAAGGAATTTTGTACAATTATAGGCGATTTCACAAATGAGCCTTTTACCTGTTGCGTATTGATTTATCAAGGAGGAAAAAACCACATGAAGAAGAATATTAAATTTGTCGGTGCTGCAGCTGCTGCTTTATTAGCTGTTGCTCCAGTTGTTGCTTCAACTACTGTTGCTAGCGCTGCAACTACTGTACCAGTAGAAGTTAGTGGTAATGGTTCAACTACTACCGCTACTGCAACTACTAAGGCTGTATTAAGTGTTAGTGTATCAAACGTTAACGCAATCAAGGACGGTGCCGCAGCATCATCATTAAAAGTTAACTTGAACTCTAACGTAGGTACTCCTAAAGTTACCGGTGGTAAAGCATTAGTTTACCCAAAGAGCGAAGTACAAATTAACGACGGTGTTGCAACTGTTAGCGCAAATGCTCATGCTGTTTCTACTCTTAAGAAGGGTACTGAATACGCTGTAGTAGTTAAGGACGTAACTTTATCTGGTTTCACTGCTGACCAAAAGGGTGTTACTGTAAACGGTAAAGATGTAAAGGTTGATACTTACGGTAACATTACTACTCCAACTACTGTTGGTGCATACTTCACTACCCCAGATACTAGCTTAACTGGTGAACCTTACGTTTACACTAAGATTCAACAAGGTGGCATTAAGGCTGACACTGTAGTATCTAACGGTACTGTATCTGTTGCTGCAGATGGTAACAACAAGGTTTCTGTATCTAGCGTTGTAGATGCAATTACTAAGAACTTTGCTGCTCAAGCTGCAGGTACTGCAACTGCTTCATTCACTAACGTTGAAGGCGATGTAAACAGCGCTTTAAACGCAGCAAGCATTCCAGTATCTAACGGTTCATTTACTGCACCTGCTTCAGGTTTATTTACTGTTAATGTTTCAGTTTTAGCAAACAACGGTAAGACTATGACTTTCCCAGTTTTAGTTATTACTAATGGTACTAACTTAACTGATTCTCAAAAGGCTTTATACCCAGTAATTACTTACAACGGTAAAGACTTATCACAACCTTCAGCAACTGTTGATGCTTCTGGCGCTTCATTCGCTAACGTTGCACTTAACGGTTCAGTAGATACTGCTGCAATCAAGAATGCTTTCGGCGCTAAAGTAGTAACTAACGATGGCAAGCAACAAAGCTTATCAGTATCAGTAGATACTTCTAAGGTTAACACTGCTGTTGCAGGTAAGTACCCTGTAACTGTTAGCGCAACTAACGCAAACAACAACACTTCTAAGGCTGCATTTACTGTAACTGTTGGTGTTGCAGGTGCTACTTACAAGACTACTGCACAAGCAGGTGACGTATACAGCCTTAACGGTAACACTGCTACTAAGACTAGTGAAACTGTTAACTCAGGTGCAAGCCTTGCAACTTTCGGTACTGTAACTATTGATGGTACTTCATACACTATCATCAACAGCAAGAACTCTGGTAAGGCAGTATTAACTTCCTTATTCACTTCTCAAAAGACTACTGAAAAGACCATTATGCACATTGCTCAATACTACGACAAAGATGGTAAGAAGACTACTTTGAACGGTAAGAACACTGTTGGTGCATACAACAAGGTAACTGTTTACGAGAACACTGTAACCATTAACGGTAAGAAGTACTACCAAGTTGCTGGTTCTACTGTTTACATCAAGGCTACTAACGTTGACCCAACTTCACGTACTTTAGGCCACAACGCTTACATCTACAACAACAAGGGTAAGAGAGTTCAAAAGACTACTACTCTTAAGAAGGGCTCAAACGTAAACACTTACGGTGGTGCATTCTCAATTAAGCAAAACGGTGTTAAGAAGGCAATGTACAGAATTAACAAGAACCAATACGTTAAGGTTGCTAACTTCAAATAATCTTTGATTTTTGAAGAATCTAACACTGAAAAGAGACGATACTTCGGTATCGTCTTTTTTTGTATCCTTTTTAAATAAAAGCTTTACATGGCTAGCATGTTTCTGTATCTTAGTTATTAAATCAATTTTTTATTTAAATAAGGAGAAGCTAATTAATGAACAAGTGCAACTTACCCCGAGAGCCAGAATATCGAGAATGGGATAAGCAGAAGATAGCCGACTTAGTGTTAACAGATAAGAAGCTACAAACTTACATCAAGATAGCTAAAGAATATGTCTTTAACATTAATACTATTGCAGCTTACAGCTTTGCCAAGAATCCACTTGCAGGTAAGTATGCTAGTGTGATTTTTGACAAGGAAGAAGGAATTGTCTTATGCAAGTTATCGACTTCCTGCATTCTGCAACGGTTCACGATGTTTAGCTTAATAAGTGGCGTTACGAGTCAGAAGATGATCGTTAAGTTATTAGGCTACAAGTACAATAATGTCTTGTCATTCGGTCATTCTGCTTACTTTTCGATGCACGGTTACACGCAAGGAACTTCCGACTGGGCATGCTTGCATAACATGGCTGATTATTCTGCTGTAAAGAGCACAATTGTCTTTAAGACAGTTGTCTGGGGTGAGGTTGAGTATATCTTCTCTTATTATGATTGCGTGAAGAGTATCGGTTCCAGAATTAGAGAGGCTCTGCACCACAACCAACATAATCATGCGATGATCCACAAGTACATGGATGGCATTGGCTATGGCAATTGTGATTTAGACAGGTCTTCAATTCTAGGTAATCCTGAATTTCAGATAAGCAAGATTAATATTAAGGCTTCTTGCCAAGACATTGGTGAGAGGGTTGTTAAGGATTGGCACATAAATTGCTTGCGGATATTTGCTCAAGAATATGAATGTCCTAGCATAGTTAAGGATCAAGAAGATATTTATTCACAATCTAAGCGTAAGAAGTCTATTCATTAAGTTTTAACCGTCTAAATATAGATTTTGACGGTTTTTATTTTGAAAAAATTTTTTCCAAAGCTAGAACTTAAGATTATGTTGATATATTTATAAATTAAAAATTATTAGTTTATAAATATTTATTTAAAGATATATACTTAGGAACCATTGAACTTGGTTATTAATTGCCTGCATATCTTGCTAATCTAATAGTGCACAAGCGCTTGTGACAATGAATTAGGGAGAATTTGTCACAATGATTATTAGTAAAGATGCATTTAGCAAAGCATGGGAAAATAGGAAGTTAGTAGCAGGTGCGCTTAAGGCGGCACATGTTTATACTAGCTATGTCGCATATGAAGATTTATTTCAAGATGGGTTAGTAATCTATGCAGAAATGTTAGATAAGCGTAGCCACCAGGATCGGGCAGAAGTTGATAAGCTGAGCTTTCGCAAGATTATCTGGCACACGCTTGATGAACTGCGCAAGATTCAACGAACTGAGGAGCGCAATAGTGATATCGACTTAGCGTGTGACTTGCATATTGAAGAGCAGGACTGGGACCTGCAGTTATTAGTGCGAGATTGCGTTAGCACGATGAGTGAGATGAAGCAGATGATTCTTGTTAAGCATCTGCTTGGTAGATTACCGTTAGTGGAGTTGAGCAAGGAGTTGGGTTATTCACGTCGCAGCTTGCAGCGGGCTAAGAAGGAATTGCTAGCTGAGCTTGCTTATCAATTAAACAGGTTGTAGTGTGTTTATTAAGTTAATTTTGTTTTACATAAGTTTAAGATTCTAGTATAATAGCATATGAAAAGAGGGCAGTGAATCCTACTCACTACCCTCAATCGTAACTTAAGAATGACTGTGTGCTAAGCTAATCCTTGTGGTTAGCTTTTTTTTGTTATCGAATAAGCAATTGCTAAGCGAATGGCAAAAGTACCTAATGCACCAAGCACAATACTTATTGAGATAGCAATATCCACTATCAACAAGGTGAGCTTCGCCTCTCCAGTCTATTCCAAATTTGCATGACAATCACCTCCGTAACTTAAAATGTTGAGGGGTGTGTAGTCATGTCTAAAGTTACTAAGCTAAGTGGGAGCTACCCAACAAAGCCTAGTATCATTTTAACAGAGTTGAAGTTAAAAATCTTGTTAGTTATAAATAATTTCTTATATACTGTTTCTATTATAAGTACTGCAATTATTTTATTTGAGTGTCATTTAAGTTTACTTAGATTAGTAAATTTAGTATAATAGCATATGAAAAGAGGGAAGTGAATGCGACTCACTACCCTCAATCGTAACTTAAGAATGACTAGATGTTGAAGCTAATCCTTGTGATTAGCTTTTTTTGTTATCGAATAAGCAATTGCTAAGCGAATGGCAAAAGTACCTAATGCACCAAGCACAATACTTATTGAGATAGCAATATCCACTATCAACAAGGTGAGCTTCGCCTCTCCAGTCTATTCCAATTTCGCATGACAATCACCTCCGTAACTTAAAATGTTGAGGGGTGTGTAGTCATGTCTAAAGTTACTAAGCTAAGTGGGAGCTACCCAACAAAGCCTAGTATCATTTTAACAGAGTTGAAGTTAAAAATCTTGTTAGTTATAAATAATTTCTTATATACTGTTTCTATTATAAGTACTGCAATTATTTTATTTAAGTGTCATTTAAGTTTACTTAGATTAGTAAATTTAGTATAATAGCATATGAAAAGAGGGCAGTGACCGTAATTCACTACCCTCAATCGTAACTTAAGAATGACTGTTGGGTAAGCTAATCCTTGTGGTTAGCTTTTTTTGCTATTGAATAAGCAATTGCTAAGCGAATGGCAAAAGTACCCAATGCACCAAGCACAATACTTATTGAGATAGCAATATCCACTATCAACAAGGTGAGCTTCGCCTCTCCAGTCTATTCCAATTTCGCATGACAATCACCTCCGTAACTTAAAATGTTGAGGGGTGTGTAGTCATGTCTAAAGTTACTAAGCTAAGTGGGAGCTACCCAACAAAGCCTAGTATTATTCTAACAGAGTTGAGATTAAAAATCTTGCTCTTGTATCTTGATTACAAAACTTGTGACAATGATGTTAAAGCATACTTATTAATATTTTTAATGCAATAATTTATTAAGCATTATATTTTAATATTAAAAAAATAACTCATTCATCAAAAAGTATATTTTTGGTAAACAGAAAAATCAGCATTTTAAGTGAATAATGATTTAAAAATTATTCTTTTTCATTGTTGCGAGGTTTTCTATATTTTTTCTTTTGATTTTCATGACTAAACATTTTTAGATGAGATCCAATATCTACTGCTACTAAAATTAAATCTTGAAATTCAATTTTATAGATAATAACCACATTATTTGTTTCAGGCGGCCTTTCACCTTTCGGTGTGTCCCTAAGATGAAACTTACTATAACCTGAAAGTTTTCGAACTGAATCATGATCTTGAAACTCGTCGGGTAATGTTTCACCATTTAATAAAATATCTATTGCGTCTTTAACTTCGTCAACAATTGTCGGATCTAGTTTGCTTAAATAGCGTAAATGTTCTGTAAATGACTTTCTAGGTTTCAAACTTAATTTATAACTCATGACTTGAAGCTACTCCAATATTTATTTGGATCTACGACAGGATCGTCGGGTAAAATATTCATTTCAATCAATTTATCCCGAGCAATTGCATAATCTAATGAATCTTCTTTTGCATGAACGGCTTCAAGCAGGGCATTTAATTTATCTTGAGAAATTACTGCCGCGGTTCTTTGCTTTGATCTAGCTATTAGAACAGTTTCATTATCTTCTTCAACTTGATCCAGATAATCTTTAAGATGATCTCTGAAATCGCTTTGTGTAGTTGCTACTGGCATAATCTTCCCTCCTTTGATTATTAGTTACTTAATACTGTACTTTATTAAGTACTCAATTACAATTATCTATACACATAGTTACATAGCTTGTGACAATGATATTTACACATATTATTTGTAGAATTTTGTTTTATTTAAGTTTAGGTTTTAGTATAATAGCATATGAAAAGAGGGCAGTGACCGTAATTCACTACCCTCAATCGTAACTTAAGAATGACTAGGTTGGTAAGCTAATCCTTGTGGTTAGCTTTTTTTGTTGCGGTCTTTTATTTTACAGGGTGCATAGCTTTATTATAGAATTAAATTAAAGCGCTTTTATTTATTAAATTTATTTAGTAAGGAGATTGCTATGAGGATTGCAATGTTCAACCCATCTGAAAGTGAAAGGGCAATTGTTAAAGGTATTGCTGCCAAGCAAGGCATTGAAGTTAAGTTAGTAGATGATATTTTAACACCAGAAAGTGTAGTTGAGGCTAAGGACTGCGATGGTATTTCTATCTTGCAGACGGTGATGCTTGATCAAGAAGAAGTCTATCGAACTTTGCATGATTACGGCATTAAGTCAATCGGTTTAAGAAGTGTGGGTACTAATACGATCGACTTCGATTTAGCTAAGAAGTATGACCTAATCATTACTCATGTGCCAGTATATTCTCCAAGAGCAATTGCAGAAATGGCAGTTACACAAGCGATGTATCTAGTTCGCAAGATTGGCTTGTTCCATGAACATATGGATAAAGACTATGACTTTTCATATCCGACTGCTTTGATTAGTGATGAGATCTATAACAAGACAATTGGGCTAATTGGCGTCGGAAATATCGGTAGTGCAGTTGCGCAGATCTTTAGTGCTTTAGGTGCTAAGGTTATTGCTTATGATGTTATCTATAATCCTGCTAATGAGCCATTCTTGACTTATGCAGACTTTGACACAGTTATTAAAGAGGCCGACGTTATCTCTCTGCACACGCCATTATTGCCAAGCACTAAGAATATGATTAGTACCAAGCAATTTGAAGAAATGAAGAATACAGCCTATCTAATTAATGTTGCCCGTGGGGGCTTGATTGATACTGATGCCTTGATTAAGGCCTTGCAAGAAGAACAGATTGCTGGAGCTGGGCTTGATACCTTGGCTGATGAAGCAACTTACTTTGGTAAGAAGGTAAGGGTCCAAGATATACCTGAAGACTACAAGATACTTAGAGCAATGCCAAATGTAATCATCACTCCTCACTCAGCTTACTTCACTGAAACGGCAGTAAAGAACATGGTTAAGATTAGCTTAGAAGACACTGTTAGAATTGCTGAAGGCAAGAAGCCTTTATTTGCCGCAAATAAATAATTTTGATTAAAGCCAGCCCGTCTAGCTACATTAACTGGTAGCTAGATAAGCTGGCTTTTTAGCAACTAAAGTATTAAAAATGCTACACTTATTCTAAGTATAATTATTATAAAAGAAGCGATCTAGTCCCAATAATCAATAAAAGTTATCTCTACTTCTTCGTTAAGGATGCTAAGCAGGAATTCCTCGATCAAGCATCAAAAAATAACATCAAAGTCATTAAGTATGATGATTTTTTGAACGAAGATAATTGACTGTCTATAAGTCTAAATAAAATAACAGATAAGAATTATGCTAAAAAATCCATTTTTTATTAAACACAAGCGTTATTTAGCGTTAAACTAATAAGTGTAAGGATTTACATACGGACATTAATTATTAAGTTTGAGGAATTATTAATAGAATATTACTTTTTGATGTCAAAACATAAGTTTGGTTGTTTATTGCAACCGACGCTTATATTATATAAGATGTGTATGAATGCAGAGGAATACAAAAATGGATAAACGAACAATCACCGGCATTGCGACTGCTGCAATTATCACAACTGCAGGAATCACAATTACCAATAACGTAAAGCCTTTGAATATTACAGGTTCTGGCGGTGAAGTCAAGGCTGCTACCAGCCAGACCGCTCAACAATTCATTAATAAAGCAGCACCTAGTGCTACAGAAGCTTCATCTAAGTATGGTACTTATACTTCTGTCATGATTGCGCAAGCTGCTGTTGAATCTGGATGGGGGCAGTCAACTTTAGCTCAAGAGCCGAATAATAATTTATTTGGTATTAAGGGTAGTTATAACGGTCAATCAGTTTCGATGAAGACTGGTGAATATGGCGCTAATGGTTACTATACCACGACTGCCGATTTCCGTAAGTATCCGTCATACACAGAATCATTTAACGATAATGGGTCCCTGCTTAGACAGCAGATGGGATCCTATTATTCAGGCGCCTGGGTTGAGAATGCCAAGAATTACCAAGAAGCTGTCCAAAATGGCTTGCAGGGTAAGTATGCTACCGCACCTAACTATGCAAGTACATTAGATTCAGTTATCAAGGCTAATAATCTTGACCAATACGACCCTAAGACCATAACTGTTAATGAAACCAAGACTGTTGTCAATACTACGCCAATCACTAGTGCTCCTGTGGACAGTGATGTCGCTAAGCAAGTCGGAATAGCGAGAGTTGGACAACAAGTTACGGTCACTAAGCGTATTACCTATGCTAATGGTGTATCGCATTCTTTGATTGGATCTGGTTGGGTGAATGATAGCGCATTTGGCAATAATGTAGTTGTTAAGCCAACGACTACAACTAAGCAGACTAGCAACTCCTCTTCCAAGAAGAAAAAGTCAGCCAGCTACACATACGTTAAGACCAATGAAGTCGTCAAGGTATTATCTGCGCCAGAAGGCGGGGCACCAGTCCTTAAGAGTCCTAATGGTAAGGCTACTGGTCAGCACTTAGCTCTTAATACTAGTTGGCGGGTATCAGGCTATGCCATTGTAGATGGTGTTCGTTATAATCGAGTCGGATCTAAGCAATGGCTATCTACTATTTATACTGATCCAGTTACTAGCGATAAGACCGTTTCCCAAGCTCCTAAAGCTTCCAAGTCTTCAACCACTAAAAAAGAAGCCAAAAAATCAACGTCAACCACTTCCTATGAGAAGGTAGTGGGTAAGTTTAGAGTTACCGCTTCTAATATTGACGTTTGGACTTCACCTAACAAGAAGGTTACGGGGCAGTGGCTTCCAGCTAATAGCACTTGGAAGATTACTGGCAAGAAGACGAGCCGAGGCAAGGTTTGGTATCGGATAAGTAAGAATAAGTGGGTTAAGAGTGATGGTCTTAAGGTTCAGAGCCTTAAGGCAGCTCCGATCTCTCAAGCTCCAACTACAAAAAAGACTACCAATAAAGTTGACTATACTGTTCAAAAGAGTAGTGGTGTCATAACAGTTAACAGCAAGCCAGATGAAGGTATTGTTGTTTGGTCACAACCTGGTAAGAACCCAAGCACTAAGTACCTTAAAGTAGGTACAAGTTGGAAGTTTTTCAAGATTGCAATTTGGAATGGCGAGAAATGGTACAACCTAGGTGGAAATCAGTGGGTTCCAGCTAAATATGTTATGGTTAGATAACCAACTTAAGAAGATAATTCGGCAATTAATTGATCGAAAATAATAATTTTTTGGAGGAATTGCATGCGTTCAGCAAACAAAAAATTTTTCAGCGCTTTAGCTTGTGCTGGAGTAATGGCTACTACTGCCTTTATCGGAGTTAAGACTAACATCGTCAGCCCTAAGGCAGTTCAAGTTAAGGCAGCCAAGACTAGCGTTGCAACACGTTCATATGGTGTTGATGTTTCTAGTTTTCAGAGTACAGACCTTTCTAAGAATGCACAAGCAGGTGCACAATTCGCAATTGTGAAGGTAAGTGAAGGTACTAGCTACCGCAACCCTAATGCTAAGGGACAGATTGCTAGTGCGCTTGCTAATAATATGATGCCAATGGCATATCATTTTGCAACTTTTGGCGCTAATAGTTCTGCTGCAGTTGCTGAAGCTAACTATGCAATCAGTTCTGCTCAAGCCTTCGGCCTGCCAAAGGGTTCATACATTGCAATTGACTGGGAAACCGGTGACGGCAACAACGTTAACGGCGGCAAGGATGCTAGTGCTAATGCTATCTTGGCATTTATGAATAAGATTAATGCTGCTGGCTATCAGCCCTTGCTATATTCAGGTGCATACTTACTGAGAAGTAATATCAATACTAATACTATCTTAGCTAAGTACCCTAACTCACTTTGGGTTGCTTCATATGCTACAACTGGTAGAATTGATACACCTGACTTCAATTACTTCCCATCAATGAATGGTGTTGCAATCTGGCAATTTACTGATAATTGGCGTGGCTTATATGTAGATGGGAACATTTCATTATTACCACTTTCATTTAATACAGCTTCAAGTCAAGCCCCAGCTTCTAACTCTAGTTCATCATCAAGTTCAAGTTCGAAGTCTAGTTCATCTACTTCAACTACTAAGACTTCAACTGATAATACTAATCAAGATAAGACTACAATTAGAACTCCTAAGACGATTATGTTTAAGTCTAGAATCTACAATAAGAGTGGTCAATATATTGGTAAGTATTACTCAGCTTACACCCCAATTACTGTTATTGGTGGTTCCGTAGAAATCAACGGCAAGCTTTACTATCAGATTGGTGATAACCAATACGTAAAAGTTAATAATGTTGATGGTACTTCACGCACATTTACTCATAATGCTTATGTTTACAATAACCGTGGTAGCCGTATCTATACTTATGGCACTAAGTTATACAAGGGTGCAAGTAGGAACACTTACGGTAGTGCAATTACTATTAAGGATGGCACTGGCAAGAAGTATTACCGGATTGGTAAGAATGCCTACGTTAAGGCTGCTAATTTTAGATAATAATTGACTAGATTTTTAACTCACCTCTGTTGGGGGTGAGTTTTTTTATAACAAAAAAATTAATAGAAAAATAAATTTGAATCGGTTACACTTAGTAGTATAGATACTAGTTTAGAAGGGAAAATAATTATGGACAAAAAAACAATCACACAGATTGCGACTGCTGCTTTAATTACGACTGCAGGCATTTCTGTTACGAATAATATTAAGCCATTGAATGTCACTGGCAGTGGCAGTGAAGTTAAGGCCGCAACTAACCAATCTGCGCAGCAATTTATTAATAAAGCTGCTTCTGCAGCTACCAACGCTTCTTCCAAGTATGGAACTTACACCTCGGTAATGATTGCACAAGCGGCAGTTGAATCTGGTTGGGGGAATTCAACTTTATCACAAGAACCTAATAATAACTTATTCGGCATCAAGGGAAGCTATAATGGTCAATCAGTAACTATGAATACTGGTGAATATGGTGCCAATGGTTACTACACCACTAATGCTAACTTTAGAAAATATCCATCCTATGAAGAGTCATTTAATGACAATGGGGCTTTATTACGTAGCCAAATGGGTAACTACTATTCAGGTGCCTGGGTTGAGAATGCGAACTCCGGTAAGGAAGCTACTCAAAATGGTCTTCAAGGGAAGTATGCGACTGCACCAAATTATTCTGACACTCTAAATAAAGTGATAGATACGTATAACTTACAACAATATGACCCAACGACTACCTCTGTTAACGAGACTAAGACTGTAACTAAAACTACACCAATTACTTCGGCTCCAGTAGATAGTGATGTCGCTACTCAAATCGGTACTGCTCGTGTTGGTCAAGTGATGAATATTTCTAAGTACATTACTTACAAAAATGGTGTCTCTCATGCCTTAACTGAGTCTGGTTGGGTTAACAGCCTTGCCTTTGCACCAACTGGTCAGACAACGTCAACAACTCAGTCAACTAGCCAAACAACAACTACCCAAGTAAAGGCTGTTCAAAAGCCAACTACTAATACTACTAGTGAAACTAAAACCACTCAGCAGCCAGTTACTTCAACTAAACCAGCAGTAACTACAACTAATAAGGTTGATACTAGTTCAGCTGTTAAGAAATCTAGTGCAGCTAAGCCGCTGCAAGAAGTAATTAAGACTAGTCCTAAGCCAGTAGTAAAACAATCAGTAACTGAAACCTCTGTGTCTAAGTCTGTCAAAGAAGTAAAGTCTGTTACTACTCCAGCTAAGGCTACCAAGTTTGAAGTGGCTAAGGCAACTACTTCAAGTCAATCAGTAGCTAAGCCTGCAGCTGAAGTTAAAGTTGCAAGTCCTAAAGTAGCAGTAACTAAGCCTGCTCAAACTAAGGCATCCAGCTCTTCTGCTAGTGTAGTTAAGTCTAGCATCAAGTCTGTCGAAACTACCCCAGTTAAGTTAGCTAAGACTACTAAGATTACTACTCCTAAGACAACTACCAAGGCTAAGCCGGTTTCACAAGCGCCAAGCGCACCAATTGTCGCTAAGCCAGTTGTTAAAGTAACTAAGCTAGCTACTAAGCCAATCGCTCAAACTGAAACTACAACCAAGGTAGCAGCTCAAGCTAATTATATTAATAATAATATTGTAATCTACAAGGCTAAAGGTGTAGTGACAATTAATGCTAAGCCAGACTATGGTGTTGTTGTCTGGTCACAACCTGGTAAGAATCCTACTAATAGATTCTTGAAGAATGGTACTAGTTGGAAGTTCTTCAAGATTGCAATTATTAACGGGATGAAGTGGTACAACTTAGGTGGTAATCAATGGGTTCCAGCTAAGGCAGTTATGGTAAGGTAAGATTTTTAGATCAAAGTATGGCACAATAAGGTAGTAAACTTTAAGTGGAGGAAAGTCATTTGATTTATACAATTACTTTAGATGGTACCGAAAGTGTAATGGGCAAGGGAGTAGATGTTTCTTTAATTTTAAAAAAGCTGGGTGTTGATTCTATTGCCACAGGAATTATTCATAAGACCCGTGAAAAGAAAATTGACACCGAACTAGACAAGGCTGGGATTTCTCATGCTTTCATCAATCCTAGTCGCAGCAGAAAGATTAGCGCTCAAACCCAGCAAGAGTTGCTTGACTATCTAAAAGAAAATCTGCAAATGGGCGACACTGTTGTTGTAGCTGGCAAGTTTGCGACCGGAATTGATCCAGCTTACTTGATTGATATTGCAACATTAACGACTAAGAAGATGGGTTATGTTGTAGTGGATGTACCATATGCCACAGCAATGGATATTCTGCCACTTCACCCGCTCTTAATTAAGCCTAATAAGCAAGAGTTAAAAGATTGGTTCGAATTAAGTGATAAGTCTTTGAGTAATGAGCACTTAATCAACTTAGCCCATGAAATGGTTGCCGATGGTGCGGATCATGTACTTCTTTCGCTAGGTAAGGAAGGCGCAGCAATCGTCAACTTAATGCATGCCTTTATTGCACCTGCTCCAGAAGTAGATGTAGTTGATGATAATGGCGCTGGCGCTACCTTATTAGCCACATTCTTAGCAGGTATAACTAAGAATTATGCACCAGTCCGTAACTTGGCTGATAGTATTGCAGCTGCAACTGATACCGTTCAAAGCGAATGGCTGACAGATTTTGAAAAAACTGCCGATTTACAAAGACAAGTTATTGCTGAAAAGATTTCATTTGAAAAAGCTCAGTAATAATGAAATATTTAACAAAAAAGTATCACCTTTGAGTTGAGGTGATACTTTTTTGTGTGGGATTAATGTTGTATTTGCGGTTAAAATAATTAGTTAAAAAGTTGCTGAAATACTATAATAAGGGTTAGTTTTTATCTTAATCTTGTGTACAATAGTTTTAACAAAAATAGAAAGGGAATATAGTATCTTGGAACAACTATCAATTTTTATTGTTGCTTTGGCGGCTTTGACAATTCCAATTCTCATGGCAAGGCTTAATATTTCAACGATACCAACAGCCGTAGCTGAGATTATTGCAGGGATTATTTTGGGTAAGTCGTTTCTAAATATTATTGCCAGCAATAGTGAGATTACCATGCTTTCTAACCTGGGAGTAACATTATTGATGTTTCTTTCAGGGATGGAAATTAATTTTAGCTTATTTAAGCGTGATAACAAGAAGAAAAAGTCTAACGCAAAGGAAGTTAATCCTCCTAAGGTTGCAATCTTATCATTTGTACTAGTGGTAATTTTTGCTGCAATTTTAGCAATTATTTTAAAACTATTAGGCTTATTCAGCGATATTATGCTGGCAACAATTATCTTTAGTACAGTTGCTCTAGGTATAGTAATTGCAACATTAAAAGAAAAAGAAATCTTATCCCGTCCGATTGGGCAGACTATTTTGCTAACGGCTGTGTTAGGAGAAGTAGTACCACTATTATTGCTTACAATTTACGCTTCAATAAATGGTGGTAATGCGGGACAATTATGGCTAATTGTGCTTTTGTTTGTTGCGGCGATTTTCCTTTTGAATCGATTTCGTGGACCTTATCACTGGTTTAACAAGATTTCAAAGTCGACAACACAATTAGATATTCGCTTGGCATTTTTCTTGATTTTTACTTTAGTGACAGTTGCTGAGCGAGTAGGTGCTGAGAACATTCTAGGTGCCTTCTTAGCAGGAATGGTAATGAAGCTATTAGAGCCAAGCGAAGCAACGATGGATAAGTTAACTTCAATTGGCTATGGTTTCTTTATACCTGTATTTTTTATTATGACCGGGGTTAACTTGAACTTAAGAAGCTTGTTGACTAATCCTAGTGCCTTAATGTTGATTCCTATCTTAGTAATCTTCTTGTTAGTTGCTAAGTTGCCGGTCTTTGTAGTTTATAGGCGTAACTTTAACTTGCGCAATAGTTGGGCAGGGACATTCTTAGTGATGACGACGATCACGATTGTCTTGCCTACCTTACAAGTAGCACGTAAGCTGCATGCCATCTCAGCTACCCAATCAGATGCCTTTACCCTAGCGGCAGTTATTGTTTGCATCTTGGGGCCGATTTTATTCAATGCTCGCTTCAAGCTAACAATTGAAGATAAGATCAAGGAGCGGGTTAACATTATTGGTACGAATCTAATGACCGTACCTGTTGCTCAGGAATTGCGTGATAATTGGTATAACGTTAAGATGTTTACCCACCTGAAGAATAACTATGATACTTATAAGAGTAGGGTCGCTAAGCTGACCTTGGTAGACGAGATGAATGAATCTAGCCTAGAAAAGAGTGGCGCCTTTAATGCTGACTTATTAGTTGCCGGTTTAAGGGATGATGAAGATAATATCCGCATCGGTCACTTAGCTAAGACCAAGGGAGTTAAGCGAGTGATTGTTAGCTTGATAAATCCAACTCCAGAAAGAGTCAAGCGAGTTGCAGACCAAGGGATTGAAGTGTTTAATCAGTTTAATGTTGAAACGTCAGTCTTGCGTTCCTTGATTGAGTCACCTTCAATCTTGAAGATCTTAAACGATACCCAAAACGGTCTTTACGAAGTTACTGTTCGCAACCATCGTTATACTGGCCAGAAGTTAATGAACCTAGAGTTTATTGATAAGATGACGATCAGTCGAATTCGGCGTGATGACAAGTGGCTTACACCACATGGTAATACGATTATCGAACCTGGTGATCACGTAATCTTTACTGCTAAAGTAAAAGATGTAACTAAAATTCGTGAAGAACTTGGTCGTGAAAACTAATAAAAAAATTGCACTCTTGATTAGGAGGTGCAATTTTTTTGTTTATTTTTGTAAATTTTCTAAGCTGGTTTCTTTAGCTTGAGAGGTGATGTTTTTGGGAATAGTTAGCTTATTAACTTCATTAATATTGCTTAGATGAAAGCTGATTGAACCCATATCTTGCTTATAAATAAGTTTGTACTCTAGATCGCGTAGGTTCTGGTGGCGGTCAGTTTTGATATTTAAAACTACCTTTTCAATTTGATTAGCTAAAGGTGTCGCTTGAGAATTAGTAACTTGTGATGACTCTAAGATTCCCTTGATAATATCGGCATCGCTGCCTTGATAAGAAATATGATAGCCACTAAGACCGTCAAGTTTGACTTTCAGCTTATCTAAGGCTGCTCTATCAAACTTATCAAAGTTATGGCTAGTAAATAACTTCTTAGAACTAGAAAACATTGTCCCGAAGAACATCTTGTAAGCCTGCTTATTGCTAATATCAAGATAGTACCATTTGTCTTTTAACTTGGTATAGACACGGTCTTGACTGGACCAATAATTCTGATCTTGAGAATTAGCGGGATTAGAAGTCAGGGCTATATGATTTATTTGATCGTTGAACTCTAAAGTTTGGGTGACGTTTTCTTTTGAAGATTTGATTTTAATAA
This sequence comes from Lactobacillus colini, assembly GCF_017874575.1. GTDB lineage: Bacteria > Bacillota > Bacilli > Lactobacillales > Lactobacillaceae > Lactobacillus > Lactobacillus colini. Next base: position 182,319 of record NZ_JAGGLU010000002.1, on the reverse strand, counting down.
CGCTACGGGCAGAATTAATTGTAGTTGTAGAACTATTAGACAGTAAGGTACTTGATGAAGGTTTACTTAAGATAATATAACTAGCAGACAAGATTAATACTGCCGCTATTATCCCGATTACTAGACCAATAATTTTAGGAGATAGATGTTGTCTATTTGCCATTTGTATTTACCTTATTTTTTAGCTTGTTTTTGCTTAATTTTTTGAACATCAATGGCATTCTTTTGGATAGAGTTAGGAACTGAGAGCTTGTTATGCTCATTCAATTCATCATAGACTTGCTTCCAAGTAAAGTCATACTTGCCATTAATATTGAAGCTAGCTTGGTAGGTAATATTAGTGATTCTCTTAGTTAACTTATTAATAATGTAATTAATCTTAATATTTTGAACTGAGGCGGCATTAATTGTTCTAGAGATGTTCATATTCTGTGAACCAGGGCTATTCATAGTATCAACAACCAAGACATTCAATACCTTCCAGATATCGCTATTCGTGCCGCTGTAGGACACACTATAGCTGGAAGTGCCTGACTTCTTTACTTGAGCATGTTTAACAAACTCTTGATTAATTGCGTCTAAGGTGCTGCTTTTGAAGCGGCTAGTTAATTGATTAGGATCGAAGTTATTGGCATCAGACTTATTCTCAATCCACTTACCGTGGTTAGCTGGCAATAAAAGATAGATAGTAGAATTAGTCAGCCAGATTTTTTCGCTTTGAGTTTTTGATTTATTAGAAATAGCGTAATCCATGTAAGTTACAGAGCCCTGCTTAAATTTGCCACTTGCCTTAGTAGTCTGGTTCATTTCTTTAGAAGCTAGGTTTAGAGTATAGTGGCCGCTCTTGATATTCTTAGCAAAGCTAGAATTGATTAGACTAGTAGCTGAAGGCAGAGAAGGAGTCTGCTTTTGGTTTTCTTTTTTGCTGCAGGCAGTTATTAGGGTTAATGTCATAAGTCCTAGTATTAATACTAAAAGGGATGATTTTTGCTTAAAAAATTTCATATTAATTCTCCAAATAAAAATTATATCTGTATCTATTTTACACTTTTAGGGTATTCAATATAGGAAGAAAAATTGTTTTTTCGCGGATTTCCTATGATTTTTTAACTTAAGCGTGTAAAATAGTTAATGAAACAATGTTATAAAAGGAGATACAGTTCATGTCAAAATTAGTATTGATTCGTCACGGACAAAGTGAATGGAACCTTTCTAACCAATTTACTGGTTGGGTTGATGTTAACCTTTCAGAAAAAGGTGTTGAAGAAGCTAAGAAGGCAGGCCGTTTAATTAAGGAACACGGCCTTCAATTTGACCAAGCTTACACTTCAGTATTAACTCGTGCTATCAAGACTTTGCACTTTGCACTTGAAGAAAGTGACCAACTTTGGATTCCAGAAACTAAGACTTGGAGATTAAACGAACGTCACTACGGTGCACTTCAAGGCTTAAACAAGAAGAAGACTGCTGAAAAGTACGGTGACGAACAAGTTCACATTTGGCGTCGTTCTTACGATGTTTTACCACCAGCTATCGAAGATGACAATGAATTTAGTCAAGCACATGATCGTCGCTATGCTAAGCTTGATCCACACATCGTTCCTAAGGCAGAAAACCTTAAGGTAACTTTGGAAAGAGTTATGCCTTTCTGGGAAGACCACATTGCACCAGACTTACTTGATGGTAAGAACGTAATTATTGCTGCTCACGGTAACTCACTTCGTGCTTTAACTAAGTACATTGAAAACATCTCTGATGAAGATATCATGAACTTAGAAATGAAGACTGGTGAACCAGTTGTTTACACATTCGATGAAAACTTGGATGTTGTTAACAAGGAAAAGCTTGATGACTAATTAAGCATCCTATAAAAGAAGCTCTCGACTTATTGTCGGGAGCTTTTTTTAACAGTCATATATTTTTTACCAGCTTGCTTTTTTGACGCCAGGTAGTTGGCCTTGATGAGCCAACTGCTTGAAGCGCAAGCGTGACATTCCAAACTTACGCATATAGCCATGAGGACGTCCGTCGAAGCTATCGCGATTATGATAATGCACAGGATGTGCATTGAGTGGCAACTTAGCTAGAGCTTGGATGTTGCCAGCTGCTTTTAATTCATAATATTTTTTAATTAATTCACGTTGCTTAGCGGCTTTGACAATTTTTGATTTTTTAGCCATGTATCTATCCTTTCTGATATTTCTTATTTTTAGTAAGTAAATTGTAGAAGCTTTTAAATTTTTTGTCAATATTTAAGCTTTTAGCTAATAAAGCGATTACATTATAGCGATAAATAGGTACAATAGTAACTGTATATAATGTTAAGAAGAGAGGAATTTTCTACAAATGACTGTACCCTTTAAGGCTGTAGCTGTTGATATGGATGGCACTTTTTTGGACAACAATAAAGAATATGATCATGAATTATTTGCAAATTTGTTGGATAAGATGGATGCATTAGGAATTAAATTTTTTGTTGCAAGTGGTAATCAATATGCCAAACTAGCTAAAGAATTTTCAGATTATAAGGATAAGTTGAACTTTGTAGCTGAGAATGGGTCATATTTAGTTAGTGATGGTAAATTAATTGGAACTGACGCTCCTGATCAAACCGCTATTAAAACATTTATTAAATATGTTAATCAAAATTACCCTAAAATGACTTTTATTGTTAGTGGTGTGAACCAGGCCTACACTTTGTCTAGTTACGCTGCTAAGTTTAAAGATGTTAGTCAAGGACCAGATTATTATTATCCGCGGCTGTGCAAGCTTGATAGTTTTGATGAGATTCCTGAAGATGATTTAATTCTTAAGCTAGCTTTTAACTGTGATGGCAAGATGGCTAATGAGATTTTAGGACCATTTAATAAAAAGTATGGTAATAAGTTTTATGTAACAGATTCGGGTAATTTTGCCTCAGATGTTATGAAAATAGGTGTTTCTAAAGCAAGCGGCTTGAAATCAATATTCGCCAAGATGAATTTAAACCCGAAAGATTCAATCGCCTTTGGTGATGGTGGCAACGATATTACTATGCTTAAGTTAGTTGGTATTAGCTATGCCATGGAAAATGCACCTGCCGAAGTAAAAGCAGTAGCTGATAAAATTGCTCCAAGTAATGATGAGCAAGGCGTATTGAAGGTATTAAGTGAATATTTAGCCTAACAAAAAAAGGAAGGAATCATATTTTCCTTCCTTTTATTATGACTAAGTTTAATCATCTTCAGGTTTAATCATGAAGCCCAGAACTAAGCCAACAATAACTAATACAATCGTGAAGTAAAAGCCGTAATGAGCACCATTAGTAAAGGCAGCTGCCTTATTAGCAGTATTAGCTGCATTTTGACCTAATGAAAGTAAGCCAGTAGCAATCGCTGTAGCAATAGCACCAACTATTTGCTGTAAGGTGTTCATGATAGTACTACCATCAGCAGATGCAGGACCTTGGATTGCATTAAGGGCATAGGTTTGAGATGGTGACATTGCTAGCGGACAACCAATCATTAGGATAATGTGGGCTAAGATAATGTACCAAATTGGTGAACTAGTAGATAAGCTAACTAGCATCACACCACCAATCAAAGCCAAGATAAAACCAATAATTGTAGGCTTTTTGGCGCCGATATTATCGTATAAACGACCGGCAAAGGCGGAAGTTAATGCGTTAATAATACCACCAGGTAACATGATGATACCGGCTAAAGCTACAGCAAGCATGCGGCCACTTTGAATATATTGTGGTAATAAGTACATAGCTGATAAGATAATGCCGAAGTCGACCATTACGATTAGTGCACCAACTCTAAATTGCTTAATTGTAAAAATCTTCAAGTTTAAGATTGGACTTTGAAGATGAACTTGGCGGTATGAGTAAAGAATTAAAACCACAATACCGACAACAATTAATCCTAAGACTAATGGTGAACCGATTCCCATATCAGACGCTAAGCTAACACCACTAACCAAAGTAGCAAAACCAACAATTGACTCAATAATTGAAATGAAGTCAACTTTAGGTCTAGTAAGCTTACTGATGTTAACTAAACTAGTGATAGCGAATAAAAGAGCTATAACCAAGAATGGCACGAATAACCAGAAAATCCAATTCCAAGAAAGCTTAGCCAAAATTAATCCAGTTAGAGTAGGACCGATAGCGGGAGCTAACATGATAACCATCGCACAAGCACCCATTGCGCCGCCTAACTTATTAGGGGCAAAGACATTCATTGCCACAGTAAACATTAATGGCAAGACAATACCAGTTCCGATTCCCTGGATCATCCGTCCCATAAGCAAAATTGGAAAGTTAGTAGCAACAGCTGAAATAATTGCCCCAATAATAAAAGCAATTAGGCCAGTAATTACCAATTGACGGGTAGAGAACCATTTAGTTAGTAAACTTGATAAAGGTAAGATAATACCGATAATTAACATGTAGCCAGTTACAAGCCATTGAATTGTTCCTGCTGGAACCTTGAAGGCTTGCATTAATTGGGGAAGGGCAATATTAAGTGAAGTTTCTGATAACATCCCAACAAAAGCCCCAATCATAAGTGCCACCATGACACGCCATGGGTGGTCAACTTGAACAATAGCACGAAGTTTTGGTGCTGTTTCTTTATTCAAAAAAATTCCTCCTTAACTTTAAAACTCTAAATTTGAGTCGTTGATTACAATACCATAAAAAAATTTAGTTCGTAAGTTATTTTTTCAAAGGTATAATTATAGAAGGTTTTAGGGAGGGGATTTTATCGATGAAAACAATAAAAGATACTAAGTGGCAAAGAATAATACTGACTCTACTCAGCTTAATTGATGCTGGATTAATTTATTATCCGAAATATGCCTTAGTTAGTGACCATACTAAGTTAAATTGTGCTGTTTTCTTGATCTTGGCAGCGGTATTAATTTGGCTTCCTACGGAAACAGCAAGTAGTATTTTTGCTATTAACTTTTTTTATGAGATTGGACTGGTTTTATTGCTGGTCTTTTTTGCAAGTGCTGTTTCCTTGAATGGGTGGTTAATTTATGTTCTATTAATTTTAGTCTTATTAACCTGGCTAGGAATAATTTTATTGAAAAATCGCTTAGTAGAAGGCCAAACTACCCGATTGAAGCTTATTAGGCTAGCAATGATGTTGGTCTTTGCAATATTAGCTTATTTAAGTGGCTTTATTGCGATGTTAATGATTAGTCCTTTAGGTTTTATTGAATATCGCGTCTTAATTTATTTGGGAGCTGGCTTATTTGTTTATTACTTGGTTTTAGCGGGTAGTATCTGGCAGAAGTGGTTTAAGGGCTGGATTTCCTGGGGAATGATTTTAATTGCGGTAATTTTCCATACTATTTTTGCTTTTTCTTTAAGCATTGTAGTTGTCTATATACCGCTAGTTTGTGAGGTTATTTTGCTTATTTTAGTCTTTAGTATGAATTTGAACTTTAAGAAGAGTAAATAAACTTGCACTTACCTAACTAATCTTGATATACTTAGTTGTTACAAAAAGTTAGGGAGTAATAAAATTTATGAAGTACATTATGCTATTTATCCCCGCAATTGCTTGGGGACTTATGCCACTCGTAGTTTCGAGTGTAAAAAAGAGTAATGTGTATAACCAGATTGCAGGTACTGTTGTCGGTGCATTTATCGCTGCAGTAATTGCTTGGCTTGTTACTCGTTCTGAAATTAATGCAAATATCTTTATCTGGGCAGCAGCAGCTGGTATGGCCTGGGTAATAGGTCAGGTAGGACAATATATTTCTTATAGTAGAGTTGGTGTTTCAGAAACTATGCCAATTTCTACTGGATTACAATTAATCGGTGTACCTTTGGTAGGTGTGCTTGCATTTGGCGAATGGAGTAGTCCACAAGCTAAATTATATGGCTTCATCGGTATCGTTATTTTAATTATTGGTGTTGGTTTAACTTCAGTAACTGATCAAGGTACTTCTGAAGGTAGCAAGAGCAACCAAGTAAGTACAATCATCTTATTAGTCTTGACTACTTTAGGTTATATTGCTTCTAGTTCTATCCCTAAGGTGGTTAAGGGTTCAAGTACAAGTATTTTAATTGCTCAGACTATCGGTATGGTTATCGCTGCAGCAATTTATACCCTAGTTACTGGTAATGGCCGCACCTGGCTTGAAAAGCCAACTCTACAGAGTATTCCAGCAGGATTTTTGTTTGGAATTGGTACCTTATCATATACCGCGGCCGTACAAATGAACGGTGTTAACCTTGCTTTTGTCTTTTCACAACTTTGTGTAGTTATTTCTACTATTGGTGGTTTAGTGTTCTTACACGAAGAGAAGACCAAGCGTGGGTTAATATTTACTATTTTTGGCTTGATTTTAATTATTGCCGGGGCAATATTAACGACCTTATTCTAATTAAAATAGCAAAAAGGCATCCTTTCTCTTGGGAGGATGCCTTTTCTTATCAACTTGTTCCAATCTATAAACTATAACAAATCTAATAGGAACAAGTTTATTATATTAAATAATATTTACTAATCAAGCAAAAATAACTTTAAATAAGATTTTTAACAAAAAATATAACTTTATCAGGATTATAATAACTGCTCTTTCAGATTGACGGGCTTAAAAATACGTGATATTTTTTAAAAGAAGAGAAAACAGTATTTGAATTTAGAATCTAATTCAAATAGAAGATAGCAAATATTCCTTAATCGGTAACGGAATTAAGAACTCATTGAAAAGCTAAAAACATAGAAGTGACTTCTTAATTTCCTATATATAAAATATTTGTTAATAATTGGCTACACACTTTTATTCTTAAAAGTAATACATGGACTATGAAAGGAATTAAATATTTCTTTTCGAAAAGTATTAGATTACTTTTTCTATGTTTGATATAACGGGATGATTGATGTTAACAATTGAAAATAGTCAACTTAAGGTTGAAATCAATGAATTGGGTGCCCAAGTCACTCATGTAATTGATAAAAGAAGTAATTACGATTGTATTTGGAATGGGAGTGAATGGGAAGAACATTCACCGATTCTTTTTCCGGCAGTGGGTAAGTCAAATGGCAATCAATGTGTGATTGATGGTAAGAAGTACCCCATGATGCCTAATGGCTTTGCCAATAACTATTCTTGGACTGTCGTTGACAAAGGAGATGATCGAGCGAGTCTAATTTTGACTCATAATGAAGAAACTCTAAAAAGTTATCCCTTCAAGTTCAGCTTAATGGTAACGTATTTGCTGGTAGCTAATCAGTTGCAGGTCGCCTTTCGATTAACTAATGATTCTGATACAGAAATGCCGTATAGTTTAGGCATTATGCCAGCATTTTCGCTGCCACTTGAAGGAGAGAAGCTTGATTTTTATGATTATGAGTTAAGATTTGTACCTGAGATTCCGGATCTTACACAATTTCACCTAGATAAAGAAGGTCTGCGTAGCTTGGAAAGCACTTCAGTAGCTGGTGTGAATAATGGTGTTCTTAACTTGCAGAAGGCAGTATTTGATTATGGGCATATCCTAATCAATAGTCCAGGTTTGACGGCGATTGAATTGATTAGTAATAAGTCAGATAGCGGGCATGCAATTACTGTTACCTTAGAAGGCTTTAATGGTGTAGAGATTTGGAAGTCGCCAGATACTAATAAGTTTTTGGCTATTGCGCCAATTAATGGCTTTCCTGATGTTTTAGATCAGACTAGTGCCTGGGGTGAGAAGCTAGGTAATAAAGTTTTACCAGCAGGCGCTAATATTGACTTCAAGACTAACATTACTTTTCAATAGAAGATGAGCAATATGCATTGCATATTGCTTTTTTTATGTAGTATGATTAATGAAATTATGTTAGTAAAAGTTTAAGAATGCTAGGATAATATCTAATAGGATAAATGATTTGCTATAATAATCTTGTTTTTTTAGAAAGTATAGGAACGAGATCATGGACAATAAACCTTCAAGCAAGAACTCAATCCCATCACGGGTAGAACTGAATAAAAAATCACGTAAAAAAAGTCATCCTTTGCTTTGGATAATAACTATTATTATCTTGGCTATTGCTGGTGCTGCTAGTTATGGTGGCTATGTTTATTTTAAGGCTAAGCAGGCAGTTGATCAGACTTATGATCCTAAGAATGCGGTAAAGCAGGATAACTTTGACGGTAAGAAGAGCTTCGCTATTCTCTTATTGGGAACTGATACCGGTGCCTTGGGCAGAACGGCAGTGCGGGGGAATACTGACACAATGATTATCGCGGTTGTCAATCCCAAGAATAAGAGCTTCAACTTGATGTCTATTCCACGTGATACAATGGCAGAGATGATAGGTACCGATAACTTTAGCGTGCATAAGATCAATGCAGCTTATAATATTGGCGGCGCTAAGATGGCCCTTAATACTACTAGCACCTTATTGAATGTTCCACTTAAATACTATATTGAAGTAAATATGGGTGGTTTAGAGAAGTTAGTTGACGGTGTTGGTGGAGTTGATGTTAATAATACCTTTAAGTTCTCTTATGGCGGCTATACCTTTAATAAAGGAAAGCTACACCTTAACGGTAAGCAGGCCTTAGCATATTCAAGAATGCGTTATGATGATCCACGCGGAGATTATGGACGTCAAGTGCGTCAAAGACAAGTTATTATGTCAATTCTTAAGAATTCTATGTCGCTCAATACATTGAAGAACTTAGACCAAGTCTTAAACTCTGCTTCTAAAAATATCCGTACTAATTTAACTTTTGATTCAATGACTAAGATTGCTCAAAACTATCGAGATTGTACGAATAATATGACTAGTGATTATCTTCATGGTCGTGGGGCAATGATTGGGGATGCATCTTATCAAGTAATGAGCAATTCTGAACTACAAAGATGTTCTAATATTGTTCGTAAGAATTTAGGCCTATCTACTGTGAATTTAAATAATAATGAAACATATCAAAATTCTAAAAATACAGATTTCGACTGGAATAGTGGCGATAGTAATCAAAAGTACTATGTTTACGAGCCAAACAGTAATAATTGGTGGAATGGAGATAATCTAGAGTCATAGAGTTTGGAGTTAAAAATGGAAAATTTTTGGATGGCAATATGGTCTTTATTAGTGGGCTATTTTTTTGGAAACTTTCTTTTTGCGATGATTATTGGCAAGGGATTGCTCCATAAAGATCCAACTAAGTTCGGCTCTGCTAATCCGGGTACAGCTAATATGGGAGCTGTCCTAGGAAAAAAATGGGGCATCTTAACCTGTGTAGGTGATTTAGCTAAGACATTGACTGCCCTGTTCATTGTTTATTTTGTATATCATCAAGCCCCCCTAGCAATTGCTTGGTGCGGCTTAGGGCTAGTTTTAGGACACTCATTCCCATTTTGGAATCATTTTAATGGTGGTAAGGGAGTCGCTGTCAGCGCTCAATGGATTGTATTTTTCAATTGGCGCGCGGGCTTTACTTTTTTGTTAGTTGCTTTAATTTTAGTAATTTTTATGAAAAACCTAACCATTCCACCCCTAGTTTATATGTTAGGATATAGTATCTATGTCTGGTTATTAATGGGTTGGCAATGTGGCTTAATCTTCTTATTAGGCATGCTAGTAATGATCTTCAAGTTTAGAAAAGATATTATTGACTTCTTTACCGGGCAAGGTAAGAGAGTGGACATTTTAACAACTATTAAGAAAAAAATTAAGGTCTGAAAGTCCTTTCAGACCTTATTCTTTATTTTTTCGTAATAATTTTAGGATATAATGTGAACTGATTGTCAGAGTGCAATTAAATTAATTTTATGGAAGAGAGAAAAATGGATAAACAAAAGAAAAAATCTCTAACAGTTGGGCAAACTATTTGCTTAGTGTTAGTTACTTTCTTCATGCTCGCACAGGGTTTATCATTGGAATCAAGCTTCGGCAGACTTCCATTAGGCGGTCTACTAAGGTTTGTACCTGCGATGGCTGAGAATGCCTTCATGATATTTGTGCCGATGGTATTTGGGGCAATTTATAGTAAACAAAAATACCGTCCAACTGAAAGCTTTAGATTTTGGTTAATGGCGGTTGTCACTTTAGTATTGTATTACTTGGTTTTCTTTTTGAAGTCACCAGGTTCATTCAATATGTGGAAGTTGTGGGGAGTATTCTTCCCCGTCTTGACAAGTACATCAGTATTATTGACTGGTTTAATTGTCAGTATGCTAGTGCAGCCATATATTTATGATTTACAGCATAAATTAACAGCTAAACAAAATGTTTTAATTTTAGCTACCTTAACTGTTGTAGGGTTTGCGACAGTAGCAGGAGCTTTATCATTTAGATTTTCACTGTACGGTGTTTATTTAGTATTGTACTTTGCTTGGGGAATGTTCTTAGCTAGTGCCCAAGTGAAGGCGAAGATGTTTAGATGGATAATTTTCTCTAGTGTTGTATCCTTCTTTATCATTTTAGTTGGTGTACCAGGCTTCAATGCTGTTTATTGGTCACAAGTATTAGCAGGTAGAAGTGGCGGTAGCTGGAATAGTGGATTCTTAAACAATCCAACATCACCATTTCTTTTCTTGATGGTATTGGGAGTATTTCTAATCTTTAGAAGAATGATTACGACCTTTACTTACAGAATTGCACGTTACTTTATTCCGGTAATCATTCTGTGGCAGGCACCAATTGCAAGAAGCTTTATAACTGATTTTCCTCTTACTCATAGTGCAGGGGTAAATGAACTCATAGTTATTATTGTATTAATGCTAGCTTGTTTAGGCTTAGCCTTCTTATACAACAAGTACCTATATCGGATTCGTCCATTTAGAAATGCTATTATCTTCTTAAATCGTCAAGCTAACCTTGCTCAGGCGATTCAAGAGAGTTATAAGATCTTACTGGGTTGGATTAAGATACATCGAGTTAAGTTATTAACTTGGGGCTGGTTCTATATTCTGAGCTTTTCCTCATTCTTAATCGAATCTGATAATTTAAGAATTCAAATTTCAACTGCTAGTGATATTAACGCTGTTGTGTACTTATTAGGTACCAAGTTCTTTGCCATTGTCTTGACGACAATCTTCTTAGATGCAATGTTCTCTATATTGTATTTCATCACAACCCGTTATTGGCTATCTAGCGGCTTAGTGACAATTATTACCATAGGCTGGGCAATTGCTAATAAGATTAAGTTAAACTTGCGTGGTGAACCAATCTATCCAAGTGAATTAAGTGAGGCTTCTAATATGAAGACCCTAATTCCAATGATTGGACAGCAGACATTTGTCTTAATTATTGTTGCAATTGTTGTCTTAGTCGCAATTATTGCCTTCTTAGAAATTAAGATCCCAGTTGAAAAGCGTGGCAATTGGAAACGTCGCGGAATCTGGGCCTTATTGAGTGTGTTATTATTCTTAACACCGCTTCGCTTTAACCATGATGGTGGAATTATTTATAACATTAATCGTGGATTTGATAATAAACAATCATTCAGAAACCCAGAACGTGATATTCAGGTCAATGGTCCAGTTCTTAACTTCTTGAATTATATCGACTTACAAATTATGAATAAGCCGGATAACTATTCCAAGGCGACAATTGACCACTTGTATGATAAGTATTCTAGGGTTGCTGACGAAATCAACAAGACTCGCAAGAATACTTTGAAGGATCAGACTATTATCTTTAATTTAAGTGAAAGTTTTGTTGATCCGTATACTTTTCCAACTGTTAAGTTTGACAAGTCTGTTCCTGATCCTATTAAGTTTATTCGCTCACTTAGAAGCCAGGCTACTTATGGTAATATGCTTAGTGCTGGTTATGGTGGCGGTACTGCTAACATGGAATGGGAGACTCTGACTGGACTTAACATGGGAATGTTCAGAACCACCTTGACTCCTTATGTTCAAGTAGTTCCTCGTTACAAGTATTACCCAACTTTGGGGATGAACTTTGACTATAAGTCTGCAATTCACCCATTTATTGGTTCATACTATTCAAGAATTGAAGACTACAAGAGATTTAAGTTTAATAAGTTTGAATATGTAGGCTCTAAATATAAGATTATTGACCAAAAGAAGCTTGGTACTAGTTCATATAATTCTGACTTTACTGCTTATGCAAATGGCTTAAGGCAAGTTAATGCTCAAAAAGGTGGACAATTCATTAACTTGATTACTATCCAAAACCATATGCCATACAATAACTGGTATAAGAATAATGAATATATGGGCAAGATATCCGGAGAATTGTTTAACAGCAGTGCTGTCCGCGAGCAAATGGCAACTTATGTCAAGGGTACTCAATATACTGACCAAGCTGTGAAGGAATTCATCAATAAGATCAATAAGATTAAGAAGCCAATTACGCTTGTCTTTTATGGTGACCACTATCCAAGTATCTTGTCACAGAGCTATACTGCTAAGTATCCTGTTCAAATGCACTCTACTACTTACTTTATTTATTCTAATAAGTATGCTAGAGAACATGGCGCTGTAGCCAAGTTAACTAAGGATGCTAATTATGTAAGTACCAGTGACTTCATTGCTATGATGCTTGAACAGACTAATTCTAAGGTAACCCCATATCAAGCTCTCTTAACTGAAGTTCATAAGAAATTACCAGCTATTACAATTAACTTTGATGGTGATACTGGTATTGAATTAGTTGACCAAAAAGGTCGCCGCATTGATCCCAAGACCTTAACTAGTGAACAACAATCACTTCTCAAGGACTATGAAGAAGTTCAATACGATATGACTGCTGGTCAAGCTTATGGTTTACAGATTAAAGGCTTTTATAAGTAATATATTATAAAAAAGGTCCACTAGAACTGTAAAAATGTTCTAGTGGACCTTTTTGGCTAATCTTCCTTAATTCTTACTAAGCCAATTGTCCAAATGATAACAACAAAAGCAATAAATAAAAAACTAAAGATAGGCATAATAAAGGCAACAATCATGCCTAAAATATGACAACTAAAGGAGGTATATTTGATCCAGCCACTATAAGTTGGCTCTTTATTTTGTTCAGGGAAGTCCTTGATTACCTGATGCTCCATCAATTGAAAAATTAAGGCCCATAAAAACATCATCAAGCAGTATAGGAATTCTGGTAACGTCTTATCAGGGTGCTCACTGACCCACCTAGTAACAAATGGGATCAATGTTAGAACAAAGACCCAAATACCATTCCAAATGAATTCTTTAACTCCAACATAATCTACCTTGTCTAGTCCGCGATAGTAATTCAGCCATCCGATAAAAATTAGGCTAAAACTAATTAAATAAGCAATAAAAGTAGGCCACTGAGCAAATAAGCTTTGCCAGTTAGTTTGGGGTGGTGTAGTTAATTCTAGCACCATAATGGTTGCAGCAATTGCAACGATTGCATCAGTGAAGGCAGCTAAACGATCTTTTGAAATTTTCATTTTTATCCCTCATTTTCATTAAATAATTTTGCACTTATGTGTTTATCAATTAGGCAATTTACTATAACTCATCTAGTTTACATATAGCAATGTTTTTTTTGACTTTTTAGGTTGACTAATAAAATCTTAGTAGTTATCATAGTTTTAACAAAGTAGTTTCTAAGTTCAGTGTTCAGAGAACTGGCGTATGGTGTGAGTCAGGCAGGCTTAGAGAACGAAGTACATACGCGGGGTCGTTCCCATAGCAACTTATTTGAGGCGCAATAGCGCGAATATGGGTGGTACCACGGCTTGATGTAAGATAGTCGTCCCTAGTCCAGAAGGACTAGGGACTTTTTTATTTTATGGAGGAATTATGGCAAACTTTGATATTCTAGAAGACCTAAAATGGCGTGGGGCTATTAATCAACAGACTGATGAAGAAGGATTACGTGATTACTTGAAGAACCATGATGATTTGGCGCTTTACTGCGGAACTGATCCGACAGGTGATTCTCTTCATATTGGTCACTTAATTCCATTTATGATCTTGAAGAGGTTTCAACTAGCTGGTTATCACCCAGTTATTTTAATTGGTGGAGGAACTGGTTCAATTGGTGACCCATCTGGTCGAAGCACTGAGCGTGTTTTGCAGACGGCTGAACAAGTTAAGCATAATGAAGAAGCCCTAACTAACCAAATGAAGAAGTTATTTGGTACTGAAAACTTTGAAATTAGAAATAACGCCGAATGGTTAGGCAATATGAACTTAATTAGCTTCCTACGTGATTATGGTAAGTTCTTCCAAGTTAACAACATGATCAATAAAGATGTTGTTGCCAGTCGCTTGGAGAATGGGATTTCATTTACTGAATTTTCTTACCAGATTTTGCAAGCAATTGACTTTTACCACTTGAACAAAGAAGACGGTGTTCAGCTTCAAATCGGTGGTGGTGATCAATGGGGCAATATTACTGCCGGAATCGACTTAATTCATAAGCTTGAAGGATCGGACCGTCCTGCATTCGGATTAACTATCCCATTAATGCTTAAAGCAGATGGTACTAAGTTTGGTAAGTCAGCTGGTGGTGCTGTATGGCTTGACCCAGAAAAGACCAGCCCTTACGAATTCTACCAATTCTGGATCAACCAAGATGACCGTGATGTAGTCAAATACTTGAAGTACTTCACTTTCTTATCTCGTCAAGAAATTGAAGATTTAGCAGAAAAGACCGAACAAGAACCTTGGAAGCGTGCTGCACAAAAGAAATTAGCTGAAGAAGTAACTAAGTTCGTTCACGGTGAAGAAGGATTAAAGGAAGCCCAAATGATTACTGAAGCATTATTCTCAGGGGATGTTATGAGCTTATCCGTTCCTCAAATTGAACAAGCTTTAAGCAAGGCTCCAAGTGCTGAGGCAACTAATGAACCTAAGAATATTGTTGAATTCTTAGTTGAAACCAAGATTGAGCCATCTAAGAGGCAAGCTAGAGAAGATGTCAATAATGGTGCTATCTATGTAAATGGACAAAGACAACAAGATGTTGACTTCATTATTGAGCCAGAGGCTGCCTTTGATGGTAAGTATGTAATTATCCGCAAGGGTAAGAGAAAATACACCTTAGTAAAAATTAAATAGTAATTTTTTTAAAGTTAGGTCGGCATTGCCGGCTTTTTTTATTTTAAAAATAAAAAAATATTAAAAATATACTTGAAACATATAATTTATTATCGTATACTTACAACAACATTAAAAATAATAAATTGCATTTAATGCTTTTGAGAGGAGAGTTACCGAATGAAAGTGAAGAAAATTTGGGCTGCAGGTGCAACCTTATTCGTATCAGCACTTGCACTAACTGCTTGTGGCTCTAAGAATTCATCATCAGATAGCAATGCCAAACAAACTATTAGTTGGATGGAAAGTTCAGAAATTCCAACCTTAGACTTATCTAAAGCTACTGATGCAGTTAGCTTTAATCAATTGAATAATGTCATGGAAGGTCTTTATCGCTTAGGAAAAGATGAAAAAGTTGAAAATGCCTTAGCAACCAAGACTCAAGTATCTAAAGATGGTAAGCATTGGGTCTTTACCTTACGTAAGTCTAAATGGTCAGACGGATCACCTGTGACTGCTAAGGACTTTGTCTATTCATGGCAAAGAACTGTTAACCCTAAGACGGCTTCACAATATGCATACTTGTTTAGCGGGATCAAAAATGCTGACGAGATTGCAGCCGGTAAGGCACCGGTTTCTAGTTTAGGTGTTAAGGCTGATGGCGATTATAAGTTAGTAGTAACCCTTGATAAGAGAATCCCATACTTTAAGTTATTAATGGGCTTCCCATTATTCTTCCCACAACAAGAAAAAACCGTTGAAAAAGATGGCTCTAAGTATGGTACTTCTTCTAAATACATGGCTTACAATGGTCCATTCGTCCACTCCGGTTGGACTGGATCTAATCTTTCTTGGAAGTTGAAGAAGAACAACAATTACTGGGACAAGAAGGACGTTAAATTGTCCTCAATTAGCTACACTGTCCAAAAGACACCATCTACCGCATATAACCTATACCAGTCTAACAAGTTAGATGCGACTGTCTTAGATGCTCAAGAAACTAAGCAGCTCAAGAGCAATCCAGGATTTACTAAGCGTGATACTGCGGCAACGTTTTACTTACAATACAATATTGCTAAGAACAAGAACTTAAAGAATGCGGACTTGCGTCGTGCTATTTCCCTAGCAATCAACCGAAAGGCACTCTCTAACGCCTTAGGCGGTGTTAATACACCAGCAAACAGTGTAACTGCTAAGGGCTTAGCCAAAAAGGATGGTAAGGACTTCTCAGCAGCTGTAGCTAATGATAAGTACGATTCTTATAATCCAAAAGAAGCTAAGAAGTACTGGAGTAAGGCTCTTAAGGCTTTAGGTACTAAGAAGCTTAGCTTAGAACTCTTATCAGATGATACTGATTCTGGTCAAAAGACAACAGAAACCCTTCAAAGCCAACTAGAAGAAAACTTACCAGGACTTAAAGTTTCAACTCAGAATGTACCATTTAAGACACGCTTAAGTCGTTCAACTTCAGGCGACTTTGATATTGTAGTATCTGGTTGGAGCGCTGACTTTGCTGATCCAATTTCATTCGATGACTTATTTACTTCAAATAATGCACAAAATAATGGTAAGTGGGGCAACAGTACTTACGATAAGTTAATCAAAGAATCGAAAGAAACTAGCGATGCAACTAAGCGTTGGAATGACTTACAAAGTGCAGAAAAGATTTTGCTTAACGATCAAGGTGTAACCCCACTTTATTACAAGACTGAAGCTTGGTTAGTTCGCCCATCAGTTAAGAATATTATCTACAATGCAGCTGGTGCTAACTACAACTTTAAGGAAGCGTACGTTGCAAATAACTAGTCAATAAAAAATCGAAGATTATAGGGTCTTCGATTTTTTAATATTTTTAATGACATATTTAAAATATTTGCTATAATAAAACTATTAAAAAATAATAAAAAGGTTAAAAGCAAAAGGAGCAGTTAAGATGACGAAATACTTATTAAAGCGTATTTTCTATATGCTTCTTACTTTGTTCATTGTGGCTACGGCGACCTTCTTCTTAATGAAGGCAATGCCTGGTTCACCATATGCAAATGAAGCTAAGATGACACTTACGCAGCGCCATATTATGGATCAACAATACGGTTTGAATAAGCCAGTCATAGTGCAGTATCTAATATATTTAGGAGGGATGTTCAAGGGTGACTTTGGGACATCATTCCAATATGCTAACCAATCAGTATCAAGCTTGATTATGCCAAGATTAGGCGTGTCAATGCAATTAGGATTGCAAGCAATGATATTAGGTGTTGTATTAGGGGCATTGCTAGGGGCGATCGCCGCAGTTAAACGAGGCACTTGGGTTGATTCAACTTCTACAGTAATTGCCATTATTGGACGTTCTATCCCTAACTTTGTTTTAGCTGTAATTTTGCAATACTATATTGGCTTAAAGCTAGGTTGGTTCTCAATTGCAGGTTGGGGGTCATTTTCACAGACTATTTTGCCAACTATTGCCTTAGCAGTAGGTCCAATGGCAGAAACGGAACGTTTCGTTAGAACTAGTATGGTTGACAATATGAGCCAAGATTATGTGGAATTAGCACGTGCCAAGGGATTTAGCCGGATGGAAGTAGTTAGAAAGCACGTTATGAGAAATAGTATGATTCCAATCGTAACCTTACTTGGACCATACACGGTAGCATTGATGACTGGTTCGATGGTTATTGAGAATATCTTCAACATTCCAGGGATTGGTGAACAATTTGTTAAATCAATTTTGACTAACGATTACCCAACTATCATGGGTGTAACAATGGTTTACTCAATTGGATTAGTTGTCGTTTTATTGATTACTGATATTATTTACGGATTAATTGATCCAAGAATTAGATTACAAGGAAGTGAGGCTTAACAATGGAAGCAAAAGATATCAAGCTTAGTCCAGATGCATTTGAGCCATTACCAGCTGATGAAGCTCAAAGTAATGAAAACATTGTTGGCCCTTCATTAACTTTTGCTCAGAGTGTTTGGCTGCAATTAAAAAAGAAAAAATCCGCAATTATTTCCGCAATTATCATTATTGTGATGGTAGTAGTGGCCTTTGGCTCAACACCATTTATTAATAACAACACTTTAGTTAAGTCCCATCCACAATATGCTAATTTACCGGCTAAGGTTCCCGGAATGGGAGCAATTAATGGCTTTAATGGTAAGCTAAAACAAAATGGTAAGTGGGTTGATGTCTATGCCCAAAATAATATTCCTAAAGATAAGTATTTTATCGCCGGGACTGATTATTTGGGTCGACCATTAGGACAGAGAATTATCTATGGTACTAAAATTTCACTAATTGTTGCCTTCGTTGCGGCAATCTTCGACTTAACGATTGGGGTCGTCTATGGAATTATATCTGGCTGGAAAGGTGGAGCTGTTGACAATGTCATGCAGAGAGTAATCGAGATTATCTCGTCTATTCCTAACTTAGTTATTGTTGTCTTAATGCTAGTTGTCTTAAAGCCAGGTATGACTTCAATTATCTTGGCAATTGCTATTTCATCATGGACTACGATGGCGCGGCAGATCCGTGCAGAAACATTAACATTGAAGACACAAGAATACGTGCTTGCCGCCAGAAACTTGGGTGAATCAACTTGGAAGATCGCTTTAAAGCACTTAGCACCAAACTTATCAAGTTTGATCATTATTCAGATGATGTACACCATCCCAACAGCGATTTTCTTTGAGGCTTTCTTAAGTTATATCGGTATTGGTATTTCCTCCCCGCAGACGTCACTAGGTGTCTTACTTAACGAAGGACAGAAGAACTTCCAATTCTTACCATATCAAATGTGGTTCCCAGCAGCTGTATTGTGTATTTTAATGATTGCGTTTAACTTATTAGGTGATGGGTTACGTGATGCACTTGATCCAAAGACCAGAAGGTAGGTAAAAAGATGACAGAAAGAGTTTTAGATGTAAAAAATTTAAAAATTGACTTTCATACTTATGCTGGTGACGTTAAGGCGATTAGAAATGTATCCTTCCACTTGAATAAGGGAGAAACATTAGCAATTGTTGGAGAATCTGGTTCAGGAAAGTCCGTTACAACAAGAACAATTATTGGCCTTTTAGCCCAAAATGCCGAAATCAAGGGCGGAGAGATTAATTTTCATGGTAAAAACTTACTAGAAAATAAAGAAAAAGATTGGCGTAATATTCGTGGTAACGAAATTGCAATGATTTTTCAGGATCCGATGACTTCTCTTGATCCTACTATGAAGATTGGACAACAAATTGCGGAACCTTTAATTAAGCATAAGGGAGTTTCTAAAAAGGAAGCTTGGGACAAGGCCTTAGAGATGATGAAGGCTGTAGGGATTCCTAATGCAGAAAAACGTATTAATCAATATCCTCATCAATTCTCAGGTGGTATGAGGCAGCGGATCGTAATTGCAATTGCCTTAATCTGTGAACCTGAGATTTTGCTAGCTGATGAACCAACAACGGCTCTCGATGTAACTGTTCAAGCAGAAATCTTAGACTTAATGAAGAGCTTGCAAAAGAGGGTAAAGACCTCTATTATTTTCATTACTCATGACTTAGGTGTGGTTGCTGGCATGGCAGATCGAGTAGCTGTTATGTATGCAGGGGAAATTTTAGAATATGGAAGTGTGGATGAAATCTTCTATAACCCGCAACACCCTTATACTTGGGGATTGATTAATTCAATGCCAACGCTTGATAGCGAAGAACTAGATTCTATTCCTGGAACGCCACCAGACTTGCTTGATCCGCCTAAGGGTGATCCATTTGCCCCAAGAAATAAGTATGCAATGAAGATTGATATTGAACAAAAGCCCCCTTACTTCAAGGTATCAGATACTCATTATGCAGCAACTTGGCTCCTTCATCCTGATGCCCCTGCTGTAACGCCACCGCCAGAAATTCAGCGCCGTCAAAAGAAGTATGCCGAAATGATTAAAAAAGGTAAACTAAATTAGGCAAAGGAAGACTACTATGACAGAAAGAAAAAAGATTTTAGAAGTAAAACATTTAAAGCAATACTTTAAGTCGGGCCGTTCGACTGTCAAAGCAGTTGATGATGTTAGCTTCCAGATTTATGAAGGTGAGACCTTTGGCTTAGTTGGTGAATCAGGTTCTGGTAAGACAACTACTGGACGTAGTATCTTGCAGCTGTATAAGCCAACTGCTGGTGAAATTATCTTTGAAGGGCAAGACATCAGCAAGTTAACTAAGCGCAAAGATCAATTGCGCTTCCGTCGTAATGCTCAGATGATCTTCCAAGATCCCTATGCTTCGCTAAATCCAAGAATGACAGTTGAGGATATTATTGCCGAAGGTCTAGATATTCATGGCCTGGTTAAGAATAAGCAGGAACGTCGTCAACGAGTAGAAGAGTTGCTTGAAGTAGTCGGCCTTGATAAAAGACATGCCAGCCGCTTCCCTCATGAATTCTCTGGTGGTCAACGTCAGAGAATTGGTATTGCTCGGGCATTAGCTGTTCAGCCTAAGTTTATTGTTGCTGATGAACCTATCTCAGCCTTAGATGTATCCATTCAGGCTCAGGTAGTTAACTTGATGAAAGAATTACAAGAAAAGCGCGGCCTAACCTATCTCTTTATTGCCCATGACCTTTCAATGGTCAAGTTTATTTCTGATCGGATCGGCGTTATGCACTTTGGCAAACTACTTGAAGTAGGTCCTGCAGATGATGTATATAATAAGCCATTACATAACTATACTAAGAGTCTGATCTCTGCGGTGCCAATTCCTGATCCTGAAATTGAACGTCAGCGCACCAGAATTGCTTATGATGCCCAAGCTGAAGAGAATGATGGTAAAGAGCGTTCAATGCATGAAATTGTTCCTGGGCGCTTTGTGCGTTGTAGCGATGATGAAGTTGAACATTATAAGCAAGTAGCAGCAAGTTACGAATAAGAATTTCCGTCTTAAGGACGGATTTTTTTGTAAGATTAATGTGATAAAATAAAGTTGCTGCTTTAGCTCAGGAGGTAGAGCACCGCCGTGGTAAGGAGGAGGTCCCCAGTTCAAATCTGGGAAGCAGCTTTTTGCTTTATTTGATGAAAGAAGGAATACTATGGCTCATGAATTAACATTTGATGAAATTGATAATTTTAAAAAGAACTACCAAGAAGATAAGCAAAATAAGATTGCTGAACTAGCAGTAGTAAATAATGGTGTACAAGCCGCTAGCTTGAATAATGAAGCAATTCGACCATTAAATCGCACATTCTCGATTGAGATTCCTACTGATAATGTCACTAACCAAAAGCAATCTGGGCGTTGCTGGTTGTTTGCAGCTTTGAATGTTTTAAGACATGGCTTCGCTAAACAATATAAAGCTAAGAAATTTACCTTTTCACAGGCATATTTGTTCTTCTGGGACCGAATTGAAAGAGCAAATATCTTCTTTAATCATATTATTGAAACAGCCAACCAGCCAATTGATGATCGGACTGTTCACTATTATCTATCAGCTCCAGATACTGATGGCGGTCAATGGCATATGGCAATCTCATTAATTAGAAAATATGGTTTAGTGCCAAGTTATGCCTATGGCGAGAGTTTTACTGCCAATAATACTGCAGCCTTTAACCGTGCTTTAAATATGAAGTTGCGTCAAGATGCCTTGGTATTGCGAGAGCTTGTTAGCAAGGGCAAGAGCGAGGAAGTTGAAGCTAGAAGGCAAGAATTCTTAAGCGAAGTTTACCGGATGGCAACAATCGCCTTCGGTAGCCCAGTAGAGAAGTTTGACTTAGAATTTAAGGACGATGATGGTGAATATCAGATTGATACCGATCTTAGCCCTTTGGACTTCTTCCACAAGTATTTCGAAGATGATCTAGATGACTATGTTGTCCTCTTTAATGCGCCGGATCATGAATATGATAAGTTGTATGGGTTGCCATTTGAGGATAATGTAGCAGGTGGCAGTCCTGTTCAGTTTCTCAATACTAGAATTGAGAATCTTAAGCAGGCGGCCATTAAGCAACTAAAAGCTGGTGAGACTATCTGGTTCGGCTGTGACGTCGGTAAGCAAAGCGACCGCAAGCAAGGAATAATGGCTGCTGACTTATACGAAACCGACACTATTTTCAATATTGAGACTAAATTAAGTAAGAAAGAACGCCTTCAAACGGGCGCCAGTGGTTCAACTCATGCCATGACCTTAGTTGGTGTAGATATAGTTAATGGCAAGCCGCGCCAATGGAAAGTTGAGAATTCTTGGGGAAGCGACGTCGGCGACCAGGGCTATTTTGTAATGGATGACAAGTGGTTTGATGAATACTTATTTAAGGTAGTTGTTAAAAAGCAATATTTATCAGATGAGTTAGTTAAGATTTCAGAAGGGCCAGCAGAGGATATACCATGCTGGGATTCAATGGCTTAAGATGATTGATTTAGATAAAGTAAAAGAATTTACTCAAAAGCAACTGCAAGGTGAATCTACAGGGCATGATTTTTATCATGGTGAGCGGGTTGCTAACCTTGCCACTAAGATGTATTTAACAGATAATGACCAGGCTAATGAAGATAGTCGGATGGTTGCTATTATCCAAGCAGGCGGCTATTTGCATGATACAATTGATGAAAAAATTACCCCTGATCCGGCAGCTGTAGTTGAAAAAATTAAGAAGTTGTTACCAGCAGCTGGCTTTGAAGGTTTAGAAGTTAAAGATATTTTGTTTACAATACAACATATGTCTTTTTCAGCTAATATTGAACACCACTATCAATTGCCACTATCGGGGCAATACGTGCAAGATGCGGACAGACTTGAGAGTTTAGGAGCAATTGGTATTGCCCGGGCTTTCACTTATGGTGGCAAGCATGGCAATAAGATTTATGATCCAGAGATTAAGCCTGAGAAGTTGGTTAGCCATGACCAGTATCGTAATCATGAAGAAACAACAATTAACCACTTCTATGAAAAGCTATTTAATCTAGAAAAGACGATGAATACCCCTGGTGGTAAAAAAGAAGCTCATCGAAGAACTGAGTATATGCGTGAATTTGTCCAAGAATTTATGGATGAATGGAATGTATAAAGGTTATTTTTAACTAATATTTGAAAAAACAAAAAGAAAACCAGCATCTCTAATAGAAGAAGGGAGTTCTTCATTATAGATGCTGGTATTTTTATGCTTATTTATCTTAATTCTTTATGGAATAGTTCGTTGTGAGATCCTAACCTAACCAATCTAAAGCTGCGCTTTTTATTATTTTTAACTCCAGATTTAAAATTACTGGTAAAAAGCCATCGTATCTAATGTATAGTGTAACCGCGCTAAATGGTGAATAATATTCGTAAACATAATAAAGCAATCAAAATTAAAGCATTTTTGCTATGTTCAGATAATTTATATAAAGGTAGCCCAGCTAAAATAACCCAAATTATTGTAAAAATGGTTAATATTACCCAAGAAATAATTAGGTTTTGAGAATCAAATAAAAATAAGTGAATCGCAAGTGTTGGCAATAAATAAATCAAAAATTGCTTACCAAAAGCCTGCCATCGCTTTATAAAATAAACTTGTCTAGATATTAAAAGACTGGCCAATTCTTCTCCTTCATTCCTAGCCAAGATGAGGGATGCATAATCAAAAATGAATAGATAAACACTTAGTAAGGCTAATTTAAGCGGAGATTTAATTAAGGCAAAGTTTATGTGAAACATAGTAGAACTATCTAAGGTTAAGTTTTGCCTAGTTAGAATTAAGATTAAAATAGTAATCGCAGTATAGATAAAGAAAGACTGGCGTTTATTCACTTATTAAGACCCCATCTTGCAGTTTAAGCTCTTGATCGTAAGCTAAGCCAGGAATATCATCATGGCTAGCAATAATGACAGAACGATTTTGATTTTTTAATTTCGTTAAGATATCTACGAATACTTGTATGCTTTCTTTATCGATTCCACGGGTGGGCTCATCAAGTAAGATAATATTTTGATTTTCCATTATTGCTTGAATAATGCCCAGCTTTTGTCGCATTCCGACTGAATATTTTTTGACAGCTTGTGGATCATTAGGATCTAAGAAAAATTCTTCCATAAGTTGTTTTACTTTTTCTTCATTGTAATTATTATTTAGGTTAGCTAGAAATTTTAAGTTCTCAATTCCAGATTCGTATTCCAAAAATCCGGGATTTTCGATTAAAGCACCAATAGTATCTTGTTCTCCAAGTTCCACCGTTCCGCTATTTTGCTTTAAAATGCCAGTAATAATTTTAAAGATAGTAGATTTTCCGGAGCCGTTTTTTCCTATAATATGAAGTCGCTCGCCAGGCTTTAAGCTAAAAGATACCTTGCGCAGGACTTCCTTTTTACCAAAACTTTTGCTTAAATTTTTAACATTTAACATACGAAAAACTCCTTAGTAGTATTCATTGTGCATTGCTTGCCATAATGGATTGAAGATATGACTATATCTAGGCAATAAGATCGACCTTTCAAAATTGTAGTGATACATTAAGGTGATAAAAATAACAAAAATTACGATTAAGTAAGGATAAGGAAAATAATAACTGCTAACAATAATAAGCATTGCCATAAGCATCACTAACATGTGCAACATTAAGATTAATAATCCATAAGTTGGCTTGCCATATTTGAAAAGTTGTGCGTGATTAAAAATAGCATATGGAAGAAAGCTACAAATCCAAAAAATAAACCAATCTAAGATTACCAACTTAATAAGAAATTTAGTAATATATTCAGTCTGATGTCTGATAGTAATCAGATTGCGTACTTTCTTGAATGTAAGTATTTGAACAAATACAATAACATAAACTCCTGATTGAAAATAAAGTGAAAATCCATGAATATAAGCAACAACACGAACCATATCAGGAATATTAGCAAAATAAGAACTAGCAATTAAGCCCAGGATACCAATACACATTATTGAGAAGTAGAGGTATTTTTTAGTTTTTGTGGACATTAGGCACCTCGCAATTGTTTCTTGTGCCAAAGCTTAATTAAAGCAAAAGCAATCAAGCTATAAATAATGGCATTAATAATCCAGGTCCAAGTTAAGCCAAGTGGCGGATTAGGCTGACTAGCAAAACTAACTTGACCGGGAGCAAGTAAATTCATCGGAATAATTAAATTGCTAATAAAAATTGTAATATTATTGATCGGTATTAGTGCACAAATAAGTATGATACTGAATGCCACTACTAAGCTGCTTATTAAGAATATTGAGTCTTTTTTAATAAAGAGACCGATTCCAAAAATTAAGACAGAAAATATTCCCCAGCCAATAGATGAAGTAATAATATAGCTAATCAGATTGATTAAGCTATTAGTTGAAAAGTGCGCCCTTTGGCTAAGAAATAGTCCATTATTGGAGAAGGCAAAGGGAAAATAGGTCCAATTGATTATGATTATTTCATAAATTGAGATAATCAGTGAAATAAGACTAGAAATAGAAAAAACTTGTAGAACTGAATTTTTTAGAAATTTATTGTATCCTAGCCGCTGAATTATATTGGTAATTCCATTCGTGTTCTTCATGAAAATGATATAAAAAGAACTAAGTATAGAAATTACTACAAAAGGAAGGACTGTCATGATAATAAATGATCCATTAGCTCCAAATGGTTGTGCATAAAAATACATGTATACTGCATTATCTGTATGAAACTTGATACCAGGAACTAAAGACTCCTTAATACCAGCCATTAACGGAAAAGTTAAAATGATGAGATAGACAATAACACCTAAGATAAGAATTTGTTTTGTTTTTTTAGGCATTAGATGATTAAACCTCCGTATTTATTAATACTTAACTATAAATATAGTATTGCATTGTTTATCGAAAATAAAAAGTAGCTAATAAAAATCCCCAATCAAAAAGCAATATCTTTTGATCAGGGATCTTATATAATTATGCTAATGAATCCCAAGCTGGAAGTGGGGTTGGGATGCTGTCAGCTAGTTGTTTTTGGTCGTCAGTTAAGAAGTCTTTGCGAACAACTACTTCATAAACAAATTCTTCAAACCACTTGTCACTCATTGTGAAGTACCCCTTGCGGCCAGACTTATCGCCCCAAGAGTTTTCAACTTTCCACTTGCGAACTTCGCCCTTATCTAGGTCAACACCAACTAAGGTCATAGCATGGCTAACTTGTCCTTCACCAGTAGCCAATCTCTCAGCCTTGGTCATTTCAGTATCAATATCAAATAATTCGTCTGTCTTATATAATTCAGTATCTAAGAAGCCAGACTTACGGTCCATTTCTTTTAAGACGTCATTTCCGAACCAGACACTTTCGCCATCTTTTAATTGGTCAATAGCGGCATTACGCAAGTATTCCATTGGAACATTTAAGAAGGTGATTGGAGTACCACCATTAATATTATCTTCAAATGGTAGAGAATATAACTTGCCGTATTCATGGTCAGGAGCATTAGTTAAGCAGACATAATCGTCAAAGTTAATATCCCAATATTTATTAAAGAATTCAACTGGTGTTAAGTTCTTATCTAAATGGAGCTTCTTGTCATCATCTAGATATTCAAGATCAAATGTCTTAGGTGGTTCGCCAACGGCAATTGCTGTCATACGGTAGACTTCACTTAAGAATTGCTTGCGTGCACGTTCAACTTCTTCACTTTTGCCAGCCTTAACTAATTTACGCAGAACTAGGGCATCCTTGCGTTCCTTGCGGGCTAAAGCATCATCTAAGCCAGCAGTATGTTCGGTGTTGAAGCTTTCTGGCATGGCATAAGTTGGCACAACGCCGTACTTCTTAACTAGTGAAGCAGCCATTGCCCATTGACCACCATCAGCACCAGCGAAGCCTAGATAAGCTTGGACAGTACGGTCATCTAGTGGTTTGTCAGCTGATTCAATTATTGCGTCATAAAAGATATTAGCTCTTTCAATCTTGTCCCAGAAGAAGTTATATGCTTGTGATAAGGTGAAGTTCTTGGCTTTGTATTTTTTACCAAAATTATGACGCAAGGTATTTAAAGTTGAGAATAGCCAGCAGCGACCGGATTGCTTTTGGTTGGTGACATTGTCAGTGTCAACTTCAACTGAAAACACGTCATTTAAGCGTTCTTCAACTTTAGAATTAAATGATGCTTCCAAAACCCCAGATCGCATTGCAGCGCGAGATACAACCGCATTTCTTGAGTTATCAAACTCGTTGCGGAATTTTTCAATTTCTTGTAATGATAATTCGTGAGACATAAATAACCTCCTAAAATGAAAATATAATAATTACTTTATTATAATTTATATCATTTTGTAAGGAAATAGTTTTTTGTTAAATTATTATTTAGTCTGGTCAAATTTCGTACTAATGTCTTTGAAACAAGTATAATAAAGGTAAATATAATACGAGGGGGAACAGTTATGAAGAAGAATGTTTTAATTTCAGCTGTAGCATTATTAACAAGCCTGCTAGCAGTGGGATGCAGTAATAATAATTCTAAAAAATCAGCTGATTCATCTACTTATAAGGTTCATAAAACGTCAAAGAAAAGTAACCAAACTCAAAAATCCAGTTCAAGCGAAGATGACAGTAATTCATCAACTACTAGTTCAAGTGATGATACTAGCAAGTCGTCTAGTGTAAATAATAAAGCGACAGCTAAGAAGTCAACCCAATCAAGTTCTAAGAGTACTACTGAATCGACAAGCTCTAGCCAAGCAAGCAGTTCAAGTAGTCAATCAACTAGTGGAAATATATCAGAAGCTGACTTTCAAACTGTTGTAAATGATACAATTAAGCGTAACAATTATCCTGCTAACACTGCTATTAGCGACTTTAAGGTAATGCAGGGTGGCAATAAGATTGATGTTGCCGAGAAGAAGACTGGTACAATTGTTGCACACTATACAATTAAGAATGGCCATCTATATTATTATGATGTTGTAAGTGATAAGTTAGAACAGGTGAAGTAAGTGGTTTATTTTCAAAAGATGACGCCAGAAGGCTATAAGCAAATTGAAGATGAGATTGCTCGCCTGAAAAAAGATCGCCCGCGTAGGATTAAGATTCTACAAGAAGCGCGAAGCCTAGGCGATTTATCCGAAAATTCAGAATACACTACAGCTAAGATGGAACTAGGTCACTTGCAAAGTCGCTTGCGTTATTTGGGTAAACAATTAAAGTATGCTCAGATTATCGAAAAGAATGAAGATGGTAAGGTTGACTTAGGTTCAACGGTCAAGATCTTGTTTGAAGGGGATGATGAACCTGAAACTTACAAGATAGTTGGTCGCATGGAAGCTGACTTAGAGGCGGGCAAAGTTGGATTTGATTCACCGCTTGGACAGGCAATGATGGAGCATGTTGCCGGTGATACAGTAACTGTTGAAGCTCCTGCTGGTAGTTATGATGTGAAGATACTTGAAGTTGGATGAGATAGTAAGGCTGCTAGTTGGTGTTTTAAAGAAAAGGATAAATTGTACGGTAAAAAATGAAATTCACTAACATATTTATTTTCGTAATTAACATCGTGTTAGACTTGTTTATTGCATTTCAGGTGCTATTTTCACTAGGTGCGGGAATATATAATATCAATGATGCAATTATTTACTTACTGTTAGGAGTAGAAATTGTTTTATTATTAGCGTTGCCAATACTAATATTTAAGAAAATTAGTTTTAGTACAATTGCAATTCTTTCAATAATAGGAATAGTTGCTGCACTTATTGCCTGGAATCCGGGAATATCTACTATTTCGATAATTGATTTTCTATTGATAATAATAGTTACTTACTTTGAAAGTAAGCAGCAAAATTAAAAAAGCTGGTACTTATCGTTTTAACGAGATAGGTACCAGCTTTTTTCATTAGTTTGATAAACTTAGTTGCAGAATAAGTTCAAAATATGACCGAATACGCTCATTTTCATCATATAAACTTTTTTTGTTGTATATAATAGTTGTAGATGTAGTAAGCAATATGAGTTAACAAGTAACAACACAAAATAAATAACATGAAATTATTAAAGGAGCTTAATTATGAGAAAAGCAGCAATAATAATATTTCTAATACTCAGCAGCGTACTTGCTCTTGGCTGGTTTATTAAACCTTCAAGCATAATTTTTAGTGGTCTACTTGCTACTGCCGTTTTAGTTTTTATCATTGCAGATATTTCAGATATTATTGAAGTAGGGCTTATTATAGTGAATTTTTTTAAATCAAAAAGCAAAAAGAAAATGTAATATCAATATTATAAACATGAAAAAGCAGGGCTGATTTTAAACCAGTCCTGCTTTTTCGTGAACTTGTTGATACTTCTAATGCGAGCGCTATTTAAGTAAATTAATATATTAGATGCTCAGTTACTGTTCTTGATTAATTTTTAACGTAACAATAAAGTATTATTTTTCTTTTTGAAAATTGTGTCTTTTTTATAGTTAAATTGCATAAGTAATTTTTTCATTTTGGGCAGTGTTGGACGAGAAAATTCTTCAACATCGCCATTTTTAAAGGTGACCAAACGATTCTTTAAATCAATTACTTCAATGTTCTCAGGATTTGCTAAACAGGATTGGCTAATCTTTTCAAGAAGCGAGTTATCCTTGGCATATTCATTAATACTGCCGAAAAATTGAGCTTCACCATCGCTTCTAACTAATAATAGTTTGTGAGGTGTTGGTGTAGTGATAATATACATTACCTTGCTTAGTGGAATATTGAGGATTCGACGACCAACCTTATAAGTGAAAGTCATCTCTTGCATCTCATTCATCTTGGAAAGCTGGTAAAGAGCTACATCAACGGTTTTAACAACGCGCTTTTTATATTCGTCGAAATCGCTTGATTTTACAATATAGTCGACCGGTCCTAAGCGACGCTGATAAGTTATGATTGATAAGTCTGCATGACTAGTGACAAAAATAATTTGAGCGCGTTTGTCATTTTGTTTAATTAAGTCAGCTATATCGAAGCCATTTTCATCATTGACATCTTTCCCTAATTCAACATCTAAGAAATAAAGACCACCGTCGAATTGATGATGACGGAGATAATCAACTGAATCTTGGTAAGTTTGGGCGGTTTGGATATTGAACTTAATGGGTTCATCATCAGATAATATTATTTCAGCTGCTCCCAAGACTTTGATAGTCTGATTGATTTGTTGCATATCATCATCGCAGATAAATACGGAATATTCCATTTTGTTTCTTCTCCTTATCAAGGTAAAATTGTTAGATCAAAAATAAACCAGCCATCTTCAACTGTATAATTAACTAGCATGGACTCTTTATATTTTTCAGCTATGTCCATTACGTTAGCTAATCCAATCCCCATATGATTCTTTTTAGTTGTGTAATTTTTGTGACTAATTTTTTTAGTATCTATATCTTTATCACGAATTCGATTTCTGATTTCGAATTCCAATGTTTCATTTTCTAGGTAATACATGGCTTCAATTTTTGCTGAAGATGGATTACCAGTCTTTTTTTGAAGAGCAATACTTTCTTCGTATGCGTTGTCAAAGGCAATTCCGATGACTCTTGAAATATCTAAAAAATTAATCGAGGATGGAATTTTGTAAATATCGGTGTTACAGCCAAAGTTGTAATCTAATCCTGCATTATAAAGTTTGGTTAGTTTAGTAATGGTGATACTCTTGAGAGTTTCATCATGAAGTCGATTGATACCTGCATATTTACGTAATGCTTTTTCATCAATATGGGAATCAGTATATTCTTTTAACTTTTGGACTAGTTCCTTAGACTTTCCATTTTTTGCACTGATTATTAAACTGTTGAGCATATTTTGATAATCATGTTTGAATTTGCGTAAATCATCTTCGTTTTTGTCGAGATAATCGGCATATTCTCGTAACTGTTGATGTTCTTTGATTAATTTGTTTTGTTTTTCTTGAAGATGTTGATTTTTGACAGTGAGAAGTTTATTTTCTAATTTTTGTTTTTCTTGTTCTTTTTTTGAAAGAAGATTATTTTCCGTGTGTACCATTACGAAATAGAGAACAAAGGCAAAAATAGTTTGAAGGAGTAGCAGAGCCGCAGAAAGTACGATAACTTCACTAGCTTTATTGTCATTTGTAGTATAGAATTCTATTCCTATTCCAACTAAATAAAGATATAACAAAATACCGACAAAAATTTTTCCATTCTTGTCAGTAATTAATTTTCTTATTTGTATAATGTATTTTTTCAGAATTAAATAGCTAATAATTTCTGTTAAGATACTGATGAAGCTAGTTAAGTCTAACATAAGGTAGTAAAAAATCTGATTTAGTAAGTATAGTATCGTATCAAAAACTGAAAAAATAAGAATAGATCCAATTATTAAAAAGGTATTTACTTTCTTTTTTAAAAGCAAAAAACAAATTGATAAGCCTACAATTTCTATAAAAGTGCCTCCAATATTTCGTAAATTTATGTCTGCAATGAGTGCAAAACATAATGTGGCTACAAATACTATAGATTCATTGATTTTATCACGAGTTGACAATTTAATTGATATACAGTTATTAAAAATTAAAATGTCAATTATTAAAGAAATAACAATATTTAAAGGAGCCAAAAGAACATTAATAGTTTTCATTTTTTATTTTCTTTTTTGAATAGATTAGTTAAACGGGGGAGAAAAGATTTTTA
Source organism: Lactobacillus colini (assembly GCF_017874575.1). Lineage (GTDB taxonomy): Bacteria > Bacillota > Bacilli > Lactobacillales > Lactobacillaceae > Lactobacillus > Lactobacillus colini. The sequence goes on along the minus strand of NZ_JAGGLU010000002.1, from coordinate 150,748 downwards.
GAGATGTAATAGATTCTATAAATATTTTAAAAGATTTCATCAAATAATGGAAAAGCTCATCATATTTTGTTTATTTGGTGTCGTATCTTGATGTTTTTTAACAAAATATGATGCAAAAACGACCAGATTGGATTGATTTGAATTTTAAGCCCCACTTTCTAATAAAATTACTATTATCAATAATACTAAAGAAAGTAGGAATATAAATTAATGAAAAATCTAGCATTGAATAGATACATTGATCTAGAAAATAAAGCTGAAAGAAATAACTATATTAAATCTACGCTAATAGGATTTATTATATTATCATTCGCCTATCTATTTTTACCATTTATTACTAGCGCCATAAGTAAAGTGAGTAGTGTATATTTAGCAGCAATTATTTTATTTATATTCGCAGTTGCCATTGCCACATTTGCTTATAAAATTTGCCAAACAACAAAGATTATAAACTCAAGGGTTAAATTAGGAAAAAGTGTAATCTTGACCATACTTGTATTGCTAATTTTAGTAGTCATTCCAATTATCTCTTCCATTCCTGAAAAAGTAGCTGTTTGGCATTCGCCTATAATAAAGTCCCTTAGAGTCATTATGACTGCAATATATGCTGGAATTTGTGAAGAGTTCCTTTTTAGGGGACTAATATTTAATGCAAGTTTAGCTTATTTTAGCAAAAGTAAATATAAATTTGTTTGGACGATTCTGACTACATCATTGGTATTTGCTTTATTTCATTTCATCAATATGCTTCACCAGCCGCTAACTTCAACTATCGGACAAGTGTTAAGTGTCTTTGCTATCGGAATGGCATGGGGCTACATCAGATTGTTAGCTAATGGAATTAGTATTATAATTTTGCTGCATATTTGGCAAGATATTGGGTTAGGTGTTCTTTCAACTAATCTTGGTACATCACATGTGGGAACTCAATTGGGTGTAGCTCTCGTTGAAGGGGCAATTATCTTGTTATGCTTGGTTATTTTTGATAAAAAGTATAGTGAGCAGTATAATGTCGCAAATTAAACAATATGAAAGTTATTAAAGGAGCTTAATTATGAAAAAAACAGCAATAATAATATTTGAAATACTCAACATTATGCTTATACTTAGCTGGTTTATTAAACCTTCAAATGAAATTTTGAGTGGTATAATTGCTACAATTGTTTTAGCAGCTATCATTGTAGATATTATTGCAGTAGGACTTTTCCTAGTAAATTATTTCAAATCAAAAAGCAAAAAGACAATGTAATATCAATATTATAAACATGAAAAAGCAGGGCTGATTTTAAACCAGTCCTGCTTTTTAAATGCATTTTTTATTCAATAGTAATAGAGTTTTCTTCCTCTTGTTCACTTAACTTAGGTAAAGTAACAGTTAGGACACCATTTTCATCTTTGGCACTAATTTCTTTAGCATTAATGTCAGGGATGCGGTAGCTTCTCTGGATATGACCTACGCTTCTTTCTTGGTGAAGTAAGTTGCCATTGTCGTCATTTTCCTTATTAAATGATGTTCGGCTACCAGAAATAGTTAAAACGCTATTCTTATAAGTAACCTTAATGTCTTTCTTATCCATTCCTGGCATGTCAACTTTAACGATGTAATCCTTGTCAGTTTCTGCAACATCAGATTGCATAATGTTCTTTACATTTCCTTCATCAAAGAAGTCCTTTGGAAAACCAAACCAATCGTTAAGACGGTCTAACATATCACTATTACGATTCATCATTTCGTTTGCCATAATGAATAACTTCCTTTCATTTCTCTGTTCACTATCTATTGTAGTAACTTTTTTTAGGAATTAAAGAATTTAGCACTCTTAATTTTAGAGTGCTAAATTATGTCAATTTTCTAGTTGCCTATAGGCTTTAGGACTAAATCCGCTATAACGCTTAAAAGCTTTAGAGAAGGTAAATTCATCAGTATAGCCAACAGATTGAGAGACTTGCTGAATGGAGAGGTTACTTTGATTTAGCTTATTCTTAGCTTCTTCCATTCTTATTTTAGTTAGGTATTGCTGGGGCGATAGGTTAAATTCCTTCTTGAAGAGGGAATACAAGTAACTGCGTGAAACGTTTAATCGATGACATAAATTGTTGATATTACAACTATGTTGTTCAAAATTATCATGAAGATAATTGATGGCTGAGTTGAGATAAGTATCGGATTTATTTTTGTTACTTTCTTTATGAGCAGGATATTCGATATTCAAATAATAGAAGGTTTGATAGATTAAGCTTTCAATTAGCAAGTCATTAGCAAAGGTATGAGTATTATGAACGGCATTATATAGCTGGGTTAAACTTTGATAGAAGTTAGAGTTTTGGGCATGTTTAATGTAGCGTTTGGTACCTAAACTTGATTGTTGTAGCATCGTGTTAATTTTAATTCCTGATAATCCTAGCCAGAAGTAGCTCCAAGGCTCTTGCCCATCTGCCTTATAAAAGCACGGCACACCCTTAGGCAAGATGAAGATATCGCCTTGTGCTAAGTTGACAATGGGATGATTAGCCGAAGAGAAGATCCCTTTACCTTGAGTAATAACATGAATGATATAGTTCTCCCTAACATTATTTCCAGTAAAGAAATAATTAGGAAGGCAATGCTCCTTACCAAAAAATACGACTCCTGTTTCTAAACTGTTTGTACTTAAAGTTCGATATTCACCAGACATATTAATCACCTATAAAAAAAGACAAAGATGCATGTCAATATGTTTACAATAATTATCTTATAAGCTGATTATATCACTATTTAATAGATAAACTATGTCAAAAAAGTTTATCCACAAATCGACATAATTTGTACTAATATAGCTATGGTAAGAAATATTTACCTGTAAGATAATATAGCTATATGAAAGCGTTTTACTATGTATTTATGAGAGGTAGGCAAGAATATGAATAGGTGGTTGAAAAAGACCATTACGGTTGGAGCAGTCTTACTAGCAACTGCAGGATTAGCGGCATGCGGTAAGAAACAGTCTGCTAATTCTAACAAAAAAGTAACAATAGAATACTTTAATCAAAAAAAGGAAATGTCAGGTACCTTAAAAGAAATTATTAAGGACTTTGAAAAGAAAAATCCTAATATTCATGTCAAAGAACTTGATGTTCCTAATGCTGGAACTGTCTTAAAGACAAGAATGCTTTCTGGTGATGTCCCTGATGTAATTAACATTTACCCACAAAACATTGACTTTCAAGAGTGGGCTAAGGCAGGTTATTTCGAAGATATGACTAATGCACCTTACATCAAAAATATCAAGAATCATTATGCAGATTCTTTCAAAATTAATGGCAAAATTTACAATGCACCGCTAAGTGCTAATGTTTATGGCTTTTTCTATAATGCGACAGAATTTAAAAAATTAGGAATTAAGCCGCCTAAGACTTGGGAAGAGTTCAAGCAAGTAGTCAAAAAGATTAAAGCCAGTGGCAAATCTCCATTTGCAGTTGCAGGTACAGAGCCATGGACATTAAATGGCTATCACCAATTATCTTTAGCAACAGTAACTGGTGGAGCTAAGCAAGCGAATAATTTATTAAGATTCTCGGCGCCTAACGGCATTAAGGTCAATAATCCTTATATTCAAAAGGACTTCACTCGCTTAGACCTTTTAAGAGAAAACGCTCAAAAAAATTGGCGTGGGGCCAGTTACAATGATGCCGTTGTTTCTTTTGCTAGTGGTGAGAGCTTAATTATGCCTAATGGTTCTTGGGCTCTACCCGTAATTAACCAACAAAAGCCTAAATTTAAGGTTAGAACCTTTGCCTTTCCAGCAGCTAGGGCAAATCATGAAATGACTGTTGGCTCAGGTGACTTGGCCTTATCAATTTCATCTAAGTCTAAACATAAAAAAGCTGCAGAAAAATTCGTTGCCTATATGACAACTCCTGCAGCAATGCAAAAATATTACGATGTTGATGGTAGTCCTGTAGCTGTGAAAGGCGTTAAGCAAAAGGGTGTGGATTCTCAATTGGGAGGTCTGTCAACTTTAGCCTTCACTAAGCATGATATGGTCTGGCTGGCTCAAGATTGGACTTCAGAAAATGACTTCTTTAACTTAACTGCAAGTTACTTAATGACTGGCAATAAACAACAAATGGTTAATAACATGAATACTTTCTTTAATCCAATGAAGGCAAGTAACTAGGGGAGATAAAAATGAAAAAGAACTTTTTTGAAAAATATTGGGGCTGGCTGTTCTTAATTGTCCCGATCTTATTACAAATTATATTTTTCTATTTTCCATTATTTCAAGGTGGATTTTATAGTTTAACTAACTGGACTGGTCTGACTTATAACTACAAATTTGTCGGTTTGAATAACTATAAATTGCTGCTGATGGATCAGAACTTTGCTAAGTCAATTGGCTTTACAGCAATCCTAACTATTGCATTAATTGTCGGTGAAATTGCAATTGGTATTTTAGTTGCCCGAGCTTTAAATTCTAAGATTAAGAGTCAAACCTTCTTTCGGGCTTGGTTCTTCTTCCCAGCAGTCTTGTCAGGATTAACAGTAGCACTTATTTTTAAACAAGTGTTCAATTATGGTTTACCAGCAATTGGCAATGCCCTTAATATTTCATGGCTTCAGACTAGCCTTTTAGGTACAGATACTGGGGCAGTGATTGCGACTATCTTTGTCTTACTTTGGCAAGGTGTAGCTATGCCAATTATTATCTTTTTAGCAGGATTGCAAAGTATCCCCGACGAAATTAAAGAAGCAGCTTCAATGGATGGGGCAAATAGTAATCAGATCTTTTGGCATATTGAATTGCCATACATGCTACCAAGCATTTCTATGGTCTTTATTTTGGCTTTGAAGTCCGGACTTACTGCATTTGATCAGATCTTTGCCATGACTGCAGGTGGTCCTAATAATTCTACTACTTCATTAGGACTTTTAGTTTATAATTACGCATTTAACAATAATTCCTTTGGTTATGCTAATGCGATTGCGATTGTTTTATTTATCTTAATTGCAATAGTTTCATTTATTCAAATTAAGATTTCTAATAAGTACTCTGTTGATTAGGAGGGGCAAAGATGGATAAAGATAAAAGTTTAAAAAAGTTTTGGAATTATGCCTTATTGGTAGTTGGCGGAGTCTTAATATTAATTCCTTTGCTATATACCTTTTTAAGTTCATTTAAGACAACCAAGCAAATTATGAATCACTTTTTTGCTTGGCCTAAGCCCTGGACGGTGGCTAACTTTCAAAGATTATTTGCGGATGGGGTTGCAGGATATTTCTGGAATTCAATTGTAATTACGGTCTTATCGCTGGTCTTGGTTATGATTTTTGTTCCAATGGCCGCATATTCAATTGCTCGCAATATGTCTAAAAGATCAGCCTACAATTGGATGTACATATTGTTGATTTTGGGAATCTTTGTACCATTCCAAGTTATTATGATTCCGATCACGGTAATGATGAGTAAGATCGGTTTAGCTAATATGTGGGGCTTAATTATCTTATACCTAACATATTCTGTACCACAAACGCTTTTCTTATATGTTGGCTATATCAAGCAAAGTGTCCCAGACAGTTTAGATGAGGCGGCTGAGATTGATGGTGCTAATAAGATTACTACTTACTTCAAAATTATCTTTCCATTATTAAAGCCAATGCATGCGACTACATTGATTATTAATGCAATGTGGTTCTGGAATGACTTTATGCTACCGTTATTGATTTTGAATAGAGATTCAAAGATGTGGACCTTGCCGCTCTTCCAATATAACTACACTGGTCAATATTTCAATGATTATGGTCCAAGTTTTGCATCATATGTAGTAGGTATTATTACCATTACAATTGTTTACTTAATTTTCCAGAAGAATATTATTGCTGGTATGAGTAATGGGGCAGTTAAATAGTGAGGTAAAAAATGGTTAAAGTAGATTTAGATCATGTTTATAAAAAATATACAGGTAATGATAAGTATTCAGTTAAAGATTTTAATTTACATATTGACGATCAGGAATTTATTGTTTTTGTTGGGCCATCTGGTTGTGGTAAGTCCACGACTCTGAGGATGATTGCAGGACTTGAAAATATCAGCAAGGGAACTTTTAAAATTGGTGGCAAGGTTATGAATGATGTTGCACCTAAGGAACGCGATATTGCTATGGTATTTCAGAATTATGCCTTGTATCCACATATGACAGTCTATGACAACATGGCTTTCGGTCTTAAGCTAAGAAAGGTTTCCAAAGAAGAAATTGATCAAAAAATTAATCAAGCTGCAGAAATTTTGGGCTTAAAAGATTATTTAAAGCGTAAGCCTGCCGCTTTATCTGGTGGACAGCGTCAACGTGTCGCTTTAGGGCGGGCAATTGTTAGGGATGCACCGATCTTTTTGATGGATGAGCCATTATCTAACTTAGATGCCAAGCTTAGAGTAACCATGCGGGCAGAAATTGCTAAGTTACACCAACAGTTAAAAACCACTACTATTTATGTAACTCATGACCAAACAGAAGCCATGACTCTAGCAGATAGAATTGTTGTTTTAAAAGATGGTGAAATTCAACAAGTTGGCAGCCCACTAGAAGTTTACAATAAGCCAGCTAATGTGTTTGTAGCAGGATTTATTGGCTCACCAGCCATGAACTTCTTCCATGTAGTTTTGCAAAATGGAAAAATTATTGATAAGGACAATAATGACTTTGCCATTCCGGTTCCAGAAGGTAAGTTAAAACTTTTAAAGGCTAAGGGCTATGAAGGTAAGGAATTAATCTTCGGTATTCGACCTGAAGATGTACATACGGAAGAAGTTTTCTTAGAAGCGTACCCAGATAATATAGTTGAATCGACTGTAGTAGTTTCAGAATTACTAGGTGCTGAAACACAACTTTATACCCGAATTGGACAAACTGAATTAGTTTCAAAGGTTGATGCACGTGACTTTGCCAAACCAGGTCAAAAAGTAAAGATGGGCTTCGAAATGAATAAGGCTCACTTCTTTGATCCAGAAAGTGAGCTAGCGATAGATAATTAATTGGATGGAAAGATATTATGAAAAGAGATTTAATTAGTTTTGATCAAGAAAACCAAGTCTTTCACTTATCTAATAGCCAGATTTCATACCTGATTGGGGTTGAAGATGGTGGCAGCTTGAGTCATTTATACTTTGGCAAAAAGGTAAGTTCATATCATAATCAACTGAAGTTCCCACGACTTGACCGTGGCTTTTCAGGAAATTTACCTGGTAGTTTAGAAAGAAGATTTTCTCGGGATACTTTACCTAAAGAATATAGTTCAAGTGGTGAAATGGATTATCATAGCCCAGCTACTATTATCAGGAATCCTGATGGGTCTAATGCCTTATTTTTAACTTATCAAGGTTATGAACTTATTGCTGGCAAGCCTGACTTAAATGTCCTGCCACATACTTGGGTAGAGAATCCAGATGAAGCACAAACCTTAATTATTAAGCTAGCAGATCAAGATAGCAAGCTTGAGTATGATTTAATATATACGATTTATCGGGATTATCCAATTATTGCTCGCTCAGTTAAGGTCATAAATAAGGGCGAGAGCGCATATCTTGAAAAAATTGCCTCAATGCAGCTGGACTTTGTAGACAAAAACTTCGAAACAATTACCTTACCTGGTGCTCATGCTAATGAAAGACACTTAGAACGTAGTAAGATTGCCCAAGGAATTCATAACTTTGCCAGCAATCGCGGAACTTCAAGCCACCAGATGAATCCATTTTTAGCTTTAGTGGATCCAGATACTAATGAATTTTCTGGAGATGCATATGGCTTTGCTCTTGTTTATTCTGGAAATCATAAGTTCGAAGTAGAGCGCGATCAATTTAATCAGATTCGCTTAAATATCGGGATCAATGACTATAACTTCAAGTGGAAGTTGGATCATGGTGACCAGTTCCAAACCCCTGAAGTATTAATGACTTACTCTAATTGTGGCTTGAATCAGATGAGTCAGGCATTCCATGAAATAGTTAGTCGACGTCTAATACGCTCTAAATTTAAAGATGAAGTTAGACCAATTGTCGTAAATAATTGGGAAGCTACTTACTTTGACTTTGATGAAGATAAACTAAAGCCAATCGTCGATAAGGCTAAGGAATTAGGCGTTGAAATGTTTGTCTTAGATGATGGTTGGTTCGGTCATCGGGATGATGATAATTCTTCATTAGGTGATTGGCAGGTTTATTACAATAAGTTCCCTAAGGGATTAGGAAACTTTATTGATTATGTTCATAATCAAGGATTAAAATTTGGTCTTTGGTTTGAGCCGGAAATGATTTCGATAGATTCTAAGCTCTATCAAGATCATCCTGACTTTTTAATGCATGTTCCAGGCCGTAGGCCTAGTCCTTCTAGGAATCAATATCTGCTTGACTTAGGACGTAAGGAAGTTCGAGATAATATTTTTAACCAAATTGATAAATTATTATCTGAAAATAAAATTGACTATATCAAGTGGGATATGAATCGGCACCTATCAGATATTTATGAGGCGGATTTACCAGCAGACCAGCAAGGTGAGGTGTACCATCGCTATTGTTTAGGGTTTTATGATTTAATAAATCGAATAGTGAATAAATATCCTGATATCTTAATTGAAGGTTGTTCTGGTGGTGGCGGACGCTTTGATTTAGGCGCCGCATATTACACACCGCAGATATGGACTAGTGATAATACGGATGCTATTGCACGTTGTGTAATTCAGTATGGCACTAGCTTGGTTTACCCACAAGCGATGATGACGTCTCATGTTTCAGTTTCACCAAATGAACAACTAGGACGCATTACACCATTCAATACTAGAGGAATAGTCGCAATGTGGGGCAACTTGGGATATGAATTAGAACTAACTAAGTTAAGCGTTGAAGATCAACAAGCTGTAAAAGAGCAAATACAAAAATATAAAAAAATCAGAGAATTAACCCAATATGGTAAGTTATACCGTCTAAAGAGCCCGATGGACTCTAATCAAGCAGCTTGGATGGTTGTATCTTCCAACCAAGAAGAAGCAATTGTTAGTGTCGTTAATATCTTGGCTTATGCTCAGCCATACTTGACCAAAGTTAAATTAGCAGGACTTGACCCTAATAAAAAGTACCAAGACTTAGATAATAATCAAGTCTACGGTGGTGATGAATTAATGAATATGGGCTTATATGAACCAGCATGGCATGGTGACTTTCAAGCTAAGATGTATCATTTTAAGGCAGTAGAATAGCAGGTGCAGTAAATGCTAACCAATAAAGTAATGTTAATAACTTATCCAGATAGTTTAGGTCAAAATTTAAAAGATCTTCAAGATGTATTGGATAATGAATTCAAAGGCGCAGTTGGTGGGGTACATATCTTACCCTTCTTTCCGTCAACGGGTGACCGCGGGTTTGCACCGACTGATTATACTGTAGTAGATAAAAAATTCGGTGATTGGACAGACATTGAAAGACTGGGCGAGAAGTATTATTTAATGTTTGATTTTATGATTAATCATATTTCCAAGCATTCTAAATATTATCAAGACTACCAAGAACATCAAGACCAAAGCCCGTATGCAGAACTGTTTCTCAACTGGGATAAGTTCTGGCCCAAGGGTCGGCCAACGCAAAGCGATATTGATCTAATCTATAAGAGAAAAGACCGTGCCCCTTATCAAGAAATAGAGTTCTCTGATGGAAGTCGGACTAAATTATGGAATACCTTTGGTGAGGAACAGATTGACTTAGACGTCCGCAAAAAAGTAACACAGGAATTCATTAAGCAGACTTTACGTCAACTTATTGATCATGGAGCAGATATTATTCGCCTAGATGCCTTTGCTTATGCAGTGAAGAAGTTAGATACTAATGACTTCTTTGTTGAACCTGAAATTTGGGATTTATTAAAAAAGGTCCAAGATGATATCGGTGATAAGGGAGCAATGATTCTTCCTGAAATTCATGAGCATTATTCAATGCCGTTTAAGATTGCCAAGCATGGTTACTTCATCTATGACTTCGCACTGCCAATGGTAACTTTATATTCAATCTATAGTGGTAAGTCTAATGAATTAGCTAAATGGTTAAGGTTGTCACCGATGAAGCAATTTACAACACTAGATACCCATGATGGGATTGGTGTTGTAGATGCACGTGATATCTTAACTGAAGCTGAAATTGAATATACAACTAATAATCTTTATAAGGTTGGTGCCAATGTAAAAAGAAAGTACTCCAGTGCTGAATATCATAATTTGGATATTTATCAGATTAATACTAGTTTCTATTCTGCACTAGGTAATGATGACAAGAAATACTTTATGGCACGCTTGCTGCAGGTCTTTGCCCCAGGGATTCCGCAAGTCTACTATATGGGGTTATTAGCTGGTAAGAATGATATTGAACTTTTAGAAAAGACTAAAGAAGGCCGTAACATTAATCGCCACTACTATAGTAGACAAGAAGTGGCTCAAGAAGTTAAGCGACCCATAGTTGCTAGTTTACTTAAATTACTAACTTTTAGAAATCAAGAACCAGCCTTTGACTTAGAAGGATCAATTGAAGTTCAAACACCAAGCGATGAAGAAATTATCATTGTTCGCCAAGATAAAGATAAGACTCATCAAGTGGTTCTTCATGCGAACTTAAAAGATTTAACTTATGAAGTAACAGCTGATTCAAAAAAGATTGATTTTTAATACTTTATTTTTCCCCCCCTAAAAAATAAATATTGCAATAAAAAAGGACTTGGAAAACCAAGTCTTTTTTGCATGCATTGAGAAATTATTATTGTTTGTTTTGTTTAACTAAATTATTAATCTAAATCTTGTCCGTTGGATTCGATAACCTTCTTATACCAGTTGAATGAATCCTTCTTTGAACGCTTCAATGTACCTTCGCCGGCATCGTTTTTGTCAACGTAGATAAAGCCGTAGCGCTTATCCATTTGACCAGTACCAGCAGAAACTAAGTCGATTGGCCCCCATGGTAAGTAACCCATCAAGTCAACACCGTCAAATTCAACTGCCTTTTCCATTTCAGCAATGTGGCTTCTTAAGTAGTCAATTCTGTAATCATCGTGAATTGAGCCATCAGCTTCAACCTTGTCGTAAGCACCTAGGCCATTTTCAACGATAAATAATGGTAGGTGGTAGCGGTCAGTCAAGTGGTTAAGTGAGATTCTTAATCCTTCAGGGTCAATCTCCCAGCCCCAATCGCTACGCTTCAAGGTAGGGTTAACAGCAACAGCCTTAGCTAAGTCACTTAATTCATCTGCCTTAACCTTCTCACTAGAAACAGTAGTTGATTGGTAGTATGAGAAACCTACATAATCAACAGTACCTTCCTTGAGAACGATCTTGTCTTCTTCAGTAATATCAGGACGGAATCCCTTGCGTCTGATATAAGCTCCCACAGCCTTAGGGTATTCACCGAATACTTGCACATCTGAGAAGAAGTCACGACGTTGTTCAAAGGCATCCGCAAGTAAGACATCATCAGAAGATGGGGTAAGTGGGCGAACTGGTGAATAGTTAATCATAGTACCGATTTGGAAGTTAGGGTTGATCTTGTGACCCTCCTTAACAGCTAAGGCAGAGGCTACGAATTCGTAATGGGCTGCTTGGTACATTGCTGCTTCTTTATCTTCATCAGTCATGCCGTCTTTGAAGAGAATACCAGAATTGGTAGCCATTAAGAAGTCGTTGTTAAAGCTAGATTGGTTGTCAATTTCGTTGAAAGTCATCCAATACTTAATCTTGTTCTTGTAGCGCTTGAAGCATACTTGTGCAAAGCGAACGAAGAAGTCGATTGCCTTTCTGCTAGTGAAGCCACCGTATTCATGAACAATGTGCAATGGAAGCTCAAAGTGAGAAAGAGTAACTACTGGTTCAATGCCATACTTGTGACATTCATCAAATAAGTCATCATAGAACTTCAAGCCGGCTTCATTAGGTTCTAATTCATCACCTTTAGGAAAGATACGAGTCCAAGCAATAGAAGTCCGGAATGCCTTGAAGCCCATCTCAGCCATTAATTTAATGTCTTCTTTATAATGATGGTAAAAATCAATTGCATCGTGGTTAGGATAGTTCTTGCCTGCTTCGACAGTATCAGTAATTTCACGTGGTCTTTCAGCAGAACCAACAGTCATCACGTCTGCAACAGAAGGTCCCTTACCATCTACGTCCCAAGCACCTTCTAATTGGTGAGCAGCAACAGCGCCACCCCATAGGAAACCTTTTGGCATTTTGTATCCAGTCATAAAAAAATCCTCTTTTCTTAAAAAGTAAACGCTTTCTACATAACAAATTGTACCTGAACAATTTTAAAATGTAAAGTCTTGCAAAAATATATATTTTAAAAAATAAAATATATATCAATTAGTTGTTGAAAAGGCTTTCAATTAGTGAGATTATATATGTGTTATCAAAAGAAATTGTTCAGGAAGAATTATAAAGGACAGAAACAATTATGAACAAAGACCAAAGTATTGAAGCAAAAAAACATGAAATGAGTGTCAGATCAATGTATTTTAGTCGATACATGATGATTAGATACTTCTCGGCCGCATATACATTTGTGAACTTGTTTTGGTTGATTTTTGCCCTATGTTATAAGGATATTCTAGCATCAGTAATTGCCTTAGTGATGATGGTCTCCATAGCAATGGCAATCGTAGAACAACTTTCTAAGTGGCATACTAAGAGTACTGATATGAGGTACACGAAGTTCTTTTATGTATTGCAGCTAGTTATGAATGTGATTTTTGCGATAGCTTGTTATACACCAGTAGGGAAGGCAATCTTTCCATTTATGACAACCAATGATGTAGCGAATATTATCTTTACTATTTTGTTATTAGGTATTGGGGGATGCCTGATAATTTTGAAGCGAATTAGCAACATTCAAAGTGGTAGGGATAGATATCTCCATGCAATTAAAACTTTTGAGAATAACAGACAATAACATATAGAGGGGGATTATATTATGTCTGATGCTGCTAAACCATCATTTAAAGATAATATGATGAAGTGGATTGGTAAGTTCTCTGGTTCACGCTTTGTACGTGCAATTATGAGTGCTGGTTATGCCATTATTTCATTTTCTATTATCGGATCTGTATTCTTAATTCTTACAGTTATTACGCAAGTTATTACTGCTAAAGGATTCGTTGATTTATATAACAGCACTTTAGGTCGTTTTAGCGACGTATACCAAGCTATTTATAACGCTACAATGGGTATCATCGCCTTGATCTTCGGTGGTACATTTGCATATAGTTATGCTGATATTTATAAGAAGGAAGAGAAGCTTAACCTTGATCCATTGAACGCTGTATTCCTAGCATTCATGGGCTTATTCATCACAGTTGCTCAATTTAGCTTCAAGGGTGGCATTGCTCACTTCTTAGTTGATAATAAGAACGGCATTATTGCTGGTTACGCTACTTCAACTTCTGGTATTACTAGAATTGGTGCAACTGGTATCTTTACTGCAATTATTGTTTCTTGGGTTGCAGTTCAGATCTACCGCTTCTGTATTAAGCATAATTGGCGGATTGCGATGCCTGCTTCAGTTCCAGCTGGTGTATCTAACTCATTTAGTTCATTAATTCCTGGATTCTTGATTGCCTTAGTTGTTGCTATTGCAGATATTATTCTTATTGCTTTAGGTACTGATATTTTTGAAGTATTGTACATCCCATTCTCATTCATTTCCAACATTGTTGGTACTTGGTGGGGCGTGCTTATCGTCTTCTTCCTCATTGGTTTATTATGGTGGTTCGGTATTCACGGTGCTACTATTATTTCAAGTTTCTACCAAGCAATTACCTTATCTAACTTAGCTGCTAACGCAGCTGGTGCACACCACGTATTTGCTGGTGAATTTACTAACGCATTTGTATTCCTGGGGGGGTCTGGAGCCACCTTAGGTATGGCTCTATGGATGGCCTTTGCTGCTAAGTCTGCTCAATTGAAGTCATTGGGTAAACTTGAAGCCATTCCTGCCTTATTCAACATTAACGAACCTATTCTATTTGGTTTGCCAATTGTTTATAATGTTTACCTATTCCTTCCATTCTTGCTTGCTCCAATGGCAAGTAGTATGGTTGCCTACTTTGCAATTGCAACTAATCTTGTACCTAAGATCATTGTTCAACAACCATGGCCTACACCAATTGGACTTGGTGGTTTAGCCGCTACTACTAGTTGGCAGGGGGCAGTGCTTTCTGTTGTTTGTGCAATTGTTGCCTTTGTAATTTGGTATCCATTTATTAAAGCTTACGATAGAAAGTTATTGAAGCAAGAACAAGAAGATACCGCTAAAAACGCAGCAGCTAACAATTAATAGTTAGCAATAATATTCTGGAGATAAATAAAAAGTCCTCTGTAGTTAGTAAGTTCAGACTATAGGGGATTTTTTTATTAGGAGGTGAAGCAAAATTATGAAGAAGTATCAATTAGTAGCAGATAAAATTAGACAAGCTATTAAAAAGAATAATCTTAAAAGAGGAGATAAGCTACCTAAGATTAAAGATTTAGTTGATGAATTTGGCGTTAGTAAAGCAACAGTATTACAGGCTTTAGCGCTCTTAGCCAAGCAGGGGACAGTGTATAAGATACAAGGCTCGGGGATATTCGTTCGTGAGCCAGCTGACTTAGAAGGCTACATGTCGTTATTAACTAATAGGGGACTCACAGGGGTAGTTGACAATATCTCTACTGAAGTTATCAGTATTGATGAATTAGATGAGCCACCTGAGAAGGCTAAGAAGTATTTTGAAGATGAAGATTTAAGATGTTACTGTCTTAAAAGATTAAGAAAAACCAACGATAAGCCATTTGTGTTAGAGGAGTCATATTACTTAAAGAAGTATGTTCCCTTTATATCTAAAGAAATCGCTCAAGGATCAATGTTTAAGTATATCTCAGAAGGATTAAATGAAGAAATACGCTTTTCTGACAAGTTTATGTGGGTTGAAAAGCTGAATGAGTGTGTAGCTAATAAACTTGAGCTGAAAGCAGGAGATCCAGCATTGATAGTCAATGATCTGTATTATATGGGTAATGGTAAGATATTTGATGTATCGTTTTTGACTTATAATTATCAAAATTCCAAATTCTTTGACCAAAGTTCTGATGAAATAATTTAGGTAGAAATTTTTAAGGGAAATTGATTATTTTTTGCTGTAGAATAATATTATTTAGAATTTAAGAGAGGAATAATGATATTAATTGACAGTAAATGGTATATTGCACCTATAGAATTAAATGGCTTAATTTTAACACCAATAATTGTAGTACTAGCAATAATACCGCTAATCAAACAATTATTTAGAAAGCAGATTCATCTAAAGCGTGAGTTGATCTGGATAATATTCTTAATATATGTTTGGCTTTTAGTGGATGTTACGCTGTTTCCAATAGCTTTATTTGGTCAAGGATCAGAAATATATAAATTAGGATTTGGCAAGCAATTATTTATCAATCTAAAGCTAGACGTATTGAAGAATTATCTACCCCTACAGTTAATTGGTAATGTCCTGCTATTTGCTCCTTTGTCATTGTTTGGAGCAATTTATAATTCTAAGTTTGCTAAATGGCATAATAATTTCTTACTAGTCTTTTCTGGCTCGTTGATAATTGAAGTTACCCAATTAATTATGAATTACTTTTATTTGGGGAATCGAGTATTTGATATAAATGATTTAGTCTTGAATTCGTTCGGGGGATTATTGGGATTATTGATTTTTAAGCTTTTTAGAAAAATAAAAAACCTAGCAACAACTCGCTGCTAGGCTTTTTTGATGTGATGTGAGTATTAAAATTTATACTACACGTATATTTTAATCGGATTTTTGGTCTATGGCAATTGTTAATTTATTGATTTATCAAGGTTTTTGCAGAAGATTTTTATTTCTAACTTAAATATGATATTATTAAATAAAAATTAGAATTATTAATATTGAAGTATAAAAAATATTTTTATTGGCATTATTTTTAACTATAGTAACATTTATTCAGTATTGTACATAAGTAAATATAATAATGCTGATATACAAGCATAAGTGGTAAAACATTATGAAGCATAAACAATTATTAAATATCCAGATATTTTTTAATCTGATTTGGGCAATCTATGAACTATTGAATCCGATGAATATGCATAAGCAGGTTGGAGTGTATATTTATGGCGCAATAATAATATTATTAGCGGCTTTTCTAATTACGAGTAACATCAGGGGAAAGCTAAGTAGTATAATTACCTCAGCATTAAGCGTCATAGTTCTTCCATATATTTTACTAATGTTATGTGGATCATTCTTTTCCAAATTATGTGAAGTGTTACCTAATTTTAGGATAGGTTTTCAAGTTATCTATTTTTTGGTGCTTTCTGTAACTTTAATTCCAAATATTTTACAAAATTACGGCAAACTAAATAATTGGATTTATCGTTTAGTTAGTGTTTTGGCTATTTGCGAAGGGATGCTTTTTAATGGTGGAATGGCGCCACAAGCCCATAGCATCATGACTACAGTAATTAAATCCGGTCTAGATTTAGCTTTTGCAATGTTAGTGACATCGTATTTTTTAATGAAAGTTTGGAACATTAGATACAGAATCAACTTTATCCCAAAGAATAGTAAGAATTTTCAATTAAGTGTTCTAATAATTTTAATTATCGCATTTACATGGTATATCTTGGTTGATACTTTTCGTGATACCATAGATACACCGTTAGAGGCATTTTGGAAGTTTGATTTTAGTATTCTTGACCCGAGCCAGTCTGTCGAAGGATTATCATCATTGGCGGTTGTACTGATGCCGATATTTGCAGCAGTTTTTGAAGAAACTATGCGTTATGTGAACTTAGTAATTGTACTGAAAGGTCTAAAAGGTCGCTTTCGTTTAGAATTAGCTGTCTTAATTAGTGCAACTATTTTTGCACTGGTGCATTACGGCAACATTGTTACACATCAACAAAGCTTTGTAGAAACAAACTATCAAGTTGCAGGATCATTAGGGTTTGGTGGCATGATGGCAGTTCTGTATTTATATACAGGTCAAATTTGGTTGCCTATGTTATTACACTTCTTAAATGATTACATCTTGTTTGCCCATACGCCACTAAGTACGGGAACAGCGGGTAATTTCTATGGCTATGGCATCTCGCCGATTGTTTTAGAAATCATTATAATTGGTATTTCGATTTTATTTACAATACTTATGTTATTTGGAAAAAGGCGCAAATACATGGAAGAAAATGCTGATAAATTAATAGAACCTATTCACTCTGCCTTTTAGGAAAGTATTTTTAATAATTTATAATAAGCTCGTAATCTTTACAGAACATACTTTATATAATAAAATGAAAGTAAAGAAAAAAGCACTCTGCAAAGTGCTTCTTTCAACCAGACCGTTAAACGCGGCAACACAATAGCAAATTATAAAAACGCTTTGTATTATGTAGAAAAGTTAAAAAGCGTTTTTATTTTGTCCTCTTTTTAGCTAGCGAGTTACGTACTTTCATAATGAAACTATGTAAATATCGCCACACTAACTTGGCAAAACCTACTGTAGCAAGAAGGGCTACAGAGAGATAGCGCATAGCTACAATTTGAGCTTCGACCATCAAGGTTAATGCCCAGAAAATGGTAGTAGTCGCCAAAATAGCGCCTAAAACCATTGTAAACAAAGTCAGACACCTCCTACTTATGGATTTCTGTGCTTAAGTAAAAACATAAGCACTCACTCCCTTCTAAATAGAAGTGTCACCGCTATTAAATTAACTTTTTCTGGTCCAGTTAATTATAGCAAAGCTTCTCAAAAAAGTATTTGTGATAATGCGATTAACTTATAATCTTTACAGAACATACTTTATATAATAAAATAAGAGTAAAGAAAAAAGCACTCTGACAAGTGCTTCTTTCAACCAGACCGTTAAATGCGGCAACACATAGAAAAGTTAAAAAACGCTTCTCATTCTGTCAAAAAGTTAAAGCGTTTTTATTTTGTCTTCTTTTTAGCTAGCGAGTTACGCACTTTCATAAAGAAACTACGAAAATATCGCCACACTAACTTGGCAAAACCTACTGTAGCAAGAAAGGCTACAGATAGATAGCGCATAGCTACAATTTGAGCCTTGGCCATCAAGGTTAATGCCCAGAAAATGGTAGTAGTCGCCAAAATAGCGCCTAAAACCATTGTAAACAAAACACGACACCTCCTATTTATGGATTTCTGTGCTTAAGTGAGAACATAAGCACTCACTCCTTTCTAAATAGAAGTGTCACCGCTAATAACTTTTTCTGGTCTAGTTAATTATAGCAAAGCTTCTCAAAAAAAGTATTTGTGATAATACGATTAACTTATAATCTTTACAGAACATACTTTATATAATAAAATAAGAGTAAAGAAAAAAGCACTCTGACAAGTGCTTCTTTCGACCAGACCGTTAAATGCGGTGACACTGATAAAAAAACGAAAAACGCTTTAAACCATCGTCAAAAAGTCAAAGCGTTTTTATTTTGTCTTCTTTTTGGCTAGCGAGTTACGCACTTTCGTAAGGAAACTGCGAAAATATCGCCACACTAACTTGGCAAAACCTACTGTAGCAAGAAAGGCTACAGAGAGATAGCGCATGGCAACAATTTGAGCCTTGGCCATCAGGGTTAATGCCCAGAAAATGGTAGTAGTCGCCAAAATGGCGCCTAAAACCATTGTAAACAAAACACGACACCTCCTATTTATGGATTTCTGTGCTTAAGTGAGAACATAAGCACTCACTCCTTTCTAATAGAAGTGTCACCGCTAATAACTTTTTCTGGTCTAGTTAATTATAACAGAAGATAAACATTAAAAAAGCGCATCCCCAGTAATGGAATTAATCCAAAAAGGAGGAATGCGCTTTTTAAAAGTCTTTATTTTGAAAGACAACGTAATTTCTCGTATCGAAGCGATTACGCGAAGTGGAATATTCAATTGGATGACCATTGGTAAGCCAAATTATCTGTTCTAATTCTAAAATAGGATCATCTTGCTTAGCTTCAAGATATTTTTTATCCCATGCAGTAGCCTTACTTGCTCGAATCTTACGGTAAGCAGTGCCAAACTTCAATCCTAAATTATGGTGGATATAGTGGTAAATCGAACCTTTCAAAACAGTTTCATCAAGATTGGGAACTAGCTTAACTGGCATATAAGTATGCTCTAAGACGAAGGGATTTGCTTCTAAACGTCGCAGACGTAAGACTTCGTAGACTGGATCGCTGCTTTTAAGGCGGAGATTCTTTTGAACTTGTTCACTAGGGAACTCAATTGCGAACTTGATGATGTCGCTAGTGATCTTTTCTTCACCTATTTCTTCTTGTAAGCCACTAAATACGCTGGCAGAAGTATCATGGTCAGTCTGAATTGGAATATCACCTAAGACGAAGGTTCCTAATCCTGATTGCTTATAAAGAAGGCCCTTGCGTTCAAGACCGTCAAGCGCTTTCTTTACAGTCAAACGACTGACGCCTAATTCTTGTGCAAGAGCCTCTTGGTCGGGAAGGGGCTCTTGAGCTTGGTAAGTCCCATCCTTGATTCTATTTTGAATGATCCGAGCAATTTTTAAGTATTTTGCTTCGGTCATAATATTAATCCTTGTCAGCTACTTTTTTATATAATTCGACAATTTCCTTAGCTAAGTCAATAAAGGTAATTGCAGTCATTAAGTGGTCTTGAGCATGAACCATGTATAAGTCAACCTTAACGTGGTCGCCTTGAGCTTCTTTAGTTAACATGTCAGTTTGAACATTGTGGGCGTTTACCAAGTCCTTGTTGGCTTGCTTAACGAATTCATCAGCCTTGTCAAAGTCGCCAGCCTTAGCAGCAGTGATTGCCTGCATAGCAGCAGCCTTAGCGTTACCGGCTTCCATAATAATTCCCATAACAACTTGCATATTGTCTTCTTGTGCCATTATAAATAACTCCCTTAGTAAAAATTCTCTAATAAGAAAAAATGTTGCAGACATTTAAATTTAATTTTGTCTGCAACATTCAATGTCCCCAATTATTAATTAGTCATTAATCAATGCTTGTGCAGTTGCAAGAACCTTTTCACCGTTCATCATGCCGTAATCTTGCATGTTGATAACGTCCATTGGAATACCTGCAGCATCAGTCATTTGCTTAACGCTGTCCTTCATGTATTGAACTTGAGGCCCTAAGAGTAATACGTCTGGGTGTTCAGTATCTAATTCATCTTGAATACCAGAAGCTGAGGTAGCGAAGATCTTGTAGTCCTTGCCTTGAGCTTTTGCTGCTTCTTGCATCTTAGAAACAAGTAATGATGTTGACATACCTGCTGCGCAGGCTAACATGATAGTTTTTTCTGCCATAATGAAATATCTCCCTTTTTTTCATTAAGTCTATATTTAAAATCTCAATGTATGCACTTTCACTATTTCTTGAAAGCAATTATATTATAACTCAAAAAATTGTTCATGTAAACGCTTTATTGTTCTGTAACTTTTGCTTGAGCTGCTAAAACATTGTCATTAGCCTTAACAAATGGAATGTAGATTAAGACACCGATAACTATGATGATCACTTGCAGTATTACAGCCCTCCAGTCACCAGCAGTAGCTAAGAATGGTGCAATGATTACTGGTGTTGTCCAAGGAATTTGAATTACGCAGGGACTGATTAGACCTAGGGCAGTTGCTGTATAAGAAAGAATAATACCAATAGCAGGAATTAAGACGAAAGGAATCGCCATTGTAATGTTATAAACAATTGGATAGCCAAAGATAACAGGTTCGTTAATATTGAATAATCCTGGTGCAATAGCTAGTTTAGCTACTGTCTTAGAAGCCTTATTTTTAGAAACAATAAAGATCGCAATTAATAAGCAGAGTGTACATCCAGAACCACCAAGTAGGGCGAAGGTTTGAATTTGAGAAACGTTAATGATGTTTGGAATAGTTTGATGAGCTTGGTAGGCAGCAATGTTCTCTGTAATGTTAACAATTAATAGTGGCTCTAAAATTGATGAATAAATAACTGCTTGGTGAATACCGAATAGCCAGAGTAAGTTACCTAAAGAATATAGAAATACAGTTCCCCATAGACTAGTTCCTACATGTCTTAATGGCTCTTGGATGAAAGTGGTAATTAAGTTGATTAAATTCATGCCGAATAAGTTATTAAGTAATGCGGAAATAATCGCAAAGATCGACATGACAATAATTACAGGAATTAAGACACTAAATGATTTACCTACTGCGGGTGGGATATTGTCACCTAAGTTAATCTGCAATTGCTTAATGTTAGATAAGCGTACAAATAACTCAGTCGCAAGTAAGCCAACGATAACCCCAGCAAACATTGAACCGGTACCTAAGTTAGAAAACGGCATCGCAGCACTAATTGATACAGCCTTCTTGGCACCATCAGGTATAATCTGGACAACGTTAGGCATCATTACAACTAATGTAGCGATTGAAACCATTGATGCGGAAAGTGGGTTTTTGAATTTGCGATTTTGTGATAAGTGGTAACCGATTAATCCAGCTATTAAGATGCCTGAGATATTCAAGGTACCATTGGTAATTACCGTGCCCCAATATTGAATATCAGCTAAGGTCTTACCATGGAACAGCCAGGTAAAGACAGTATTATTAAGTAAGACAGCTAATCCTGCTAAGATGTATAGCGGCATGATTGTTGCAAAAGCATCACGTAAGGTGCGCAAGTGAATTTGGTTACCTAATTTAACAGCAATCTTGGTTAAGCCCTGAATAGCTTTAGAATTTTGCATTGAAGTATTCATTTTTATCTTCTCCTATAGTGAATCTCCATTATCTTTAAGTATCTTTTGGAACCAATAGAATGACTTCTTGGGTACTCGTTTCAAGTCTTTTAAGTCATGGTTGGATCGGTTTACATATACAGCGCCATAGCGCTTCTCAACATCCGCGTGTGAACTAGGTATATCAATTAAGCCCCAGCCAAGATAACCTAAGACCTTAGCTCCATCGAGAAAGACCGCATCTTTAAGAGCTTTAATGTGGTCGTGATGATAAGCAATTCGTTCATCATCTTCAATCATATGTTCTCCATCCCAGACTTCTTTTAGACCGATACCATTTTCAATTGGAAAGATTGGAATTCGGTATCGGTCATACATTGTTGTAATCGCATTTCTGAAGCCTAGAGGATCAATAGTCCAGCCCCAATCGTTGGCTTTAAGGTATTTATTCTCAACGCCGGCGAAGTTTAAATAACGATTAGGTGCGACATTATCAGGAATCTTCTCACTTGAAATAGTCCAAGAGCAATAGTAACTAAAGGCTAAGAAATCAGCCTTAGCTTGCTTAAACTCAACTAAATCAGCTGCTTGTATATCTGCTTGAATGTTATTGTCTTGAATATACTGCATAACTTCTGGTGAATATCCATGGCCAGTGTCAATGTCATAGATATTGAAGTTCAAGAATTCTTGAATTTTCTTAGCTGTCCAAATATCTTGTGGCTGACAAGTTTCAGGATAGATTTGCTGATAAGCTAGCATTCCGCCAATCTTCAGATCATCATAGTTCTCATGAATATAGTTGGCTAAACGAACATGAGCGACTGCAGTATGGTGAAAGATAGTATACATATCATCTAGAGTTTTAGAGCCTTTTTCATATCCAGAGATATTAAATACTTCATCTTGAAAGTAAAGATTATGTTCATTAAAGACAATCCAATATTTAACTCGATCAGAGAAGTGATCAATCATCTTTTTACCAAAGCGTACGAATGCATCCAGTACGTGTCTTGACATAAAGCCGTTATAGTTATTAGCCAGATGAAGTGGCATGTCGAAGTGATAAAGACAGACCATCGGTTCAATACCTCGCTCAAGCATGGCATTGATTAAGAGGTCGTAGAACGCGATGCCTTTCTCATTGAATTCACCATCACCATCGGGACAGACCCTAGACCAAGAAATTTGGATCCGGTACATATTCATGTTCATATCTTTCATTAAGTCAAGATCTTCTTCATAGCGGTGATATTCGTCAATTGCGACATGCCAATCAGTTGTATTCTTACCAGCTGGGCGAATGTCGTAAACAGATAGCCCCTTACCATCTTCATTCCAAGCTCCTTCAGTCTGCATACTAGAGACCGAATTTCCCCAAAAGAAGCTTGAAGGTAATTTACGCTTAGTCATTTATATTCTCCTTTTGTAATCGTTTACATTTCACAAATACATTATACATATTTTATTTCTATAAAGTAAAGTATTTTTATTATAAAAATATATATTTTTAAAAATGGAGAAAATAAAAATTTAAATTTAAAAGATACATATTTTAAATAAAATAATTTTTATTAAAAGTAGCGGTTATTTTTGTTATAATTATTGCGATGTACTTACGACTTGAGGAAGTGAAAATATGGGTCTTAATACTCCCCAATCAAAGCAAGGAAATCTAGTAAGATATGGTGTTTATCTATTTTTATATTTGATAGTTATTGCTTGTAAGACCTGGGGATTATGGGGTAAGAAGCTCCACATAGCTGGAGAAGTGTTTTTTATTTTAATAAGCTTGGGTGTGTTATATTTTTATATTCGTCAATATAATCATGAACAGCGCTACTTTGAACAGCGCTTCTCATTGCCTTTATTAGCTGATTATGGCTTTACCATTGGAATGAGCATTTTGGTGATTGTTTCAAGGTTTATAGTTTCTTATCTGCAAGCTCAAGGTCATCTAGCGACGGCATATTTTCAATTGACTTATGCCGAGAGTGATTCCAAGCCTTTGTTTTGGTTTTTGATATTTTGTATTGGCTTGTTATTGCCAGTGTTACAGATCTTTTTAAGTACGGGATTTTTCTTTAATTATTACTTCCGTAGTCAAGACCTAGTCAGTGCAATTGCTGGGATTATCTTCTCTGGGATATTCTTCGGTGTCTTGAATTTTCAATTTTCAATTTCGTTGCTTGTGATTAATAGTCTATCTGGGATGCTATTCGCCTGGGCGTATATGTATACTCAGACAATTGCGATGCCAATTTATTTAGCTGTGCTAAATGGCATGTTCATGGTTGTCCTAGCTTAAAAAAACAAAAAAAGGATTACGAAAACCATCGTAATCCTTTTTAAATATAAGCGGATAGCGTGAATCGAACCCGCATCTTCAGCTTGGGAAGCTGACGTTCTACCACTAAACTATACCCGCGTAACGAGTAAATTATAGCATTTATTGCTAGGACGTGGCAACTAGAAAAAATAATTAATCTAAGATTGGCGTCTTCACCAATTCAATTGACTTGTCATTTAGAATGCTTGAAATATCATATTGGAACCAATTATTAAGATTAGCTGCATTAAGAATCAGGGGCATTCTGTCGTGCACTTGAGCATAGGATGTTGTCGGCTGCGTCGTAATCATGGCAAAGTGATCTTGTTCATAAATACCAGCAATGAAGGTTAGGGGAGCTGACTTAGTTTTGAAGGAGAACTTCTCCCTGTATCGCTTACCATTTTCGGCAAGATAGGTATCATAGCCCGCTTCGAAGAATTGACTAGCAATAATAATACAGCGGCGCTTTTGAAATGATTCACGCCACATAGAATTGCTATATTGCATCTTTTCAATCCGAGCATTGATGATTAACTTCTTCTCATCGAATGGGTTAGGATAGCCCCACTTCTTGGGCATGAAGCCAACCTTACCACTGCTACTCTTCAATAATAGAAGAGATTCCTTCTTAGGGAAGATGTGCTGGCTCTCAGTATAAATACTCTTACTAAAGTCCTGGTCAGCAAGTGGCAAGTGAAGATCTTCTTTAAGATATTGTTGCATTAACTT
The DNA here is from genome assembly GCF_017874575.1 of Lactobacillus colini. Taxonomy (GTDB): domain Bacteria; phylum Bacillota; class Bacilli; order Lactobacillales; family Lactobacillaceae; genus Lactobacillus; species Lactobacillus colini. The sequence continues at coordinate 125,911 of NZ_JAGGLU010000002.1, read as the reverse complement.
GATACTAGGTTGTTGGTAGTGGCTGCACATAATATCACTTCTTTCAATTTTTAATTATAGCTGATTACTAGGGCATTAGTTTAAAGATTGGCTTATTTTTGCTAGAATAACTAACATAAAGACTAGTATATTGAATGTTAATTTTAGGAGAATTAAATGGCAAAAGAAATCTTATTAACCGGTGATCGTCCTACTGGTAAGTTACATATCGGACACTACATCGGCTCATTAAAAAACCGCGTAAAACTTCAAAATGAAGGTAAATATGAACCCTATATCATGATTGCAGATACTCAGGCACTAACTGACAATGCTCGTGATCCTGAAAAAATTAGAAATAGCTTGATTGAAGTGGCATTAGATTATTTGGCTGTTGGCTTAGATCCAGAGAAGTCTACTATCTATGTTCAATCACAGATTCCTGCCTTGTTCGAGTTAACTGCTTATTACATGGACTTGGTAACAGTTGCACGTCTAGAGAGGAATCCGACTGTTAAGACTGAGATTAAGCAAAAGGGCTTCAAAGATTCAATTCCGGTGGGATTTTTGAATTATCCAGTTTCTCAAGCAGCTGATATTACTGCCTTCAAGGCAACCTTAATTCCAGTTGGGGACGATCAAGAGCCAATGCTTGAGCAGACACGTGAGATTGTCCGTACATTCAACCGTGTATACGATACTGATATTTTGGTTGAGCCTAAGGGATATTTCCCACCTAAAGGTCAAGGCCGACTCCCTGGACTTGATGGTAATGCTAAGATGTCTAAGTCACTGGGCAATGCAATCTACTTATCTGATGATGCGGCAACAGTTAAGAAGAAGGTTATGTCAATGTATACTGACCCTAACCATATTCATGTTGAAGATCCAGGACAAGTTGAAGGCAATACTGTCTTTACTTATCTTGATGTCTTTGCACCAGATAAGGATAAGGTGGCAGAACTTAAAGAGCAATACCAAAAGGGCGGCTTAGGAGATGTTAAGATTAAGAAGTACTTGAATAAGGTCTTAGAAGCAGAACTAGCCCCAATTCGTGAGCGCCGTGAGAAGTTTGCCCAAGATCCAGATAGTGTATATGAGATGTTACTTGAAGGTTCTAAGAAGGCTAATAAGGTTGCTAATGAAACATTAAGACAAGTTCGTGATGCTATCGGCTTGAATTACTTTGACCGTAAATAGTTAAGATAGAAGGATTTTTTATGTCACGTGATCGTATTCCTTGGAAGCAGTATTTTATGATGCAGGCGCTGGTTATTGCCCAACGTTCAACTTGTAATCGTGCTTTAGTTGGTAGTGTAATTGTTAAGGATGATCGGATGATTGCGACCGGTTATAACGGCAGCGTATCGGGTCAGCCTCATTGTGATGATGTGGGGCATTTAATGGTTGATGGTCATTGCGTCAGAACCATTCACTCTGAAATGAATTCACTAATCCAGTGTGCCAAGAATGGTATTTCTACTGAAAACACCGAGATATATGTGACTTATTTCCCATGTTTTAATTGTGCTAAGGCCCTAGTGCAAGCAGGGATTAAGAAGATCAATTACTACTATAATTATCATGATGACCCTCTTACTTTAGAATTGCTTAGGGATAAGGGTGTTGAACTTGAGCAAGTTAAGCTTGAGAGTAAGTATTTCGAGAGCTTAGAGAGTCACTTGAAACAGGCAGAAGATAACGATGAAGCGTAAGATAGGGGTAATATTTTTTCTGTTAATAGGAATATTTAGTTTGGCAATGGCTTCTAATTCTGTTACTGATCCAGTTCATATCTTTAACCAACAAGTTATTAAAAACGTTGAGCAGAGAAATGCACGTTATCAGACTATTAAGTCTAAGCCGCATTTGTTACTTAAGAGTAGTTCAGGTCAAAATGTTGCTCAACTTCATCCTAAGGCTAATGAAGTTATTATCGCCGTAGGTCATGGTAAAAAGAATAATGTGCAGATCTTCGTAGGGAAGAACTTTAGCAAGAGCTTGACTACTTCTGAAACGATTAATATTATTCGTTATGCGGGGGATGACTTGCGTAGCCCAAGTAATAGTAAGTTCAATAGGGGCATTAATACTTGTATTAACGCTGTGGCTACTCTGATTAATCAGCAATATTCCCTGACGCCAGCTAAGGATGACTTAACTTCAAGCCAAATGACTAAGGTTAATCATCCCCAGAGTGTGAACTTAGGATTAGGAATCGTAATTGCAATTGTTGCAACTGGAGCATTTGCCTGGTATCAGAATTATCGAATTAAACATTAACTAAAAAAGCAGATTGAGATCTACTAAGATAGAATCTTAACCTGCTTCTTTATTTGGTTAATTTAATTCAAGGAAGGAAGAGAGATTGCATCACCTCGATTATCAAACAAACTTGCTTTTTTGCTTAAGACGAAGATCGGTTACTACATGTTCTACGCCTGCAAAAATATTTTGCAAGTCGGTTTTGCTTACTTCGAAGCCTTTCGCTCGAAGTCCGTCAACTACGGCATTAACTACGTTATTTAACTTTTTGTCGTTTGACATTACGCTCTTGTCATAGAAGTAAACGTAGTTAGTCATTAAGGTTTGTGCGGTATCTCTGAATTCTTGTAGTCGTTGATTTTTAAGATGAAAATGTCCTAAAATTCCAGCCCCTACAAGACTAATGATCCACAATAGCAAACCTGCTAGTTCGAGATAGTCGTTAATAGTCATTGAATACGTCCTTTAATTAATTGAAATTCTGTTTGTAATAATGCTAAGCTTAAAATATCATTTTATAGTTGCGATTATCTTTATCTGGAAGGGAAAACTCTATGAATAAATCAATGATACCCGTGTTTATCTACATACCTACAAAATGGAGTAGGTTTAAATTCGTTTATATATCAACTCTTTTAGCAAACATTTTGTTTATTGCAAGATCTAGAAAAGTTAGAATATTTTATCATTGGGTTTATGCAGTAGGTATTCCCTTAGGAGCAATAATTTGCCTTTTTTCTTTTGTTCCATGGATAGTAAGAATTTTATTCATACTTAGCGTAGTTTCAATTTTTGTTTTCCCCGCCTTGATCACATATTTGCAAATTCTACGTGCGAAAAGAATGGTATATGTTTTAACGATGGATTATATTTCACCTCAACAGCAAGAAAAAGTTAAGCATGATTATAATTTGGATGACAATACATATTTTTGTGTTCTTACCGACTATAACTTTGATTTTTTCATAGAAACATCCAAGAATTACATTCTATGCAATTACGATTTAAATGATGAAAATAAGATACTAAGCAAATTTGTTTTTGGTATATCTAAGAAAGATAATCATGAAAGTATTGAAAAGACAAACTTTGTTCAAAAGATGGAACCACATTATAAGAGATATATTAGGCTATAATTTAGTAGTTAAATTGTTTCTATATTATTAAGAAAAACATTAGAATACTAAATTAATGTTGAAACAACTTCAGCTACTTCTCCAGCAATTGAAGAGCCAGCACCTCCTGTAATAAGAGTTACTAGAGCTACAATTAGTGCAATTAAAACTACACCTAGTGTAATTTTTATAGCATCACCATTTGGTAAACTATGGAAGAAGTCGGTAGGCTTCATTGTAATACCAAATTCAATAGAGAAAGTATTAGTAACTAGTTTATTGTCCTCTTTATAAACGTTACAACTGATTGATAATTTATAATCAGTCCCATTCGTTTGAGATACTGATATTGAAATATCACCATTAGTAATACCAGCAGAAACAGTGAACTTTTGTAATTCATCAACGGCAACACTAAGAGAGTTATTTTCCATGTTATATTTTTTCTTTAGCCAATTAGTAATGTCCACAGAATTTAGCTTACCATTATTGATAGTGAATATTGGAGAATCACCTGATCCTGCGAATTCATCGCTAGCTGATAACGTTACTTCTACAGTAGGCGTTTCTAAGATAGTTACCTCTTCACCACTCAAGTCGATCTGAATGTCTTGCTTCAAAGATTTAATAATCTCTTTAAGCGTATCTGAAGGTGAGATAGTTTCCTGCTTACGTGGAGAGAATGACTTAGTACCTTTATCTCTTCCTGAAGCTGCAACTTGGTCAATTGGAGTGCCACCAATGCTGTATTCTACGAACTGATCAAAAGCCCAATTCTTAGGCATTACAAAGCCCAGATTTCCACTCCAGCCGTAAGACATATCAGCTACGAAGCTGTTCTTCATGCCAAGTTTTTCACCATGAAGACAGACATTTCTAGTACCATAGATTCCTGGCTCAAAGTCAGTATACTTCAAGGCAGTGATAATTCCATTCATGTAAGGCTCTACAGTTCCTTCAATATCGCCATCTTGAATATCAAAGTCAACTGCAAAGTAAATTGTGGTACCTTTAGGAAAGCCCAGTTCACTAGCTTTAACAGCGGCAATAATACCATCTTTGTAACCTTGTTTTTTATTGAAGTAATCAATTTCGTATCCACCGTCTTCGTAGATAGGGAAGACACTCATACCTGAATCTTCAATACGCTTAATTTCGGCAGCTGTAAGATCTTTATCTCTTTTTGAAGATCCTACGCCAACTGAACCAGTCAGATAACGCCCCATGACGCTAAAGCCATAACGCTTAAAGTTGGCTAGATCTTGAGTACTTACTTGTGTTGAAGTATCTAGAGCAATGGAATCTCTATTAGTATTACCATTACTTGTAAGCAATCCTTTAATTACGGTTAAATCTGCTGTGCTAGTAAATGGAGGTAAGTTCATAAATTTACGGAATTTAATTATTGAGTCTGCTACTGTACCATCGAACTTGCCATCAAATGAACCGTCATAGAAACCATTTACATACAGTCCGTATTGAATAATTCGAACAATATCTCCACTTGCACCTTCTTGAACTGTAGGTGTTGCGGCAATAGTACCAGGACCATAGTTACCATTAGCGCCTGCAACTCCGATAACCTTTTGCAAGGCAAAGATCAATGCGGTATTAGTTGCTCTTTGGTAAATACCGTCACAAGGTAGAATTCCTAATTCATCGCTGTATCTGCTGTTAAGATATTGCTGCATTTCTCTTACACCTGAAACACCTCTGCCAGGAATAAGTACGAATGCACTCATGTCGAATAATGCAGCCATTAGATTGACGCTTAATTGACCATCTGCTTCAATACCTGCATCATTTTGTAGTTCTTCGATAGCGTTAGATAAATTAGTATTGAACTTAGAGTTGAAGTCAACTGGGCTAATACCTTTGCACCAGAACGCACCTTTAACTAACTTAATAATGTTGCCAGAATAACCAGGTGTTAATGATCCAATGACAGAGCTCAATGCGCTTCTTGTCATATCACCGAATCCTTCCGCTAATGGTGATACACCAAGTTCGTATTGCAATCCTTCACGCAAGCTGTAGATTGTGTCCCAGCCTGTGCGTCCATCTTCTGGCGCCTTCTTGAAGCCAGAAACATTACCATAGGTCTTGTTAAGCCAGACCTGAACGTCCTTTACTCTTTCATCCATTTTGATAAACTCCTTTGTTTTGTTAAATTTATTGGGTATATTCAAGGGTACTAATTTTGAATATATCCTTGCCTACAGTTTTTCGAAAAACTTTTAATTTTTGTTCTTAACTAAGAACAACTATATAGTACAGAATTATCTGGTATTAAATACCAGGTGCTCTTGATTAAAGAGCACCTGGTATTTGTCAATAATAAATTGAAAAAAATTACATCTAGGTTGACTAATACAGCTTTTACCTATAAAGTGTTATTAGTGTTAATAATAAGTAGCAAATAAACTGTTAGGTGAGACTCCTACGTGAACACATGCTGTCGCCCAGCAACATCCAGAGATGCCAACGGGTCAAACAGGGATCGTCGATCTAAGGCCTTCCCCAGCCAGCTAGTTATACGCTTGTATAGCCTTACGTCACGTAGTGTTAAAACTGAACGACGAGTATATATCGCTTGAAAATAGCCGGTACAGTTTTTTGTATCGGTTTTTTGTTTGTTTGCGACTCTAGAAAGGATGTTGAAATTGCTAAACCTCAACAATTCTAGTAGAAGACTACTTACAAACACCAAATTGGTGAAGATGATTGCCCAAGAAGATAAGTTCGCTACCTTGCAGCGCCTGCAAACTTCAATCAGTGGCTTAACCCAGATTGATGCAGCTCAACGTTTGCAAAAGTGTGGTCCTAACCAAGTTAGCAATAAGGAAGTTAGAAGCAGGTTCAACTGGTTTATGCCATTTGCTGCAGTCTTATTAGTTATTGCTGCAGGGTTATTGTTAGGAGATTTCTTATTAATTCCAGCGAGGCATCGAAGCTATAATGTAGCTATAATTGTATTAATAATGGGCTTGGTTTTAGCTACAGTAAGCATAATTCAGAAGATGCAAGCTGGTAGTAACAATAATAATTTAAATACGCAATTTACTATTAATGTAACGCGTGATTGTCAAGATCAAGAATTGGCACTTGAAGATATAGTAGTTGGTGATATCATCAATCTTTCAGCAGGGGATATTGTTCCCGCAGATATGAGATTGCTTAGCAGTGAAGATTTAGTATGTACACTCAATGCTATGAATAAGGCGCCACATTCAATTGCCAAGTCTGCTGAGATGAAGCCTGAATTAGATCGACTTGACGATTACTTGAACTATCCCAACATTGTATATGGTGGAACTTCAGTTATTTCTGGTTCGGGGATAGGTGTTGTTTTTGCAACTGGAGATAAGACTATTTTGAAGCGCCCAGCTTCGCAAGCTGTTCAATCTAAGATTAAGGAAACAATTTTAGGACAGTAAATATAAAAAATTCTAAGTTTAGTAGTGAATCGATTATCCGATAGGGTTAATTGATTCACTATTTTTGTTTAAGTGTAAACATAAAGTAGTGATAAAACGAGAAATAAAATAGACTACTATTTTGCTATATTATTAATAGTATTTACGTATATGAATATTTTAATACTTAGCTGAAATCGTGCTATAATTCTCATATAAGAAATCGCTTTCCTAATTTTAGGGAGTAGGTAAAATTATGAGCGACAAAAATAAATTGAAGCTGCAGCTAGTAGAGTCAAAGCTTGAAGTCTGCAGGTTAGCTACTTTAGTGGCTGGTAGTTAACAAATGTAGAAGCAATTGTAATAAGGAAAAGATAGAGATTTGCCACATGTATTGTTTAAAACCGAAAAATAATTATGAAAGTAATCACACTAACTCAGCTTTATAATTTAATGTATGATAATCTAAATCCTAACGGTTGGTGGCCGGGAAGATCTGATTGGGAGGTAGCTTGGTCAACTGTTTTAATTCAGAATACCAATTGGAAAAATGTGGAACGAGCGCTAGGTAGATTATACAAAATAACAAATTTTTCTCCGCAAATTATTTTGAAAATATCTAATGAAGAATTAAAAAATGCGATTAAGTCGGCTGGATTTTACGAAAGAAAAAGTAAAACTATCAAAAGCTTGGCACAATATTTTGCAAGCTATAACTTCGACTTAGATAGCATTAGACAATTACCAGCTACTAAATTAAGAGCAGAATTGTTATCTATCCCAGGAATAGGATCAGAAACGGCAGATGTAATTTTGCTTTATGTTCTATATAAGAAGGAATTCGTAGTAGATAAATATGCTAGGAAATTGCTTACTTGTTTAGGCTATCAGAATATTCCCACTTACGAAAAGTTTAAACCAATAGTTGAGAGAAAATTACATTTATCTACATTAAGGGAATATCAAAATTTCCATGCTTTGATTGATATTTTCAATCAAAAATATTTATTACCCAGAGATTTTGAAAAAAGTTTTCTAGCAGGATATAAGCTTAAAGTATAAGATTTTAAGGATAATAAAAAATACACGACCTTTGTAAAAGATCGTGTATTTTTGTTATTTAGAATACTTAAAGGTATTCAATTGTTAAATCTAGCAAGACTTCTTCCCTGGAAGGAAGTGGTAGACTAGGGAAACGATTGCTTCACAAAGCATTGCCCCAGCCATCCAGTTCATTGCTGCCATGTTACCAGTGAAAGTAAAGTAAGCTGTAATTGCATAAACAATTACCCAAACAATCTTCCAAAATAAATTATCAACCATTAACTTTACTTCCTCCTAGTGGTGGCTAGCACCGGAAGTGGAATCTGACTTAGCTTCTTCCATACCACAACCGTAGCCTTCAGTATCCATACCAGGCATCCAAACTTCTTCAGGCTTGATGCCTTTTTCTTCAGCGAAAGCCTTAGTTAAGGTTTCCATATCCATTAACTTGTAAGTCTTTGGATGATCTGGATCGAAGATCTCAATTTGAGCCATCATACCAGCATCTTCGTGTTCGATGATGTGGCAGTGGTACATGAAGACACCAAGTTGTGGGAATTCAACACGTAGACGAACAGTTTCACCAGGACGAACTGAGATAGTGTCCTTGTAACCATATTCGTTAGGGAATGGGTCACCGCCATTACGTGAAACAACAGTGAAGTGAGTTCCGTGAATGTGGAATGGGTGAAGCATACCGTGCTTCTTGTCGTTAGTGTTAGTTACGTCCCAGTATTCAGCTTGACCAACTCTTTGACGCATGTCAATACGTTGCATTGCGAACATCTTGCCGTTCATTTGGTTGTGGTAATCCATAGTAACCTTACGAACTGGTAAGCTTGGGTCTACTTCTGGAATTTCTGGTTCGAATAAGGTGTCAGGAATTACTGAGTCATCTTTTTCAAACTTGTGGATTCTGAATTCGATTAACTTGAAGTCGTCAGTGTAAAGATTTACTACATCGCCTTCCTTGTAGTTAGCGAAGTCAACAACAACTTGTAATCTTTCACCTGGAGTTACCAAGATCTTAGTCATCTTAACTGGGTGTGGTAAGAATGAGTCGTCACCAGCGATTTGAGTCATAACTAAGTCATCGTCGAAGTGAAGACGCCATTCACGTCTGTTAGAACCACCTAAGAAGAGTAGACGAACTTTTTGAGTAGTTACGTCAACGAATGGGCGAACAACACCGTTGATAAGTGGAGTTTCAGCAAATACACCCATTGGATCGTAATCTGCACGGTAGTCTAATTGGTTATCTTCGTGGAAAGTTCTATCTTGTAAGATAACTGGGAATTCGTCAACACCGTAGCTCTTAGGAATAGGTAACTTAGCTTCGTTGTCGTCAGTTACAACAACACCCATTGCAAGACCCATCCATACTTGTGCAGCAGTTGATGGACATGGGTGAGCGTGGAGCCAAGTTAAGGCAGCTGGTTGATCACAAACGAATTCGATTTGCTTCTCTTCGCCTGGATAAACAGGTGCGTGGCAACCACCATCAGTAATTGGGCCTGGTACATCCATACCGTGCCAGTGGTAAGTAGTTAATTCTGATAAGCTGTTCTTCAAGGTTACGTGAACGCGTTTACCACGGCTAACTACCATGGTTTGACCAAGAAGTGGAGCGTTGTATCCCCAAGTCTTAGTCTTCTTGCCTGGTAAGATTTGGCTTTCACCTTCCATTGATTCAATAGTGAACCAAACGTCGGTGTCAGTTTCTTTATCAGGTGCTAAGACAGGTGGTACAGCTAAAGGCTGAGCTTCAACACCTTCAGGAATACTTAACTTCTTGTAGTGGAAGTGATTCTTGTCAAAATCTTCATCTTCAATAAAATAATCTGTATAAACTTGTTCGGTCATGTGAGAACCTCCTAATGCTTTTACATTCTCTCTGCTATTAAATTAGCACAAGTTTAAAATGACTACAAGTGCTTTTGTATCAATTATGTAACCATTTTCACCATTTTAACATAAAATGCCTATAAAGCGCTATTTTTCCTGTTTAATTTTTCAAATAAAATTGTCAGCCGTCAAGATAAGTAACTAGAGGTAGGCTTTTGGTGAAAATAACTTTTTTGCTGGTAAAGTTGAAATGTTATACTAACATTAAACATATTTAGGGAGCGATAAATTTATGGCAGAAGAAAAAAAGACATTCTATATTACTACGCCAATATATTACCCATCAGGTAAGTTAACAATTGGTAATGCTTATACTACTGTAGCTGCTGATAGTATGGCTAGATATAAGCGTGCGCAAGGCTATGATACTTTCTTTTTGACTGGGACTGATGAACATGGTCTGAAGATTGAACAAAAGGCTGAATCTAAAGGAATCAAGCCCCAAGAGTTCGTAGACGAAAAGGCAGCTAGCTACAAGAAGCTCTGGAAGATGCTAGACATTTCTTACGATAAGTTCATTCGAACAACTGATGATGAACACGTCAAAGCTGTTCAAAAAATCTTTGAAAAGTTATTAAAACAAGGTGACATTTACTTAGGTGAATACCAAGGCTGGTATTCAGTTGAAGATGAAGAATACTTTACTGAAAGTCAGTTAGCTGAAGTTTATAAAGATGATAATGGTAAGGTTATCGGTGGTAAGGCGCCATCTGGTCATGAAGTTAAGCTGATTAAGGAACCATCATACTTCTTTAGAATGAGTAAGTATGCCGACAGGTTGCTTGAGTATTACAATGAACATCCAGAATTCATCTTGCCTCATTCTCGTGAAAAAGAAATGGTCAATAACTTCATCAAGCCTGGCTTAGAGGACCTTTCAGTTACGCGGACAACTGTTAACTGGGGAATCCCTGTGCCTAGTGATCCTAAGCATGTTGTTTATGTTTGGATTGATGCTTTATCTAACTATATTACTGCCTTAGGTTATGGTTCAGATGATGATTCACTCTTTAAGAAGTTCTGGCCAGCAGATGTTCACTTAGTTGGTAAAGAAATCGTACGTTTCCATACTATTTACTGGCCAATTATGTTGATGGCACTTGGTTTGCCATTGCCTAAGCAGATCTTTGGTCATGGCTGGGTATTGATGAAGAACGGCAAGATGTCTAAGTCTAAAGGTAATGCCGTTTATCCAGAAATGATTGTTGAACGTTATGGCTTAGATGCATTGCGTTACTACTTAATGCGGGCAATTCCATTTGGTAGTGATGGCAACTTTACACCAGAAGATTTTGTTGAAAGAGTTAACTTCGACTTAGCTAATGACTTGGGCAACCTCTTGAATAGAACTGTGTCAATGATTAACCAATACCAAGATGGGATTGTAGCACCAGTAAGTAGCCAAGAAGACGAATTTGCGAACTCATTGCGTGAAACCGCCCAAGATACGATTAAGACCTATTACACTCAGATGGATGAATTACACTTCTCACAAGCCTTAGATACTGTGTGGAAGTTAATCTCTCGTGCTAATAAATATATTGATGAAACTACCCCTTGGGTTCTTAATAAAGAAGGCAAGAAGGAAGACCTATCCCGTGTAATGACTAACTTAGCTGAAAGCTTACGCTTAGTAGCACTTTTGATACGTCCAATTATGACTGAGAGTCCGGTTAAGATGTTTAAACAATTAGGCTTAAGTCTTGATGATGAACAAGCTACTAGTCTTCAATGGGGTGCATATGGCTGGAATAGCAAGGTAACTGCTGATCCTAAGCCAATCTTCCCACGCTTGAAGAATGATGTTGAAGTTAAGTACATCAAGGAACAAATGGCCAAGGCTAAGCCTAAGAAGGCAACTAGAAGTGAACAGAAAAAGCAAGAACCAAAGCATATCACTATTGATGACTTCGACAAGGTTGAAATGAAGGTAGGTAAGATTTTAGAAGTTTCTCCAGTTAAGGGCTCTAAGAAGCTTCTTGCCTTCAAGCTTGACTTCGGTGAGGATCAGGTACGTCAGATCTTAAGTGGTATTGCTCAATTCTATCCAGAATACCAAGAATTAGTTGGCAAGAAAGTTATTGCTGTAACCAACCTCAAGCCACGTAAGATGTTAGGTCAACTAAGCCAAGGTATGCTCTTATCTAGTGAAAAGCAGGGCAAGGTAAGATTAGCAATTGTTGATGATTCACATGAAGTGGGAGCACTTTTAGGCTAATGGAGATTTTTGATTCACATACTCACTTAAATGATGAGCCTTTTCGCGATAAAGAGCAGTACTATCTTGATCGAGCTGCTAAGTTAAGTGTGACTAAGGCAGCAGTTGCTGGACAGGATCCAGAATTTAATCGTCGGGCAGTAGAGTTAAGTAATCAGTTCGATAACCTATATGCAATTGTAGGCTACTGCCCTGATGTTGCTAAGGATTGGAATCAAGCAGCGCGTGACCAATTAATTGAGCAATTACGCTTGCCTAAGACTGTCGCCTTGGGTGAGATTGGTCTGGATTATTATTGGGATGAGTCACCTCGCAATATTCAAAGGAAGGTCTTTGAAGAGCAGGTTGAATTAGCTCATAGTCTGAAATTGCCAGTTAATATCCATACTAGAGATGCTTTTGAAGATACCTATGAAATCTTAAAAAATAGCAAGGTTAGTGAATATGGTGGGATCTTGCATAACTTCAATGGAGATCCTGAATGGTTACATAAATTCCTTGATCTGGGACTAATGATGTCATTTTCTGGGGTTGTTTCCTTTACTAAGGCTGTTGATGTTCATGCTTCCGCTAAGATTATTCCTTGGGACCGAATGTTAATTGAAACAGATGCCCCATACTTAACTCCTAAGCCCTATCGTGGCAAGCAAAATGAAACCGGCTATGCCCATTATGTTGCCCAAGCGATTGCTGACTTAAGAGGTGTAAGTATTCAAGAGGTGGCAGATCATACTTATAGAAATGCGATGAGGATATATGGAATCAAGTAAGCAGAAGCATTTTAATGCAGTAGTTGTAGTTGAAGGACGCGATGATACTAAAAGGCTGCGCCAATTCTTCCCGGGAATTGAAACAATCGAAACTAATGGTTCTGAAGTTTCTGATGAGACCTTAATGATGATTAAGAAACTATCGCAAACTAGAGAGATCATTGTCTTTACTGATCCTGACTTTAATGGCGAACGTATTCGCAAGCTAGTTACTGAGGTAGTTCCTAATGCTAAGCAAGCCTTCATTACACGAAAGGAAGGCGAACCAACTAAGCGTGGTAATAGTCTTGGAGTTGAACATGCGTCTGAAGCGGCTTTAGAGAGGGCTTTAAGTGACTTGCATGAAGTCCAGCCAGAAACTAGCGATCTAACTAAGCATGATTATAATGCTCTGGGATTAGGAATAGGCCCCAATGCACGGAAATTGCGAGAGAGAGTTGGTATTAAGTTAGGAATTGGTTACGGTAATGCTCAACAGTTTTACCGTCGTTTGGAAATGTTTGGAATTAGTTACCAAGAGGTAAAGGAGGCTGTTGACAGTGTCAAATAATATGCCAATTGCATCCCCACTTAGAACACAAGCAATTGTTAATCGCTATTTTATGCATGCTAAGAAGAATCTGGGGCAAAACTTCTTAGTTGATTTAGCTGTAATTAATGGAATTGTAGCGGCAGCTGAGGTTAGTGCAGGAGATCAAGTAATTGAGATTGGACCTGGAATTGGCTCGCTAACAGAGCAATTACTCTTAGCTGGTGCTAAGGTAGTTGCTTATGAAGTGGATCATGACTTGCCAGATATCTTACATAATGAATTGCCACAAAAGATCGGCGATCAACTCTTGTTAGACAAGTTTAAGTTAATAATGAAGGATGTTTTAAAGGCGGACTTTCAAGATGATATTGGCACCTTCTTCGACTTCTCCAAGCCAATTAAGATTGTAGCTAACTTGCCTTACTACATTACAACGCCGATCATCTTTAACTTAATTCAAAGTGATCTAGATTTTGTCAGTTTAACCTTAATGATGCAAAAAGAAGTTGCTGAACGCCTTGTGGCTCATCCTAAGTCCAAGGCTTATGGGCCGCTAACAATTGCAGTCCAAACTAGGATGAATGTTGAATTGGCCGAGCAGGTAAAGAATACTTCCTTTATGCCCCGACCTAAGGTAGATTCAGCTGTAGTTGTTTTAACGCCGCTAGAAGATAGATTCAACATAAGTGATTATGATTATTTTGATCATGTGGTTAAGCTAAGCTTTGCCCAAAGACGTAAGACCCTGTCTAACAACTTAAAGCCCATAATTCAGGATAAGGATGAACGCGAGCAAGTTATCAATACCTTAGGCTTAGACTTGCGTGTACGTCCTGAAGAGCTGACAATTGAACAATTCATCACATTGGCACATTTAGTTAAGAATCATACCGCTAATTAAATGTCAAGAACTCAATCTTGATTTTTAAGATTTTTTCTGATATAATTACTCTAATGCAAAGGAGTGACGTCTAGTGCCAATGTCGTTAACAGACATCAAAGAAAAGTTAGACTCTCATATTGGAGAAAGTCTTGTAGTAGTTGCACAAGCTGGCAGAAAGAAAGTTACACGCAGAAGAGGTGTGTTAACTAAGACCTATCGTGCAGTATTTGTAGTTGATCTTGATCAAGATCAGAATAATTTTGAGCGCGTTTCATATAGTTACACTGATCTTTTAACTAAGAACATTGAACTTGAATTTAACGAAATGTAATTATAAAATTAACATATTACGAACAATCACTAGTATTTTTTTTAAAATGCTAGTGATTTTTCTTTGCATAATGTATATAATTTTAATGCATAAAAGCAATTATAACTAGAAAGGTAAGAAGCAATGAAACGTTCAGAAAGATTAGTAGACATGGTTAAATACCTTCTGGAGCGCCCACATACTTTAATTCCCCTGCCATTTTTTGCTAATCGCTATGGTTCAGCTAAGTCATCAATTTCAGAAGACTTATCAATTTTAAAGGAGACTTTAGCCGCTAATAAAAACGGTATTTTAGAAACAGTGGCCGGAGCTGCCGGGGGAGTTAGGTATATTCCCTTTATGGGTGAGCAAGAAGCTAAGGAATACTTAGACAATTTAGCAAGTCAGGTTCAAGATCCTAAGCGAATTTTGCCAGGGAATTTCGTTTATTTATCTGATATTTTAGGTTCACCTGCTAACTTAGCCAAGATCGGTCAACTGATTGCAACTAAGTATGCTTATAGCGATGTTGATTATGTCATGACTGTTGAAACTAAGGGTATTGCCCTTGCTCAAGCTGTTAGTCGTTACTTAAATGTACCTTTCGTTATCGTTAGAAGAAGACCCAAGATTACTGAGGGAGCTACGATTTCAGTTAACTATGTTGCCTCTTCAAGTGAACGAGTAGAGAAGATGGAGCTAGCTAAACGCAGCTTGCCAGAACATTCTAATGTCTTAATCGTAGATGACTTCATGAAGGGCGGCGGAACCTTAACTGGGATGGAAGAATTAGTTAAGGAGTTCGGCTGTACAGTTAGTGGTATGTGTGTCTTATGTGAAAGCAAGAATGCCTCCCAAAAAGTAGTAGATGACTACCAATCTTTAATTACTATTACCGAAGTTGACCGCACTAAGAATATTATTGCAGCTGAAGCGGGCAATATCTTAAAGCAAACGGACTTTAATCGTTTTTAAAATAAAAAATGATATACTAGTAGCAGTTTAGAAATTGAAGGGATATTTAAGAGATGAATAAGTATGTTGTTATTCTAGCTGCAGGTAAGGGTACCCGCATGAAGTCTAAGCTTTATAAGGTTTTGCATTCTGTTTGTGGTAAGACAATGGTAGAGCATGTAGTCGATGCCGCTAAGGGAACTAATCCTGATAAGATCGTTACTATCGTGGGCAATGGTGCTGAGAGTGTTAAGGAAGTCTTGGCTGGTAAGTCTGAATTTGCCTTCCAAAAAGAACAACTAGGTACCGGTGATGCTGTAATGGCAGCTAGCGACTTATTAAAGGACTTAGAGGGTGAAACTTTAGTTGCAACTGGTGATACACCATTATTTACTAGTGAAACTTTTAATAACTTATTTGCTAAGCATAATTCTAGTGGCAACAGTGCTACAGTCTTAACTGCTAAGGCTCCTAATCCATTTGGTTATGGTCGCATTATTCGTGATGGAGATGGTAATGTCTTACGAATTGTTGAACAAAAAGACGGTACTCCAGAAGAATTAGCTGTTGATGAGATCAATACTGGGGTATTCTGTTTCAATAATAAGGAATTATTTGAAGCATTGAAGCAAGTGGGTAATAATAACTCTCAAGGCGAATACTACCTAACTGATGTCTTAGAGATTATGCGCAAGTCTGGTAAGAAGGTTGGCGCTTATGAGATGGCTGACTTTTCACAGAGTCTAGGAGTTAATGACCGAATCGCCTTAGCTCAAGCAACTAAGATCATGCAAAAGAGAATTAATGAAGAGCATATGCGCAATGGTGTAACCTTTATCGATCCTGCAACTGCTTATATTGATTGCAACGTTAAGATCGGCAACGATACTATCATTGAAGGGAATGTTGTGATTAAGGGCAATACTGAAATCGGCAGTGATTGCCATATTACTAATGGGTCACGCATTGTTGATTCCAAAGTTGGCAACGGTGTAACAATTACTTCTTCAACTCTGCAAGAAGCACAAATGGATGATAGTACTGATATCGGTCCTAATTCCCACTTGCGTCCGCAAGCTATTATCCGCCAAGGTGCCCACATCGGTAACTTCGTTGAGATTAAGAAGGCTGAAATCGGTGAGAATACCAAGGTTGGTCACTTAACTTATGTTGGGGATGCTAGCTTAGGTAAGGATATTAATATTGGTTGCGGTACAATCTTCTCTAATTATGATGGTGTCAAGAAGTTCCATACTACTGTCGGCGATCATGCCTTCATTGGTGCTGGATCTACCTTGATTGCTCCAATTAATGTAGCAGACCACGCCTTTATTGCAGCTGATTCTACAATTACTAAAGATGTGGATAGATATGACATGGCAATTGCCCGTGGCCGTCAAGTTAATAAAAAAGATTACTGGCACAAGCTTCCACTTTCTAAAGATAAAGAATGGGAATAATCTGTAAAGAAATCGTAAAGAAAATGCTTCTAAAATTGAAGCATTTTTTTATTTTGAAGTATAATATAGGGCAGATTATCTAGCAGAAAGAGGCATTATAAATCATGAGATTAAGCAAAAAGATTGCAATGTTATCTGCAGCTACCTTATTAGCTGTTGCCCCAGTTGTTGCAACTGGTGTTAATAATGTTAGTGTACAAGCCGCATCAAGCTCTAAGGTATATCAGACTAACGGTAAGGGCAGTGTTGTAGTTACTAAGAAGACTAACTTCTACAATAAGGACGGCAAGAAGTTATCCCGCACTGCTGCTAAGGGTGGTAAGTATACTATCTGGGATGTAAAGACGATTAATGGCAAGGTCTACTTCAGTATTCAGACTAACTTGCAATACTGGCTACCAGCAGTAGCTACTAAGGGCACTGTAACTTATAAAGATGGTGCAAGTACTGTTACTTACAAGACTAACGGTACTAGCAAAGTAAAAGTTAGCCAAACTAAGGCAAAAAAGAGCAGCACTAAAAAGACTACTACTAAGAAAGCAGCAACTAAAAAGACTAGTAAAAAGTCTACAAGCAAAAAGCCCCAATCTAAGACGTCTACTGCAATTAAGTCAGTAAAGATTACTATGAAACGCAAGGCCTATGTCTATGACAAGAATGGTAAGCGTGTTAAGAATTATTACGGCACTTCTTACATTGCTAAGGGTGTAACAGTCAAGGGTCTAGGCACTAAGACAATTAAGGGCACTAAGTACTATGCTTTAGAGCCAGGCAAGTACTATGTTAAGGTATCCGATGTAAAATAAATTATTTTTTAGAGGTTATTATTTGAAGATAGCCTCTTTTTTTGACTAAAAACGAGCGTAATGCGGCTTTTTTTGCTATTATTAATAGTGAATGTAAGCTTTTTTCGTGGAGGAAACTATGTCGCAATTGGACAAAGAAATTAAAATTTTTGCGCTCAACTCCAACAAGCCATTAGCAGAGAAGATTGCTAAGACTGTCGGTGTTGAACTGGGTAAGTCAGATGTAAAACGTTTTAGCGATGGTGAAATTCAAATTAACATTGATGAATCCGTTCGTGGTAAGGATGTTTACTTAATTCAATCAACTAGTGACCCAGTTAATGATAACTTGATGGAATTGTTGATTATGATTGATGCAGTTAAGCGAGCATCAGCTCGGACAGTTAATATTGTCTTGCCTTACTATGGTTATGCTCGTCAAGATCGTAAGACTCGTGCCCGTGAACCAATTACTTCTAAGTTAGTTGCTGATATGATCCAGAAGGCTGGTGCTGACCGAGTATTATCACTTGATTTGCATGCACCACAGATTCAAGGATTCTTCGATATTCCTGTTGATAACTTAATGGGTGCGCCATTATTAGCTGACTACTTCTTGCGTAATGATTTAGAAAAAGATGCAGTTGTTGTTTCTCCAGACCACGGTGGTGTTACTCGTGCCCGTAAATTGGCAGAATTTTTAAAGGCACCAATTGCTATTGTTGATAAGCGCCGCCCAAGAGCTAATGTGGCTGAAGTTATGAACATTATTGGGGATGTTAAGGGCAAGCGTGCCATTATTATTGATGATATGATTGATACTGCCGGTACTATTACCTTAGCTTCACAAGCCTTAATTGATGCAGGTGCTACTGAAGTTTATGCTTCTGCAACTCATGCTGTTTTGTCTGGACCGGCTATCAAGCGCTTGAATGATTCACCAATCAAGAAGTTAATCTTAACTGATTCAATTAATCAACCAGCTGAAAAGCGCTTAGATAAGACAGAGATTGTTTCTGTAGGACCATTAATGGGGCAAGCTATTAAGTTCATTCAAGAACACAAGCCAGTTAGCCCATTATTTGATACGCGTTTTGTAGCAAGTAATTTTAAATAGTCTACTTAGATCAGGTCAAGGTCTCTATTTTGGGGAGTTTGACCTTTTTGATTCTTATTTTTTGAAAGTGATTACATTTTTAATCTGTGGTAGTGTAAAATATACACATATAAAATTATTTTAGAAGGAATAAATATTTTATGACTACTTTATCTGACGTAGCTAAAAAAGCAAGCGTATCGAAGATGACGGTTTCACGAGTAATTAATCATCCCCAGCAAGTGACTCCTGAGCTAAGAAGAATAGTTGAACAAGCAATGGAGGAACTTGATTACCACCCTAACTTTGTCGCAAGTGCCCTAGCCCATCAACGAACTAATATCGTTAAGCTCGTTATCTTAGAAGATATTGATACAACTGAGCCATACTATATGAACCTACTTTTTGGTATAGCTAATGGCTTAGGTAAGCACCACTATGCCTTACAGCTAGCAACTGATAACGATATTACAACTGACGGTGTAGACGGTTATATTATTACTGGTGAGCGTGCTAAGGACGTCAATTGGCTGGACCAATTAGGTAAGCCCTTTATCTTATTTGGTGAAAACCGCTTTGGTTATGACTTTATTGATACTGATAACAAGTTAGGTGAACAGCTTGCTACTCAATATGCGCTTGATAAGAATTATCAGTCAGTAATTTTTATTGGTATTGATGAAAAAGAAGCATTTGAATATTCACGCGAAGCAGGATATATCAACACTTTACAGAGTCATAACCTGGTTCCTAAGATATTTAGAATTCAGAATCATAGCAGTCTGGCTGAAGAACTAATTATCAATAATTGGAAGCAGTTAGCTCCAAATACTTGCTTCATCTGCGCTAGTGATAGAATTGCGATAGGAGTAGTTCGTGCACTTAAGCGAAAAGGCGCTAATATACCTAAAGACTTTGGAGTAATTGGTTTTGATGGCGTTTTGTTGAATCAAATATCTAATCCCAAGATAACCACTGTTAAGCAAAAGTTCTTTGAACTGGGTGATTTATTAGCTAAAATGATCCTGCAAAAGATTAAGCAAGATGGTGCCCAACAAGGTGAGATTTTAATTGAGCCAGAACTTGTTAAAAGTGAATCAACTCGAAATTAAAAATACGGATAGATTATTATTCATTGTGTAATGAGCCACGAAAGTTAGATACTTTTGCAGCTCATTACATTGAAGATAATAATTTATTCGTATTTTTTGATACCGGTAACACTTAAATTATCCTGTAAACGCTTACTGCGATTATTTAGAATATAAGCATGGAGGGAAAATTATTATGAAACATTGGTATGATCACGCAATTATTTATCAAATATATCCTAAGTCCTTTCAAGATTCTAATGGTGATGGTATTGGGGACTTAAATGGGATTAGATCAAGAATACCTTACTTAAAAGAATTAGGAATTACCGCTATCTGGTTAAATCCAATTTTTGTATCGCCACAAGTTGATAATGGTTATGATGTTTCAAATTATTTTGCCATTGATCCTAAGTTAGGAACGATGGCTGATATGGAGAACTTAATTAAAGAAATGCATGAAGCGGGTATTCATGTCATTATGGATTTTGTTCTTAATCATACCTCAGATCAACATCCTTGGTTTCAAGACGCAATTAAGAATACTAATAGTATCTACCGTGACTACTATATTTTTGCTGGTGAAGATAATCAATTACCTAATAATTGGGGCAGTTTTTTTGGTGGGAGCGTTTGGGAAAAGGATCCTGCTAATAGTGGAAAGTTTTATTTTCACTTATTTGATAAGCGGATGCCGGACTTAAATTGGAAGAATCCTGAAGTTAGGCACGCAATGAGTGAAATTGCCAAATACTGGCTAGCTAAAGGAATTGACGGCCTAAGGCTTGATGCCTTTATACATATTGCTAAGGCTGATTTAAGACAGAACTTTCCAGTAAAAGACCAGTCGCAAGAGCCTGTAATTGCGGAGTCCTTCTTTGCCAATTTGCCTCAAGTTCAAAAATGGATGCGACCATTTTGTGAAGAAATCAAACAAGACTATCCAGATGCATTCTTGTTAGGAGAAGCCGCAAGTGCCAATGTTAACTTAGCAGTTGATTATACGGATAAGGATCATCACTTAATGGATAGCGTGATAACTTTTAGGTACTTTACAGAAGATAAGAGTCAGCTTGATTCAACTTTCTCTGATCAGTATCAGCCTAAGCCGTTAGATATAGTTAAATTTAAGCAGAACCAGGCAGTATGGCAACAGAGCTTGAGGGGAATCTCTCAACCAATCCTATACTGGAATAACCATGATATGTCAAGGATTGCAACCAGAGTTGCCAAGAATGAGACTCAAGTAAGAAGCTTAGCGATACTGATGTATCTTCAATCTGGAGTGCCGATTATCTATTATGGGGAAGAATTAGGATTAAAGAATTTAGAATTTGACCAGGTAGATCAATTTGAAGATGAAACAGTTAATGATTTTGTTCAAAGTGCAAAAAATGCTGGTAAATCGACCCAAGAAGCATTAAAAATGGCAAGCCAAACCCACAAGCTCCCAGCCAGAGGACCAATGCCTTGGAACAATGAAGTAAATAATGGCTTTTCAACTGGACAGCCCTGGATTAAAGGTAAAAAAGTCGACCAACATAATGTACTAGCGGAATTAGCAGATAATAACAGTATCTTTCATTTCTATAAAAAACTAATTACCTTGAAAAAAGAAACACTATTTCAAGATGGTGATTATTATTTGCACGCTACTTCGGCTGACAGCTATGTTTATGAAAGAAGCCTAAAAGATAAGAAGGCCTTGATTGCTGTTTCATTAAGTGATAGCGATCTTGAATTTGACTTGGCACCTGAATTTAATCAGGTTAGATTAGCAGCTGGAGATTATCGTATTGAATCAGGAAAATTAATCCTAAAGCCATATTCAGGACTAGTATTAGAAAATTAACTATAGGAGAAATTATGCAACTAGCAGCTTTAAGACACAGAACTGAAAGTGAAGATTGTTTTGTAATTGATCATTCTCACTTAAAAATTAGGCTACACACAGCTAAAAATGACGTCCAAAAAGTCATCGTTCACTATACAGATAACTATCTGCCACCTGAAAAAGCCGAAACATTCACAATGGAAAAAATTGGTAGCGGACAAGTTAGCGATCATTGGGGAGCTACTTTATCTGCACCATACCATCGCATCAAGTATACCTTTGAAATTATTGCGACAGACGGCAGTCATGTGATTTTTGGCGACCGTAGTATTGAGAGCTTTACGACTGAAAAGCTAAAGCAAGACGGGCTTTACTTTAAAGTACCATACTTTCACGATATTGACCGTATCAAGACTCCAGCTTGGCTCAAAGATATCGTCTGGTATCAGATCTTCCCAGAGAGGTTTGCCAATGGTGATAAGAGTAATGACCCAGTTAATGTAAAGGCTTGGAATCCTGAAGACCATCCTGGTCGAGAAGACTTTTATGGTGGAGACTTGCAAGGGGTGTTAGATCACTTAGATGACCTGCAAAATCTAGGCGTTACGGGATTATATTTCTGCCCAGTCTTTAAGGCAAGTTCTAATCACAAGTATGATACAGTTGACTACCTTCAGATTGATCCAGCCTTTGGTGATAAGGACTTGTTTGCTAAGGTAGTTAATGAAGCTCATAAGCGTGGGATGAAGGTAATGCTGGATGCAGTCTTTAACCACTTGGGTGACCAATCAATGCAGTGGCAAGACGTAGTCAAAAATGGCGAAAAATCACGTTTTAAAGACTGGTTCCACATTAACTCTTATCCAGTTGAACCTTATCAAGATCCTAGTCAAGGGCAGGGAGAGCCACCTTATGAAACCTTTGCCTTTGAGAAGCATATGCCTAAGTTAAATACGGCTAATCCTGAAGTTCAGGACTTCTTGCTAGAAATTGCTACCTACTGGGTTAAGTATTTCGATATTGATGCTTGGCGCTTGGATGTTGCTAATGAAGTTGACCATCATTTTTGGAAGAGATTCCATGATGAATTAATCAAGATTAAGCCAGACTTCTATATTGTAGGTGAAATATGGCATTCTGCCCGTCCTTGGCTTAAAGGCGATCAATTTACTGGTGTTATGAATTATCCGTATACTCTGCAGATAGAAGATCATTTCTTTAGCCACAAGTTGAGTGAACAAGAGCTAAGCAGCCATTTGACCGATCAATTAATGCTATATCCTGATATGGTTAATCAGGCAATGATGAATATGCTTGATTCGCATGATACTGCTAGAATTTTAACTCTTGCTAAGGGCAATCAAGACTTAACCTTGCAAGCCCTAGCATACGAATTCTTACAACCAGGTGTGCCATGTATTTATTATGGAACGGAAATGGGGATGAGTGGAGACAACGATCCTGATTGCCGTAAGCCGATGGATTGGAGTAAGTTAGGTGGACCTGTTTGGAAGAGGGTTCAAGAGTTAATTAAGTTCCGCCGCACCCATTGTGCTACTTTGAATCAGGGGACAATTAAGTTAACGGTAACAGACAATGGCCTCTTAAAAGTGACCAGATCAGGCTCAGAAACGATTAATGCCTACTACAATACCACTAAGCATGAGATTAAGCTTGAAAAGTCTCCTACCCTTAGTCAAAACTACACCGCTTCAATGCTAGAGCCAGATGGCTTCTTAATTGAAGTTCAAGATTAAGTCATAAGTGATAAGCAGCCGACAGGCTGCTTTTTTTCTTATAAATTTTTGATACCGGTAACATCAAAATATCTATTGTTAAGCGCTTCCAACAATATGATAATGAATATGTAAATAAAAAGACCTCACAAAAGTGGTGGAGATTGGATTATGAAACGAATTTTTGAAATAGATCCTTGGAAGGTAGTAACCCATAAGCTTTCTAAGGAAGATAAGAGATTGCAGGAAAGTATTACTGCAATTGGTAATGACTATATGGGAATTAGGGGTAACTTTGAAGAAGGTTATTCTGGTGACAGCTTACAAGGTACTTATCTAGCTGGGGTTTGGTTCCCAGATAAGACTAGGGTCGGCTGGTGGAAGAACGGTTATCCAGAATACTTTGGTAAGAGTATCAATGCCCCAAGCTTTATTGGGATTGGTATTACTATTAATGGTGAAAGGCTAGATCTTAATCAAGTAGATTTCAGCGATTTTGTCTTGTCACTCGACATGCACCAAGGTTTATTGACCCGTAGCTTCATCTATCATGGTCAAGATTGCGATGTTAAGTTTGAATTTAGAAGATTCTTACATATTGCTCAAAAGCAAGCAGCCCTAATAAACGTTAAGGCAACAGTTATTAAGGGTCATGCCAAGATTGAATTTGATTCAACTTTAGATGGCAATGTTGTTAATGAAGACAGTAACTATGAAGAACATTTCTGGTTGCCAATCAATGAAGATAAAACTCAGAGAACAATTCAAGTTAAAACTAAAGAGAATCCTTATGGAGTTCCGCAGTTTACAGTCTTGCTCAAAGAGTCGCTTCGTCATGATGGTCGGGTGATTGCTGGAGAAGTAACGAGCCAGACAGCTAGCTTATCAGAAAAGGTAGCTATTGAACTTGATGAAAACCAAAGCTATGAATTAGAAAAAGATATCGTTGTTATTACAAGCCGTGATGTGGCAGCAGATAAGCAAGAACAAGCAGCTAGCGAATTGATGGATCAGTTGCAGGCTAAGAGCTTTGAGGAGAATCTTTCATACCATACTAAGATATGGCAAGAACGCTGGCAACAAAGTGACATTGAGATTGTTGGCGATCCTGCTGCCCAACAAGGTATTAGATTTAATATCTTACAGTTGTTTATGACTTACTATGGTGAAGATAAGCGACTGAATGTCGGCCCTAAGGGCTTCACTGGTGAAAAATACGGTGGTGCTACTTACTGGGATACAGAAGCCTTCATTGTGCCAATGTACTTAGCGATTACTAAGCCTGAAGTTACTAAAGCACTACTTCAATATCGGCATGATCAACTGAAAGGTGCTTACCATAATGCAGCTCAACAGGGTTTAGCTGGGGCATTATTCCCAATGGTAACCTTCAATGGAATTGAATGTCACAATGAATGGGAAATTACCTTCGAAGAGATCCACCGTAATGCAGACATTCCGTTTGCGATATATCAATACACTAACTACACCGGTGATGAAAGCTACGTAAAAGATGAAGGAATGGATGTCTTGGTCGGAACTGCTAGATTCTGGGCAGATAGAGTCCATTATTCAAAATGGCGTAAAAAATATGTCATCCACGGTGTTACTGGACCAAATGAATATGAAAACAATGTCAATAACAATTGGTTCACTAATACAATGGCACGCTGGCTCTTGAAATATACGCTAGATCGCTTACCTAAGGCAACTAAGGCAGCCCAAGAGCGGGTCAATGTATCTGATGAAGAGAAGGAACACTGGCAAGATATTGTCGATAATATTTATCTTGGTGAGGATGAAGATTTAGGCATTTTCTTACAACAAGATGACTTCTTAGATAAAGATATTCGTCCAGTAAGTACTATTCCTGAAGACCAGCGCCCGTTAAACCAGCACTGGTCATGGGATAAGATCTTGAGATCACCATTTATCAAGCAAGCAGATGTCTTGCAAGGGATTTACTTCTTAAATGACCAATATACTAAAGAACAAAAAGAAAAGAACTTTGACTTTTATGAGCCATTAACAGTTCATGAAAGTTCCTTATCACCTTCAATTCATTCAGTTCTAGCTGCAGAATTAGGTAAAAAGCAGAAGGCAGTTGAATTGTATGAGAGAACAGCAAGACTTGATCTAGATAATTACAATAATGATACTTCAGATGGCTTGCATATTACTTCAATGAGCGGATCTTGGTTAGCGATTGTTCAAGGCTTTGCTGGTATGAGGTATAGCAATAATCAATTAAGCTTTAAGCCATTTATTCCAGATAATTGGGATCAATACAGCTTTAAGATCAACTATCGCGACCGCTTGATTGAAGTTTATGTAAATCATGAAGAAACCAAGATAACTCTTCTTGAAGGTCAAGATTTAGAGATTTCAGTTAACAAACAGAAAGTCATGCTTAAAGAAGGTGAAGCAGAATGCTTAAAGGATTAATTTTTGATTTGGATGGTGTGTTGACCAACTCAGCCATCTATCACCTAGGTGCTTGGAATAACTTGGCTAA
The DNA here is from genome assembly GCF_017874575.1 of Lactobacillus colini. Taxonomy (GTDB): domain Bacteria; phylum Bacillota; class Bacilli; order Lactobacillales; family Lactobacillaceae; genus Lactobacillus; species Lactobacillus colini. Next base: position 100,003 of record NZ_JAGGLU010000002.1, on the reverse strand, counting down.
AGAACTGGGGATTAGCTTAACTAATCAGCAGTTAGATAGTTTAAGAGGAATTTCCAGAATGGATTCTTTAGAGCTGATCTTGAAATATGGTCATCAAGAAGATAAATATTCTCAAGCTCAAAAAGAAAAATTCGCTGCTGAAAAGAATACTAAGTTCGTTGAACAAGTAGAGAAGATGACACCAGATGACATCTTGCCAGGAATTATGGACTTACTTAATGATGCTAAAGAGCGGGGCTTAAGCTTAGCAATTGCTTCAGCTTCAAAGAATGCGCCAATAATTTTGACTAAGTTGGGAATTATGGATGAATTCGATGCCATAGTTGATCCGGCAACGCTCCATCATGGCAAGCCTGATCCTGAGATTTATCAAAGAGCACAGCAGCTATTAGATTTAGGTGCAGATGAGGTAATTAGCTTTGAAGATGCTAAGGCTGGAATTGAGTCTATCAAGGCAGCGGGGCAATTTGCAGTAGGAATTGGTGACAAGGATCTCTTAAAAGGAGCTGATTATCTAGTTCCAACTACTAAGGAATTGAACTTAGCAAAAATTGAAGCTGCATTTAATACAAATAGAGGAAAGTAGGAAGAAAGAATGGTTGAAGTAGATTTAAACCATATCTATAAAAAGTATGAAGGAAATGGTAAATATTCGGTTAATGACTTTGATTTACATATCAAGGACAAGGAATTTATTGTTTTCGTCGGGCCATCTGGATGTGGTAAGTCAACAACCTTGAGAATGGTTGCAGGATTAGAAGATATTTCTAAAGGAACATTAGAGATTGACCATAAGGTTATGAATGACGTTGCTCCTAAGGATCGTCATATTGCAATGGTTTTCCAGAATTATGCCTTATATCCTCATATGACTATTTATGACAACATGGCTTTCAGCTTGAAACTTCGTCATTATCAAAAAGATGAAATTGATAAACGAGTTCACCATGCTGCTGAAATCTTAGGCTTAAAAGATTATCTTGATAAAAAGCCTGGTGAATTATCAGGTGGACAACGTCAGCGTGTGGCTTTAGGACGGGCAATTGTTCGTGATGCGCCGATCTTTCTTATGGATGAACCACTTTCAAACCTTGATGCTAAATTAAGGGTTTCAATGCGGGCAGAAATTGCCAAATTACACCAAAATCTTGGTACAACAACTATCTATGTTACCCACGACCAGACTGAAGCCATGACGCTAGCTGATCGGGTAGTAGTTATGTCTGTTGGTAGAGTTGAACAGATTGGAACCCCACTTGAAGTATACAATCACCCGGTTAACCAATTTGTGGCGGGCTTTATCGGTTCACCACAAATGAACTTCTTTAATGTTCATTACAAAAATCAACGAATTAGTGATGGACGCGGCCTTGATATCGAAATTCCTGAAGGAAAAGCTAAGATGCTCGAGGATCAAGGCTATGATGACAAGGATATTGTCTTTGGGATTCGTCCAGAAGATATTCACTCAGAAGAAGCATTCCTTGAAACTTGGCCTAATCAAGTAATTGAATCAGAAGTTGTCGTTTCTGAGTTACTTGGTTCAACAATTCAGCTTTATCAAAAAGTTGACGGCACAGAATTTGTCGCAATTGTTAATGCTCGTGATTATCATGAACCAGGTGATAAGGTCAAGATGGGCTTTGATGTTAACAAGGCACATTTCTTTGATAAAGAAACAACTAAGGCGATTGTTAATTAGTCAGAGTTATTAATTTAATTAAGCTTACAATTTGCAGACTGAACTGCGTTAGTAAGAAAAATTTATATTGTTTTAATTTATTTTAGGAGGAAAAACTCATGAAACTTTGGAAGAAATTGACTTTAGGAAGTACTGCTATTTTAGCCGCAATGTCACTTGCAGCTTGTTCAAATAATAGTTCATCAGACTCATCATCTAGTTCAAGCTCACAAAAAGCTAACTTAACTTTGTGGGTTGATACTGAACAAGTACCTTACTACAAACAAATTGCTAAAGAATTTACTAATAAAAACAAGAATATTAAGGTTCGTGTTGTTCAAAGTCCTAATGGTTCAGCTAATGCTAAGACTGATGTAGGTAAAGACCCTTCAAAAGCAGCCGATGTATTTGAAGTTCCAAACGACCAATTGGGTCAAATGGCTGAAGCAGGTTACATTAACCCACTTTCACCTGCAGCAACTAAAGATATTAAGTCTAACTACGTTAGTGAAGCTTCAACTGGTGTAACTTGGAAGGGCAAAATTTACGCATATCCATATGCACAACAAGCTCAAACTATTTACTACAACAAGTCTAAGCTTTCAGCAAATGATGTTAAAGATTGGAAGACCTTAACTTCTAAGGGTGTTGTAGCTACTGACTTTACTAATGCATATGTAATGTGGCCAGTATTCTTCTCAGCAGGTACAAAGTTATTCGGTGATAACGGTCAAGAACTTAAAGGTTCTACCTTCAATTCTGCTCAAGGTATCAACGCTTTGAAGTGGTACGCTGCTCAAAAGAGTAACAAGGGCGTAATGCAAACCTCTAACGCATTGAACCAATTGAAGAAAGGCAACGCTCAAGCTATCTTGGATGGTCCTTGGAACGCAGCTAACATTAAGAAGATTTTGGGTAAGAACTTTGCAGTTGCTAAGTACCCAACGATTGAAGTTGGTGGCAAGAATGTTCAAATGGAAGCATTCCTTGGTATTGAAGGTTTCGCAGTTAACTCACACACTAAGAATGCCAAGGCTGCCTCAGATTTAGCTGCATACATTACTAACAAGAAGTCACAATTAATTGCTCACTCTGAAGCTGGTCAAATTCCAGTATTGAAGGCTGCAGTTAACTCAAGTGAAGTTCAAAATGACCCAGTTGCTAAGTCTGTAATTGAAATGGCTAAACCAGGTAACTCAGTTCTTCAACCAATGCTTCCACAAATGGCAGCATTCTGGAACGGTGCAGCTCCACTTATCAGCGGAACTTACGATGGCAAGATTAAACCTGCACAATACAAAGCACAACTTACTAAACTTCAAAAAGCTATTGAAAAGAAATAAGTTAATTTTTAAAGCATAGGCAAAGGTTGGTCAATTGGTCCAAGCTTTTGCTAGAAAGAGGAGAGTTATGTTTAAAAGAAAAAAGCATGTAGCTCCTAAAGCAAGTTATAAAGAGGTGTGGACTAAGGGTGACATTGCTACTAAGTTATCATTCTTCATAATGGGTAGTAATGCTTTGGCCAACAAGCAATGGGTAAAGGGCTTATCGCTCTTGCTTTCAGAATTAATCTTTATTGTTTGGTTCATTTTTAGTGGTATTTCAGCTTTAAGTCTTTTAACAAGCTTAGGAACAATAAAAACTAAAAAGGTTGTTTATGATGCAGCACAGGGAGTTTATATTACTAAGCAACCATCAAACTCTGTTTTAATTCTATTGTTTGGAGTTTTAGCGTTAATTTTATGTGCTGGGATGATTTATCTGTATGTTGTTAATCTCCGTTCAACCAGACATAATTATATTTTAAAGCGCGATGGTGAAAAGATCCCTTCTAACCTTGAAGAATTAAAGAGCCTATTAGATGTTCGCTTACATGCAACTTTAATGGTTATTCCATTGCTTGGAATTTTATTCTTCACTATTTTACCAACTGTCTTCATGATCTCCATGGCTTTCACTAACTATGATCGCCAGCATCCAATCGCCTTCTCATGGACGGGATTTAAGGCGTTTGGTAATGTCTTGAGTGGAGATTTAGCTGGAACATTCTTCCCAGTCCTTGGCTGGACCTTGGTTTGGGCAGTTTTAGCAACGGCGACTACATTCTTCTTTGGAGTTTTGTTAGCACTTTTAATAGAGTCTAAAGGTATCAAGCATAAAGGCTTTTGGAGAACAATCTTTGTTCTAGTTTGGGCAGTACCGCAATTCGTATCTTTGCTTATGATGGCACAATTCCTCGATTATCAAGGAGCACTTAATGGTATTTTGATGAACTTGCACTTAATCAGTTCACCAATCCACTTCATTGATAACCAGGCTTCGCCATTAGTAGCAAGAATCACTGTAATTGTTGTTAATATGTGGATTGGTATTCCAGTATCAATGCTAGTTTCGACTGCCATTATTCAAAACTTGCCAACTGATCAAATCGAAGCTGCCAAAATTGACGGTGCTAATGCGATTCAAATATTTAAGTCAATTACTTTCCCACAAATATTATTTGTAATGGCTCCATCACTTATTCAGCAATTCATTGGTAACATTAACAACTTCAACGTTATCTTCTTACTGACAGGAGGGGCGCCAATGAATTCGAAGTATAATGGAGCTGGATCAACCGACCTATTAGTAACTTGGCTATATAACTTAACATTCGGTCAAGAGCAAAGATATAATGCTTCTGCCGTATTAGGTATCTTGATCTTTATTATTAGTGCGACTGTATCGCTAATTGCATATAGACGTACAAATGCTTTCAAGGAGGGCTAATAAATGAAGTCTTATACAAATCAGAGGCGGCTCTCATTAATCTTTCGGTATATCCTGTTAACTATCTTAGCAATCTTATGGATTTTACCAATTATTTGGATTATTTTAGCTAGCTTTTCATATAATGATACTGGATTTGTTTCGACTTTCTGGCCAGACAAATTTACTCTTAAAAACTATATTGGTATTTTTACCAATCCGCAGTATCCGTTTGGTAACTGGATTATTAACACTTTAATCATTTCAATTGCTTCAATGGTAATTTCTACATTTTTAACTATTTCAGTTGCTTATGTATTATCTAGACTGCGTTTTGCTTTCAGAAAGCCGTTCTTACAAATCGCCCTAGTTCTTGGAATGTTCCCAGGCTTCATGGCAATGATTGCCTTGTACTATATTCTTAAAGGACTCAACATGCTTAACCTATTCGGATTGCTATTAGTCTATGTAGGTGGTGCAGGATTAGGATTTTATGTTGCAAAAGGATTCTTCGATACTATTCCCCGTGCAGTAGATGAAGCTGCTGAAATAGATGGTGCTACTAAGTGGCAAGTATTCTTACACATTGGTCTCCCTCTCTCTAAGCCAATGATCGTTTATACAGCTTTAACAGCATTTATTGCTCCTTGGACAGATTTCATCTTCTCTGGAATTATTCTTTCAACTTCTGGGGATGCAAGGAACTATACAATTGCTTATGGACTATACAACATGGTTCATACAGCTAAAGGTAATGCAACTGCATACTTTGCACAGTTTGTTGCTGGATGTGTAATTATTGCAATTCCAATTACTATCCTATTCATCTTTATGCAGAAGTTCTATGTCAACGGAATTACAGCAGGTGCTGATAAGGGTTAATAGAATTAAAGTTTATGTGAAAATTTTGCCCTGTGTAAGCAGGGCATTTTTTGTATTTAAAATAAGGAGAACATATTTATGACACCATGGTGGAAAAAAGCAGTTGTTTATCAAGTTTATCCTAAGTCATTCCAAGATAGCAATGGCGACGGAATTGGGGATATTCCAGGGATTATTTCGAGGCTATCATACTTAGAGAAGCTAGGTATTGATGCTATTTGGTTATCACCAGTTTATTTATCTCCTGGAGTGGATAATGGTTATGATATTTCTGATTATGAAGAGATTGATCCTCAATACGGAACGATGGCAGATATGGATCAATTAATTAAAGAAGCTGAGAAGCACCATATCCGTATCGTGATGGATCTGGTTGTAAATCACACATCTGATCAACATGCTTGGTTCATTGAAGCGCGTAAGAGTAAGGATAATCCTTATCGTGATTTTTATATCTGGCGTGATCCGATTGATGGACATGAACCTAATGACTTGAAGTCTTCATTCTCAGGTTCAGCTTGGCAATATGATGAAACTACAGGTCAATATTATCTACATTTCTTTGCTCAGCAGCAACCAGACTTAAATTGGAAGAATCCTAAGTTAAGACATAAAGTCTATGACATGATGAATTACTGGATTGATAAGGGGATCGGCGGCTTTAGAATGGACGTCATTGAATTAATCGGTAAAGATCCAGATAAAAAAATCCGAGAAAACGGTCCAATGCTCCATCCATATCTTAAAGAGATGAATGAGCATACCTTTGCAGGGAAAGACTTAATGACTGTAGGAGAAACTTGGGGCGCAACACCTAAGATAGCTGAAGAGTATTCAGATCCTTCACGTCATGAATTATCGATGGTCTTTCAATTTGAAAATCAAGGTTTAGACCAAGTACCAGGCAAGGAGAAGTGGGACTTGCGTTCACTTGACTTAGCTGAATTAAAAAAAGTCTTAGTAAAGTGGCAGACTGAGATAGATTTTAATCATGCTTGGAACAGCTTATTCTGGGAGAATCATGACATTCCAAGAGTTATTTCACGTTGGGGAAACGACCAAGAATACCGTGTTCAATCAGCTAAGATGTTCGCTACGATTCTTCACTTAATGCATGGAACACCTTATATTTATAACGGTGAAGAGATTGGGATGACCAATTATCCAGTTCGGTCGATTGATGAAGTAGAAGATATTGAAAGTATCAATATGTACCATGAACGACTAGACCAAGGCTATAGCAAGGAAGAGATAATTAAGTCAATTAATGCTAAGGGTCGCGATAATGCAAGAAGACCAATGCAGTGGTCTAATGAAGAAAACGCCGGCTTTACTAGCGCTAAGCCATGGCTTAAGTTAAATCCTAACTACAAGGATATTAATGTTGAAGCAGCGTTAGCTGATCCCGATTCAATCTTTTATACTTATCAAAAACTAATCAAGCTTAGACATGAGAATCCAGTGGTTGTTGATGGTGACTTCGAATTAGTTGAGAATACTGGCGACAATGTCTTAGCTTACTGGCGCAAGTTAGGTCAAGATAAGTGGTTAGTTGTAGCTAACTTATCTAGCGAAAAGCAAGATTTTAATTTAGATAGTGATTTTAAAGAAGTCTTAATTAGTAATTATGATGAACCTACTAGTTTAAGAAATATTGTCTTGAAGCCATATGAGGCCTTCGCAGTTAAGATGTAAGGATTAATTAAAGTAGATAAAAAGTACACCATGTTAAGTTTGTATGGTGTACTTTTTTGCGTCTAATTTTTCTTTTTTGGCTTACGCAGGTAGTGCAGGGTATTATTTTTGATATATTTTTGAAATTCTTGATAAATTGGATCAAATAACTGCAATTCTTGATGGCTCTCAGTCATTGTCTTAGGGAAGAAGAAGCGTTCATCACCTTGGATAGTTCCATTTAATGATTGAACTAGCGGACTTAACTTAGACAATTCGACTAAGCTACCATCAGGCAACATGATTTCAATTGGGCTGTGGGCATTCTTACCAGTTGGCTTATAGGCATCGTAAGGCTCATCAAAGGCTGAATTAGTATCAGTGTAATACTTAGGATTGAAGCCTGCTTGTTCGATTAACTTATTAAGTCTAGGAATTAAGTTCTTAGTCTCATCATTAATCTTGACACTTTTAAGAGGATGGCGGTAGAGGTAGCGATTAGCTAGGTCAGAGAGAATCTGGTCGCCGGAATTGATCCATAATAAGAAGTTAGTCTCCATGACGCCATCATCAAGCTGTAAGTAATCATCTAAGGTATTATTACCATCTAAGAAGTCGGCTAGCTGAGGCGTAACTTGTAATTTATCTTGCTTATATAGGTCTTGTGCTCTCTCAAGCAAGTGGTGGAGAATAACTTCCATAGAACGATTAACGTGGTGGAAGTAAACTTGCTGGTACATCTGGTAGCGACTAATGATATAATCTTCAACGGCATGGATTCCTTTATCAGTGAAGCAGATACCATCTTGGTAAGGGCGAATCACTTCTAAGATTCTGGTTAAGTCAAAGGCCCCATAAGTTACTCCGGTGAAGTAAGCATCACGCAAGAGATAATCCATCCTATCGGCATCAGCTTGACTTGAGATCAGCTTAACTACTTGTGGATTAGGATAAGTTTTGGCAATAACGCTAGCAACTAATTCTGGAAATTCAGGACTAACTTGGCGCAAGGCCTTATTAATCTCAGTATGCTTATCGGTGATAATCTGTTGCCCCATCTTCTCATGATTAGTTCCAAATAAATGCTCAAAGGTATGCGAATAAGGACCATGACCAATATCATGAAGCAGGGCTGCGCATTCAGCTAGTAAGGTCTCTTCAGGATCCCAGAGTCCATCGCCTGGTCTTTTGGAAGCATAACGCTCATTGAAGATATTACATATCCGTCTGGTTAATTCATATACACCAAGGTTATGTTCGAATCTAGTGTGAGTCGCAGCTGGAAAGACATATGAGGCAGGCCCCAATTGCTTAATGCGTCGCAAGCGCTGGAATTCCTTGGCATTAATAACATCGAAGATAACCTTATCTTTAATATGAATGTAGGTATGGACGGGATCGCGGATTACTTTTTCGTGGTTTAATTTTTGACTATGGAATTTTTTCATTTTATTATGACTTTTTCTTGTTTATAATAGTGATTACTTTATTTCTTTTCTAAATGTGATTATAACAATATTGTATACAGGCGTACATAGTGAGGTAAATAATGACAAACATCAAAGTAAAATTAACAAGTACCATCACTCAAGAAGACCAGACTGAGACTTTTTCTAAGGTAGGACTGGGAACAATTGAGAAGCTAGCTAACAATTCTTGGCGGGTTAAATATAACGAAGAAAATAAAACCGGCCCCGTCCCAGTAATGCTCATGATTAAGCCCCATGAATTAATTATGCAGCGGGGCAAGATTGAAGATAATAACTATAATATGATGAAGTTTGAACCAGGAGAGAAGAAGAATTGTCGCATTATTGCTTCTTCTAAAGTGATGGATTTAACCAGTATGACCAAAAAATTGGACTTTTCTGGTGAAATTAACGAAAATATGCAACTTAAAGTTGAATATGAACTCTTTTCTGGTCTATACTTAATAGGTAACTATGCAATTGAGATTGATTTTTATCCACAAGATTAAGTTGAGGATAAGAACTCTAAGTGAAAGGACGTGCCATTAGTGGGTTTAGATGATTTTAAGGGTCAAAATAAAGACGAATTATCAATGATTGAAGTTGCCCGCGCAATTTTACAAGATCACGGCAAGAGAATGGCTTTTGCGGATATTGTTAATGCCATCCAACAATTCTTGGGTAAGAGTGATGAAGAGATTCGTGAACGTTTACCACAATTTTACACTGATATGAACACTGACGGCGAATTCATTTCTATGGGTGATAATGTCTGGGCTCTTCGTTCTTGGTACCCATATGAATCTGTTGATGAAGAGGTTAACCACCCAGAAGATGAAGATGATGTACCACGCAAGAAGCATCATAAGAAGGTTAACGCATTCTTAGGTGACAGTGATGACGACGATATCATTGATTACGACTCAGACGATCCAGAAGATGAAGATCTAGATATTGAAGATGAAGATTCTAGTGAAGATGATTACTCTGATGATGACTTAGACGATGCCGACGACGATGAATTAGATGACGGTATTGAAGGACAATTATCAGAACTTCACCCAGACTTAGACGATGAAGATGACGAATAAAATACTTGACGGATTGGACTTTTCCATTTAGTATTTTGTATGGGCACTTTAAGTGCGAATTAGCTCCCAATGTGGGAGCTTTTTTTGTTTTTAGCGAAGGTTTTAATTTTTTAATAAGAAAGGAAGCACTGCATGACTAAGTATATTTTTGTAACTGGTGGGGTTGTTTCATCTTTAGGTAAGGGAATCTCTGCATCAAGCTTGGGCCGCTTATTGAAGAACCGCGGACTTAAGGTTACTATGCAAAAGTTTGACCCATATATTAATATTGATCCAGGTACCATGAATCCATACCAACATGGTGAAGTATATGTCACTGATGATGGTACAGAAGCCGATCTTGACTTAGGTCACTATGAAAGAATTGTAGATGTTAGAACTAGCAAGTATTCTAATGTTACTACCGGTAAAATCTATAAAGAAGTCTTAGAAAAAGAACGTCGTGGTGACTACCATGGTGCAACAGTTCAAGTAATTCCTCATATTACTGATATGATTAAGAAGAAGATCATGCGTGCAGCCTTGACTACTGATTCAGATGTCATCATTTCTGAAATTGGTGGTACTGTTGGTGATATTGAATCTACTCCATTTATGGAAGCAATCCGCCAAATGCGCCGTGAAGTGGGTGAAGAGAATGTAATGTACATTCACTGTACCTTAGTACCATATCTTCATGCAGCTCACGAAATGAAGACTAAGCCTACTCAACACTCAGTTGCGGAACTTCGCTCAATTGGTATTCAACCTAACATGTTGGTTCTTCGGGCAGAGAAGTCTGTACCACAAGAGTTGAAGAATAAGATTTCTACCTTTACTGATGTTCCAGTAGAGAGAATTATTGAATCTATTGATGCTCCATCATTATTTGACTTACCACTTGCCTTCCAAGAGCAGAAGATGGATCAGAAGGTGGTAGACTTCCTCCATCTTGATAGTCCTAAGCCAGAAGCTGATATGGAATCTTGGAAGCGACTTGATGAACGTGCCAAGACCTTGAAGCACAAGACTAAGATTACCTTAGTTGGTAAGTATGTAGAATTAGAAGATGCCTATATTTCTGTTACTGATGCACTTCAACATGCTGGTTACCTATATGACACTAAGATTGAAGTAGATAAGGTTCAAGCAGAAGACATTACCGAAGATAACATTGCTAAGTTAATGGAAGGATCCGATGGCTTAATTGTACCGGGCGGATTTGGCGTTCGTGGTCTTGAAGGGATGATTACTGCAATTAAGTATGCACGTGAACACGATATTCCATTCTTAGGTATCTGCTTAGGTATGCAAATGGCTAGTGTTGAATTCGCACGTAATGTCTTAGGCTTGAAGGATGCTAATACTGCTGAAGTTGATCCTAAGACACCAAATAATATTATTGATATTATGGCTGATAAGCGTGACATTGAAGATATTGGTGGAACTTTACGTTTGGGTCTTTATCCTGCTGCTCTTAAGAAGGGGACTAAGACACGTGAAGCTTATGATGACCAAGATGTTATCCAAGAACGTCACCGTCACCGCTTCGAATTCAATAATGAATACCGTGACGCCTTCGAAAAGGCTGGCATGGTCTTTTCAGGTGTATCACCAGATAACCGCTTAGTCGAGATTATCGAACTTCCAGATAAGAAGTTCTTCATTGCTGCTCAATACCATCCAGAATTCTTAAGTCGTCCACAAAGACCTGAAGGGTTATTCAAGGCATTTATCGGTGCAGCTAGTGATTTACCAGCCAAAAATTTTAATTAAAAGGCAAAATAGTTAAATTTGCTTAACAAGAGGAACAGCTACTAGCTGTTCCTCTTGTTTTTTTGGTTAAATTTCTATATGATAGACTTTGATACATTAGGTATAACATTAGATGAAGAGGATTGTTTCCCCAATGAAACAAATGATTATTCATGGTGGAAAGCCCTTAAAGGGCGACGTATGGATTGGTGGAGCTAAGAACTCCACAGTAACCTTAATTCCTGCGTCAATATTATCACGGACCCCAGTGACATTAGAGGGAGTGCCACGGATTGCGGACGTCGATAACTTGATGGATTTGCTTAGTGAAATGGACGTTGAGTGTGATTTTCAAGATACAACCTTGAGAATTGATCCTACTCGTATTGAGAGGCGGCCATTACCAGCAGGTAAGATCAAGTCTTTGCGAGCATCTTATTATTTTATGGGTGCTTTATTAGGTCGTTTTGGGAAGGCTGTTGTGGGTTTTCCTGGAGGCGATGATATCGGTCCTAGACCAATTGATCAACATATTAAGGGTTTTGAAGCATTAGGTGCACAAGTTGACAATGAGAATGACCAGATAATTATTACTGCTCCTAAGGAAGGATTACATGGTGCTAGGATACACCTTGCTATGCCATCTGTAGGGGCAACTAATAATATTATCTTAGCTTCAGTAACAGCTAAAGGTCAGACTATTATCGAAAATGCAGCTAAAGAACCTGAAATTATTGATTTGGCAACTTTCTTGAATAATATGGGTGCCGTAATTCGCGGTGCAGGAACTGAAACCATCCGTATTGAAGGCGTTGACCAATTAAGAGCACAAGTTCCACATACAATTATTCCAGACAGAATTGAAGCTGGGACCTACATTTCTTTAGCGGCATGTATTGGTAACGGGATCAGAATTCATAATATTATTGAAGAGCATTTGGATAGTTATCTAGCTAAGGTAGAAGAGATGGGAGTTGTAACTGAAGTTGATGAAGACTCAATCTATGTCTATCCGGCTGGTGACTTGAAGATGGTTCAAGTTAAGACTGATCCATATCCAGGCTTTGCGACCGATTTACAACAACCAATTACCCCCTTGCTATTAACTGCTAAGAAGGGTGAAGGAGTTATTATTGATACAATTTATCCTAAGCGAATCGGTCATATTGCTCAGTTGCAGAAGATGGGCGGTGCCATTAGGGTTGAGAATAATATTATCTTGATCCATCCAACTAAGGCCTTACATGGCGCTCATGTATCTGCTGGAGAGATCCGTGCGGGGGCGTGCTTGATGATTGCAGGCTTAATGGCTGATGGTGAAACCATTATTTCCAATGCGGGTAATATCTTACGTGGTTATGATCGCGTTGAAGACAAGCTCCGACAATTAGGTGCAGATGTTGAGATTAGAGATGTCAAATAAAAAAGCGGCTAGAGGCCGCTTTTTTTATAATGAAATTTAGCAATTTAAAAAATAAGAAATCTGCCAAATAAGAAAAAGCCTTGCATTATGCGAGGCTTTTTAAGAACTAACAATTATAAATGAGATAAGAGACTAAATACTAGTATCAAGAATCTTCTTGTTGTGAGCTTTAATATGGCTAAACTTACCATTAAAGATTAGGTTCAATAATGTTGCTGATAAGCTGGCAACTACGATTCCGTTACTTAAGAATAATTGGACTGTTTCTGGTAGTGCTGAGAAGATTTGTGGGTAGACGGTAACTCCTAGCCCTAAGCCAATAGAAATAGCAACAATCAAGATATTACGGTTATCTTCAAAGTCAACACCCTTGAGCATCTTCATTCCCTGGACGGCAATCATAGTGAACATCACAAGCATTGCTCCGCCTAAGACAGCACTAGGAATAATAGTTACTAAGGCACCAATCTTAGGTAATAAGCCCATGAACATCAATAAGCCAGCTGCCCAGTAGATTGGGCGCTTAGTCTTGATACCAGATAGTTGGAGCAAGCCAACATTTTGAGAGAAAGTAGTGTAAGGGAAGGTATTAAAGATACCACCTAAAATTTGAGCTAGAGCTTCAGCACGATAACCCTTCTTGAGGTCTTGTTCCTTAATATCCTTCTTTAATAAATCACCGAGGGCAAAGAAGACACCGGTTGATTCCACCATTGAAACTAGGGCAATGATGATCATAGTTAAGCTTGATGACCACTCAAAGCGAGGAGCACCGAAATAGAATGGTTGTGGCAAGTGGAACCAAGCAGCTTGACTAACAGGGGTAAGTGATACCATTCCCATCATCGCAGCAATCAGAGTCCCGCAGATTAAGCCAATTAAAACTGAAATTGACTTCAAAAATCCCTTACTCCAAACTTGAAAGACTAAGATAATTGCGACAGTAATGAAAGCTACGATTAAGTTCTTAGGATCACCGAAGCTCTTAGCAGTACTATCACCGCCGCCCATATTCTGAACAGCGACGGGGATCAAGCTTAAGCCGATAACTGTGATCAAGGTTCCAGTTACAACTGGTGGGAAGAGTTTTTTTATTTTGGAGAAATAACCAGAAATCAAAAAGACAAAAATTCCCGCTACAATGATAGAACCGTACATCGTTCCAATCGTAAACTTCTTACCAATCATTTGCAGTGGTGCAACAGCTTGAATGGCACATCCTAACACAACTGGCAATCCGATCCCGAAGTAACGGTTCCTCAATAGCTGCACTAGCGTGGCTACACCACACATAAAAATATCAATCGAAACAAGGTAGGTCATCTGTGTACTGTTGAATTTTAAAGCTGTTCCGATTAATAGTGGTACTGCAATGGCACCAGAATACATGGCAAGTAGGTGTTGCAGACCTAAGAGAGCGGCTTTTTTGTGGTTGACTTCTTTTTGCATTTTATTCTCCTACAAAGTGAACTTTTCCATCATCAAAATTATCAATATTAGCTAAGCTTTCTAAGCGTAAGTCGTGGTCTGTAACCCACTGGCTACCTCCTTGGAAGGCCTTAGCAACGACTACGCCAATTCCAGCAATACTGCTGCCAGCTTGGTTAGCCACATTAATCATTCCCTTGACCGCTTCACCGTGGGCAAGGAAGTCATCAATGATTAGTAAGTTGTCGTCTGACTTCAAGAACTTCTCTTCAACGCAGATCTTGTTGGTGACCTTCTTAGTGTAGGAGAAGACATCAGCCCAATAAACAGCATCATTTAAAGTGGATGGCTTCTTCTTACGAGCGAAGACCACAGGAACGCTTAATGCGTATCCTGCCATAACAGCAGGTGCAATTCCAGATGCTTCACAAGTTAAGATCTTAGTAACCCCAGCATCTTTAAATCGCTTGGCGAATTCTTCCCCAATTGCCATCATTAATTGAGGGTCGATTTGATGGTTAAGAAATGAATTAATCTTCAAGACATTCCCTGGCAGTACTTCACCATCTTGGCGAATACGATCTTCTAATAACTTCACTATTTCCTCCTGTAAAAACAAAAAAAAGGACATCCTTCACCCACTTGCCTTAGGTAAAAGAAGTCCTGTATCTAATCTCAGCACTAATAACCTATAGTCCAAAATTTATGGTTTTGGGTAGAAACTGTCGACCTTATTTCGACGATATATAAGTTTTTGACATATTTGACTGTAATTGTAACAGAGGAAGTTAGGATAAACAAGCCAAAAAATAAAAAGTTCAAAATTATTCTTGCTAATTAAAAATTCAAAAAGCGCTTAAAACATAGGTTAGCTTAATATTTTATCCAGCAAATTTAACTAACAAAAAATATCTTGATAAAAATATTATTCGTTTTTTACTTGACCAATTTAATTTTTGTTAGTAAAGTCTTTTAGTAAAAGAGATGGATTTTTATTTTTTTGTTTCAGGAGGATAGCGTGGCTAAGACTGATCTACGTGATTTCGATAAGATAATAGTACTAGACTTCGGGAGTCAGTATAACCAATTAATTACTCGACGCTTGCGTGACTTTGGGATTTATTCCGAACTTTTGGCACATGATATTAGCTTAGATAAGATTAAGGAGATTGCTCCTAAGGGGATAATCTTTTCTGGTGGACCTAATAGTGTCTATGATGACCATGCCTTAACGGTAGATCCTAAGATCTTTGAATTGGGAATTCCTATCTTGGGTATCTGCTATGGGATGCAATTGATGTCTAAAGACCTTGGCGGTAAGGTTGAGAAGGCTGATAACTCTGAATATGGTCGGGCTGATATTGATGTAGTTGATCAAGAATCATTATTATTTCAGGACTTACCAATTGAACAATATGTCTGGATGAGTCATGGTGATTTAGTAACTAAGGTGCCTGATGGCTTTGAAGTGGTTGCTAAGTCTGCCAATTGCCCAATTGCGGCAATCCAGAACCAGGCTAAGAACTTCTATGGCGTCCAATTCCACGCTGAAGTACGCAACTCTGAGTATGGGCTAGATATTTTGAAGAACTTCGCTTTTAAAGTCTGCAAGGCAGAAGCTAACTGGACTATGGATGACTTCATTGAGATGGAAGTGGCTAATATCCGCAAGCAAGTTGGTACTAAGAAGGTTATCTTAGGCCTTTCTGGTGGGGTAGATTCCAGCGTTACGGCTACGCTGCTTCATAAGGCAATTGGCGATCAATTAACTGCAATCTTCGTTGATCATGGAATGTTGCGCAAGGATGAAGGCGACCAAGTAATGCAAGCCTTGAACAAGGACTTGGGAGTTAATATTATCCGTGTTAATGCTCAAGAGCGCTTTTTGAATAAGCTTAAGGGAGTTACTAATCCTGAACAGAAGCGTAAGATCATTGGTAGGGAATTCATTGAGGTCTTTAATGAAGAAGCTAAGAAGCTTGGTGATATTGACTTCTTAGCTCAAGGTACACTCTATACTGATGTTATTGAATCAGGTACTAATACGGCTCAGACTATTAAGTCTCACCACAATGTTGGTGGCTTGCCTGAAGATATGCACTTTAAGCTGATTGAACCATTGCGCAAGCTGTTTAAGGATGAAGTGCGTGAATTAGGCGAGAAGCTAGGGATACCTCATGACTTAGTATGGCGTCAGCCATTCCCGGGACCAGGTCTTGGTATTCGAGTAATCGGCGAAGTTACCGAGGATAAGCTTGAGATTGTCCGTGAAAGTGACGCAATTCTGCGGGATGAGATTAAGAAGGCTGGCTTAGATAAAGATATTTGGCAATACTTTACCGTATTACCTGGTATTCGCTCAGTTGGTGTTATGGGAGATGGTCGAACTTACGACTATACAATTGGTATCCGGGCAGTTACCTCAATTGATGGGATGACAGCTGACTTTGCCAAGATTCCATGGGACGTATTAGGTAAGATCTCAACTAGAATTGTAGATGAATGTGGCCACATCAACCGCGTAGTCTATGATGTAACTAGTAAGCCACCTTCCACTATTGAATGGGAATAAAGTAGATATGTTTGTTAGTATTGGAATACTGATATATCAAGCTTTAGTAGGATATAAAACTACATAAAAGGGTATTAATTGGCGTAGAAGTATGCCAAAAGTATGCCAAAAAGAAACTTCTTAGTTATTAAAGCTAAGGAGTTTTTATTATACAGATAGCAATATTTATTCTTGAGTAAATTATATTTTTAAAAGATAATGGATTTAATGACAAAATAGAATGGATGATTGTAGTTATGGCAAGTGTTGAAGAAAAAGTAGAAGAATATTACAAACGTATATTTGATAAATATGGAATTCGTCATTTTGCGAAAACAGAAGAGATTAATGCTGAAATTGATAATGCTTTGAAACAAGCTACGTCAAAATCTGGTGGTATTGGTAACAATTATCCTGATATTAAGTTGTTGCTGGATAATGGTAACTCACGAAGAATACCGGTAATGATTGAAGCTAAAGGCAGTAAGGGTAAGTTAGAAAAGCTTGATAAGAATGGTCATATTATCCAAGTTACTAAGTTTGGTACAGATTCTAAGCCTGGTGCAAAAAATCCTCATAAAAAAGGTGATCCAAACTATTCAGCAATTACTACCTTTGCAACTAATGGTGCGTTACATTATGGTAAGGCTATTTTGGATAATTCTAATTATGATGAAGTTCTAATTATTGGGATTAATGGTAGTAAGTTGTCAAATGATGGTAAATTACTTGATTCAGAGCAAAAAGCTTATTATGTTTCAGAAAAAAATAATCGAGTACCAATCCATGTAAAACAACTTGATGAGTCATTTATTTTACTAAAGCAAGATAATTTAGATAAATTGTATTCTATTTTGGATAACTTGAGTCTTACTGAGGAAGAGTTGGAAGAGGTTAAAGCTCATACAGAAAATGAATTAGAATCTAAAATTAAAGCTATCCATCAACGGTTATATGACGATAAATCTTTAAAGACTACTTTAAGTACTAATGATAAATTATACGTTTTTACTGGCTTAATCATGGCAGGCCTACAAACTAAAGGTGTTGCGCGTTTAGAAGTAACGGATTTAAAGTCTAATGATAATGAAATAAAGAATGATGGAACTATAATACTTGATCAAATTGAAACATTTTTAACTGCCCGTCATGCTACTCAAGATAAAATTGACTTAATAACTTCATTATTGGGAAATGTTTTTAAAAATAAAACAATGTGGAAGCCTAATAATGGAGAAAGCTTAATAAGAAGCTTGTATGATCAAATTAGCAGAGATATTATTCCTCTGCTTGAAAGTAATTTGCATTTAGACTTTACTGGTAAAATTCTTAATTCATTAAATGATTGGGTTTCAATTGATAATGATGCAGCTAATGATGTTGTTTTAACTCCTAGTTACATTACACACTTCATGGCTGATATTGCTAGAACTAACAAAGACTCATTTGTTTGGGACTTGGCTATGGGGAGTGGTGGTTTCCTAGTTTCTGCTATGGATATTATGATTAAAGATGCTAAGAACAAAATTCAGGATAATGAGAAGTTAGAGCAAAAGATCCAAAATATTAAGGAAAATCAATTACTTGGTGTTGAAATTCTTGGTAATATTTATATTTTAGCTGTTTTAAATATGATCCTGATGGGCGATGGCTCAACTCACATGTTTAGAGATAACTCTCATGATATTTATCAAAACTTAAACTTTCCTGCCACGGTATTTTTGCTTAATCCACCATACTCAGCTGATGGTAAAGGCTTTGTATTTGTTGAAGAAGCTTTATCACAGATGACAACAGGGTATGCGGCTATCTTAATTCAAGAAAATGCTGGTAGTGGCAACGGATTGCCTTATACTAAGAATATTTTGAAAAATAATACTTTGGTAGCGTCTATTCATATGCCAAATGATGTATTTGGTGGTAAAGCTTCTGTTCAAGTTGCTATTTACTTATTTAAAGTTTCTAGACCGCATGAAGAAGATGACTTAGTAACTTTTATTGATATGTCTGAAGATGGCTACACTCGTCAAAATCGTAAGAAGTCTAGCCAAGAGGTTAACTTGCGTGATACTGATCATGCTAAGGAAAGATACGTAGAAGTTGAAGCAAGACTTTTAGGTAAGAAAGCCAAGACAGAATATTATACTGAAGCTAATGGAAAATTAATTAAGGATTCAATTACTTTAAATGGTAATGATTGGACATTTAGCCAGCACCAAGTCATTGATACAACACCTACAGAAGATGACTTTAAAAAGGTAGTTGCAGAATATTTGAGTTGGAAGGTAAGCGAACTGCTTGAGAATGGTGAAAATTATGACTGAATTTAAAAGTATAAAAATATCAGATATATTCTCTACGCCAGGCAAGGGTGATGTTGATCTTCAACAAAGTGACGTTAACGGTAAGGGTGAGTATTTTATTAACAGTGGTGAGACTAACTTAGGAATAAAGGGAAGAACTAGTAAACCAGCAAGAGTGTTTTCAGCTAATACTATTACAATTGATTTTTGGGGAAATGCTTACTATAGAGATTTTGAATATAAACTAGCAACGCATAATCATGTATTCTCATTTGATGATGATGTAATAAAGAATAAGGAAGTCGGTCTATATTTAGTTGGGGCACTTCGATTCTTGAAAAGTAAGTTCTCATACATGAATATGCTGACTTGGAATAAATTAAAAGAGCTAAAGATAACGCTACCTGTTGTATCAGGAACAAATGATATCGATTTTCAATATATGGAAGATCGAGTGAAGGCACTCGAACAAGATCGAGTGAAGGCACTCGCTAACTATTTAGCTGTTACGGGGTTGGATGATTATCAACTGACCGATATAGACAAAGAAGTATTAAGCTACAAGCCAGAATTTCATGAATTTAAATTTTCTGAAATATTTTCTGAACCTAAGAAGGGCGATGTAGACTTACAACAAAGAGATGTTAATGGTAAAGGCGAGTATTTTATAAATAGTGGCGAGACAAATCTAGGAATAAAAGGAAGAACTGATAGACCAGCACGAATCTTTCCAGCGGATACAATCACGATAGATTTTTTCGGTAATAGCTATTACAGAGATTTTAGTTATAAATTAGCTACACATAATCATGTTTTTTCGTTTGATGATGATGTGATCAAAAATAAAGAGGTTGGGATTTACTTAATTGGTGCGTTAAACTTTTTAAAGCAGAAATTTTCTTATTCAAACATGCTGACTTGGAATAAATTAAAAAAGTTAACGGTCGCTCTACCTGTAAAACCAGGTACTATAGATATAGATTTTGACTACATGGAGAGATATATTAAAGCTATCCAAAAGGTAACGATCAAGAATGTTGTTAAATATAAAGATGAAGTAATAAATGAAACAAAGAAAATAATTAGTTAGATTTACCTGTATTGAATAGAAAACATAAAACTAGAAAGTCGTTAAGTCTATTGGCTTAATGGCTTTTTTATTAAAAAAACATTAACCGATGCATATTACCGGCTGTACCTGTAATAAAGCTATATTTTTTAAAAACCAAATTATGAGTGGTATTTAATTGAAAACAGAATGGCTTATATATCAGCAGTTTTAAAGACTAAACAATATGAAAATAAAATGAAATTGAAACAATGTATCTGTACAAGTCTAGCAGTATCAATAAGTTAAGCAGTCTCTGTTTTATATATGACATTTTTTTAAACCTCTAAAAAGCAACCTTTTTCACTGACTTCATGAGAAACTTTATCTGCTGTCAAAAGATAACAAAAAATTTTTAGATGAGAGGTAAATTTTATGTCGGAAAATTCAGTTGAAGGTTCAACGTTTGCTGAGGTGTCTCAAAGTAAGAGAACACCAGTAGGAAGTGCCTTGGATGCCATGCTTCCTAAAGCAATTGGAACGATTTTTAAGCTTGTATCAGGTACTACTGAACAAGTTGAAGAGACTAAGGACGGAGTAACCAGTTCAGTTGATCGTGCAGTTTACACGGTACAGGTTCTTAATAGTGAACTGTTACCGTTAGGTACAGAGTTAGTAATAAAAGTTAAGGGGCAAAAATGTATTCTTTCTGAGAATCAAAATCTACAACTTTTACTTAGCCAAACCCTTTATATTGTAAAATTTGAAGATATTTCAAGGTGGTCCTTCAATTCAATGGAGGGTTTGAATGCCACGAAAATTGGCTTTGTTAAATTATCACCTGAGCAGTTGGCACAAGTTATAAATAGGGGAAAGTAATGTATGAGGTTTAATATTGACGACCATTATCACTTAAATGGCTTTCTTTTGACAGTTGGTACCGTTATAGGATTAGTATTAGTGGGCTTTACGCATTCGATTATTCCCTTAGTTATATGTGCAGCAGCAAGTCAGTATAAATGGATAAGTGATTTATTAAATCGCTTGATTCATCCTGATGATGTTAAAGCTCTTGAAAAAATTTCTACTTCAGGAAAGCTAGCAGATAACAAAGATAGCTATACCTTTGGAAGATATAAAGATGCAGCTAACTTCAAAGTTAAAAGGTTTTCGAGTCATATTTTGATTAGTATAGACCCCAATGGGATAAAAAATGCTGAAAATATTACTGATTTAGCTGGTGTGATTTCTGATGCTTATGGAAGACCAGCTTACTTGGTAAAAAGAAAACCAGGGTTGGTAGTATATAGGATTGACTTAGAAGATACTCAAAAGGAGAAAGTTAGTGAAGATGACTTTTAAAATTTGTCTTTCGTCAAATTGTGAAATTAGCGTGAAAGCATCACCGCATATTTTAATTAGCGGGGTTACTGGAAGTACAAAAACTAACACTATTTTTGATATTTTGCTAAGCTCTCTTTCTACACAACGTGGTATTGGTGCAAGGGCTTATGTTATAGACGGTAAAGGCTCGGATCTTGCCAGTTTAAAAAAATTTCTTCCTGTTGCAATAACCCCTAGTCAAGCTGCGGGTATGTTGCGTGTGCTTACTAAAGATATGAGAAGAAGATATGAGAATTTCTCTGGTGAGTTTGGTAAAACGGCAGCTGACTACATGGATGAGGATGGTAGATCTGTGCAGCAAGTAGTAGTAGTTATTGATGAACTTGCTGTTTTGCTCCGAGATCCAAAGATTAAAGGTGAAATTCAAAGATATCTTTTCGAACTTCTTGTTGCTGCAAGACAAGCATCTATCTATGTCGCGGCTTCGGCCGCTAAAAGGTAGTTGTTGGTATTCAGCGTCCTTCTGCAGAAATTATTTCAAGAGATATGACGTTACAGTTTAATAACAGATTTTTAATGGCCTCTAATAGCAGTGATCTTGAAACAAAGCGCATGTTATTCCCAATGACAGATGCTAAATCTCTACCGTTAACTCAGGATGTCAAAGGTGCTGGACTTTTTTACCATACAGGTCTAATGGTTCCGCGTCCAGTTTATTTTCCGAATATGGCTGAAATAGATATTCCAAAGGTCGTTAAAAGATTGGTACAGGAAAATAGTAGCTCAAACAAGTTTATAAAAGAAAACTATTGGGAAGAGCCATAGATGTTTTAAATTTTACTGATAGGGTGACAGCCAGAGGCTGGCAAGTGGAACGTCCCTAAGCAGAGCGTTCAGTAATACACCCACTATTACTATTAGGTGGGTATGTCGAAATAGAGAAAGGCGAGCAAATATGACAAAAATATTCGCTACCGTTGATCAAGTAACTATTAATTTACCTTATATAGATAAATTTAGTGGTCAAGATAGTGCTATTACATATGCCGAAAAGCTTCATTTAGAGGAAGTTTTGGGTGAGATGAATAAAGGTAGGGGACTAAATTATTATTCTGAAGCTATTACTTTTTATAAAAATCAAGTAAAGATTATGTGGAATGATAAAAGAAAGTCTCAAGGAATTCTACTTTATTTCACTGCAACAGGATATAAGGCTTGGAAGAGCTTAGGCCGACTTCAAGGTTATTGCTTTGATTTATTAAATCTAGTTAGCTTTATGACAGAAAATCATGCAAAATGGTTTACTCGTTTTGATGATGCAATTGATATTTTTGATAGTGATCTCACAATTGAAGATTTATATCAGCAAGTCGACATTGGCAAAATTTTGGTTTTAGATGGGTTAGGTCGTCGAATAAAAACGGAGAACCAGAGGTTTTATGGTCAGGATCGTAAAATGACGGGTTTTACAGTTGGATCTAGATCTAGTGATAATTATCTTCGTATTTATGATAAGAAGATTGAGCAAACAAGAGAAGATGCTGCTTATTTAGATCTTGCAAGAGCTTGTAAGTCTTGGATTAGGATTGAAGGCGAATTCAAGCATGACAAAGCTAAAGCAATCTTAAAAGATTTGTCATCCTTTGCTGAAAAAGATGATAAAAACGCTATTCAACAAAAATTAGTCGGATATATCATTGGGCAATGGCAACTAACTAATAGTGATAAGAGACCTATTAAACTTTGGCAACAATTAAGTAGATTAGCAGATGGCAAAGGTGCTATTTTACCTCTTGAACCTAGGTTGACTGATCGTTTAGTACAGGAATTAAAGTGGTTTTTAACAGGTGGAGCAGCTGGAGTTTTTTATAGAGTGTCTGAGCTTTTTGGTGAGATTGGAAAAGCGGATTTTTTACTATTTATGTTTGAGTATGTATCCAAACCAAATAGAAAAGAGCATTTTTCTATTCCCAAAAATATGACGAGTGATCTTGAGCTTATTATAAAGCAACATCCTAATATCCAAACGATCAATTTTTATTTAGATAAAGCAGTAAAAGAAATTGAAAAGGATAAAGAAAAAGATACTAGGCATACCGACCAAAGCAATGACTAGTATCTATAGTGAACATATCATAGATGAAATAGTTCACTTTCATTATCGGCTTATTTTGATAGATATGGAAGATCAAAATGAAAAAAATACTACTGGATTACACAGACCTGAGAAAAATGGGCTTTGGTCAGAGCCAAAGTAGAAGAATCATTTGTCTGGCTAAAAAAGAACTAGTAAAACAGGGATATGGCTTTTATAATGGTAAAAGAGTAGGTTTAGTGCCTGCTAAAGCTATTGCTGATATTATCGGTATTCCTCTTAAGGAGGAAGATAGATAATGGCAAGGATGAAAACGCGTTATCCTAATGTGTACGTTGACGAAAAAGGAAAGTTCTTTTATCAGATTTTTATCGGTGAAAATTCTGAGGGAAAGAAAAGATTTAAGAAAGGCAGAAGGGATGCGCAAAAGCGTCCCTTTTCTTCTGCTAAAAAAGCCTATGAAGAAGCTAAAAGAGTACAACAAGAATATTTAAATATCGCTGTTGATGATATTAGCTATGCCAAATTCATGAAAGATAAGTTCTTACCTAAGTATAAAGGTGATGTTGAAGAGTCAACTTATAACACTCATAGCAGGATGTTTGATAAAGCTATTGACTTTTTGGGTGATCAACCCTTAAAACAAATTTCTGTTAGCGATTGTGAGAAATATAGAACATGGCTCTTAACTGACGCTGGATATTCGCAAAGTTATGTAAGTCTTGTTTATACAGCTTTTAGACAATCTTTGGATTATGCAGTAGAAATTAATCTAGTTACTTCTAATGTATCCCTTAGAACTAAATCTGTTCCTAAAGGCAAAGCTATAGAAAAATATTGGACTAAAGAGGAATTTGAAAAGGTATTGAGTTGTATTTCAACGGAGAGCTTTTATGAAAATGCTATTTATATGACTTTTCTTTTCTTCTATCGCATGGGCTGCAGAGTTTCAGAAGGCTTTGCATTGAAGTGGTCTGATGTTGACCTTGAGAATGGTAGAGTTAGAATCTTTAATAATATGCACTATCGTAGTAAATTGGATTACGAAATTAAGCCTTATACTAAGACTGATGCTGGAAAAAGAACTCTAACAATTGATGATGAACTTTTACAATTATTGAAAGAGTGGAAAGTACGGCAAGCTAAAAACGGTGTATATGACTTTGTGTTAAGTTTTGATGATTGTCCGCTTAACAAGTCTACTTTAAGTAGATGGCTTAAGAGGTATGCAGAAATAGCTAAGGTACCTAGAATTAATGGTAGAGGATTAAGGCACTCTAACGCTTCTTATCTCATTGCAGAACTTGGGGCAGATATTTTAACAGTAGCGCATCGTTTAGGGCATAAGTCGCCGATGGTAACTTTAAAGTACTATGCCCATATGTTTCCTGATAATGATGTTGCTATTGCATCCCGAATGGAAGGAAGCATGAAGATTAAACCAGCTAAGGTATCAAAGGTTAGTTTTAATGGCAATCAAAATATTAGTGGTGACAAAATTAATGGTATGCCAAAAGTATGCCAAAATAAGAAGAAAGTAGTTTAAATGTTGATATAAAAGGAACGTATCTTATTCTTTGGGAATAAGATATTGATAAGTATAAAATACTCTTTGATTGTTGCAATCGAAGAGTTTTTTTGAAATTACATTAACCACATTTTTTAGATGGTGCTAGAATAACTGTTGAAAGAAAAAAACGATAAAAAGTGATCGTTAAATTTTCTAAAATCGAGGCAATAATCATGAAAGTCAAGAATTTATTGATTGCAGCAACGTTATTTGTATCTTCTGCTAGTATTATCAGTGCAGCACCAGAAATGGTTAGTGCAGCACCGTCAACTTCAATGCAGCAAAATGTTTCTATCAAAAATACCAGCCTGACCAAGCAAGGATACATAGTTAGATTAAAACAAGACTCTTCTATAAAGGTGTATGTTGGCAAAGGTAACTATAAGAAGCTGTCTAAGAGTGTCATTCCACTCAAGAATGCTAAAACTGTTAGCACCAGGGCAGTAAAGAATGTAAAGTTCAGAATTGAAAAAATTGCCTACATGAAGTCAAAAGGCTTAGGTGCACCCGAATATCTAATTGCTTCTAAGAATAAAAAGTATAGTACTTGGGTAACTCAAGCTGACTTAGAATACTATTATTTGAATAGTAAGTCGATGAAAAATGTTAAAAAATACCTTACTAGAATTGCCAAGAGATACAGTAGCAATGCGGACGATCCCCGCGGTGGCAGCTTAAAAGATAAAAAGAATCTCAAAGACTTTAATTCAGCTGTTAAAGCTGCTAAAAAATTGCCAGCTAAGCAAAGGAAGTTTGTTCTAAAGTCTCTAGCTGAGCAAAAGAAAGTTGGCAATACTAACGAAGTTGGTAATAATATTTTGTTCTTCTCAATTTTTTAAATGAAAAAGCTCTCAAGTTTTAAGGCTTGAGAGTTTTTTGTATAATTATAGAAAATAGAGGGATTATTTCTGAAAATATTGGAAAGATAGATATTTTATTTAGGAAGATTAGAAATCCAGAGATGTTAATCTATAAATTATTGGAAAAACGCGATTATTATTTGTTAAACAGTAACACAGCTAAATCTTCAGAAATAAATAAAATATTAAAAAATTCGAATATAAGTTTAAAAAAACATATGGTCTATAGACCATATATGGACAAATAATTAATATTAATGGTATATTTTAATCATAAATATTAAAATTGAGACAAGATAAAAAAGCTTATGGAGAAGTAAATGAAAAAACTAAGTTCTTTTAAGCAGTATATTTTACTGCTTTTTTCTACATATAAATTATTTTTTAAAGCGGCCAAGCTAGTAGCCATATTTGTTGTATTACTTGCACCAATTCAAGCACTAGCTTCAGTTATTGCAATTAATTCTGCTCAAGAAGTTGTCAGCCAAGTATCTAATCATCAAAGCTATTTTAATCAGCTTATCATATGGATAATTGCTACTGCTCTAACTCAATTATTGCCGCCAATTGCGACTTCAGTTCAGGGAATTTTAACAGATAAGCTAACTGGATATATCAACGTTTCATTAATGAAAAAGTCTCAAAAGTTACAATTTTTGGCTATTTTTGATGATAGTAATTATTATGACGATTTAAAGATGCTAAAAGATGATGCAATGTGGCGACCAACGAACTTAATAGTCTTTGGAGTCGCTATCCTGCAACAGCTGTTAACTTTTATATTCATGCTAATTTTGCTTGGTAGGTATAATTTATGGCTTGCTTTGGCACTGGTTATTGTCATGATACCGCAAAGTATCAGCTATTATCGTGTACAGCAAGAAGCATTTGAAACAATGGTTACCCGGAGTAAAAATGCCCGTAAGCTTGATTATTATAGTGATGTTCTATTAGGTAGACGGGATGCCAAGGAAGTCCGACTCTTTAACATGTTTCCGGCTATAATTAATAATTATTTATCTTTGTTTAAGAGTACGCGTAAGGAAGTTGACAAGGTACGCATTAAGCAAATTTATATTAGTACCTTATTTTTATCGTTGTTGGTAATTGTTTCTGGAATTGGCTTTTTCTGGTTTAGTCATCAAGTAGCTGCTAGATTATTATCAGTAGGTGTGCTACTAATGTTCATTTCGGTTATAGCGTCTTTATCTAATTCTCTTAGCGTTTTAGTAACTGATACAAGTATGCTGTATGATTCTCTGCTTTGGATTAAGAAGTATAATAAATTTCAGAATTATACCGACTCTTTCGAGAACGGTAGTCAGGAATTGCAGACAATACATGACTATCAAATTAAAAATATTAGTTTTACTTATCCTTTTTCAGATACAGAAGTACTGCACAATATCAGCTTTATGGTTAAGAAAGGCGAAAAGATTGCGATTGTCGGTGAAAATGGCTCAGGTAAATCGACTTTAATCAAACTATTGATGCGTTTCTATGATCCAAGTAATGGGGAAATTTTAGTTGATAATATTGATCTGAAAGACTTAAATATCTTTAATTACCGCCAAAAATTATCCGCCACATTTCAGAATTTTTCTAAATTTAAATTGAGCTTATTTGATAATGTTTCTGTATTTCGATCAAGTGATGAGCAGCTAGTTAAGTCATCTTTGTATAAGGTAGAATTTAATAAAGATTTGAGCTTGGATACTATTTTAAGTAAAGAATTCGCAAACGGAACTGACTTGTCGGGAGGTCAATGGCAAAAAATAGCTTTAGCAAGAGATTTCTATTCACAGGCTCAAGTTGAGTTTTTAGATGAACCTACAGCTGCTTTAGATGCAAGAAGTGAAAATGAAATTTATCAAAGATTCCTAGCTGAAAACCAAGGAAAGACTATTTTCTTTGTTACGCACCGCCTTTCAGCTGTTTAAGTATGCTGATAAGGTCTTATTTCTAAAGCAGGGTTGCCTTTCAGGCTTTGATACGCATGAGGAATTAATGAAGAAGAATCAAGAATATAGAGATCTATACAATTTGCAGAAGAACGCCTATATCTAATAGTTTGCACAATGAAAAATCCTTAACCGGTAATGAGGCTAAGGATTTTTTATTAAACAATATTAATTTACGTGCACGGCAAATGATGGCGTGTAGTATTGGATACTACCTGTTCTAACCGTTTGACCAGGTGCAGGAGCCATTACATATTGCCCGCCGCCTAAGGCAATGGCAACATGGTATGCTGAACCGTAAGAGCCCCAGAAGTAGAGGTCGCCAGGTTGTGCTTGTGAAATGTCAATCTTAGTACCCGCATATTCTTGCTGGTAAGTTGTGCGCCCAATATTCTTGCCAAACTTGTTAAAGACATATTGAACAAATCCAGAACAATCAAAGCCGGCCGGACTAGTTCCGCCGTAGACATAAGGTGTTCCTAGAAATGATAATGCATAACTAGTAATTGAGCTTACATCAACTGAAGAGGCACTAGGAGCTTGAGAAACGGTCTGCTTACTGGTTGAAGTAGTTGTCGTTGTCTGGCTAGTGACAGTAGTTGTTGTTGAAGTAGAAGCTGCATTTGTTGAAGTGTTGGATTGTTGTTTGTTTTGACTAGTAGTGGAGCTTACAGTTGAATTATTAACTGTATTAGTTGGATTTACAACTGAAGCAGCATTACCAGCAATCTTCAAGCTAGCACCAGCATAGATCAAGTCGCTTGATAAATTGTTAAGTGACTTTAACTTGGCTACAGTGGTGCCGTATCGTCTAGCAATTGAACTAAGAGTGTCTCCACTCTTGATAGTAATTGAAGTTGGGTTGGTAGAACTAGTAGTATTTGGAACTTGAGTGTTAGATGCTTGGCTACTAGAGCTTGAATTAGTAGAAGTTGGGATCTTAATAGTCTGACCAACGTATATCAAGTGAGTAGAGGTGTTGATATTATTCAACTTCTCAATTGAATTGATACTTACACCGTACTTATAAGCAATCTCGCTAACGGTATCGTTAGCCTTAACATGATAACTAGCGGCCATTGCAGTATTAGCGGTTGTCATCAGCATTCCGGCAGCGCCAAGTGCAGATAATATGGTCTTGTGTAATTTCATTTAAATGTTTCCTTTTTTCTGTGTGATGTGGTGGCAGATTAATGCTGTAGACTACCAAGATACACCATTAATCATGCCAAGGAATATCATAAGTGAAATGTGTTACAAGAGATGCTATTTTAGATTACAGATGCATAACAAGTTGCATTTAGAACTTAAATTCACGATAAAAGATCGGCTTAGTGCGGTGGTCTAAGTAGCCGGCGGTTTTAGGAGTAATCTCGAAGATTTGGAGTGCTTGCTTTGCTTTAGCAATATTATCTTGGTATATTTCATAAAGATACGGATTCTTTTCAAAAGCAAGGTCTAATAATTCTTGGTGAATATTTCTAACTTTAGCATTAATTGAAAAGCCGCAAGAATCCATTGTTCCATCGCCCTTATATCCAGTAACTAATACATTAGTAGACTTATCCAAATCATCAAAGAATGGGTGGTTATTCTTGCTAGTAGTAATGTAGAGCTTACCGTTTTGAGTGAATAGTAAGTCACATACTTGAGCGCTAGGAAGTTTCTTATTAGACACCGTAGAAATTACAACGTTGTGAATTTCGTCAACAGCGAATTTTAAGAATTCTGAATTGGTAGTTTGATTGTTTAAAATACTTACGGACATAGAAATTACCTTTCTAAATTTATTTGTTAATATAATAATATATCTAATAACTGACAATTTATGACAGGATTAAAGATGAAAAAATCTGAAAGACTAAATCAAGAATTAATCTATTTAAGTTATCGAAGTGAGTTTCATCTTCAAGATTTAGAAGATGAATTTGGAATTTCTGAACGGACAGCTATTCGTGATGTAGCTGACTTAGAAAGTATGGGACTAAAGTTCTATGTTGAGCGTGGCCGTTATGGTGCCTATAAGTTAATTCATGATAAATTATGGATTCCAATTAGATTTAATTTTAAAGAGATAAATGCCATCTTCTTTGCGATTAAGGCCTTGGAGCGTATATCTGCGACACCATTTAGTAATGCTTATGACAGAATCTATCAAAAATTGATGAAGAGTCTTCCGCCACAGAGCATGAAGAAGATCCAAGTCCAACAACAATATGTCAAATATCATCAGCAACCTAGTTTACATAAGGTAGAATATTTTGGCATTTTGTTGAAGGCAGCAGTAGAAGACTTGGTGTTAGAATTAAAGAATGACCAATATATTAAGTCAAGACAGAAGGTGCAAGTATATGAATTATTTTATCAATCGGGTAATTGGTTCTGTAAGGTTTATAACCTGGAGTTAAGGAGCTTTTTTATCTTGCGTTGTGATAAGATTCTTGATTGTCAGATAATTAAGTCAGACGCTACTTATAGTCATTCTGAATTGCGCCAATTATTAGCTAGTTATAATCAAGCTCACTATGATGTATCATTTAAGTGTGAAGTCAGTCAAAGAGGGCGCGAGTTATTCTTGCTTGATGAATATCCTGAAATGAATATTATTGAAGCTGGTGGGAAGTATCTTTTGACGGGTAAAATTAACCATCGTGAGCTTGATTACTTAACTGACTACTTACTGCGCTTAGGACCAGAAGTGAAGATAATAGAACCAATTGCACTCAAGAAGTTGTACCTAGCCAAGTTGAAGTCTATGCTAGACCTTAATAGATTAGAAAGAGGACACTAATGACCAAATTAACTGAAGAAATGTACCAGATCTTTGACCAACCTAACTTTTCATTTAAAAAGATTAAAGAAGAAAAGACACCACAAGAAGTTGATGAATTGAAGCAGCAATTTAAGCAAGTCTGGCAAGTATGGAAAGAAGTTAATCAAAATGTCGCTACCCAATTGCCAGAAGGCTTGTTTGACAAGGTTCATGTTGAAAGCTGGACTAACGGCTGGAACTTACGTAACCATTATTGGGCATCATACCGCCTCAAGAAGTGGGCTAATTATAATCCTTGTATTAGTGTAATGTTTGATAAGGATCAATTGCTAGTTTATTTAATGTTTCAACATTACCAAAGTGCTAAGAGAAGTGGCGATGTTGCAGATTACAACCAGCTACTAGCAGAGATTCCAGCTTGGAGCAAGGATATAGATTTAACTAATTGGTATGTCTGGGATAAGGATGATATGGATTTAAATAGCCGTGTATCTTTAGCGGACTACTTGAATAACACTAACTTGCAGAATTCGTTTAACCAGAGAGCAAGTGAAACTAGCTTCTTGGTAGGGAAGTTTGCCTTTAGACATAAGGTTAAGGTAGACAATATGGAAGAATATATCTTATCGGGTATCCAAGCTTTATTGCCCTTGTATCAGAAGTGCAAATTTTAATTATAGAAAAACACGTAACTCTTCATTATTGAGAATTACGTGTTTTAATTTGCTTAGAATAAGTCTAGTAGAATCTGATCTTTGACATATTGGTCGAAGTAAGGCAGGATGAAGCTTACATAGCCATAGCCTGAGCTTTTGATTACTTGATTGTCAATTAATTTTTTGCGGTAGACTGAGATATAGTTGGCAGGTTTGCCCATAATTTGCCCAATATGTTGTACTTTAATTTTAGGTTTGTCGATGGTAGCCATTGCCTGAACAAACTGTTGCTCCTTGTTAGACATTTCATTATAAATCTTGAAATATACATTGCGATTGAGGTCTGCTACATAATCATCTAATATCGCTTGTACGGATTGAATTGTAATTTCTTTGATTTTATTTTCCTGGGAAAATCGCCAAACATAATAACCTAAAAGCTGGAATGCATATGCAAAGCCAAGCGTTTGCTTAGTCATGTAAAGCAGAGTTTCATGAGAGATATGATAACCATCATTTTCGAAGGTGCAGCGGTAGCTTTCCATAATGTCAGTAGCAGAAAGAGGCGTTAGGACAATTCTATTAGCCCGCAATAAGAAAGTTAAGACTTTATCATTTTGAAGTTCGGAAACATTTTCAGGTAATCCTGCCATTAATAGTGAGACTTTTAGATTTTTTCTTAGCATTACTTGGTAACAACTAACTAATTTTCTAAGTTGAGAAGTGGTCTCAATTTCGTCAATATTAATTAAGACCTGAATGCCTGCTGCGTTTAGTTGTGATAAATATTTTTCAAAGAGTGATTGAAAATTTTGAGGATTA
Source organism: Lactobacillus colini (assembly GCF_017874575.1). GTDB lineage: Bacteria > Bacillota > Bacilli > Lactobacillales > Lactobacillaceae > Lactobacillus > Lactobacillus colini. The sequence continues at coordinate 67,890 of NZ_JAGGLU010000002.1, read as the reverse complement.
TTTTTCGAAAATTGTGCATTAACCCCTAATCCGCCAATGCCTAATTTTAAATCTAAATTTTGCAAGGAAGTATGATTAGCTAGACGATTACGCAATTGATTAATTAAAGAATCCAGAAGGTCATCATCTAAGACTAAATCAATAACTAGCCAATCTTCTTTTTGGTTTAAAATATTGGCAAAGTTAGTCATTAACGTAGTCTTTCCTGAGCCACGTTGACCGTAGATTAAAGAGGTTTGAAAGGGAGAATCACCATCTTTTAATTCGGTTACAACTCTCGAAGTTAAAGAATCACGATTTAGAAAAATACTCGGTATTTTACCAAAACTTGGATTAAATGGATTTTTCAAAATGACACCTTCTTTTTTATAACTTTTTATAACTTTATTTTTATTTTATAACTTTTTATAACTTTATTTTTATTTTATAACTTTTAAAAAGCAAAAAATAGGAAAGATACCAAATTATGCTATAATTTAATTATAGACGCTTACTATATTTTACTGAGTGTTTGACATTTGATAAATAAAGAATCATGTAGTAATTAATATTCTCACTAAGTAGTGTAATTCTAATTATTACATGTTAATCCCTAATTACAATATTTAAGAATAACCTCGCAAGTATAAGTGCATATCGATCAAAGTCATCAAAGCTGCAATAGTCATGCTTGAACTATTAGATGACTTAGTATGTAAAGTTCGAACTTTAAGGAACTGTCTGGGCGGAAGGCTAAAGATGTAAGGCGAAAGCTAATAGTAATTATGGACTAACACGTGGTGTTCAGAGTTACACTATTTATAAAAAATAATTACTACATTTTTTAATATGAGGAATTTATTATGACGACGATAGAGGTTTTAAAATGGATAGTCGTGATAGTTTTATCATCAAAGTTTGGAACTTTTTTCTGTAACATTTGTACAGGATTTTTTGAAAATGTTTGGATTCCACGTTTTCTTGGAGGCGTGGCAGCAGTAGTAGTCGGATTAGTTTTATATAGTTGGCTTTTTAAGTCCCGTTCTCAAAGTAGTCAAGGAAAGCAGCCTTAATCAGGTAGAGAAGGTTTATTTAGTCAGTTCATTAATTTGAACTGATTTTTAATTTTATCAATAGAATAGTGTAGATTATAATTTCTCAAAGCAAAAAACGTAACTCCATTTTCAGGAATTACGTTTTTTTAGCAGGCTAATTAGTCTAGTAAGTCATACTTCAGAGTCATCAAGCCATGACCTTCGTTGACCATATTACCCAATAGTTCAACTGTGTTGTTATAAACGGTATCAGCCATCTTCTGGTTAGCTTCATTTAATTTGGCTTCTAATTCACTGCCAGACAGACCAGCAACTTCTTTATCAGTTTCATGTTGGATCTTGTGGCATTGAGCAAGGGATTTTTGTTCGAAGTCTTCTTCTAAGGCACCGTAAACGCGGAAGTTAGTATCACCCAATTGAGCAGCAAGCTTATTTAGCCAGAAGATCTTGTTCAAGTCGAACTTAGGACCAGTTTGGAAGCTTGCTGGAGTAGTAGTGATATTAGTATAGAATGGCACCATACTATTGAAGGTGTTAGGACCGAAGGCAAGCCATTGAACACCAGCGATTTCAGCAGGAACGTCATTTCTTACTTGCAAGATATGAGTTTCGAAGTTTCGATTAATGCCGATTGGGCGGAAGGTTTTCTTTTGTTCAGGGGTACCCATATCGCCATAGGCGTCGAATGGTGTGTCTTGGTAGTGGGAGCTTTCGATGAACTTAATATCTTCAATGCTAATCTTCTTTTTAGCATAAGTGATGAATGGTTGATCTTGATCACCTGGTTGTCCCTTAAATTCTGGATCAAAGTATTTGTGAACATACCAAGCACGAGGGTTATTGTAGTGAGCATCCTTGATAGTTGCTGAACCGAAGATATGGCGCATATTGTAGCCGTCTTGATCTGGATTGAGTTGGTATTCTTCAATTAAGTTCTTTAAATCGCTACTGGACATGAAGTCTTCAGATTCAAAGTCAAATTCATCAATATTTAAGCGGTTAGGTGCAACAACATAGGCATCATCAGGGATTCTTCGAGCAATCCAGTGGTGGCCACCAACAGTTTCTAAGTACCAGATTTCATCCTTATCAGAGAAGGCCATGCCGTTCATTTCGTAGGTGCCGTACTTCTCTAATAAGTAGCCAACACGTTCAACACCTTCTTTAGGTGAATGGATATAAGGAAGCGTTAAAGTTACGAAGTCTTCCTCACCTAGTCCACCTTCAGTCAATAAAGGATCAATTCCTTGAATACGAGCATTAGTGGTGATAGTTTCAGTTGCAGTCATGGCTACGTTATCGCTATTAATACCCGCAGCAGCCCAGATACCATTTTTGCCAGAAGCGTCAGGAGCTGAAGTATAGCGCATAGGATTATCTAATAAGTCAGCATCATCAATCTTCTGGTGGCTAATAACAGCTTCGTAATGTTTAGGTTGGTCAGCTGGCATAACAACGTCGAATCTTTCGGGGATAATCGTACGACCACCATCTTCACTACGGGCAATCATGGTAGAGCCATCAATAGTGGCGTTTTTACCAACTAGAATTGTAGTACATTCAGTTTGTTTCATTTAATCACTAATTCCTTTTCTAAAAAATCTTTAACTCTATTTTAGAAGAAATATTGCAATTTGGGAAAAGTAATTAAATGTTTAGGCTTAAATTTTATCTACATATGTAAAGATGTCACTATATTGGCAATTGAGAATTTGGCAGATTTTTTAGAGAGAATTATGATTACAGTTGTAGTAGCATACTGTAAAATTATAGTAGACCTAAACTAAGAAATGTAGTTTTTGAAAGGAAGTGTGATAAATGGAATATGCAACAAAGTCGCCAGAATTGTGGCAAGCAATAAAGAATGAAGAGAAGCGTCAAGAAGATACGATTGAACTAATCGCATCAGAAAATATCGTTTCTGAAGCAGTGCGTCAAGCACAAGGTTCAGTGCTAACCAATAAGTATGCCGAAGGCTATCCTGGCAAGCGTTATTATGGTGGGTGTGAATATATTGACCAAGTTGAGCAACTAGCAATTGATTATGCTAAGCAGCTTTTCGATGCTAGTTATGTTAATGTCCAACCTCATTCAGGCTCACAAGCTAACATGGCTGTGTACCAAGCTATTCTTAAGCCGGGTGATACAATCTTAGGGATGGGGATGGATGCTGGTGGTCACTTGACTCATGGCTCTAAGGTTAACTTCTCAGGTAAGATTTATAAGTCATACAGCTACGACTTAAATGCTGAAACCGAGATGCTTGACTTTAATGAGATTAATAAGATAGCTCAACAAGTAAGACCACAGTTAATTGTTGCTGGTGCTTCAGCTTATAGCCGAATTATTAATTGGCAAGCCTTCCGCGAGATTGCTGATAGCGTTGGCGCTTATTTAATGGTTGATATGGCTCACATTGCTGGTCTTGTAGCAGCAGGATATCATCCTAATCCAGTAGGAGTCGCCGATGTTGTAACTACAACGACTCACAAGACCTTGCGCGGTCCACGTGGTGGAATGATCTTGACTAATAATCCTGATTTAAGTAAGAAGATTAATTCTTCAGTCTTTCCTGGAAGTCAAGGCGGACCTCTAGAGCATGTTATTGCCGCTAAGGCCCAGTCATTTTATGAAGACTTGCAGCCAGAGTTTAAGACTTACATTAAGCAAGTAATCAATAATGCTCAAGCAATGGCTGATGAATTCAATCAGATAGCTAATATTCGAGTTGTTTCTGGTGGTACAGATAATCACTTATTGAATATAGACATTACCGATACTGGCTTAACAGGGCTTGAAGCGCAGAATTTATTAGACAGTGTAAATATTACTACTAATAAAGAATCTGTTCCTAATGACAAGCGCAGCCCATTTGTCACAAGTGGATTAAGACTAGGCACGCCAGCGATAACTAGTCGAGGCTTCTCAAGCCAAGACTGTCGCCAAGTTGCTAGACTTATTGGCGAGTTACTTAATAATGCTGATGAAGCTACTAAGTCGCAGGTTAAAGCGCAAGTAGCCTTACTTACTAAAAAATACCCAATTATATAGTTTATAAAAAATTGTCACTGTTGTAATTTCAGCGGCAATTTTTTGTTACAATTATAAGCATCGTCTATTAATTTAAAAGAAAAGGGGGGTTATTAGGTGGATAAAAGCAAATTACATAAAATGAGTCTTTTCTCTGCTGTAATGCTAGCGTTGAATTCATTGATTGGCTCTGGTTGGTTATTTGGTGCAGGGTCTGCAGCCAGGATAGCAGGACCTGCAGCTATTATCTCTTGGATTCTAGGGGCAGTTATAATTATCACAATTGCTCTTACTTATGTAGAACTAGGTGCTATGTTCCCCGAAAGCGGGGGTATGAGTCGTTATGCCCAATACAGTCATGGTCCATTATTAGGATTTATCGCTGCTTGGGCTAACTGGATATCATTGGTGACGCTAGTCCCCATGGAAGCTGTAGCGGCTGTACAGTATATGAGCTCATGGCCTTGGAGCTGGGCTAACTGGACGAAGAACTTTATGAATCATGGGACTATCACTCTAAGTGGCTTATGGGTTGTTTTTTTATTTATGTTGGTCTTTACGATGATCAACTTTTGGTCAGTTAAGATAATGACTCATTTTACTAATTTGATTTCAATCTTTAAGGTGTTATTACCAACTTTAACAATTTTGGTCTTAATTTGGAGTGGCTTCCATGTTTCAAATTTTGGCAATAATATGCATAATTTTATGCCTTATGGCACTAGGTCAATATTTGAAGCAACGTCAATTTCTGGAATTATTATGTCTTATGATGCCTTTCAGACTGTAATTAATATGGGTGGAGAATTGAAGAATCCGCGCCGAAATATTGTGCGTGGTGTCTTAACTTCAATGATTATCACAGCTATAATTTATATTATGTTGCAAGTTACATTTATTGGAGCAATTGAACCAGCAATGTTGGCCAAGGTCGGCTGGCATGGAATCGACTTCACATCACCTTTTGCAGATATTGCGATTCTATTAGGAATTAATTGGCTGGTGATCTTGCTCTATCTTGATGCTTTTGTATCACCCTTTGGTACTGGAGTAGCCTTTGTGGCGACAGCTTCTCGAGCAATAGCAGCAATGACTCATACTAAGCACTTACCAAGTTGGCTAGGTCGGTTGAATAATCGTTACATGGTGCCAAGATTTGCGATGGCAATGGATCTTATTTTGGCAATGATCTTAGTTTCTGTATTTAGGAACTGGAACTTGCTAGCAACTGTGATTACAGGTGCAACGCTGATCGCATATTTAACAGGACCAGTTACGGTAATTTCTTTAAGAAGGATTGCTCCTGACTTAGAGCGTCCGTTTAGTCCTAATTGGATGAAGTGGATAGCGCCGTTTGCATTTGTATTGGCGAGCTTAGCTATTTATTGGACAATGTTGCCAACGACAATTGAGGTTATCTTGGTAATTGCACTAGGATTGCCGATCTATCTTTATTATGAAATCCGCTATCGTCATTCTAACTTGAAGAGCCAGCTTAAGGGATGCTGGTGGATGCTAGGATATTTGGTATTTATCTCACTAATGTCATATAGTGGTAGCGTTGGCTTTGGCGGACAGGATTGGATCAGGTATCCTTGGGACTTTGTAATTATTATTGTTGCTTCTTTAATCTTCTATTATTGGGGGATTAAGACTTCACTTAAGCAGGTTGATCCAATGGCTGTTAGTGTGAATGAGCGGGTGAAGAATTATTGATTTATAGCTTAGAAAACTCTTGAAATCAAAGCATAAAGATGTTATTCTGTACTGGTCGTAATATAATCTATGATCTGAAAGACTGATCATGGCAAAAGGAGTTTTAAAATTATGAAACAAGGTATTCATCCAGATTATCAAGAAGTAGTTTTCATGGATACAGCAACTGGTACTAAGTTCGTAGCAGGTTCTACTGTAAAGCCAACTGAAACTATTGAATTAGATGGTAAAACTTACCCATTAGTTCGTGTTGAAATTTCTTCAGCTTCACACCCATTCTACACTGGTAAGCAAAAGTTTGCTCAAGCAGATGGTCGTATCGAAAAATTCAACAAGAAGTATGGTATTTCTTCAAAGAACTAATATTTCTTGGTATTTATACCGAAAGAGCAGTTCCCTTTGGGAGCTGCTTTTTTACGCTTTTTTTAGTGTTTAAGCGTGGTATAATTTTTGTTGGTGCACATAGTCAATTTGCCAATCAAGTAAAACTAAGTATAATAGGCTATATGCAATTTTTAGTAGGAGTAATGAATATATGAAAATGCAACTTGCGGAAATCGCTAAGGCTTTGAACAGCGATTTAAATATGGGTGAGGACACAGTTATCACTTCAGTAGAATTCGACTCTCGTAAGTCTGAACCGGACTCACTCTTTATTCCTTTAGAAGGTAGTCGTGATGGTCATGATTTCGTTTCTAGTGCAATTGCCAACGGTGCTAGTGCAACTTTATGGAAGAAGGGTCATCCAGGTAAGCCTGAGAATTTCCCAGTGATTGAAGTTGAAGATCCTCTAATTGCTCTTCAGCAATTAGCTCAATATTACTTAAGCAAGGTAAATCCAACTGTGGTAGGAATTACTGGCTCCAACGGTAAGACTACCACTAAGGACATGGTTGCAGCTGTTTTGGCTAAAAGATTTAATGTACATAAGACACAGGCTAACTTTAATAATGAAATTGGCGTTCCTATTACTATCTTAGAGATGAAGCCATCTACTGAAATCTTAGTACTTGAGATGGGGATGGACCGCTCAGGACAATTACATCATTTGAGTAACTTAGTGCGCCCAGATGTATGTGTTATTACAATGATTGGTGAAGCCCATATTGAATTCTTTGGTAGTCGCGATAAGATTGCCGATGCTAAGATGGAGATTACAGACTTCTTAAAAGAAGACGGCAAGTTTATTTATAATGGTGACGAGCCGCTATTAAGAGAACGTGCCCAGAAGTTAGAACAAGATAAGAGTACATTTGGCTTTAGCGAGGATAACACTATTTATGCCACTACCTTTAGGTCTTATATGCATCATGCTTCTTTTGAAGTTAATAACTCCAAGCAAAAGTTTTCTATACCAATGATTGGTAAGCACAATGTGTCTAATGCTTTAGCGGCGATTAGTGTTGGGCGTCATTTTGGTGAGAGTGATGACGAGATTGCTAGTGCTTTGTCTAGCTTTACCCCAACTGCTAATCGGATGCAATGGAAGCAAGGCGATGTTGGCGAGGCCATCATGGATGATGTCTATAATTCTAATCCTACTGCTGTACGTGCAGTTACGACTTCTTTTGGTCAGATTATGGTCAAGAGCCATGGTCGTAGGATTGCAGTTTTAGGTGATATGTTAGAATTAGGTAAGAAGTCAGCTGAATTGCATGCTGGCTTAGCAGATGCATTTGATCCAGCAATTATTAATGAACTTTATTTATACGGTCCTGATATGAAGAATTTATATGAGGCGCTTAGTGATAAGTACGACGCAGGTAACTTGCATTACTATCCACAAGAAAGTATGGATCGTATGATTGATGATTTAAAGAATGATATCAAGCCAGAAGATATTGTCATGCTTAAAGGCTCTCACGGAATGCATCTTGAAAAAGTTTTAGAGCGCCTCCTTTAGGAAAGGACTACAATTTGAAATTTACTGAATTAGATTTAAAACCCGAAATTCTTAAAGCCATTAAACGTGCCGGCTTTGAAGAAGCTACTCCTATCCAAGAAAAGACTATCCCGCTAGTCTTAGAAGGTAAGGATGTTATTGGTCAAGCCCAAACTGGTACTGGTAAGACGGCCGCCTTTGGCTTGCCAATTTTACAAGGGATTGATAAGAAGGACCACTTCATTCAAGCCTTGGTAATTGAGCCTACACGTGAATTAGCTATTCAAACTCAAGAAGAATTATTTAGACTGGGTCGTGATGAGAAGGCTAAGGTACAGGTGGTTTATGGTGGGGCTGATATTAGACGCCAGATTCACTCGCTAAAGCAAACCCCTGCTATCTTAGTCGGAACCCCTGGGCGTCTGCTGGATCATTTGAAGCGGAAGACGATTGATCTGTCTAATGTTAAGACAATTGTCTTAGATGAAGCAGATGAAATGTTAGACATGGGCTTTATCCAAGATATTGAAAGCATTTTGAAATATGCTTCTAATAGCCATCAGACACTCTTATTTAGTGCTACTATGCCTAAGCCGATCATGCGAATCAGTGAGAAGTTTATGCATGATCCACAAGTTGTTCAGATTAAGGGTAAAGAGCTAACGGCAAACTTAATTGATCAATACTTTATTAGAGCTAAAGAAAATGAAAAGTTTGATATTCTGTGTCGCTTGATTGACGTTCAAAATCCTGAACTTGCTGTTGTCTTTGGGCGTACTAAGAGAAGAGTTGATGAATTAACTCGTGGTCTTCAAGCTCGCGGCTATAATGCAGCTGGAATTCATGGTGACTTATCACAAACACGTAGAATGAGCGTCTTGAAGCGCTTTAAGAATGGCAAGCTTGATATCTTAGTGGCAACTGATGTTGCTGCACGTGGCTTAGATATTTCAGGTGTTAGCCACGTCTATAATTATGATATTCCGCAAGATCCTGACTCTTATGTTCACCGTATTGGTAGAACGGGTCGTGCTGGTAAGAACGGAATCTCTGTAACCTTCGTTACTCCAAATGAAATAGGCTACATGAGAACAATTGAGCAATTAACTCGCAAGAAGATGATGCCACTTCGTCCACCTTCCGATGCAGAAGCATTTAAGGGACAATTAAGTGCTGCTGAAAAGAAGGTCGAAGACTTAATTAATAGTGACTTGAATAAGTATACAGATGGTGCTGCTAAGTTACTTGAACAATATTCTGAAGTCGATCTAGTTGCTGCCTTATTAAAAGAGCTATCTAAAGATGCTGAAAGTGTTAAGGTTAACATAACACCAGAAAAGCCCCTTCCATTTAAGGGTAAACGTAATAATGGTAACCATCGTCGCAGACGTAGCACTAGCAATTTCAAGCGTGGTGGCGATCGCAATGAGCGTTACCACCGTAAGCCAAGTGCTCATCAAGGTCGTAGACATGGCAATGGTAATAACCATGACTTTGTCATCAAGAAAAAGAATAACGATTAATTAAAAAGATACCTCTTTGCAAATCGTAAGGGGGATTTTTTTATAGGTGGTATTTAATGATTAAGGGAATTGGTGTAGATATTTTAGATCTTAGCAGAATAGAGAAGATAATTGCCAAGGGGGATAGCTTTGCTAAAAAAGTTTTAACTCCGGCAGAATTTAGCCAATATCAAGAATATTCAGGTCGGCGCCAGGTAGAATACTTGGGTGGTAGATTTTCTTGTAAGGAGTCGTTTTCCAAGGCTTGGGGGACTGGGATTGGTAAGGCAGTAAGCTTTCAAGATGTTGAGACCCTACAAAATAGCCTCGGTCAACCAATAATGACGTCTACTAAGTTTAGTGGTAAGATATGGGTCAGTATCTCTCATGAAAAGAGATACGTGATTACACAAGTATTGTTGGAGGATTAATTATGGTTCCTACACTTCATCGGCCAGCGCAAGTTAACGTTGACCTGAGTGCGATTAAACAAAATATAAAAAACGAAATGAAGCATTTAGACGATGGTCAGCAATTATGGGCTGTTGTTAAAGCTAATGCGTATGGTCATGGAAGTATACCAGTTGCCAATGCCGCAATTGCTGCTGGCGCTACAGGATTATGTGTAGCGACCCTTGATGAAGGGATTCAATTACGTCAAAGCGGGATCACTGTTCCAATCTTAATTCTAGGTATCGTTAAGACTGAATGGGCTACTCTAGCGGCTCAAGAAGATCTTTCTTTAGCAGTTGGTAGCTTGGCTTGGCTTAAGAAGGCAGAAGAATTGCTAGAAGCTAATAATGATAAGTTAAAGATTCACCTAGCAATTGATTCAGGAATGGGACGGATTGGCTTTTCAGAAGATGAAGAATTTAAAGCTGCTAATGAATTCTTGAAGGATAATCATAACTTTGAAGTAGAAGGAATGTTTACCCACTTTTCAAAAGCTGATTCTTCTGATACTTCATATTTTGAGTATCAGGTGAAGCGGTTCGATCACATGAAGAGTTTATTATTAATTAAGCCTAAGTATATTCACGTTGATAATACTGCTGCTAGCATCTTTAGTAGGGGTGTGAAGAGTGATCTTGTTCGATTCGGAATTGGGATGTATGGCTTGAACCCTTCATCAGTACCGAATGCAGCAGATTTGAAGTCTGATATTGAGTTAACTCCAGCCTTATCCTTTACTTCTGAATTGAGTTTTGTAAAGCAAATTCATCCAGGTAATGGGGTTGGTTATGGTGCAACTTTTGTAGCAGATAGAGATGAATGGATTGGTACAGTTCCTGTTGGCTATGCTGATGGTTGGCAAAGAAAGATGCAGGGCTTTAAGATTAAGGTGGGCGATGAATATTGTCCAATAGTAGGTCGTGTATGTATGGATCAATTTATGGTTCTATTGCCCCACGAAATGCCTGTAGGTACTAAGGTAGAACTCATCTCAGCTGATCCTAAGGCTCCGAATAATATTAAGGCTGTTGCTGATCAAGTAGGAACAATTCATTATGAAATTGCTTGCTTGCTAAGTGACCGCTTGCCAAGAGTTTATAAATAATGATAATTAAAAAGGCCCCGCTAGGGGCCTTTTTAATTATTTATCTAAGAAGCCATGTGGATCTTCATCGCTTCTAATTGTTAAGCCAGATTGAAGATCTTCAATTTCTGCAACAACATAGCCACGCTTTTCAAGGCGTTCAACAATTGTTTCCATTGTGTCACGTGATACATCAGCTGGAAGAGTAAAGAGAGTTCGACGAACTAATTCACCAGAACGGACATCTAAGGTTAAGCAACCAGCAATGTTAGCATATTTAGAAATAATCTTAGCAATTTTAACTAAGTTACCACGTTCATTATCAGATAGAACAGTTAGAACATAAGAACCGTTCTTCATGTTCCATGCGTCTGATAACATGTCTAACAAGCGTGAGTGGGTTAAGATACCATAGAAGTGATTCTCTTCATCTAAAACAGCGATGTACGGAAGGTCACGAATATTGAAGAATACACGGTAAAATGGTGAGTTGACTTTGATAGTCTTAGTAGCATTTTTTAATAAATATGTTACAGGTAAGCTCATATCGCCGCCTTGAGATTTATGACGGTAGATGTGCATCTTATAGATGTTTCCTCTGAAGATCTTGCCAGTATCATCAAGAATTGGTACACAACGGTAGCCTGAATCTTCAAGTACCTTTAAGGCTTCTTCAAGTGTGGCCTTTTCATTGACTGTTGTTAAATAATCCTTCTTTTTAACAAGAGCTTTAATTAGCATATTTTTGCCTCCGTACAATAAACTGATAATAACAAATTATAACATAATCATCATTAAATTAGATGAATATTAAACACTTTACAAAAAAATCTAATATTGTTTCTTGCAAATCCTATTTTAACAATTTATAAAGCAATAAAAAAGACATTTGCTAAAAGCAAACGTCCCTTTTATGGTTAACAAATCAGGATTATTGACGAACCTTAACGCCAGTTTCCTTGAATGCCTTGTCCATAACCTTCTTCAATTGGTCAGCAGAAGCGTGCATCTTTTCCATTTCGTCTTCGTTCAAAGGCATTTCGATAATTTGTTCCAAACCATGACGACCAACAACAGCTGGAGTACCGATGTGTAAGTCGTGTAAGCCGTATTGACCATCCATTGGTACTGAAAGTGGAAGAACTCTGTGTTCGTTGTTCAAGATAGCCTTAGTAATCATAGCTAAAGCAGTACCGATTCCGTAGAAAGTAGCACCCTTTAAGTTGATGATAGTGTAAGCCATGTCAGCAACTTCCTTGTGGATCTCTTCAAGCTTGTTTTCACCAACTTCTGGGTGAGCCTTTACCCAGTCAGCAACCTTAACGCCACCAACATTGTTGTAGCTCCAAGCTGGGAATTCAGTATCACCGTGTTCACCAAGCATGTATGCGTTAACTGATGCAGGATCAACGTGTTCCATTTCACCGATAAGCTTTTGAAGACGACCAGAGTCAAGTGAAGTACCTGAACCGATAACACGATCCTTAGGGAAACCTGACATCTTCCAAGTTGCGTGAGTTAAGATATCAACTGGGTTAGCAGCTACTAAGAAGATACCCTTAAAGCCGGATTCAACAACTGGTTCAACGATTGAGCTTAAGATCTTTAAGTTCTTGTTAACTAAGTCAAGACGAGTTTCACCTGGTTTTTGTGGTGCACCAGCAGTAATAACAACTAAGTCAGCGTCTTTAGCATCTGAGTATTCTGCTGAGTAGATGTTCTTAGCTGCAGTCCAAGGAGTAGCATCGGCTAAGTCGATAGCATCACCCTTAGTTCTGTCCTTAACAACATCAACGATACCTAATTCTTGTGCGATACCTTGGTGTACTAATGCGAATGCGTAGCTTGAACCTACAGCACCGTCACCAACAAGAATAACCTTATGAATCTTTTCTTCTGTCATGTTTTAATACTTCCTTCCAGTATTAGTGATAGATTTAACAATTTGCATTATACCATAAAAAATTATTTCTACTACTAGTAAAGTGAAATCTATTGGAAAAAGTAATGTGTTATAATTTTCTCACTGAATACTAACGATGGAGGAATTAAGTAATGAAGCTAATTACTGGTTTAGGTAATCCCGGCGCAAAATACGATAAGACCAAGCATAATACAGGATTTATGGCTTTAGATAATTATTTAGCAAAAAATAATCTTACTTTAGATAAAGAAAAATTTAACGGTTTTTGGACTAAAACTAAAATTAATAATGAAGATGTGATTTTTTTGGAACCACAAACTTATATGAATGATTCTGGAAAGTCAATTGCACCTTTAGCTAACTTTTTTAAAATTAATCCAAGCGATATTTTAGTAATTCATGATGATATGGATATGCCAATTGGTAAGATCAGAATCCGTGCCAATGGTAAGTCCGGTGGTCATAATGGTATTAAGAGTATCATGGCCTGCTTAGGTACAAATGAGTTTAATAGACTAAAAATTGGTATTCGTCATCCACAGAACCAGAGCGTAGTTTCCTGGGTCTTGACCCCGTTTAATAGTGATCAGCAGAAGCTAATGGATCAAGCCTTTTTAACAAGTGAATCAATTATTGATGATTTTATTAGTGGTAAGAACGCTCAATACTTGATGAACCAATATAACTAAATCGAGGTTGATCAAACTTTATGCAAGTTTCAGAAATTATTACCCAAGATAAAGAATTAAATAAATTTATTTACCAAGCCCCAACTTCACCACGCTCACTTATAACTGGCGTTAATGATGGGGCTTTTAGTCCTGTTATCTTACAGATATTAAATACCCTACATAAGCCATTGATAATAGTGGAAGAGTCAGAAGATAAGGCTCAAAGATTGCAGAGTGAACTTAGCAGTTTATTAGGCGATGAGATTGTACACATGTTTCCAATTGATGCGACAATTGCCACTCAGAGCGCCATAGCTTCACCTGATGAATTGAGTCAACGTTTAAATGCCTTAAATTTTTTAAAAAGTGGCAGACCTGGCATAATTATCACAATTCCTCAAGGCTTACAGTATCAGTTATCTGATCCAAAATTATTTTCAAAATCAGAAAGAATCTTTAGTCCAGAGAAAGAATATGATTTACAAGAATTAGTTGATTGGCTACTTAAAACTGGCTATCAAAGAGATAACTTAGTTGCCCGACCAGGTGAATTTGCCCTTAGGGGCGATATTTTAGATATTTATCCGCTTAGTCGTGAAAATCCATTAAGAATTGAGTTCTTTGGTGATGAAATTGATACTGTTAAAGAATTTGATCCTGCAACTCAGCGAAGTTTACAAGAATTAGATCAGGTTAGAGTTGGCGGGGCTATTGACCGCATTTTTGAAAAAGAAGACTTAGAAAAAGCAGCCATTAAGATCAAGCAAGATATGGCCGATTCAATTGCTGATAAAAAGGCGATTGCGGAACACTTCGAGCGGGTAGTTGATACCTTAGAAAGTGGAGGCTTACCTGAGAACTATGCATTCTTAGTTGACTATCTAATAAAAAAGTCATTCAGCTTATTAGATTATCTAGCAGCAGATGGGCTAGTTTTGTATGATGATTGGACTGCTATCCAAAAAAATGTGGCTGATATTAATGTCCGCAATGAAGCCTTTATTAGTGAAGAAGTTAAAGCTGGTGCGATGCTTAATAGTCAAAGCTTGCGAACTGACTTCATTAAGGTAACTAAGAAAGCCAAGCAGAACCAAATTTTATTTTCATTATTTCAAAAGGGGATGGGGCGCTTAAAGTTAAGTCAGATTATTAATTTTAATACCCGTCAACCTGAACAATTCTTCAGTCAGATGCCCTTGATTAAGTCGGAGCTGACCAGCTTTCATAAAGAAAAGCAAACAGTTGTCTTGCAGGCTGATAATGAAGAGCGAGCAAGACAGATTAATCAGAACTTAACTGATTATGGGATGGATATTCCAATCGTCGCTAAAGATAATATTGTCACTGCTAGGACGCAAATTGTAGTTGATAATTTTAGTACTGGCTTTAGTTTGCCAAGTGTAAATTTAGTTTATTTAACTGAAAGAGAGCTTTTCAATCAGAGAAAGCGTGCCCCCAAACGGGTCAAGGCGATGGAGAACTCGCAACGCTTGCGTAATTATAATGAGTTGAAGCCGGGTGACTATGTCGTTCACGTTAATCATGGAATTGGTCGCTTTGAAGGAATTAAGACGCTTGAAACAGACGGTAAGAAGCGCGATTATATTACCATTACTTACCAGCACCATGACCAGCTATTCGTGCCAGCTGATCAATTAGGCCTAGTACAAAAGTATGTCGCTTCTGAAGGTAAAGTTCCCCATATTAATAAGCTGGGCAGCAGCGAATGGGCTAAAACTAAGCGTAAGGTTCAATCTAAGGTTGAAGATATTGCGGGTGACTTAATTGATCTCTATGCCAAGCGCGAATCTGAAAAGGGGTACGCCTTTAGCCCTGATGATGACTTGCAAAGGCAATTTGAAGACTCGTTTCCATATGTTGAAACACCAGATCAATTGCGCTCAATTAAAGAAATTAAATCCGATATGGAGAGCATACACCCAATGGATCGTCTATTAGTCGGGGATGTTGGGTTTGGTAAGACTGAAGTTGCCCTGCGTGCTGCCTTTAAGGCAATTAGGGACGGCAAGCAAGTTGCCTTTTTAGCGCCGACAACTATTTTAGCCCAGCAGCACTTTGAAACGATGCAGGATCGCTTTAAAGACTTTCCGGTTAATGTTGCCTTATTATCACGTTTTCAGTCTAATAAAGAAGTCAAAGAGATTATTGCTGATCTAAAGGCTGGCAAGGTCGACTTAATCGTCGGAACTCATAGAATCTTGTCAAAGGATGTGCAATTTAAGGACTTAGGACTATTAATTATTGATGAAGAACAGAGATTTGGAGTTAAGCATAAGGAACGGCTTAAGGAATTAAAGACTAATATTGATGTCTTGACCTTAACAGCTACCCCAATTCCGCGTACTCTCCATATGTCAATGATAGGAGTGCGTGACTTATCCGTTATGGAAACACCACCTACTAACCGTTATCCAATTCAAACTTATGTCATGGAAGAGATCCCAAGTATTGTCCGTGAAGCTTGCTTGCGTGAGATGAAACGTAATGGTCAGATTTTCTTTTTGCATAATCGAATTGATGATATTGATCAGGTGACTAGTCGACTGCAAGAGTTAATCCCTGAAGCAAGGATTGAATTTATCCATGGTAGGATGAGTGAGAATCAACTTGAAGATATTATGTATCGCTTTGTAAAGAATGAGTTCGATATTTTGGTAACGACCACGATAATCGAAACTGGTGTCGACATGCCTAATGCTAATACCTTAATTGTTGAAAATGCTGATCATTATGGATTAAGTCAGCTTTATCAGCTAAGAGGGCGAATTGGTAGAAGTGCAAGGCTAGCGTATGCTTACTTTCTTTATCAGCCTAATAAGGTTCTAACTGAAGTAGGAGAAAAGCGCCTAAGTGCTATTCGTGACTTCACAGAGCTAGGATCTGGCTTTAAGATTGCGATGCGCGATTTATCAATTCGTGGGGCTGGCAATATGCTAGGTAAGCAGCAACATGGCTTTATTGATAGTGTGGGTTATGACCTGTATTCTCAAATGCTAGATGATGCGGTTAAGAAGCGTCAAGGCAAGAAGACACTAACTAAGTCAAATGCAGAAGTTCAATTTAACTTTGAAGCTTATATTCCAGATGATTATATTTCTGATCAAGAACAAAAGATTGAACTTTACAAAAAAATTAAGTCAATTCAATCTAAAAAAGAAGCTGATAATATTGCTGATGAGCTATTGGATAGGTTTGGCAATTATCCCTTACCAGTTGAGAATTTACTCAATGTATCATCTTTAAAGGCAGACGCTGACATTGCTCAAGCCCTGACAGTAGTCCAAAAAGATGATAAAATTCAAATCATCTTTAATAATCATGCTACTAAAGAATTGGAAGGACCTAATATATTTAAGGCTTTGGAGCATGTGAGTTTAAGAGCAAGAATAAATGTTGACCCTAAGCAACGTTTAAATGTTATGTTAGAAGTAGAACATAATATGTCAACGAGACAGTTATTTAATGAATTACACCGCTTCTTACAAGAAGCAGCAGACATTGTTCAAAGATAGAGGTAATTATGAGATTAGATAAATATTTGAAAGTATCACGTTTAGTTAAGAGAAGAACAGTTGCCAAAGAAATGGCCGATCAAGGTCGTGTTCAAGTTAATGGACGTGTAGTTAAGTCAAGTTATGATGTTAAGATTGGCGATATTATTGAAATTGGCTTTGGTACTAAGCAGCTTAAGGCTAAGGTTTTAGACTTAAGAGAAACAACTAAAAAAGCTGAGGCTAGTGATCTATACGAGCTAGTAGATTAATGACAAAATCCGCCTAAAATGTTATAGTAAAAGCACATTACACCAGTTCTTTATTAAAAGGTAGGCGGGGTCATATGAGAAGAGGGCCACGGATTTACAATGGTCCTAGCGATCAAGAGAAAATGGCGCACCTTCAGCGCCAAGCAGCTAAAAGAGTGAGGGAAGTCCATCGACGTAGAAGGACATGGCTTTTGCTAGGCTTTTTTGGTTTGCTATTAATTTTGGGGATGCAGCTGGTGAAGACTGAGTCACGTACTCAGCAGCTCCACCAACAAGTTGCTAAGAGTAAGGCTGAGTTGACCCAGGTTAATAAGACTAATAAAAGATTAAAGGGACAAGCTGAGGATCTAAAAGATCCAGATTATGTTGCTAAGTGGATTCGTTATAAACTGTATTACTCTAAGAAGGGTGAAACTATTTATAATGTCCCAGAATCACAGGATGATGATTAATGAAGTTTCCAGTTGGACTAAGAATTAACGCAGAAGTTAATAATGTAACTAAGCTAGGTATTTTTGTTACGTTACCGCACCACCATCATGGCTTAATTCATCATAAGGACTTTGGTGAGCGTTGGAACAATATGAAAGATAATTTTGATAAAGGTCAAGAAGTGCGAGTAGTTGTTATTAATAATCAAAATGGCAAGCTCGCCCTATCACTTAGCCATGTCAATGACCCTAGTCTAGTCGATCCTACCAACCAGTTTAATGACAATAATAAGTTTGCTGAAACCTTAACTAAACTTGTTAGTCAAGCCGATAAGGAAATTAAGCAATTACAAGAGAAGAATTGACCAAGGTAGCCGCTAAGGCTACCTTTTTTAGAATTAATTGACGGATAGATGATTAGAGAATTTTTTCAAAGAAATAATTTAAAACTTGAAAATAAAAAAATTTTATTAGCCGCTAGTGGTGGACCTGATTCAATGGCTTTATTGCAGATGCTGCTTGATGAGCTAAAGCACGAGCAAATAATAGTAGCTCATCTTGACCACCAACTAAGGGCAGATAGTTACTTAGAAACTGAACTTTTAGAAAAATTTTGCCAAAAAAATAAGGTAACTTTATTTACCAAAAAATGGCCACTAGCTCTGCATAAGAAAACTGGAGTTGAAGCTAGTGCTAGACAATACCGTTATGAGTTCTTAGATAGTGTAGCTCGAAAAGAGAATGTTGACTATTTACTGACAGCCCACCATGGTGATGATTTATTGGAGAATATCCTGCTTAAATTAATACGCTCTGGTAATGCTAATGAGATGAGTAGTCTGCGCCCTGTACGCTGCTGGCAGGGGAGGGTCTTAGTTAGACCGTTATTAAACTTATCGAAGGCTGAGTTATTATCCTTTGATAAAGAAAGACATATTCCTTATGTTAAGGATTCTACTAATGATGAAGATGATGTCTTGCGCAATCGTCTGCGTCACCATGTGGTTCCATTATTGAATCAGGAAAATGCTAAGATCATAGTCAATGGGATGCACTTTTTGGATAGTATAAGCCTGCTGCAAGAAGAACGCGAAGCATATTTTGACCAATTTAAGGCAGATAGCTTTATGGGATGTTTGAGAATATCTGATAACCAGCTTGAAAAACTGCCACTAAGGCTCAGGGCAGATTATTTTTCTTATTTAATATTAAATAAGTGGCACAAGCAAGTTAAGTTTGAAACTCTCATTAAAGATAAAACTAAGACAGTTAATCGAGAGGGATTTGAAATTAGTTATTATCAAGGGTATTATTATCTTCGCCGAGTTAAAGATTTTATAAAAAATAACACCAAATTACAAAAAGTAGTGTTAAATCAAGAATTTAAATGGCAAAATAGTAAATATATTATTACCAATAAAAAAATAATGGCTAAAAATTGTCAAAAGGTTGGCAGTTTTTATACAGGACAGCTTCATGAATTAGAGGTTGGTAGCTTACTGGTTCATACTAAGTTGCGTTTAGCTAATGGACAATGGACCAAGCCGAAGAAGAAGTTCGCCCAAGAAGCGATACCACTTTTTTTGCGATCAAGGTGTTTAAGCGTTTATACTAGTGGTGAAGTGGTTTTTGTAGAGAATACCTATCAAAAACAACAATATAGTGAGGACTTTTTCAAATATTGGATTTATAAATTGAAAGTTTGAGTAAATAATTATGGAAAACTTTTAATTTGTGGTAAAATTTTGAAAGTAATTCTAGAAGTTTCTACGGAGGTTTTTTATGAAAAATAATAGAAATAGACTGCTTTCTAACGGTCTTTTCTACATCTTAGTATTCGTAATCCTCTTGGCTGGAATTAACTGGGCCATGGGTGGCTCAGGCGGTGGTGGCACTAGCGAGAATATCCGCTACTCTGAATTCGTTAAGGATTTAAGGGCAGGTAAAGTCAAGAGTTTCAATATGCAACCAGCTAATGGTGTTTATACTGTTACTGGTACATACAAAAAGGCTCAAGAACCAAAAAATAAAAATAAAAACAATGGTTTTAGCCTTTTAGGTGGCTCAAGTAACAAGGCCAAGGTAACTCAATTTAGTACCACTATGCTGCAAGATGACTCCATGGTAAGTGAAGTTAATAAGGCTGCACAAGAGAATGGGGCAACTATTTCTGGTCAAGGTGAATCTCAATCAGGTGCCTGGATCTCTACGATTGTAATGCTGGTGCCAACTCTGATCTTCATTGTTATGTTATGGATGATGATGAATCAGACTGGACAAGGCGGTCGTGGTGGCGGCATGATGAACTTTGGTAAGTCACGAGTTAAGCCGCAAGATCCTTCTAAGAATAAAGTTCGTTTCTCAGATGTTGCTGGTGAAGAGGAAGAAAAGCAAGAACTAGTTGAAATTGTTGAATTCCTTAAAAAACCATCTAAATTTACTAAATTAGGTGCAAGAATCCCAGCTGGTGTGCTTCTTGAGGGCCCTCCAGGAACTGGTAAGACTTTACTTGCACGTGCAGTTGCTGGCGAAGCTGGTGTGCCATTTTATTCTATTTCTGGTTCTGACTTCGTAGAAATGTTTGTCGGTGTAGGTGCATCCCGTGTCCGTGACTTATTTGAAACTGCTAAGAAGAATGCACCAAGTATTATCTTTATTGACGAAATTGATGCCGTTGGTCGTAGGCGTGGCAATGGCATGGGTGGTGGACATGATGAACGTGAACAGACCCTGAACCAATTATTGGTTGAGATGGATGGGTTTGATGGTGATGAAGGGGTCATTGTTATGGCCGCAACTAACCGTTCAGATGTCTTAGACCCTGCCCTTCTTCGTCCAGGCCGTTTCGACCGTAAGGTCTTAGTTGGTCGCCCAGATGTTAAGGGACGTGAAGCCATCTTAAAGGTTCACGCTAGAAACAAGCCAATGGCTGATGATGTTGACTTAAAAGAAGTTGCCCGTCAAACTCCAGGCTTCGTAGGTGCTGATCTTGAGAATGTTCTTAATGAAGCTGCCCTAGTTGCAGCTCGTAGAAATAGAACGAAGATTACTGCTTCTGATATTGATGAAGCTGAAGATAGGGTTATTGCTGGTCCAGCTAAGAAGGATACTGTTATTTCTGCTGAAGAGAGAAAGCGCGTTGCCTTCCATGAAGCAGGACACGCAATTGTTGGCCTGGTCTTAAGTGACTCAAGGACTGTTCGTAAGGTTACTATCGTTCCTCGTGGTCGTGCAGGTGGTTATAACATCATGCTTCCTAAGGAAGACCAGAACTTATTAACTAAGAAGCAGTTAATGGAACAAGTAGCTGGATTAATGGGTGGTCGTGCAGGTGAAGAAGTAGTAGTTGGTGATAAGTCCACAGGTGCTTCAAACGACTTTGAACAGGCTACTAATATCGCCCGTGGAATGGTTACTCAATATGGTATGACTAGTGTTGGTATGGCAGAGCTTGAATCACCAAGTATGCAATCACCATACGGCACTAAGCCATATAGTGAAGCTACTGCTGCTAAGATTGATGAAGCCGTAGAAAAGATCCTGAGCGAAGGATATAAGCAAGCTGTAGAAATCATCAAGAATAATCGTGCAACTCACAAGGCAATTGCTGATGCCTTACTCAAGTACGAAACTTTAAACGAAAAACAAATTCTTTCACTATTTAAGACTGGTAAGATGCCAGAAGAAGATGAAAGTGAATTTCCAAGTGAAAATAAGGCTTCTACTTTCGAAGAAGCTAAGGCAGCTATGGAAAAGAAAGATCATCAAAGAGAAGAAGTTGAAGAAAAGGATGACCAAGAAGACATCCACCCACTTCCAGATGATCAAGAAGATACTGATGATACTTCACTTGATTCATCAACTAAGCAAGATGAAGCTTCTAAACCACAAGAAAAAAATGATTCAAGCGAATCAGATCAGTCTGATGAGCAAGAATAAATTTAAGATAGAGCCTGTTTGAGGGCTCTATTTTTTGTTAAAGAAGAGGAAAGATAATGTCAGATTATTTAATTAAGGCAATTGATAAGACTAAGAATTTACGTTTACTAGCAATTAGTGCTAAAGACTTAGTAGGTGAAGCTCAAAAGCGCCACGATACTTGGAGTGCTTCATCAGCTGTCTTAGGGAGAACATTAATTGGTGGCTTGCTTTTAGCAGGTGCATTGTTAAAAGATCAAGATGAATTAACTGTTAGACTTTTAGGCAATGGTCCCGTTGGGGCAACAGTTGTTACCAGTACGGCAGATTTAAAGGTAAAAGGTTATATTCAAAACCCGCATATTGCCTTACCACCTAAAAAAGATGGTCATATTGATGTTGCTAAAGCTGTAGGACAAGGCTGGTTAGAAGTTACCAAAGATCAAGGGTTAAAGCAGCCTTATACAGGACAGGTGCCAATTGTATCCAGTGAAATTGCTGAAGACTTTACTTATTATTTAGCTAAATCAGAACAAATTCCATCAGCTGTAGGATTATCGGTTTTTGTACAACCAAATAATGCAATTGGTGCAGCAGGCGGATTTATGCTACAGGCACTCCCAGGTGCTAGTGATGAGTTACTTAAGCAAGTAGAAGATAGGATTAAGGGACTCCCTAACTTATCAACGATGTTTTTAGATGGTGAAACGCCAGAAGCACTGGCTAAAAAAATTTTAGGTGATGATTGTAAGATATTGGCTAAAGAAGACGTTGCCTTTGAATGTGATTGTTCCAAAGACAAGTATGCTAAGATACTAGCTACGCTCAAACCTACTGAATTAAAAGAAATGATTGAAAAAGATCACGGTGCAGAGTTGACATGCCGCTTCTGTGGTAATAAATATGATTACAGTGAAGATGAACTAAAGAAAATCTTGTCTGAACAAAAGAATTAATTAATAACAGGTGGTACATAATTGCTATCTGTGATAGGATATTGAGTATTCTAGATGTTTGATTTAAAAGTGAAAGGAAGTGAGCACGTGAGTCAGAGCTGGAAGATACGTGATATTGTTATACCTAATCGGGTAGTTGTAGCCCCAATGGCTGGAATTTCCAATGCTGCCTTTCGTGTTGTTTGTAAGGAATTTGGTGCAGGCTTAGTTGTATGTGAGATGATTTCTGATCATGGAATCATTTATCGAAATAAAAAGACCTTAGATATGTTGCAAGTTGATCCTCGCGAGCATCCAATGAGTATCCAGATATTTGGTGGTAGCGAAGAAACCTTGATTGAAGCTGCTCATTATGTTGACACCCACACTGCTGCTGATATTATCAATATTAATATGGGTTGCCCTGTTCCTAAGGTTACTAAGACTGATGCTGGGGCTAGATGGTTACGTGACCCTAACAAGATCTATCAAATGGTCCATGCCGTAGTAAGAAATGTTGAAAAGCCCGTAACAGTTAAGATGCGTACAGGCTGGGACATGAAGCATATCTTTGCCGTTGAGAATGCCCTTGCTGCCCAAGAAGCTGGTGCTAGTGCAGTGGCAATGCACGGTAGAACTCGTAAGCAGATGTATGCCGGTGAAGCTGATTGGGAGATTTTAAAAGAAGTTGCGGATCATTTAACGATTCCATTTATCGGTAATGGTGATGTGACTAGCCCAGAGAGAGCTAAGCAGATGCTTGATCAAGTAGGTGCAACTGCTGTAATGATTGGACGTGCTGTATTAGGTAATCCTTGGTTAGTTAAGGATATTACCCATTATTTAGAAACTGGCGAAAAGCTTCCACCACAAACTGTAGCCGAAAAAGTAGAAACAGCTAAAAATCAGCTTAACGGCTTAATTGAATTAAAGGGTGAAAAGATTGCTATTCCTGAATTTAGAAGACAAGCTGCCTACTATTTGAAAGGAATCCCCCGTTCAGCTCGAACTCGTGCTAAAATAAATGATGTTTGGACTAAAAAAGAAGTTTTTGACTTGCTAGATGATTTTGTTGCAAAATATGAACAAAGACAAAAACAATTAACAAAGTAATAAAGGAGTTTTTAGAGTGGCAAAGAATGAGATGAATGACCAACTTATCGTTCGTCGCGAAAAGATGGACGAAATGCGTGAAAATGGAATTGAACCATTTGGTGTAAGAAAGTTTGATCGTCAAGATTTAGCAAGCACTTTAAATGAAAAATATGCTGGTGAGGATAAGGATGAATTAAACGCTGATATGCCAAAGACCAAGATTGCAGGTCGTATGCTTGCAAAGCGTGGTAAGGGTAAAGTTGGTTTTGCTGATCTTTATGACCGCACTGGCAAGATTCAAATTTACGTACGTAAAGATATTGTTGGTGAAGATAACTACAAGATCTTTAAGAAATCTGATATTGGTGACTTCTTGGGAATCGATGGCGAAGTAATGAAGACCGATACTGGCGAATTAACAATTCGTGCTACTCATGTTACCTTCTTATCTAAGGCTCTTCGTCCACTTCCTGATAAATACCATGGCTTAAAGGACGTTGAACAAATCTACCGTCAACGTTACTTAGACTTAATTACTAACCACGAAAGCTATGAACGTTTTGTTAACCGTACTAAGATTGTTAAGGCTATCCGTAAGTACCTAGATGATCGCAACTTCTTAGAAGTTGAAACCCCTGTACTCCACAATATCCCTGGTGGTGCTGAAGCACGTCCATTCATTACTCACCACAACGCTTTAGATATTAATCTCTACATGAGAATTGCCTTGGAACTTCCATTGAAGCGTTTGATCGTTGGTGGTATGGAAAGAGTCTATGAAATCGGTCGTGTATTCAGAAATGAGGGTGTTGATACTCGTCACAACCCTGAATTTACTGAACTTGAAACTTATGCCGCATACTGGGACTTCCATGATGTTATGGACGAAGCAGAAGGTATTATTAAGGCTGCTGCTAGTGTTGTAACTGATGATGGTAAGGTTAACTACCAAGGAACTGAAATTGACTTAGGTAAGCCATTCCGTCGTGTTCACATGGTTGATTTGATTAAGGAACAGACTGGTGTTGACTTCTGGCAACCAATGACTTTAGATGAAGCTAAGAAGGTTGCTGAAGAACATGGTATTCACGTTGAACCATTCTGGAAGGTTGGTCACATTATTAACGCCTTCTTCGAAGAATTTGGTGAAAAGACAATCGTTAACCCAACATTTGTTTACGGCCACCCAGTAGAAGTTTCCCCACTTGCTAAGAAGAATGCCGATGACCCAAGATTTACTGATCGTTTCGAAATCTTTATTATGGGTACCGAATATGGTAATGCCTTCAGTGAATTGAATGATCCAATTGACCAACGTCACCGTTTCGAAGATCAAATGGCGGAACGTGAAGCTGGTAATGATGAAGCTGATATGATCGATGAAGATTATATTCGTGCAATGGAATTCGGTATGCCTCCTACAGGTGGACTTGGTATCGGTATTGACCGCTTGGTAATGTTATTAACTAATGCTCCTGCTATTAGGGATGTTCTTTTATTCCCAACAATGCGTCCTGAAAAAGTTGAAGATGTAGATGCAGAAGTTCAAGCTGACCTTAAGGAAAGAGCTAAGAAAGGCGATAAATAACAGTATCAAGATTTTCAAAAATTAAATATCATTTAATATAAAAGAAGCTCGTTTGTTCTAATAGAGAATAAGCGGGCTTTTTTTATGTTGTCTTTATTGCGACTTATATTCTCTAATCTACCGCTTATGACAAAAGTTGATACAAAATTAGCGCCAGTCTATAAACTAATGTTGAAAAGTTAATGATAGGAAAGGCGATAATGATGTTAATACAAGCAAATGATCTAACTAAAAAATATGGTAGTAAGTTAGTTTTAGACCATGTTAACTTAGAAGTTAACCAAGGACAGCTAGTTGCTTATCTTGGCACAAATGGTGCAGGTAAATCTACCACGATTAATATTCTGACAGGATTGCTTAAGCCCACGAGCGGGACTATCAGATATGATAAGAACTTAAAGATAGGTGTTGTTTTTCAAAATAGTGTATTAGATGACAAGTTGAGTGTTAAGAATAACTTATACCTAAGAGCAAAAATGTACCGATATTATTCTAAATCCTGGCTTGAAGAACTAATTGAATTAATTGGAATACGTGACTTTTTAAACCAAAAATATGGCACCTTATCAGGTGGTCAAAGACGTAGAGTTGATATTGCTAGAGCCTTAATTAGTCATCCAAATTTATTATTTTTAGATGAGCCAACTACCGGCTTAGATTTACAGACTAGACTAGTTATATGGAATCTGCTAGAAAAGCTGCAAAAAGAGCAAGGCTTAACTATCTTCTTAACGACTCACTACCTTGAAGAAGCTGAAAATGCCGATCAAATGTATATCTTAGAACATGGCAAAGTTCTAGCTAAAGGTTCCGCAAGTGAAATTAAGAAAAAATACGCTCCTTCAAAACTAACTGTCAAAATTAATGATAAGGAAACATCATATCAAGGTTGGGATGCAGGTAGGGTGATGCAGTATTTACATGATAATCAAGAAATTATTCAAGACTTTGAATATCGTAAAGGCTCGATTGATGATGCCTTTATCAAAATTACTGGAAAGGAGCTTGACTAATGTTTGCCTTACTTAGAAGAAATATCAAAGTGTATTTTTCAAATGTACCTAGTGTTATTATGTCTTGCTTCGGAGCTTTAATTTCATTCTTTATTTATATTGGCTTTTTGCAAGATAATTTATTAACTTCTTGGCAACAAGTACCTAGTGCAAGAGAAATGTTAGATTTATGGATAATTGCGGGAATCGTAGCTGTTGCTGGGATTACTACTTCTTTTCAGACTCTTGGTCAATTAGTTAAGGATAACGAAAGCAGGACTAGTGATGATATTAGACTGACAGATGTAACATCAGTTAAGCAGAACATAGCTTATCTCTTATCTAGCAGTATTGTTAGTCTAATAATGCAGGCTATTACCTTGTTGGTAATGGTCATTTACTTCAAGTTAGTTGATAAGATTGATTTGCCAACTGATATTTATGGTGAAGTCCTATTATTCATGGTTTTAGGAGCGATTGCAGCAACCTTAGTGAATGAGATAATCGTAAGCTTCATTCATTCTGCGACTACTTTTAGTCGATTGTCTGCTGTGATTGGGGCAGCAGCGGGATTCGCAGTTGCTACATATCTGCCATTCGGCAGCTTATCTACTAATGCTCAAAATCTGGTAAAATTAGTACCAAGTAGTTATGAAGCAGCAGGATTGAGAAGTTTATTGCTCAATCAGCTAAGTAAGACCAAGCTAGATAGTAATTCACGACAGAAGTTATTTGACTATTTGGGCGTACAGTTCAAGATTAATGGTCATCAATTGTCACGCTTAGATAATATTTATGTCATGTTAGGGATGATTGCAATTCTTACTTTAGTGATTATTGTCGCCTCTGCTGCAACTGACAGAAAGAGAAGCAAGTAATTGAAAGTTAAGTTTCAGCAAGATTCTTCTGTGGCTGATGATGAGATTCAAGTTGAAATTAAGGCGCAGAAAGAAGATCAGACAGTCAAGAATTTAATTAATTATTTAAATAAATTTGGTAAAAAAACGCGTAATTTACTACCGATTAAGAGCCGAGATAAGATTGTTACGATTAAGTATAGTGACTTAATTAAGGTTGAAGTTCGATCAACTAATCTTACTTATTACACTACAAGTGAAGTTATCGAAACGACAGGTCGCTTGTATCAGGTATTGGAAAGCTTGGATAGTAATTTTATTCAAGTGTCACGGCATTCAATTATTAACTTGAATTATCTGGAGTCAATTGAGGGTGGATTTGCTGGGAATATGATTGCAATCTTATCCGGGAACTTGAAGGCGGATATTTCTAGACGATATTTACCACAGTTAGAGAAGGAGCTGGGACTATAAATGAGAAAGCTCGGTAAGTATTTAGATTATTTTGTAACAGGGATGGGTTTTGGTGCAATTGCTTATTTATGTATTTTAACTTTTATTCGTCCGAATACAGCTCCAACTTATCGTGGTGTAAGCTCAGTTCTAATTATTTCGGGGTTGATTGGTATGTTGTCGATGATCTTTAAGACAGATTTACCAATTACGATTGCGCTTACTACTCACTTGCTGGTAACTTTTTTAGCTTTTGTGGCAATGGCGATGATTAATCATTGGCGTATTGATGTGGCTTCTGTATGCATATTCTTGTTTATATATCTGGTTATTTGGTTGATATTAATTATTGAACAAAGGCGCACTATTAATCAATTGAATAAGAGAATTAAGGATAGGAAGCATAATTAGTAGTGTACTTAAGGATGAATGTAATTGCTTTAGTTGGCAAGGTGAATTTGCCGTTAATTCTATAAAATCTTAAATTGGTATATGCATAATGTTATTTACAAAATAGTGATAAAAATTATAATTCATAAAGTGGTATAATAATAGTAGATAAAAGTAGCCTATTGCATATTAGGTGATGAAACGCTGTTTGCTAGTACAACACATTTAAGAAAAGTAAGATATACTAAAATATAATTTGAGCATTACAAGATTCCGAGGTGATTTGGCATGACTAATGTTGTAACGTTTTTACACTATATAGCTGCGGTAATTGTAATAGGATATTGTATTTATGAGATTATTACTGGAAAGGTAGAACCCTTTAGATCTAGGCGCCATCGTAATATAGTTATCATAGTAGCGTGTAGTCTGCCTTGGGTATTTCTATTCTTCCCATTCACAACAGACTGGAGCACTTATTGGATGCTGGTTATGATTAGAACTCCGATTACGATTCTCTGGTTCATTTTGGATTTGATAGGTCTTTATTTCGACCTAAAGCGACAAGATAAATTATCTAAAAAGAAGTAATTCAATTTTATAAAAAACTATTTGCAAATAAAATTATCTTTGATATAATTTCATTTGTATTGCGGAAGTAGTTCAGTGGTAGAACATCACCTTGCCATGGTGGGGGTCGCGGGTTCGAATCCCGTCTTCCGCTCCAAGAATTGAGACTCACAGTTAGTGGGTCTTTTTTGTTACTAATTTTAATTTTTTTACAAAAAAGTCTTGCATATAAAAATACTTTTGCTATAATTAATATTGTTCTGCGGAAGTAGTTCAGTGGTAGAACATCACCTTGCCATGGTGGGGGTCGCGGGTTCGAATCCCGTCTTCCGCTCCAAAGAATTAAGACTCACCTTCCGGTGGGTCTTTTATTTTTCTTCGGGAATTAGCTCAGTTTGGTAGAGCGCTACGTTCGGGACGTAGAGGTCACAAGTTCGAATCTTGCATTCCCGATATAATAATTATTATTTTTAAAAAGTCGTCTACTTATTAGGCGGCTTTTTCTTATAATTGTTATAATAAACTGGTTAAACGTTAAATATTTTACTTTTTTACTCTTAAGGCATAAAATGTTTAGCTAAAGATTACAACTTATAAAAAATTAGTAAGGCGGTGCAAAATGGAAAATTCTTACAGTAAAAATGCAAAAGAAGTTCTGAAGATTGCACGAGAACAGGCACAAGGCTTTCAACATCGAATTATTGGTACTGAACATGTATTATTAGCGCTAGTAATTGAATCAAATGGTGAAGCTGGAAAACTATTACGTGAAGAAGGCGTAACTCCAACTTTAGTTCGTGAGGAAATTGAACGCTATACTGGCTATGGTTCAAGCTCGCAAACAAATTATATGGAAATGTCACCTCGTTTGGACTTGGTTTTAAAATATGCTAAGCAAAAGGCAGATAGCCTAGGATCTGAAAACATTGGTACAGCTCATATCTTGTTAGGCTTATTGGCAAGTGAACAAATCCTAGCCAGCATGATCTTAAAAAACTTAAACGTCGATCCTAAGCTTTTAGCAGATGAGGTAAGGGATATCTTATCTGATAATAGTGAAGTTGCGACATTTAATAATCCTAACAAGTCAACGACGCCTAACTTAGACAAGGTAAGTGTCAACTTAAATAAGCGTGTCTTAGAAGGTAATATTGATCCAGTGATTGGTCGTGATCGAGAGATTAAGCGGGTAATTCAGATTCTCTCTCGTCGCACTAAGAATAATCCTGTCCTAGTAGGTGAACCCGGTGTGGGTAAGACTGCTGTAGCTCAGGCAATTGCAGCAGCTATTGTTAGCCAGCAAGTTCCAGCTGATCTTGCGCATAAGCGGGTAATGGCAATTGACATGGGTAGTCTAATTGCTGGAACTAAGTATCGTGGTGAGTTTGAAGATCGGATGAAGAAGATTCTCAAGGAAGTTCACGATGATGGTGAAGTGATCTTATTCGTTGATGAAATGCATACTTTAATTGGTGCAGGTGGAGCTGAGGGAGCAATTGATGCTTCTAATATCTTAAAGCCGTCACTTGCACGTGGTGATATTCAAATGATTGGTGCCACTACCTTCGATGAATATCAAAAATATATTGAAAAGGATTCAGCTCTCGCTCGTCGCTTCCAGCAAGTGAAGATTGGTGAACCTACTAAGGAAGCAACTATTGATATTTTACAAGGTCTAAGAGCTAAGTATGAAGCCTACCACAATGTTAAGATTACTGACGCTGCCATTAATGATGCGGTTGAGTTATCTATTAGGTATATTTCTAACCGCTTCTTGCCAGATAAGGCAATTGACTTAATTGATGAAGCTAGTGCTGCAGTTAAGATTAAGAATAATGGTGAAGTTGATCCGCGCTTAACTAAGCTAGAGGCTCAGATCAAGTCAACTATTCAACGCAAGGAACAAGCCGTTGAAAACCAAAACTTCATGGAAGCTGCTAGTCTGCGTGATGATGAGAACAAGCTTCAACTTAAGCAACAAGAATTAACCCAAGCAATTGATAATAAGAAGGGGAAGCAAGCAATTGTTGATTCTGACCAAATTGCGCAAGTTGTTGCTCAGTGGACTGGTATTCCAGTAACAAGAATGAAGCATAGTGAAACTAAGCGTCTTGCTAAGCTTGAATCAATCTTGCACAAGCGAGTAATTGGTCAAGATCAAGCCATTAGCGCTGTAAGTAAGGCTATCCGCCGTAGCCGTAGTGGAATTAAGGATGAGAATCGTCCGATTGGCTCATTCCTATTCTTAGGTCCAACTGGTGTTGGGAAGACAGAATTAGCTAAGGCTTTAGCAGATGCGGTATTTGGCTCTGAGAAGAATATTATCAGGGTAGATATGTCTGAATATATGGATCAGATTGCTACCAGCAAGTTGATTGGTTCAGCACCAGGCTATGTTGGCTATGAAGAAGGTGGGCAACTTTCTGAGAAAGTACGTCGCAATCCATATTCAGTTGTCTTGCTCGACGAAGTAGAAAAAGCTCATCCAGAAGTATTTAACTTACTTTTACAAGTTCTTGATGAGGGCTTTTTGACTGATTCTAAGGGACGCCGCGTTGACTTTAGAAATACAATTATCATTATGACTTCTAATCTAGGTTCAAGAGCATTACAAGAAGATAAGATTGTAGGCTTTTCCGCAGATCAAGCTAATATAGATAAGGTGCGAGCAGATAAGGTTAAGCAGGCCACTAGGCAATTCTTTAGACCAGAGTTCTTAAACAGAATTGATGAAACGGTTGTCTTTGATAGCTTAACTAAGCCACAACTTCGAGAAATAGTTACACTGTTAACTCAACGTTTAGTTGAACGTTTAGCTAATAAAGATATTGAACTCAAGCTTTCGCCAGCTGCTTTAGATGTCTTAGCTAAAGATGGATTCGATCCAGAGATGGGAGCACGACCTTTGCGTCGATCAATCCAGCGCGACTTAGAAGATCCAATTGCACAATATTTAATTAGTGGTGAATTATCTGCTGGACAAACCTTAAAGGTAGGAGCTAGACAAGGTAAATTGAAATTTAATATAGTAGATAATAAAGAACTAGTTAAAAGCTAGGTCAAAACTATTGACAAGTTACAAAAAGTAGTCTACAATTATAAGCTGTTTAAAAGGCTGAAATTCAGGATTTTGTCGATCTATTGTCCGACAAAATGATAAAACAAAAACGACATAGAATCTGTTGTTTTTGTTTTTTTATACCCAAATTTGTCCTTTTTACAAAATGTAACACAAATGTAATATTAGCTTCTAGATAAGATGGAAAGGATGTTTTCTTTGTTAGGACACGCTGTAAACTACGGTCATCGACGTACAAGACGCAGTTTCTCACGTATTAAAGAAGTATTGAAATTGCCTAACTTGACCGATGTACAAACGCAATCTTACAAGTGGTTTCTCAATGAAGGTATCCGAGAGATGTTTGATGACATTATGCCAATTTCAGACTTCTCTGGAAAGCTTTCACTTGAGTTTGTAGATTACAAACTTTTGAAACCTAAATATACTCTCGAAGAAGCACGTGATCATGATGCTAACTATTCTGCACCACTTCACGTAACTTTAAAATTAACCAACCATGAAACTGGTGAAATTAAGACCCAAGATGTATTCTTCGGTGAATTTCCATTGATGACTGATTCAGGTACCTTCGTAATTAATGGTGCTGAGAGAGTTATCGTTTCACAATTGGTTAGATCACCAGGTGTTTACTACCACTCTGACTTTGATAAGAATGGTCGTCAAATCTTTGGTGCAACTGTTATTCCTAACCGTGGTGCTTGGCTTGAGTACGAAACTGACTCTAAAGATTTAG
Organism: Lactobacillus colini; assembly: GCF_017874575.1. Taxonomy (GTDB): domain Bacteria; phylum Bacillota; class Bacilli; order Lactobacillales; family Lactobacillaceae; genus Lactobacillus; species Lactobacillus colini. Next base: position 35,766 of record NZ_JAGGLU010000002.1, on the reverse strand, counting down.
CTTATGTTCGTATTGACCGTACTCGTAAGTTGCCATTGAGTATTCTGATTCGTGCATTGGGCTTTGGTGCTGACGACGAGATCCAAGACATCTTTGGTGACAGTGATTCACTTCGCTTTACTTTAGAAAAAGATATTCACAAGAATCCAGCGGATTCTCGTGTTGCTGAAGCTTTAAAGGACATTTATGAAAGATTACGTCCTGGTGAGCCTAAGACTACTGATTCATCAAGATCACTTCTTTATGCTAGATTCTTTGATCCAAGAAGATATGACCTAGCTCCTGTTGGTCGTTACAAGATTAACAAGAAGCTTTCACTAAAGAGTCGTCTTTTAAGACAAACTCTAGCAGAAACTTTAGCAGATCCTGATACTGGTGAAGTTATCGTCAATAAGGGGACTGTAATCAATCATGAAATTATGGACAAGCTTGCTCCATATTTAGATCGTGATGACTTCAAGATGGTAACTTACCAACCATCTGAAGAAGGTGTATTATCTGAGCCAATAACTGTTCAAGAAATTAAAGTCTACTCTAAGGTTGATCCTGAACGTGTAGTTAAGCTTATTTCTAATGGTCATATTGGTGATGACGTTAAGTACTTGACCCCAGCCGATGTATTGAGTTCAATTAACTACTTCTTTGCACTTCAAGACAATATCGGTAATGTTGATGACATTGACCACTTAGGTAACCGTCGTATTCGTCGTGTGGGTGAATTGCTTCAGAACCAATTTAGAATTGGTTTAGCAAGAATGGAACGTGTTGTACGTGAAAGAATGTCAATCCAAGACATCGCCACTGTTACACCACAACAATTGATTAATATTCGTCCTGTTGTTGCTTCAGTTAAGGAATTCTTTGGTTCATCACAATTGTCACAATTTATGGACCAGAACAACCCACTTGGTGAGTTGACTCACAAGCGTCGTATGTCAGCTTTAGGACCAGGTGGTTTGTCACGTGACCGTGCTGGTTATGAAGTTCGTGACGTGCACTATACTCACTATGGTCGTTTATGTCCTATCGAAACTCCTGAAGGTCCTAACATTGGTTTGATTAACTCTTTGGCAACTTATGCCGTTGTTAATAAGTATGGTTTCATTGAAACTCCATACCGTCGTGTATCTTGGGACACTCATAAAGTTACTGATAAGATCGACTACTTAACAGCTGATGTTGAAGATAACTATATTATTGCCAGTGCCAACTCTCCATTAAATGAGGATGGTTCATTTAAGGATAAGATTGTCTTAGCTCGTCATAGGGAAGAAAACCTTGAAGTTAGTCCTGATAAGGTTGACTACATGGACGTTATCCCTAAACAAGTAGTATCTGTAACTTCCGCATGTATCCCATTCCTTGAAAACGATGACTCAAACCGTGCCTTGATGGGGGCTAACCACCAACGTCAAGCCGTTCCTTTGATTAATCCACATGCACCAATTGTTGGTACTGGTATGGAATATCGTGCTGCTCATGACTCTGGTGATGCTATTTTAGCTAAGGCACCAGGTGTTGTAGAATATGTAGATGCTAATGAAATCCGCATTAGAAGAGACGATGATACTTTAGATAAATACATCCTTGAAAAGTATCGTCGTTCAAATGCTACTAAGAACTACAACCAGATTCCAAACGTTCACCAAGGAGATAAGGTAGTGGCTGGAGAAGTCATTGCTGATGGTCCTTCAATGGATAAGGGTGAATTAGCTCTAGGTCAAAACCCAATTATCGCTTTCTTAACTTGGAATATGTATAACTACGAAGATGCGGTTATGATTTCCGAAAGAATGGTTAAAGATGATGTATATACTTCAATTCATATTGAAGATTACGAATCAGAAGCTCGTGATACTAAGTTAGGACCTGAAGAAATCACCCGTGAAATCCCTAATGCAGGTGAAAGTGCTCTTAAGGATCTTGATGAAAGTGGTATTGTACGTATCGGTGCTGAAGTTCATGATGGAGACATTTTAGTTGGTAAGGTTACTCCAAAGGGTGTGACTGAATTATCAGCAGAGGAACGCTTACTTCACGCAATCTTTGGTGAAAAGGCCCGTGAAGTTCGTGATACTTCACTTCGTGTACCACACGGTGGTGGCGGTATCGTTCAAAACGTTCAAATCTTCACCCGTGAAGCTGGCGATGAATTACCACCTGGTGTTAACCAAATGGTTCGTGTTTACATTGTTCAAAAACGTAAGATCCAAGTTGGTGACAAGATGTCAGGTCGTCACGGTAACAAGGGTACTATTGCCTTAGTATGTCCTGAAGAAGATATGCCATACTTACCAGATGGTCGTCCAGTGGATATTTGTTTGAACCCAATGGGTGTGCCTTCACGTATGAACATTGGACAGGTTCTTGAATTACACTTAGGTATTGCTGCTAAGCAACTTGGTGTTCACGTAGCAACTCCAGTATTCGATGGTGCATCTGAAGATGATATGTGGAAGATGGTTCGTGAAGCAGGTCTTGGTAAAGATGGTAAGACTGTTCTTTACGATGGACGTACTGGTGAACCATTCCACAACAGAGTTTCACTTGGTATCATGTACTACTTGAAGTTAACTCACATGGTTGATGACAAGATGCACGCTCGTTCAATTGGGCCTTACTCATTGGCTACTCAACAACCTCTTGGTGGTAAAGCACAGTTTGGTGGACAGCGTTTTGGTGAAATGGAAGTTTGGGCTCTTGAAGCTTATGGTGCAGCTTACACTTTACAAGAAATTTTGACTTACAAGTCAGATGATGTTGTTGGTCGTGTAAAGGCATATGAAGCTATTGTTAAGGGCGAAAGAATTCCTAAGCCAGGTGTTCCTGAATCATTTAGAGTTTTGGTTAAGGAATTACAATCTCTTGGTTTAGACATTAAAGTCTTAGATTTAAACCATAAAGAAATTGAGCTTCGTGATATGGATAATGATACAAATGAACACTTGAATATTGATAAGTTATCTGAAATGGCTCAAAAGCAAGAAAAGAAGAAGTTAGCCGAAGAAGCCGCAAAGAATGATGAAAATGCTAAGTCAGAAGCATCAAATTCATCAGACGATAAGGTTTCTAAGTAATTTTAGGAGGTTAAACTTTTGATCGACGTAAATAAGTTTGAAAGTATGCAAATTGGTTTAGCTTCGCCAAACAAGATCAGAAGTTGGTCTTATGGTGAGGTTAAAAAGCCTGAAACTATTAACTACCGTACTTTGAAACCAGAAAAAGACGGTTTGTTCGATGAGAGAATCTTTGGGCCAACTAAAGACTGGTCTTGTGCTTGTGGTAAGTACAAAGGTGTTCGCTACCGTGGGATCGTTTGTGATCGTTGTGGTGTTGAAGTGACTTCTTCTAAGGTAAGAAGAGAACGTATGGGTCACATCGAATTAGCTGCTCCAGTTTCTCACATTTGGTACTTCAAGGGTATTCCATCACGTATGGGCTTGGTTCTTGATATTTCACCTCGTTCATTGGAAGAAGTAATTTACTTTGCTGCATATATTGTTATTGATCCAGGTGATACTGATCTAGAATACAAGCAACTCTTAACTGATGCGGAATTCCGTGAAAAGAAGGCAAAATATGGTAACCGATTCACTGCTAAGATGGGTGCTGAAGCTATTAAGGACCTTCTTGAACAAGTAGATGTTGACAAAGAAGTCAAGGAATTAAAAGAAGAGTTAAAGACTGCCCAAGGTCAAAAGAGAACTCGTGCTATTAGACGTCTTGACATCTTAGATGCATTTAAGAACTCTGGCAACAAGCCTGAATGGATGGTTATGGATTGTATCCCAGTTATTCCACCAGACTTACGTCCAATGGTTCAACTTGACGGTGGTCGTTTCGCTGTTTCTGACTTGAATGACTTATACAGACGTGTTATTAACAGAAATAACCGTTTGAAGAGATTACTTGATTTAAATGCTCCTCGTATCATTGTTCAAAACGAAAAGAGAATGTTACAAGAAGCTGTTGATGCCTTAATCGACAATGGACGTCGTGGTCGTCCAGTAGTAGGACCAGGTAATCGTCCACTTAAATCACTTTCTCACATGTTAAAGGGTAAGCAAGGTCGTTTCCGTCAGAACTTGCTTGGTAAGCGTGTTGACTATTCAGGTCGTTCAGTTATTGATGTTTCACCAAAATTAAAGTTCTACCAATGTGGTGTGCCACGCCCAATGGCTCTTGAATTATTTAAGCCATTTGTAATGCACGAATTGGTAAAGCGTGGTTTAGCTTCTAATATTAAGAATGCTAAGCGTAAGATTGACCGTGAAGATGATGATATTTGGGACATCTTAGAAGATGTTATCAAGGAAAGACCTGTTCTTTTAAACCGTGCACCTACTCTTCACCGTTTAGGTATTCAAGCATTTGAACCTGTTTTAGTTCCAGGTAAGTCAATCAGACTTCACCCATTAGCTTGTGAAGCTTATAATGCCGACTTCGACGGTGACCAGATGGCTATCCACGTGCCTTTATCTGATGAAGCTGTTGCAGAATCACGTCTTTTAATGCTTGCAGCCCACCATATCTTGGCACCTAAGGATGGTAAGCCAATCGTTACTCCATCACAGGACGTTGTTTTGGGTAACTACTGGTTAACTCAAGCAGAGCGTGGTCGCGAAGGTGAAGGTATGATTTTTGATTCACCAGAAGAAGCAGCAATTGCTTATGCAAATGGCGACATCCACTACCATACTAGAATTGGTTTGGCCGCAGATTCTATGCCTGAAAAGCCATGGCCAAAGGGACATGAGCACGGTATCTTTGTGACTACTTATGGTAAGTTGGTATTTAACCAAATCTTCCCTAAAGACTTCTTCTACCTAAACGATCCGACTCAAGAGAACTTGACTCATCCATTGGATGAAAAGTACTTCTTACAACCAGGTGAAGACATCCACGAAAAGTTGGATAACATGAGATTAGGCGATGCCTTTAAGAAGGGCTTCTTATCAGATGCAATCGCCCAAGTTTATAAGGAATACAAGGTTCAAAGAACTTCAGACCTTTTGGACGATATGAAGGAATTAGGATACACTGCATGTACTACTTCCGGCTTGACTATCGGTGTTGAAGATATTCCTGAAATTACTGATAAGGATGACATCGTAGCTCAAGCACGTAAGAAGGTTGACACTGTTTCTAAGCAATATCGTCGTGGTTTGATTACTGATGAAGAAAGACACGATCGAGTAATTAGCATTTGGAACCAATGTAAAGATGTTGTTCAAAATGAGATTGCTCAAATTCACGCTCCAAGAAACCCAATCACTGTCATGGCTGATTCTGGTGCTCGTGGTAACATCTCTAACTTTACTCAGTTAGCTGGTATGCGTGGTTTGATGGCCGCTCCTAACGGTGGTATGATGGAAATTCCTGTTACTTCTAACTTCCGTGAAGGACTTACCGTCTTGGAAATGTTCATGTCTACTCACGGTGCTCGTAAGGGAATGACTGATACTGCTTTGAAGACTGCTAACTCTGGTTACTTAACCCGTCGTTTGGTTGATGTTGCTCAAGATGTTATCATCCGCGAAGAAGATTGTGGTACTGACCGTGGTTTGACTGTTCACGCCATTACTGAAGGTGATGAAATGATCGAGCCATTGTTTGACCGTTTAGTTGGTCGTTATACTTCTAAGAGTGTTTACGATCCTGAGACTCATGAAGTGATTTGTCCAGCAAATGTAATGATGGACGAAGATATGGCGCACAAGATCGTTGATGCTGGAGTAACTGAAGTAACTATTCGTTCCGTATTTACTTGCAACACCCAACATGGTGTATGTAAGATGTGTTATGGTATGAACCTTGCAACAGGTGAAGATGTTGAAGTTGGTGAAGCAGTTGGTACTGTTGCCGCTCAATCTATCGGTGAACCTGGTACTCAGTTGACTATGCGTAACTTCCACAACGGTGGTGTTGCCGGTGCTGCCGATATTACTCAAGGTCTTCCTCGTGTACAAGAATTGTTTGAAGCTCGTAATCCTAAGGGACGCGCTGCAATTTCTGAAGTAACTGGTGAAGTTGTTTCAATTGAAGAAGATCAAGCAGAACATACTCGCCAAATTACTGTTAAAGGTGAAACTGATACCAGAACTTATGATGTACCATACACTGCCTCTGTTGCAGTTAGTGAAGGCGACCATATTAATCGTGGTGAGAAGTTAACTCTCGGTTCAATTGATCCTAAGGAATTAATCAGAGTACGTGACGCCTTGACTACTGAAAAGTATATCTTAAGCGAAATTCAAAAGGCTTACAGAATGCAGGGTGTAGAAATCGCTGATAAACACGTTGAGGTAATGGCTCGCCAAATGCTTCAAAAAGTTCGTATCCTTGATCCAGGTGAAACTGATATTCTACCTGGTGAATTAATGGATATTAGCGAATTCAGAGATAGAAACAAAGAAGTTATTATCTCAGGTGGTATTCCTGCAACAGCTCAAAGTGTAATTCTTGGTATTACTAAGGCTGCTTTGGAAACTAATAGTTTCTTATCTGCTGCTTCATTCCAAGAGACTACCCGTGTACTTACTGATGCTTCAATTCGTGGTAAGAATGATCCATTACTTGGTCTTAAGGAAAATGTTATTATTGGTAAGATTATTCCTGCTGGTACTGGTATGCCTGTTTACCGTGAAATGGAACCTAAGGTTGATGCACCTGTTGCTGTTAAGGAAGAGAATAAGCCATTGCAAACTATTGCAGATGTAAAAAGAAAATTAGACGCTGCTGATAAAGAAAAATCTAAATAAACTCAACTAACCTGTAATAGTTAGGGTTTAATACATTTGTGTTTAAAAAGGGAACTGTCATAATGATAGTTCCCTTTTTTTGCAACTTTAGTTTAAATTATTGATAATTAAACCGCCTAAAATAAACGGAATAAATGCTAGCGAGTGAGAATTGGGATTCAAAAGATAATAAATCAAAAACAAAATACATCCCAATAGTAGAATATGGACAGCTACTAGGCTACCAAGATATAGTCCTAAAAAGATGAAAATAATTAAATCACCAAAACCCATTTTACTTTTTGAAATTTCTAGGACAAAGAATAAAGCTAAAAAAATTAAAACTATCCAGTCCAATAATTCAAAATTATAAAAAGCACTAAGTGGTGATAAAAAAGTAATCAAGCTAATAGGAATAAGAAAAATTGTTGAAAATTCCTGATCTTGAAAATCCTGTAAAGCAATAACTAATAGATAGAATAAAAAGATTATATCTAGGATCGCATAGAAACTGTAAAAATTAATTTTAAAAAAAGTAAAACCACCTAATATTTCGCTGACAATCGTCACTATCGGAATAGATTCTTTACAAAACTTGCATCTGCCTTTATTTTTTAGAAATGAATAGATGGGAATTTCATCTAGTAAAGATAAGTTCATCTGACAATTATCACAGTGAGAGCTACCCCAGATAAAATTTTCTTTATTTAAGCGCTGGGTAATTACCAATGCGTGAGAACCTAAGCAGGTTCCAATAATAAATTTAAAAATCAAAATAATATTTTCCATTTTTGTCACCTCAAGTTTATATACGCAAAAAATGTCAAAAATCTCTTAAAAATATTGTTGACCCACAACTTTATTCGCGTTAAACTATTCCTTGTGCATATAAATACGATGTCCGTGAGGTCGAAAAAGAAACTCCCGGATGTGTGAACAAATTAGGAGGAACATTTAATGCCAACAATTAACCAATTGGTTAGAAAAGGCCGTCACTCAAAGACGACTAAATCTAACTCACCAGCTTTAAACTATTCTTACAATAGTATGAAGAAGAAGATGAACTACACTCCAGCTCCACAAATGCGTGGTGTTGCTACTCGTGTAGGTACTATGACACCTAAGAAGCCTAACTCAGCATTACGTAAGTATGCTCGTGTTCGCCTTTCAAACATGATCGAAGTTACTGCTTACATCCCTGGTATTGGTCACAACTTGCAAGAACACTCAGTTGTATTAATTCGTGGTGGTCGTGTAAAGGACCTTCCTGGTGTTCGTTACCACATTATTCGTGGTGCTTTGGATACTGCAGGTGTTGATGGCAGAAAGCAAGGCCGTTCTAAGTACGGTGCAAAGAAGGACTAATAGGAGGAATTACGAATGCCTAGAAAAGGTAAAGTTGCTAAGAGAGACGTTTTAGCAGATCCAGTTTATAACTCTAAGTTGGTTACTAAGTTAGTAAACCACTTAATGATTGATGGTAAGAAGGCAAAGGCATCTTCAATTCTTTACGATGCTTTTAACATTATTAAGGACAAGACTGGTAGAGAACCAGTTGAAGTTTTTGAAGAAGCAATGAACAATGTTATGCCTGTATTGGAAGTTAAAGCTCGCCGTATCGGTGGTTCTAACTACCAAATCCCAGTTGAAGTTCGCCCAGAAAGAAGAACTACTCTTGGTTTAAGATGGATCGTTTCATACGCACGTTTACGTAATGAACACACTATGGACGAACGTCTTGCAAACGAAATCATGGATGCTGCAAACAACACTGGTTCTGCAGTTAAGAAACGTGAAGACGTCCACAGAATGGCAGAAGCAAACCGTGCATTTGCTCACTACCGCTACTAATCGTTAGTTTTTAAAGGAGATATATTTTATGGCTAACAAACGTGAATTCCCTTTGGAAAAGACACGTAATATCGGTATCATGGCCCACATTGATGCTGGTAAGACTACTACTACTGAACGTATTTTGTACTATACTGGTAAGATCCACAAAATTGGTGAAACTCACGAAGGTGATTCACAAATGGACTGGATGGACGAAGAAAAAGAACGTGGTATCACTATTACTTCCGCAGCTACTACTGCTCAATGGAATGATTACCGTGTTAACATCATCGACACCCCAGGACACGTTGACTTTACTATAGAAGTAGAACGTTCACTTCGTGTTCTTGACGGTGCTGTAACTGTTTTGGATGCTCAAGCTGGTGTAGAACCACAAACTGAAAATGTTTGGCGTCAAGCTGAAACTTACGGTGTTCCACGTATTGTTTTCGTTAACAAGATGGATAAGATTGGTGCTGATTTTGACAAGTCAGTTGAATCTTTACATGAACGTTTAAATGCTAATGCTCATGCCGTTCAAATGCCAATCGGTTCAGCTGATACTTTTGAAGGTGTTATCGACTTAATCGAAATGGTTGCTGATATCTATGACGAAGATAAGCTTGGTGCTAAGTGGGAAACTGTTCCAGTTCCTGACGAATACAAGGAAGAAGCTGAAAAGCGTCGTGCAGCATTAATTGAAGCCGTTGCTGATGTTGATGACAACATCATGGAAAAATACCTTGGCGGTGAAGAAATTTCAAACGATGAATTAAAGGCTGCTATCCGTAAGGCTACTTTAGACTTGGAATTCTTCCCAGTTTATGCAGGTTCAGCATTCAAGAACAAGGGTGTTCAAATGATGCTTGATGGTGTTGTAGATTACTTACCATCACCACTTGATGTTAAACCTTATGTTGCACATAATCCTAAGACTGGTGATGAAGTTGAACTTATTGCTGATGACAACAAGCCATTTGCTGCCTTAGCATTTAAGATTGCAACTGACCCATTCGTAGGTCGTTTAACTTTCATCCGTGTTTACACTGGTACTCTTCAATCAGGTTCATACGTTTTGAATGCATCTAAGAACTCACGTGAACGTGTAGGTCGTTTGCTTCAAATGCACGCTAACTCAAGAACTGAAATTCCAGAAGTATTCTCAGGTGATATTGCTGGTGCTATCGGTTTGAAGAACACTACTACTGGTGATTCATTGACTGATCCAGATCACCCACTTATTTTGGAAAGCTTACAAGTTCCAGACCCAGTTATCCAAGTTTCTGTTGAACCAGAATCTAAGGCTGACCGTGATAAGATGGACGTTGCTTTACAAAAGCTTACTGAAGAAGATCCAACTTTCCGTGCAGAAACTAACCCAGAAACTGGTCAAACTTTAATTTCTGGTATGGGTGAATTACACTTAGATATCATGGTTGAACGTATGAAGCGTGAATTCAACGTTGCTGCTAAGATTGGTAAGCCACAAGTTGCTTACCGTGAAACTTTCACCAAGCCAGCTAAGGCACAAGGTAAGTTTGTACGTCAATCTGGTGGTAAAGGTCAATATGGTGATGTTTGGGTTGAATTTACTCCTAATGAAGAAGGTAAGGGTTACGAATTCGAAGACGCTATCGTTGGTGGTGTTGTTCCTCGTGAATTCATTCCTTCAGTTGACCAAGGTTTACAAGAAGCTATGAAGAATGGTGTTCTTGCTGGTTACCCATTAATTGACGTTAAGGCTAAATTATATGATGGTAGTTACCACGAAGTCGACTCATCAGAAGCTGCCTTCAAAGTTGCTGCATCTCTTGCCTTGAAGAACGCTGCATCTAAGGCTGGTGCTGTAGTCTTAGAACCAATTATGAAGGTTCAAGTAACTACTCCAGAAGAATACTTGGGTGACGTTATGGGTTCACTTACTGCTCGTCGTGGTACTATGGAAGGTATGGAAGACAGAGCTGGTGCTAAGGTTATTAACTCATTTGTTCCACTTTCAGAAATGTTTGGTTACGCAACTACTTTGCGTTCATCAACTCAAGGTCGTGGTACATTCACAATGGTATTTGACCACTATTCACCAACTCCTAAGTCAATCCAAGAAGAAATTATTAAAGAACGCGGTGGCAATAACAGCGCTGAATAATTTTTTAAATAAAAAGCATCGGAGCATTCCGGTGTTTTTTTATGCCCAAAATTTTAAATTTAAAAATGAATTTAATTATTTTTATCAAACCCCTTGATATTTAAGAAAATACCCAGTACAATATAAATCGTGCAATTTAAGGGGTACAGTCTGCTCTTGCACGTTATATGCTTTGACGCAAAAGGTTGCGGCACACCAGGCTGCATTGCCACAGAGGTGGTCGGTAATTTTTGCCGAGCTAGTCATCTTTAAAAGAAGACGAAGGAGGTTATTAGATGGCAAGTCAACAAATTCGTATTAGATTAAAGTCTTACGAACATGGTATTCTCGATGAATCAGCTGCTAAAATCGTAGCAACTGCGCAAAGAACTGGTGCAGAAATTTCAGGTCCAGTTCCATTGCCTACTGAAAGAACTTTGTTCACTGTATTACGTTCACCACACAAGAACAAGGACTCACGTGAACAATTTGAAATTCGTACGCACAAGCGTTTAATTGATATTTTGAATCCAACACCTAAGACTGTTGATTCATTAATGAAGCTTGATCTTCCAAGCGGCGTAGATATCGAGATTAAATTATAATTAGTAAAATAAATATGGAGGTGTAATCATGACCAAAGGAATCTTAGGAAAAAAGGTCGGTATGACTCAAATCTTCACTGAAAATGGTATTTTGGTTCCTGTAACTGTTGTTGAAGCAACCCCTAACGTAGTTTTACAAGTTAAGACTAACGAATCAGATGGTTACGAAGCAGTTCAATTAGGTTACCAAGATATGCGTGAAGTATTGAGCAACAAGCCAGCCAAAGGTCATGCTGCAAAAGCAAAGACTTCACCTAAGCGCTTCATTCGAGAAATCCGCGATGTAGAGCTTAAGGACTACGAAGTCGGCTCAGAAATCACGGTGGACTCATTTAGTGAAGGTGACGTTGTTGACGTTACTGGAACTTCAAAGGGTCATGGTACTCAAGGTAATATCAAGCGTTGGGGCCAATCAAGAGGTCCTGAAACTCACGGTTCAAGATACCACAGAATCGCAGGTTCTATGGGTTCAATTATTAACCGTGTACCTAAGGGTAAGAGATTACCTGGTCACATGGGTGGCAAAAAAGTCACTGTTCAAAACTTAGTAATTGAAAAAGTTGTACCAGAAAAGAACGTATTACTTATCAAGGGTAATGTTCCAGGTGCAAAGAATTCATTAATTTTTGTTAAGTCTGCTGTAAAAGCTGCTAAATAGGAAGGAGGACTATAATGGCTAATTTGCAAGTTATCGATCAAAAAGGTAAATCAGCTGGTAACGTTGATTTAAATGAAGAAATCTTCGGCATTGAACCTAATGAAAGTGTTGTATTTGATGCTATTATTAGACAAAGAGCCGGCATGCGCCAAGGTACTTCCGCTGTAAAGAACAGATCTGCTGTTCGTGGTGGTGGTAAGAAGCCTTGGAGACAAAAGGGAACTGGTCGTGCTCGTCAAGGTTCCATTAGAGCCCCACAATGGCGTGGTGGTGGTACTGTATTCGGTCCTACTCCACGTTCATACAAGATGAGCATGCCACGTAAGGCGCGTCGTTTAGCTATGAAGTCAGTTCTTTCCCAAAAAGTTGCTGACAACGAATTGGTTGTTCTTGATCAATTAACTTTAGCTGCACCTAAGACTAAGGATTTGTTAGCTGTTTTAGATAGCGCAAAGATTAACGGTAAGGTGTTAGTAGTTTCTGATGACAAGAATGTCCAATTATCAGGTAAAAACCTTCCAAAGGTTAAGGTTGTTCCTGTAAATGGCTTAAATATTGTTGATGCGGTTAACTACGATAAACTGTTATTAACTCAAGACGCTATTAAGAGAATTGAGGAGGTTTTGGCATAATGGATGCACATGATATCATCTTACGCCCTGTAGTAACCGAAAAATCCATGGATTTAATGGATGATAATAAGTACACTTTTGATGTTCTTGTGTCAGCTACCAAGACTCAAGTTCGTAATGCTATCGAAGAAATTTTTGATGTAAAAGTTAAAAAAGTTAACATTATGAATGTCCGTGGAAAAGAAAAGAGAGTCGGTCGTTATACTGGTAAGACTGCTCGTCGTAGAAAAGCAATCGTTACTTTAACTGAAGATTCTAATGCAATTAAGATCTTCAATGACAATAACGAGACTAAAGAAGATAAGTAATTAGGAGGTCAGTCAATTGGCAATTATTAAATATAAGCCAACCACAAACGGCAGACGTAATATGACTTCTTCTGACTTTGCTGAGATTACCAAGACTAAGCCTGAAAAGACTTTACTTGAATCACAAAGTCATACTGCTGGTCGTAACTCTTACGGTCATATTACTGTTAGACACCGTGGCGGTGGTCACAAGCAAAAATACCGTATCATTGACTTCAAGCGTAACAAAGATGATGTACATGCAGTAGTTAAGGCAATCGAATACGATCCAAACAGAACTGCTAACATTGCTCTTCTTCACTACACTGATGGTATTAAAGCTTACATTTTAGCTCCAAAAGGCTTAAAAGTAGGCGATATTGTTGAATCTGGTGCAGATGCTGACATCAAGCCAGGTAACGCATTACCATTATCAGCTATCCCTGCAGGTACTGAAATTCATAACATTGAACTTAAGCCAGGTAAGGGTGGTCAATTAGTAAGAAGTGCAGGTACTGTTGCACAAGTACTTGGTTTCGATGGTAAGTACGCTTTAATCAGATTACAAAGTGGCGAAGTTCGTAAAATTTTATCAGCTTGCCGTGCTACTATCGGTTCAGTTGGTAATGAACAACACTCATTAATTCAATTAGGTAAAGCTGGTCGTAAACGTTGGTTGGGCAAGCGTCCACAATCTCGTGGTTCCGTAATGAACCCTAACGATCACCCACATGGTGGTGGTGAAGGTAAGGCTCCAGTTGGTCGTCCACAACCTATGACTCCATGGGGTAAAAAGGCTCGTGGTATCAAGACTAGAAACTCTAAGGCTAGAAGTGAAAAGCTTATTATTCGTCACCGTAAGGGTAACAAATAGTTAAACAAAAGGAGGTTAATTAATGAGCCGTAGTATTAAAAAAGGTCCTTTCGCAGATGCAAGCCTTTTAAAGAAGATCGAAGCCCAAGAAGGCTCCGAAAAGAAGCAAGTAATTAAAACCTGGTCCCGTCGTTCAACTATTTTCCCTTCCTTTGTTGGTTATACAATAGCTGTATACGATGGCAGAAAGCATGTCCCAGTTTATGTTACTGAAGACATGGTTGGTCACAAATTAGGTGAATTTGTGCCTACTAGAACTTTCCACGGCCACAAGGCTGCTGATAAGGCAACTACTACTAAATAAGAAAGGAGAAACATATAAATGGCAGAACAAATTAGTTCAGCTAAAGCTGAAGCAAGAACTGTTCGCATCGCTCCTAGAAAAGCCCGCTTGGTTGTAGACCTTATCCGCGGTAAGAGCGTTGCCGAAGCATTAGCTATCTTAGAATTTACGCCAAGAGCTGCTTCCCCAATCGTTGAAAAAGTTTTGAAATCAGCAATTGCTAACGCAGAACATAATTATGATCTTGAAAGTGCAAACCTTTACGTATCAGAAGCATATGTTAACGAAGGCGCAACTTTAAAGAGATTTCGTCCACGTGCTAAAGGTATGGCTTCTCCAATTAACAAGAGAACCAGCCACGTAGTCGTTGTAGTTTCTGAGAAGAACGATTAAGGGAGGTAAATTTAATGGGTCAAAAAATCAACCCAAATGGTTTCCGTCTTGGTGTTAACCGTGATTGGGAAGCAAAGTGGTATGCAGACAAAGATTACGCTGACACTTTAAATGAAGATTTACGTATTAGAAAGTTCATCTCTGAAAAGTTAGCTGATGCTTCTGTTTCCACTGTAGAAATCGAACGTGCAGCAAATAGAATTAATATTTCTATTCATACTGCTAAGCCTGGTATGGTTATTGGTAAAGGTGGTAAAGAAGTTGAATCTTTAAGAAAGCAACTTAACGCCTTAACTAAGAAGAACGTTCACATTAACATTGTTGAAATTAAAAAGCCTGACTTAGATGCAAAATTAGTTGGTGAAAGTATTGCTCGTCAATTAGAAGCAAGAATCGCTTTCAGACGTGCTACTCGTCAAGCAACTCAAAGATCTATGCGTTCAGGTGCTAAAGGTATTAAGGTTCAAACTGCAGGTCGTTTAAACGGTGCAGATATGGCTAGAAGAGAATGGCACACTGAAGGTAGTGTTCCACTTCATACCTTAAGAGCAGATATTGATTATGCATGGGTAGAAGCTTACACCACTTATGGTCAAATTGGTGTTAAGACTTGGATTAATCGTGGTGAAATTTTACCACAACGTAAAAACAAGCCTGCTTCTAAGAAAGCGAAGGGAGGAAACCAATAGTGTTAGTACCTAAGCGTGTAAAACACCGTCGTGAATTCCGCGGCAAGATGCATGGTGAAGCTAAAGGTGGCAAGACCGTTGCATTTGGTGAATATGGTTTACAAGCTGTTGAATCTCACTGGATTACCAACAGACAAATCGAAGCTGCACGTATTGCCATGACTCGTTACATGAAGCGTGGTGGTCGTGTTTGGATTAAAATCTTCCCACAAAAGTCCTACACTGCTAAAGGTGTTGGTGTTCGTATGGGTTCCGGTAAAGGTGCTCCAGCAGGTTGGGTAGCAGTTGTTAAGAGAGGCAAAGTTATGTTTGAAATCGGCGGCGTTTCTGAAGAGGTCGCTCGTGAAGCATTAAGACTTGCATCTAACAAGCTCCCAATCAAGACTAAGTTTGTTAAGAAGAGTTCGGAAGTAGGTGGCGAATCTAATGAAGGCTAAAGATATCAGAGCATTAACCACTGATCAAATGTTAGAAAAGGAAAAGCAATATAAAGAAGAACTCTTTAACTTGCGTTTCCAACAAGCAACGGGTCAATTAGAGAACACCGCTCGCTTGAGACAAGTCCGCAAAAACATTGCCAGAATTAAAACTATTCTGAGCGAAAATGAATTAAGTAAGAATTAGTGATGGAAGGGAGTTATTAACTTGAGCGAAACTAACGAAAGAAACCGTCGTCACGTATACCAAGGTCGCGTTGTTTCTGACAAGATGGACAAGACTATCACAGTTGTTGTTGATACTTACAAGAACCACCCTGTTTATAAGAAGCGTATCAAGTATTCTAAGAAGTACTACGCTCACGATGAAAACAACGAAGCTAAGATTGGCGATACTGTTCGTATCATGGAAACTCGTCCATTATCACATGCGAAGCGTTACCGTCTTACTAAGATTGTTAAGAAATCCATTTAGTTACGCGGATTTTATTGAGGGGAGGATAAACTAGTGATCCAACACGAAAGCCGTTTAAAGGTTGCTGACAACTCCGGTGCAAGAGAACTTCTAGTTATCAAAGTTTTAGGTGGTTCTAAGCGTAAAACCGGTAATATTGGTGACATCGTAGTCTGTGCTGTTAAACAAGCAACACCAGGTGGCGTTGTCAAAAAAGGTGACGTTGTTAAGGCAGTTATTGTTAGAACAAAGTCAGGTGCACGTCGTGAAGATGGCTCATACATTAAGTTCGATGAAAATGCAGCAGTTGTAATCAACGCTGATAAGAGTCCTCGTGGAACTCGTATTTTTGGGCCAGTTGCCCGTGAACTGCGTGAGCACGATTTCATGAAGATCGTATCTCTTGCTCCTGAAGTATTGTAGAAGTTTTAGGGAGGTGCACTGATGTTTGTTAAAACAGGTGACAAAGTAAAGGTTATTGCCGGTAAAGACAAAGGCAAGGAAGGTACTGTTCTTTCAGTCAACGCCAAAACTAACCGTGTCGTTGTCAAAGGTATCAACAAAATCAAGAAGCACGTTAAGCCTTCACAAACTAACGCTAATGGTGGCGTAGTTGAACAAGAAGGTTCAATTCATGCTTCAAACGTAAAAGTAATTGCAAAAGCAAGTAGTAAAAAAGAAGAAAAGAAGTAGGGAGGAGGACATAAATGGCAAATCGTTTAGTTGAAAAATACTCAAAAGAAATCGCTCCAGCTTTGAACGAAAAGTTTAACTACAAATCTGTAATGCAAATTCCAAAGATTGAAAAGATTGTGTTAAACATGGGTGTTGGTGACGCTGTTTCCAACGCAAAAAATCTTGATGAAGCTGTTGAAGAATTAACTTTAATCGCTGGTCAAAAACCTTTGATTACTAAAGCTAAGAAGTCAATCGCCAACTTCCGTTTACGTGAAGGTATGGCTATCGGTGCTAAGGTAACTCTTAGAGGCGATAGAATGTACGACTTCTTGGACAAGTTAATCAACGTTTCTCTTCCTCGTGTTCGTGATTTCCGTGGTGTAAGTTCAAGATCATTTGATGGTCGTGGTAACTACACTTTGGGTATCAAGGAACAATTGATTTTCCCAGAAATCGATTATGACAAGGTAAACCGCGTAAGAGGTTTGGACGTTGTTATTGTAACTACTGCCAATACTGATGAAGAAGCTCGTGAACTTCTTGCAGAATTTGGTATGCCGTTTGCTAAATAATTTGGAGGACAATTAATGGCTAAAACATCACAAATCGTCAGAAATCATCGTCCTGCTAAGTTCTCATCTCGTGAATACACTCGTTGCGAAAGATGTGGCCGTCCACACTCTGTTTACCGCAAGTTTAAGTTATGCCGTATTTGCTTAAAAGACTTAGCACACAAGGGTCAAATCCCTGGTCTTAAAAAGGCAAGTTGGTAATTAACGGTAAAGGAGGCAAAATTAAATGGTCATGACAGATCCGATTGCAGATTACTTAACTAGAATCAGAAATGCTAACATGGCAAGACATGATTCAGTTGAAATTCCTGCATCATCAATGAAAAAATCACTTAGTGAGATCTTAAAGCAAGAAGGCTTCATTCGTGATTACCAAGTTGAAGAAGACAATAAGCAAGGTATGATCAAGATCTTCTTGAAGTACGGTCCAAATAATGAACGTGTTATTTCTGGTTTAAAGCGTATTTCAAAACCTGGTTTAAGAAACTATGTTAAAGCAGAAAACTTGCCAAAGGTTCTTAATGGTCTTGGCATTGCCATCATTTCTACTTCTGCTGGTGTAATTACTGATAAAGAAGCTAGAGAAAAGAACGTCGGCGGCGAAGTTATTGCCTACGTTTGGTAATATTTGACAGAAAGGAGAACTACTAATGAGCCGAATTGGTTTAAAGGTCATCAACGTTCCTGAAGGTGTCACAGTTACCAAAAATGGTGATGACATCACTGTAAAGGGACCTAAAGGTGAACTTACTAGATACTTTGATCCACGTATTACCTTTGAACAAAACGATGGTGAGATTCATTTCTCTCGTTCAAGTGAAGCTGATAAAGCACTTCATGGTACTGAAAGAGCAAATCTCGCATCAATGATCGAAGGTGTAACCGATGGTTACGTTAAGAAGTTAACTTTAGTCGGTGTTGGTTACCGTGCAGTTGCTCAAGGCAGCAAGTTAACTTTAAACGTTGGTTACTCACACCCAGTTGTATTTGAAGCACCTAAGGGTATTACTGTTAAAACCCCATCAGCAACTTCAATTGAAGTAGAAGGTATTTCAAAGCAAGTTGTAGGTCAATTTGCGGCAGAAATTCGTGACGTTCGTCCACCAGAGCCTTACAAGGGTAAAGGTATTCGTTACGAAGACGAACAAGTACGCCGTAAGGAAGGTAAGACTGGTAAGTAATAAATAGAAAATTTTTGAGGTGAAATTGTGATTTCTAAACCAGATAAAAACAAATTACGCTTAAAGCGTCATAAACGTATTCGTGGTAAAATTTCTGGTACTGCTGAGCGCCCACGCTTAAGTGTTTATCGTTCAAACAAAAACATCTACGCTCAATTAATTGATGATGTAGAGGGTGTAACGCTTGCAAGTGCCTCAACAAATGATAAAGCTATCTCAGCTGAAGGTTCTAAGATGGAACAAGCAGCTCAAGTTGGTAAGGCTTTAGCAGAAGCAGCAGCAAAGAAGAATATCAAGGCTGTAGTATTCGACAGAAGTGGTTACCTTTACCATGGTCGTATCGAAGCCCTTGCTGATGCAGCTCGTCAAAACGGATTAGAATTCTAGGAAAGGAGAATTAACTAATGGCAAACCGCAACGATTCTCGTAGAGATTCTCGCAAAGATCGTAAGAAAGACGATATTGAAGATCAATTAGTAGCAATCAACCGAATCACCAAAGTTGTTAAAGGTGGACGTCGCATGAGATTTGCTGCCGTAGTAATTGTCGGCGACAAAAAAGGCCACGTAGGTTTTGGTACTGGTAAAGCTCAAGAAGTCCCAGAAGCTATCCGTAAGGCAGTTGAAGCTGGTAAGAAGAACATGATTAAAGTGCCTGTTGTTGGTAGTACTATTCCTCATGAAGTCATTGGTCACTATGGCTCAGGAAACATTATGTTAAAGCCAGCTGAAGCAGGTTCTGGAGTTGCAGCTGGTGGTGCTGTTCGTATCATCATGGACTTAGCTGGTATTTCAGATGTAACTTCTAAGTCACTTGGCTCAAACACACCTATCAATGTAATCCGTGCTACTATTGACGGTTTAAAGAAGTTAAAGACTCGTGAAGATGTGTTGAAGCTTCGTGAATCTGCAAAGAGCTTAGAAGATTAAGGAGATAGATGAATGACTGATTTAAAAGTTACCTTAATTAAAAGCGTTGCACACCGTCTACCAAAGCAAAGAAAAATTGTTAAGGCTCTTGGCCTTGGTAAGGTAAACAGTACTGTTGTTCTTCCAGACAACGCTGCTACTCGTGGCGCTTTACTGAAGATTGCACACTTAATCTCTGTTGAAGAGGTTAGCAAGTAAGATATAAAGAATCCAAGGAGGTGCCCGATTAATGAAGCTTAATGAATTAAAGCCAGCTACTGGTTCACGTCGTAGTAGAAAACGTGTTGGCCGTGGTACGTCAAGTGGTTATGGTAAGACTGCTGGTCGTGGTCAAAAAGGACAATTAGCACGTACTGGTGGTAAGACTCGTTTAGGTTTTGAAGGTGGTCAAATGCCATTATTCAGAAGAATGCCTAAGCGTGGTTTCAATAATATTAACCGCAAAGAATATGCTATTATCAATTTAGAAGACTTAAATAGATTTGAAGATGGTAGTGAAGTAACTATTGAAACTTTAAAATCCGTTGGTCTTGTTAAAAAAGAACTTGCAGGAGTTAAGTTGTTAGCTAACGGTGAGTTAAAGGCTAAGTTAACTGTAAAAGTTAATAAAGTTTCTAAAGCTGCTAAAGAAGCAGTTGAAGCCGCTGGCGGAACTGTTGAGGTGATTTAATGCTCTCAACCTTGAAGAACGCCTTCAAGGATAAGGAAATAAGGAGTAAAATATTTTTTACCCTCTTTATCCTCTTGCTATATCGTATTGGTGCTAATATTACGGTACCAGGCGTAGATGCAAAAGCAATCACAAAGGTAGCACAAACTGGCCTTGTTCCTATGTTGGATACTGTTAGTGGTGGTGGCTTGGATAATTACTCAATCTTTTCTTTGGGTGTTTCACCATACATTACAGCCCAGATTGTTATTCAATTATTGCAAATGGACATTGTTCCTAAGTTCGTTGAATGGGGAAAGCAAGGAGAAGTTGGTCGGCGTAAGACTAATCAAGTAACCCGATACTTAGCACTGGCTGTTGCTTTTGTTCAAAGTATTGGGATTACGTTAGGTTTCAATGTGTTGACTCAAATGGGGCTTGTTAAAAATCAAACTCCGCAAACATATGTTGAAATTGCTATTATAATGACAGCTGGTACTATGTTACTTACTTGGCTAGGTGATGAGATTACCGATAAAGGCCTCGGTAATGGTGTATCTGTAATAATTTTTGCAGGTATTATCGCTCGCTTGCCAAATGGTATGTATCAGTTGTATAAGGATATGATTATTAATAATAGCCCTAGTGATCGTTGGCAAGGAATTTTGTTCTTCATTGCGATCATTATCGCCATTTTATTGGTAACGCAATTTGTTACCTGGTTCCAACAAGCTGATTTACGTGTTCCTATTCAATATACGCGTAGAGCTGTTACAAGTGGCTCCGAGAGTTTCCTACCTTTAAAGGTTAATGTTTCTGGAGTTATTCCAGTTATTTTTGCCAGTTCCTTTATTATTACTCCGGCAACAATCTTAATGGTCTTTCAAAAGACTCATGGTGATGAACAGTGGTTTAAGATTTCCAGTGAAATTTTTAGTTTACAAACTACACCTGGAGCATTGATTTATACTTTATTAATCATTTTATTTACTTTCTTCTATGCCTTTGTTCAAGTAAATCCTGAGAAACTTTCTGAAAACTTACAAAAACAGGGTGCATATATTCCTAGTGTTTGGCCAGGTAAGGATACTCAGCAATATGTATCTAGAATATTAATTCGGTTATCTACTGTAGGTTCCGTATTTCTAGGTTTAGTTGCTTTACTTCCACAGTTAGCTACAAATATTTGGGGATTACCTAGTTCCATTGGATTAGGTGGAACCAGTCTTTTAATTGTTATTGGTGTTGTCTTAGAGCTAGCTCGTCAGGTTGATGGCTTGCTCATGAAACGCGAATATGTTGGTTTTATTAGATAGGATTATAAATGATTAATTTAATTCTGTTAGGTTTGCCGGGTGCAGGCAAAGGAACAGCTTCTGAAAGAATTGTTGATAAGTATCATATAGCTCATATTTCTACTGGAGATATGTTTAGAGAAGCTATGGCTAATGAGACTCCTGTTGGTCTTGAAGCTAAGAGTTACATCGATAAAGGTAATTTGGTACCTGATGAAGTAACTGCTAAGTTAGTAGAAGAAAGACTTCAACAACCAGATACTGAAAAAGGTTTCATTTTAGATGGTTTTCCAAGAACTACAGTCCAAGCTGAACTTCTTGAAGGAATCACTAAGAGATTAAATAAGCCTTTGACCAATGTTATTGCCATTGACGTAGATGAAGACGTCCTGATCAAACGTCTGTCAGCACGTTACATGTGCAAAAACTGCGGTGCAACTTATAATAAAATTTCTAATCCAACAAAAGTTGAAGGAACTTGTGACCGTTGTGGAGGTCATGAGTTCTACCAACGTGAGGATGATAAGCCAGAAGTTGTCAAAAATCGTTTAGAAGTTAACGAAAAGATGAATACTCCACTTCGTGATTTTTACGAAAAGAAGGGTATTTTAGCTACAGTTGATGGTGAACAAAAACCAGAAGAAGTTTTTGCTGCAATTGACAAAATTTTGAGTAAAGACTAACTCTATAATTGTTTTTTTCACTTTCCGTGCTATAATTTCTTAAGTGTGACTTACTTGTCAATTATGGAGGAACAGTTTTGGCAAAAGAAGATGTCATAGAAGTTGAAGGTAAAGTAGTTGATACTTTACCTAATGCTATGTTCAAAGTTGAATTAGAAAATGGAGCAACAATTTTAGCTCACGTTTCTGGTAAGATTAGAATGCACTATATTCGTATTTTACCTGGAGATAGAGTTACTGTTGAATTGTCCCCATATGATTTAACTAAGGGTAGGATTACGTATCGTTTTATCAAGTAATTACGGAGGCAAACATGAAAGTTAGACCATCTGTTAAGCCAATGTGTGAACATTGCAAAGTTATCAAAAGACATGGTCGTGTTATGGTGATTTGCTCTGCAAACCCTAAGCACAAACAACGTCAAGGTTAGTAGTTTTTTAAATAGGAGGTGCAATAAATGGCACGTATTGCTGGTGTTGACTTACCAAGAGGCAAAAGAATTGTTGTCGCTTTAACTTACATTTACGGTATTGGTGAACCAACTGCTAAGAAAATTTGTAAAGATGCTGGTATCTCTGAAGATATTCGTACCAATGATTTAACTCCAGAAGACCAAGAAAAGCTTCGTAGCGAAGTAGATAAGTATCGTGTTGAAGGTGATCTTCGCCGTGAAGTTAGCTTAAACATCAAGCGTTTGGTTGAAATTGGTTCTTACCGTGGTATGCGTCATCGTCGTGGTTTACCAGTTCGTGGTCAAAACACGAAGAACAACGCTCGTACTCGCAAGGGCTCAAAGAAGAGATAATTAACTTTATTAAATAGGAGGTTAAGTTAATGGCTGCAAAGAAAACAGTACGTAAGCGCCGTGTAAAGAAGCATGTCGAAAGCGGTGTTGCACACATTCACTCTACGTTCAACAATACCTTAGTCATGATTACTGATGTTCAAGGTAACGCAGTCGCATGGTCTTCCGCTGGTGCATTGGGATTTAAGGGTAGTCGTAAGTCTACTCCATTCGCAGCACAAATGGCTGCAGAAGCAGCAGCTAAGACAGCTATGGATCAAGGTATGAAGCACGTTGAAGTTTCTGTTAAAGGTCCTGGTGCAGGTCGTGAAGCTGCAATTAGAGCATTACAAGCAACTGGTCTTGAAATCACTGCTATTCGTGATGTTACACCAGTTCCGCACAACGGTTCCAGACCACCAAAACGTCGTCGTGTCTAGTTTAAACCTGCGTGCAGGACATTACGTTTTGAAAGGGGCCCAGTAATGATTGAATTTGAAAAACCAAATATTACCGTAGTAGACCAAGAAGATGAATACGGTAAGTTTGTTGTCGAACCACTGGAACGCGGTTTCGGGACTACTTTAGGTAACTCACTCCGTCGTGTTTTATTAACATCTATTCCAGGCACGGCACTTTCTTACATTCAAATTGATGGCGTATTACACGAATTTTCAACAATTCCTGGTGTTAGAGAAGACGTCACCAAAATTATTCTTAATCTGAAGAAACTAGAATTGAAGTCACTCTCAGATGAAGAAAAGATTGTTGAAATTGATGTAAAAGGTCCAGCTGTTGTTACTGCAGCTGATTTGAAAGTTGATTCTGATGTCGAGGTCTTAAATCCTGATCAGTACATCTGTAGTATTGCAGAGGGTGGCCATTTGCACATGAACGTTGCGATCAAACAAGGTCGTGGTTATGTTCCCGCAAGTGAAAACAAGACAGATGACATGCCTATTGGTGTCATCCCAGTCGATTCATTATTCTCACCAATCAAGAAAGTTAACTATCAAGTAGAGAGCGCTCGTGTTGGTAAGAGAGATGATTTCGATAAATTAACTTTAGAAATTTGGACTGATGGTTCAATTACACCAAATGATGCACTCAGTTTTGCTGCTAAGATTCTTGTAGAACACTTTAAAGTATTCATGTCTACAGATATGGATGCCAAGTTTGATGACGTGATGGTTGAAAAAGAAGATGACCAAAACGAAAAGAAACTTGAAATGACAATTGAAGAATTGGACTTGTCTGTTCGTTCATACAACTGTCTGAAGCGTGCAGGTATCAATACTGTTCAAGAATTAACTGATAAATCTGAAGCAGATATGATGCGTGTAAGAAACTTGGGACGCAAGTCATTGGAAGAAGTAAAGAATAAGCTTGCCGATCTTGGTCTTTCACTTCGTCAAGAAGATTAAGACGGAATAATAAGGAGGGAAAAAAGCTCATGGCATACCGTAAATTAGGTCGCGATAGTGCACATAGAAAAGCAATGCTCAGAGAAATGACTACTCAACTTATCATGAATGAACGCATTGTTACTACTGAAGCCCGCGGTAAGGAAGTTCGTAAAACTGTTGAAAAAATGATTACCTTGGGTAAGCGTGGCGATTTAAGCGCTAGAAGAAAAGCTGCTACTTTTGTTCGTAACGAAATTGCAGATATTCACGAAGAAGGCGACGCAGTTGTTGTAAAATCAGCATTGCAAAAGTTATTCAGTGATATTGCACCTCGTTACAAGGACCGTAATGGTGGTTACACTAGAATGTACAAGTTAGCTAACCCACGTAAGGGTGACGCTGCACCAATGGTTATTATTGAATTAGTTTAGTATTTGTTGAACAATTTAATACTTTTATAAATTAAATCTCCACGAAAGTGAGAATGAGCGCGATGATGGTGGCTTATGCCTAGTCTAGCTTAGATGTTAATTCATCCCTCTTCGTGGATGATTTTTTTTTGCTCTTTTTTCGTATTTGTTACAATAGAAATAACACGTAATAAATACAGGAGAAAAAATATATGAGTAATGATATTATAAAAATCAATAATATTTCTTATACTTATCCAGATACTGATAATCCTGCTCTAAAAAATATTAGCCTTAATATTGTCCAAGGTAGCTGGACTGCTCTAATTGGACATAATGGTAGTGGTAAATCAACCTTAGCTAAAATAATAGATGGATTAATTATTCCAGATAATATCAGCAATAGTAGTATTACAATTGATGGTACAGTAATGAGTCCGGAGAATGTTTGGGATATTCGCAACAATGTTGGAGTTGTTTTTCAGAATCCTGATAATCAATTTGTAGGAGCAACTGTTGAAGACGATATTGCATTTGGATTGGAGAACAGGAACATTCCTAGAGATGAGATTGATACAACTATTGAACGTGTTTTAACTGAAGTTAAGATGCTAGAATTTCGTAAAAAAGAGCCTCAAACTCTATCAGGTGGTCAAAAGCAGCGCGTTGCTCTTGCGGGCATTTTTGCTATTAACCCTAAAATCATTATTTTAGATGAAGCTACTAGTATGCTTGATCCAGAAGGACGTAGTCAAACTCTTTCAATAGTCAAAGATTTACAAAAAACACAGGGCCTAACGGTAATTTCTATTACGCACGATGTAGATGAGGTTATGCTTGCAGACCAGGTAATAGTCTTAGATGATGGTCAAGTTGTCGAAAAAGGTGTTCCAAGCCAAATTTTTAATAATGAAGAGCTAGTAAGACGAACGCAGATAGGATTACCTTTTATATATCGGTTGAGGAATGCTTTAATCCAAAAGGGAATGCAAGTGCCTGTTGAGATCAATACTAAAGAGAAGCTGGTGAAATACTTATGTCAATTGAATTCGAAAATGTAAGTTACATATATAATCCTGGTACTCCTATGCAAGCGCAAGGGGTTAAGAATGTTTCATTTAAAATCAAAGAAGGAACATTTACAGCTTTAGTAGGTCACACAGGTAGCGGAAAATCTACTATAATGCAACACTTGAACGGTCTGCAAAAGCCTAGTAGTGGCAAAGTAAAAATTGCTGGCTATGAGTTAGATTCAAAGACATCTGATAAAGGATTAAATCAATTAAGAAAAAAAGTAGGTTTAGTTTTTCAATTTCCAGAGAGTCAGCTTTTTGAAGAAACAGTCCTAAAGGATGTCATGTTTGGTCCAAAAAACTTTGGTTTTTCTGAAAAAGAAGCCGAAACGCAAGCAAAAAAATGGCTAAAAAGAGTGAATATTGCCGAAAAACTGTTTTCTAAGTCTCCGTTTGACTTATCGGGTGGACAAATGAGAAGAGTTGCAATTGCAGGAGTCTTGGCATCGGAACCTGATATTCTTTGCTTAGATGAGCCAGCAGCTGGCCTTGATCCTCAAGGTAAAAAAGAAATGTTTCAGATATTCAAAAATTATCAAACAGAGGGGCATACTGTAATTTTAGTTACACATGAAATGAATGATGTGGCTAGATATGCGGATAATATGCTTGTTATGGATGGTGGAGAGCTAG
The DNA here is from genome assembly GCF_017874575.1 of Lactobacillus colini. Classification (GTDB taxonomy): domain Bacteria; phylum Bacillota; class Bacilli; order Lactobacillales; family Lactobacillaceae; genus Lactobacillus; species Lactobacillus colini. Next base: position 9,463 of record NZ_JAGGLU010000002.1, on the reverse strand, counting down.
CAATTTCAGGTAAGCCAAAAGATATCTTTAAGGACAGTGAATGGTTAGCTCAGCATCATCTAAGTGCACCGTCAGCGGTTGAGTTTGGTCATCAATTACAAAATTCAAACTTCAAGTTTGATACCCTACCTTTAACTGTTGATAATTTAGCAGATAGCATTATTGATAACTTAAAGGAGGGGCCACATGAGTAAGATAATTTTGGGGAGGTATATCCCTGGAAATACTATAATTTATAAGATGGACCCGCGCGGGAAGATTATGATAACATTTTTATATATTATCGTAATTTTTTTGGCAAATAATTGGTTGACATATCTTATTTTGACGCTATTTACCCTGGGAGCTGTTGCGACTACTGGATTGAAGCCTAAAGTATACTGGGATGGAATCAAGCCATTAATTTGGCTGATTTTGTTTACTTCGATTTTGCAGCTAATTTTTACTAGTGGCGGAAGGATTTATTGGCAGTGGGGCATTTTAAGTATTACAGAATATGGTATACAGAATTCAATCTATATCTTTTTGCGCTTTGTGATGATAATTTTAATATCAACTGTCTTAACTTTAACGACAACCTCATTGCAAATTGCGGATGCTCTAGCTTGGATTCTGAATCCGTTGAAATACATTAATGTGCCAATAGAGCAGGTATCTTTGGTGATGGCGATTGCGTTGCGCTTTGTCCCCACATTAATGGATGAAACGGTTAAAATTATGAATGCCCAAAAGGCCAGAGGCGTAGATTTTAACAGTGGTGGCTTAATTAGACGAGCTAAAAATATTGTCCCTATTCTAGTACCGTTGTTTATTAACTCGCTAACGATTGCCTTAGATCTGTCAATAGCAATGGAATCTAGAGGATATCGTGAAAATGCCCCTAGAACTCATTACAGAGCTTTAAAGTGGTCTAAGTATGATTACATTAATTTGGGTTATTTCGTTGTTTTAACACTCGTATTATTGATATTTAGGACAAAATAATGACAAGATATAAACTAACTATGGCATATGATGGACATTTGTTTCATGGCTTTCAAATTCAGCCTAATCAAAGGACAGTTCAAGGTGCAATTGAAGAAGCACTAATGAAGTTAACTAAGGGCAAAAGAGTAGTGGTTCACGGCTCTGGAAGAACTGATGCTGGTGTTCATGCCAAGGGACAGGTTATTCATTTTGATTATCCTGGAAAAACTATTCCTGCTAAAAATATGATGCTTGCCCTTAATTCTTTAATGCCAACTGATACAGTATTTTTTGACAGTGAAATTGTTGATGATGATTTTCATGTTCAATATTCGACTAAGGGAAAGTGGTATCGCTACATAGTTGACCAGCATCACTTTGTTGATCCTTTTAGGCGTTTTTATACAGGGCACTATCCTTACCCCCTAGATGTCAAAAAAATGCAGCAGGCGGCTCAGGACTTAATTGGTGAGCATGATTTTACTAGCTTTGCTGCTAGCGGTGGTCAGATTAAGGATAAGGTGCGAACGATTTATTATGTAAATATTCAAGAAGACCCAAAAGAGAAAAAAATAATTTTTGATTTCATTGGGAATGGATTCCTGTATAATATGGTACGAATCTTAGTTGCAGCACTTTTAGAAATTGGCAATGGTAAGCGCCCAGTTGATGACTTTCCAAGGGTGATTGCGGCTAAGGATCGTCAAGAGGTAAGAGGGACCGCGCCTGCAAGTGGACTGTACTTGTATCATGTATTTTATGATAAAGTTCCAACAAAATATCGATTAGATGTTAAAAATAATTGACTTTTTGCTCAAAACGACGTAAATTAGTATACGTATGTTTGTCCACGATAGGCCCCGGAAACTTATTGTATGTCAAACACAAGAAAACGGAGGAATTTAAATTGCGTACTACCCCATTAGCTAAAACTAGTGATATTAAACGTAAGTGGTATGTTATTGATGCAACTGATGTGGCTCTTGGTCGTTTATCAGCTGTAGTAGCATCAATTTTAAGAGGTAAGAATAAGCCTCAATACACACCAAATGTAGATACTGGTGATTATGTAATCGTTGTTAATGCTGGTAAACTTAAGTTAACTGGCAAGAAGGCAACTGACAAGATCTACTACCACCACTCAGAATACCGTGGTGGTTTGAAGGCTACTCCTGCCGGTGAATTATTAGCCAACAACCCAGTAAGATTAGTTGAACAGTCTGTAAAAGGCATGTTGCCAAAGAATACTCTTGGTCACCAAGAATTCATGAAATTACATGTTTACGCTGGTGAAGACCACGAACATCAAGCACAAAAGCCTGAAGAATTAGACATTAACGAATTAATCTAGGAGGTTTATATAAATGGCACAACAAGCAGCTTACGCTGGAACTGGTCGCCGCAAGGATTCTGTTGCGCGCGTTCGTTTAGTACCAGGTAATGGTCAAATTACCATTAATAAAGAAGACGTAACTAAGTACATTCCTTACCCTAACTTGGTTAAGGATATGAAGCAACCATTAGACATTACTGAAACTGAAGGTCAATACGACATTTTAGTTAATGTTAACGGTGGTGGTTTCTCAGGTCAAGCTGGCGCAATCCGTCTTGGTATCGCACGTGCTCTTTTAGAAGTTGACCCAGATTTCCGTGGTCCACTTAAGAAGGCTGGCATGTTAACTCGTGACCCAAGAATGAAGGAAAGAAAGAAGCCAGGTTTGAAGAAGGCCCGCAAAGCTTCACAATTCTCAAAGCGTTAATATTTTTACAGGAATGTTGTTATATCAACGTTTGCGAGAGACATTTTGGCCACATATGGTCACAATTTGATCATATGGAGTTCAATAGATTTAAAGCGTCAGCATCTTGCTGGTGCTTTTTTTCTGGTATTAATGCTAAATAATAGCGTTCAGTTGTGACTATATCATTATAGCCAAGACGCTTACTAACATAGTCAAGTATCATATTATTGGCAAATAAAAAAGAGCGTGGGTATCACGAAGACCATAAAAGGTGGTTGGAGTGATACCTATTTTTTTCAATAATTCTTTTAACATACCTGATTGCTTAAAGTGAAACCAATCAAATAAATAGCCATTTTCTTTTGGTTTAATTGTTGGGAGCAGATCATAAAGATATTTTGGAATGGTCAAACTTCTTCTAGAATGTTTATTTTTAAGTTTTGTATCGTTAGATGTTGGATCAATTGATCTTTTGACTTCAATACAATAATATTGACTATCAAAGTGTAAATCTTCTGGTTTAATTCCAAGCAATTCACCACGGCGTAATCCAGTATTAATTTCTAGAAGAACCATTAAATTAAATTCATTATCAGTATGCTTAACTAAATAAGTTTTTAGATTTTTAAAGTCGGATAGAGATAATGATTTATTTCTTTTTGGAAGTTCTTGACCGTGCGCTTTAAGCAGGGATGCAAAATCGTTATAAATATAACCTTTTGCGTACGCGTAACGTAGCGAAGTTCTAATTTTTTTAAGAAGTTCCGTTACTGTCTTTTTAGAATGATTTTTCCCATAATCATCTAGAACTTTTTGCATTTGCACATCGTCTAGTTGTCCAAGTGTACTAGTTGGGAAAAGGTTATTAATAATTTTTTCAGCTAGTTCATAATTTCTAAAGGTGGCAGGACGGACATCATTTTTCTTAATGGTATAGATCCAGTAGTGATAGAAATCTTTATATAGCATGTTTTGAGTTACGATTTGTTTTCCTTTAGCTTAACTGCATTGCCCAAATTTTTGCTTCATCTTAGTTTGAAATGTTTTAGTTAAATAATCCCTCTTTCCATTTTTATAAAAAGTTATGCGAGCACGAAAATGTTTACCGCGTTGTTCAATGTTTGCCATTGAGAATCGTCCTTTCTAATTTAAATGAATTAGAATAGCTAGTTTCTGTGGAAGTTGCATCCAATGCTAAGTTTAAATTTAACTTGCAAGTTCTTGTTTTTGACTACTTATCAACTATACGTACTCATTTCGCCCGAAAATAAACGTTACTTCTTACTTCACATCCTTCAAGATCGTCAAAACTAACTTCTGAGAGAAAAGGTGGAAGAGTTGGTTTAGTCTCGAATTTCACTTCAAAAGGATCAGTACCTTCTTGGATAAACCAACTTTTGTAACCAATAACGTCGCTAGTTCGCTCGCTGTTTTCCCATCTATACTGAGGAACAGCTACCTTGCTTAAGTTAATAATATGTTTTTCAATAAATAAGTTTTCTTTGACTACTTCTTTTGAGTAGCCGCCATTGAATCTTCGTTTTCTCATGGTTTAATACTTCCTTTCATTTGATGAGTTAATCTTAAACCTGTGATATGTATGAAAAGAGTCATTTTGAGTTCTAATTTTGAACTAAAAATGACTCTTTTTAGTAAAACTTTAAAAGTGCTGATATAAAGCAAGTTTTGGAGCTATATCTATTTTATGTGTATGGATTTTTGTGGAAATAGAAAGAATCAGTTTTTATTTCTTTGAGTTGCTACTATGGTGTCGTTATAACAAATCGATAGAGAAAGGAAAAGTAGCGCGCTATGCAACTTATAGTTGAAAACTACCATAATTCAAAAATTACTAAAAAACAGAACGATTCCAGAGTTGGCAGACAAGATAATTGAAATGATGCAATTTTTAGAAGATTTTTCTGAAGAGTCATTCTATGATGAAGAAGAAAAAAGATATTGTCTCAAAATTGAAAAATTCTAAAAGAAGAGGAACACTGCCTAGAGATCCACATGTACGGATGGCTATCGTCTTTTTGGTAAGAGAAAAGTTTAATCTTAAAAGTATAAATGAGTTGAGTCCTACTGATTTTTACTACACTATTGCAAGAAACTTAAGCATTGATGTTTGTGAATATTTAGAACGGGAGTTAAAGACTATTTCACTAACATCTTTAACTGAGTTTCAAAGTGAAAAATTTTATAAGTTTTTAGATGTTAATGGATATGGAAATTTCTCAGAGCGAGATTTTATTCAAGCATTATGCATCATCTATGCTTTAAGACATATAAATTTTAGCTTCAAAGAGGATAATTGGAACGAAAAAGTAGTTTTAAGTATTAATGAAACATTGTCTACTATGAAGTTCGATAACGTAGATCAAATTTTTAAAGAAAAGTATCCATATGCTAAAAGAATCGATATTTTTAGATTTCCATTAAATAAAGTTATTCAAATTGTTCGCCTTGAAGTATACAGAGCCATAATAAGAAAATTGCTTCTACTTAAATAGAGTATAATGAATGTAATACTTAATATAGGAGCGTTTAAAATTGGCGAAAAGAGCATTACTTAACTTAAAACAACTCATTAACCGCAATGTTGAAGCAGCGGTTATGCCACAAGAAGATCAAAAAGTAGCGTTTGTACAATCTTTAACAACTTTTTTGCAAACAATAAAGGATAATGAAAATAATTCTGAAGAATTTCAAAAGGGAGCATTTAGAGATTTCTTAGAATCTGTAATTACAGATAAACAGATTAATGTTAGTGATCGCATTGATTTAGCTATTTATAATGGTTCAACTAGTGAAAGTACTGTTGGTGTTATTGTCGAATATAAAAAGCTTGATAATAAAGCGGAAATGATGAGACAAGATAACTTAAATGCTAAGGGATTTAGAGAATTAGTAGCCTATTATCTTAAAGAGCGTATCATTAATAAGAACCTTGAAGTTAAGCGTGGAATAGTAACTAATGGTTATGATTTCTTTGTAATTGATTCCAGAGAACTTGAAAAACATTTTATAAAGAATAAGAAACTAGTTGATAACTTTAAGAAATTCGAAAATCGTCAACTTTCAAGTACAAATACAGACTTTTTATATAGTGAAGTAATTGCTCCAGAAATTGATAAAGCAATTAACAAGGGAATATATATCGGCTATTTTAATTTAAATGATTATATTTTGAGAAATTCCAAACAAGTGACTATTAAACAGTCAAAAGTTACTCAACTTTATAGATTTTTCAGTTCTGAAAATCTTTTAAATGAAATGGTTTTTGCTGATTCAAATAAATTAAATAAGGATTTTTATAATGAATTGTTGTACATTATGGGTTTAGCTGAAAAGAAGTCAGATGGAAGCAAAGTTATTGATCGATTGCCTGAAAAGAAACGACAATATTCATCATTAGTTGAAAATACTATTGAGCAGCTTGACATAAATGATGTTGATCACGATAAACAATATGATATTGCTGTGCAATTAGTTGTTGTTTGGATCAATAGAATTTTATTCTTAAAACTATTAGAGTCCTCACTTATTTCTTTTAATAAAAGTGAAAATTATAAGTTTTTGACTTCTGATAAAATTGCTTCTTTCGATGATTTAAATGAATTATTTTTTGGCATCATGGCTAAAAAGGAAGAAGATAGAAGTCCTAGATTAAAAGAAAAATTTGAATATGTTCCTTATATGAATTCATCTTTATTTGAAAAAAGTGAGTTAGAGTTATCTAGAAATGGATTAACCATTAATCAGTTAAGGGATGCAGATATTGAAATTTATTCTAAGACTAAACTAAAAGATGAGAATGGTAAAAAATTAACCGGCAAATTATCTATTCTAGATTACTTATTTAAGTTCCTTGAATCATATGATTTTACTTCAATCGCTGATGCTAAGAGTAAGAAAGAGCAAGATCAGTTAATTAACGCCTCTGTTCTTGGCTTAATCTTTGAAAAAATCAACGGTTATAAAGATGGTTCATTCTTTACGCCAGGTAAAATCACTATGTATATGGCAAAAAGAGCTGTAAGACAAGCAGTAGTTACCAAGGTTAATGAAGTAATGGATTGGAATGCTCAAGATATTATTCAACTTGCCACTAGAACACGTGATTTTGAATTTTCTATGGAAGATAGAAAAAGGGTTAGCGATGCAATTGATACTTTAAAAATTCTGGATCCCGCAGTTGGATCAGGTCACTTTTTAGTATCTATTTTAAACGAGTTAATTGCTATTAAGACTACATTGAGAGTTTTATTTGATGCTGATGGTAATCTTTTAAATGATATTAATTGTACTGTGGCGAATGATGAATTAATTATTCAAGATATAACTGGTGATAATTATTCTTATAATGCTAATGATACAAATTCATTAAGAATTCAAAAAGCAATTTTTGAACAGAAGAAAATAATTATTGAAAATTGTCTTTATGGCGTTGATTTAAACCCTAATTCTGTTAATATTTGTCGTTTACGTTTATGGATCGAATTGCTTAAAAACGCTTATTATACAGAAAATGTGGGGGGGGGGTACGCCAGCTAACTACTTTACCCAATATAGATATAAACATTAAAGTTGGTGATAGTTTAATTCATAGTTTTGAATTAGATGATAGCTTTGATATGCGTAAAAATGACTTTAAAGAATATCTAAATCTTGTAAAAGAGTATAAGAACACTAGCGATAAAAAAGTAAAAGCGCAGATCAATAAGAGCATTGAGAATATAAAAGGTAAGTTTTATGCTTCAGTATTTCCTAAATATAGCGATAGTGAGCAAAAAATATTTAAGAAATTTGAAGAAGCGAGTGAACTTAGTCTTTTCGATAAATTTGATACACAGAAGTTCAATGAGTTAAAGAAAAGGACTGATGAAATACGAAAACAGTATTTAAATAGAAGAGAAAGTGACTCTTTATATGCTAATAGTCTTGAATGGCGCTTAGAATTTCCTGAAGTATTGGATGATGAGGGGAATTTTGTAGGTTTTGATATTGTTATTGCAAATCCTCCTTATATTTTTGCTAGAAATCAATCATTTGATGATAAGTCTAAGCAATATTATTTATCTCATTATGAAGTAGATGAGTATCAAGCTAATACTTATACTTTGTTTATGGAATTGGGCTATAAGTTATTGAAAGAAAATGGTACATTTGCTTATATTGTTCCTAATAATATGCTTACTATTCAAAGTAATCAAAAAATTAGAGATTTCTTACTAAAAAAGTCAGGATACTTAGTTTTAATTAATTCATTAGATAAAATATTTGCAGATGCTAATGTTGATAATTGCCTTGTATTTTTGAAAAAGAATAAATCTGATGAAGTTACGGTTGGTGAGTTAGATCACGGTGACTTTCAAACTGTGGGTACAGTAGATAAAAAATTCTTTGGTACTGATAAACCTATTTTTAGTATTTCAATGGTTAAGTATAGAGATACAAACAAAGCTTATTTGAGAATGAACTCTAATAAGACTATCGAAAGTATTGCACTTTTAAAATCTGGCGTGAAAGCATATGAAGTTGGAAAAGGGAAACCGGCTATTACTAAACAGCAAAAGGATAATAGAATCTACCATTCAAAAGAAAAGATAGATGATACATACTTACCGTATATTGAAGGACGTGATGTTCGTAGATATAGTTTGGGTTGGAGTGGCGAATATATCAAATATGGTGAAAATTTGGCAGCTATGAGAGATCCAAAGTTGTTTATTGGTGAAAGAATTTTAGTTAGACAAATACCATCTAGGTCAGTATATGCTATTGAAGCTACATTGACTTCTAAACATATAATCAATGATTTAAACTCTATGATTATTACAAATATAGATGGGTACAATCCATTTGCTTTGCTAGGAATAATTAATTCTAGGTTATTAACTTTATGGTTTTTAATTAAGTTTGATAAATTCCAAAGAAGATTATTTCCACAATTTAAAGTAAATGAATTATCACAATTTCCGATTCCGCAAATATCAAATGGAATACAAGAAAAAATTGCCAATAAAGTAAAGATTGTTATGAATAAGGCAATGAATGGGAAAAATTTTTCAGTAGAGAATAATGAAATTGATGAATTAGTAATGGATGCATTTAATTTAACTGAGGAAGAGAAACAATCAGTTAGAGACTTTACGTTTTAAATAGAAAGGAAAACTTTTAAAAATGAATAATCCAAATGATTTAAAAGTTAACAGGAATAATTATTTCAATGTAGCTTATAAGATCTTACTTTATCTTAAAGATTGCTATGAGCAAGGTGTAGATGTAGATCCTGATGTTTTAACACCTAAAAATATTGGAATATCTGATAAACAATTTCTTTTAACTTTAAAGATGCTTATAGAAGATGGATACATTAAAGGGGTAAGTATTTCTCCAGTAATCCAAGGACCAGATATAATTAATAATATTCAAAATGCTTATGCTACTAGCGCGGGTTTACAATATCTTGCAGAAAATTCAATGATGAAGAAAGTGTATAATATTGCAAAAGAAGCTAGAGATTGGATACCACTATTCAAATAAAAAATCTCTCACCAGTCGGCAAGAGATTGTAATGAGCCCCAAAAGTTAGACATTTTTGGGGCTTTTACTATGACTAAATTAACTAATGAACAAAGATTACAAATTTATAATCAATGGAAATTTGAAGGGATTTCTATTACTCAAATTTCTAAGAATTGGAAGTTAAATAATCGTGGCATTGCTTATATGATTAACTTAATTGATCG
>NZ_JAGGLU010000001.1 GCF_017874575.1 Lactobacillus colini | reverse complement strand
GTGAATCAGCATCCGGACTATCAGAATCATTAAGCTTAAGCACCTCAACGAGTAAAAGTACATCCACTTCTTTAAGTGCAAGCAATTCAATCAGTACATCTACATCTGTAAGTGAGAGTGCTTCCGCCTCAAGATTATCAGAGTCATTGAGTTTAAGCACCTCAACGAGTAAAAGTACATCCACTTCTATAAGTGCAAGTAATTCAATCAGTGCATCTACATCTGTAAGTGAGAGTGCTTCCGCCTCAAGATTATCAGAATCATTAAGTTTGAGCACTTCAACAAGCGAAAGTATATCTACTTCTATAAGTGCAAGCAATTCAATCAGTGCATCTGCATCTGTAAGTGCAAGTGAATCAGCTTCAAGATTATCAGAATCATTAAGCTTAAGCACCTCAACGAGTAAAAGTACATCCACTTCTATAAGTGCAAGTAATTCAATCAGTACATCTGCATCTGTAAGTGAGAGTGCTTCCGCCTCAAGATTATCAGAGTCATTGAGTTTAAGCACCTCAACGAGTAAAAGTACATCCACTTCTATAAGTGCAAGTAATTCAATCAGTGCATCTACATCTGTAAGTGAGAGTGCTTCCGCCTCAAGATTATCAGAATCATTAAGTTTGAGCACTTCAACAAGCGAAAGTATATCTACTTCTATAAGTGCAAGCAATTCAATCAGTGCATCTGCATCTGTAAGTGCAAGTGAATCAGCTTCCAGACTATCAGAATCATTAAGCTTAAGCACTTCAACGAGTAAAAGTACATCCACTTCTATAAGTGCAAGTAATTCAATCAGTGCATCTACATCTGTAAGTGCAAGTAATTCAATTAGTGCATCTGCATCTGTAAGTGCAAGTAATTCAATTAGTGCATCTGCATCTGTAAGTGCAAGTAATTCAATTAGTGCATCTGCATCTGTAAGTGTAAGTGCAAGTGAATCAGCTTCCAGACTATCAGAATCATTGAGCTTGAGCACTTCAACCAGTGAAAGTACATCTACTTCTATAAGTGCAAGCAATTCAATCAGTGCATCTACATCTGTAAGTGAGAGTGCTTCCGCCTCAAGATTATCAGAATCATTAAGTTTGAGTACTTCAACCAGTGAAAGTACATCTACTTCTATAAGTGCAAGCAATTCAATCAGTGCATCTGCATCTGTAAGTGCAAGTGAATCAGCTTCCAGACTATCAGAATCATTGAGTTTGAGCACCTCAACAAGCGAAAGTACATCTATTTCTATAAGTGCAAGTAATTCAATTAGTGCATCTACATCTGTAAGTGAGAGTGTTTCCGTTTCTAAATCAATCAGTGAGTCTGAATCTAGATTGTCAGAATCATTAAGCTTAAGTACCTCAAATAGTGCAAGTGGTAGAATATCGACTAGCACAAGTACAAGTGGTTCTGAGTCAAGTGACAGTACTTCAGAGAGCTTAAGTACTTCAACAACTACAAGCACCAGTGTAAGTGACTCTGCATCAGGCAGTAGCACCTCAGAAAGTTCAAGTACCTCAACAATTACAAGTACTAGTTTAAGTGAGAGTACGATAACTAGCGCAAACATAAGTGAATCTGTATCAGGTAACAGTACTTCAGAGAGTTTAAGTAGTAATAACTCAATCAACACAAACACAACAGACAATGAAACTCTTATTGGAAGCATAAGCAGTAGAGAGTATGATTACGTAAATAACTCTGTAACTGCTAATACAAGTAACACTGTTAAATCTATGAATCACGAGTCTAAACTACCTCAAACTGGTGAATCTAATAATAGTAGTATTCGTAATGCAGGTATTTTAACTACTTTAGTTTCAAGTATCTTGGCACTATTTGGCTTCAAAAAGAAAAATAAGAATTAAAGAATAAATATAAAAGTAAACACAAAAAAAGCTTGATTTTGATATTTAAATCAGAATCAAGTTTTTTTGTGTTGCGTATGAGAATATAAACTAAATTATGCCTTCCAGTTCCATGGGTCTTTATGCCAGCTTTTGAGTATATTATATTGTTTCTCAGAAAAATGGCCAATTTCATTTTCTTTTTTTATTAATTCTGGATAGGACAGAAGGGGAACATATTTAATTTTTGCTTTAGAAAAATTTTCTTCGGCATCAGGCAAGTTATACGTAAAAATTGATGATATACCAATTACATGACCACCATCATTTTTAGTTGCCATGAACGCCTTAAGTACTGATCCACCAGTAGTAATTAAGTCATCAATCAGAACTATCTTATCCTTATCAGTGAAGTATCCTTCAATTTGTTTACCCTTGCCGTGGTCTTTAGGCTTGGGGCGAACATAAATCATTGGAAGATGCAGCTTATCAGCTACCAAGGCTGCATGTGGTATTCCAGCTGTAGCAACCCCACCAATAATAGTTACTTTAGGAAATTCTTTAGCAATTACATTAGCTAAATCACTTGCAATCATATCACGCAGGTCAGGATATGATACAGTTAATCGTAAGTCAGTATAAATAGGTGAGTGCATACCACTAGCATAAGTAAATGGCTTGTCTGGAGAGATAGTAATAATTTTTTCACTAATTAATTTGTTAATAATTTGATCTTGATGCATTAGTTGAACTCTTTCTTAAATTTTTGGTACATTTTTTCTGGATTATCGGCTTGTATAATAGGACGTCCGACTACGATTGCGCTTGCGCCCCATTCTTTAGCTTGAGTTGGTGTTGTAACCCTCATTTGATCGCCAGTATTACTATCCATCCTAATGCCTGGTGTAATATACAAAAAATTATCTCCTATTGCTTGTCTTAAATCTCTAACTTCTAAGGCTGAGCAGATAACTCCATCTGCATTACTGTTTTTAGCGAGTTTAGCTAAACTGATTACTTGCTGCTTCATTGATAAATTACAATTTTGTTCATTTTTTAAGATGCTTGGAGAAATTGAGGTTAGCTCAGTGACTACCAATAACTTAGGTACTTGCCTTGCATCAAGAGAGCCATCAATTAAGCCTTGTTTAGCTGCCTTGATCATCTCACTTCCACCGAGAGCATGAACAGTAGTCAACTTAATTCCTAATCTAGCTAGTTGTCTAGCGCCGTTATAAACGGTATTCGGAATATCATTCATTTTTAAATCTAAAAAAATTTTATATCCTTTTTTAGCTAAATCACTAACAAGATTAGGACCAGCATTAAAGAATAATTCCATCCCAATTTTGATAAATACATCTTGTGGTTTGCCTAATTTGGCTAAAATTGTTTCTAAATCTTTTTCATTATCTAAATCCAGTGCGACAATTACAGGTTGGGTCATTTTACCTCCATAAAAAAAGTCTATACCAGTGCAGAGAGACACTAGGTATAGACTTACCCCAGAATATATAAGTTAACGTATTTACTTGCGGTCTCTCTGTACCGTTTAAAGTTTAATTAAATGAAGTTTAACACTAAAAATTAGAAAATACAAATAAAATTTTATTCCTTGCAAAAATAAAAAATACGTGTAAAATTCCTTTTTGAAAAATAAACGAATGACAGAGAGCATTCATTTTGGAGGTAACTATGATTGATACACGTATAACATTACCAGGTTTGAATTTAAAAAATCCAATTATGCCAGCCAGTGGTACCTTCGGCTTTGGAGATGTTCCAGCCGCTGAAAAATTTGACTTAAATACTTTGGGGGCTATTGTCATTAAGACAACTACTCCTGAAGCTAGAAAGGGCAACTTGCAGCCGCAAATTGCCTCAGTAGATAACGGAATTTTAAATTCTGTTGGGTTAACGAATCCTGGTGTTGATGCAGTTGTCAATGAAAAACTACCTAAATTACGCGAAAAGTATCCCGATTTACCAATTATTGCTAGTGTAGGTGGATCAAATCAAGATGATTACGTTACAGTAGCAAAAAAACTAGCAAATTCTAATTTGATTAACGCATTAGAAATTAATGTTTCGTGTCCTAATATTAAGGATGGCGGGATGAGTTTAGGTGTCCACCCACAAGCGGTCAAAGAATTGACACACAGCATTAAAGACAGTGTTGATATTCCGATTTATGTTAAATTAACTCCCAATGTAACTGATATTACACAGATTGCTGAAGCTGCAGAAAAAGGCGGCGCTGATGGCATTTCCATGATTAATACAGTTTTGGGAATGAGAATTGATATAAAAACTAGAAAGCCATTTTTGGGTAATAATGTAGGTGGCTTATCTGGTAAGGCTATAAAGCCAATTGCAATTAGAATGATCAATCAAGTAAAACAAAAGACTAACTTACCAATTATTGGAATGGGCGGAATAACTTCAGCTGAAGATGTAATTGAGTTTATGCTAGCAGGGGCTAGCGCAGTTGCTATAGGTAGTGCTCATTTTAAAGATTCACTTGCTTGCAAGCACATTATCCAAAAGTTACCCCAGGAACTTGAAAAATTAGAGGTTACTAATATCAACGATCTAGTTGGCCAAGTAAATTATAACTAATTGCTTGACATTTTTTTTAAATTAATTAAACTGAAAATCAATAAAGGTCTTTAATTATAGTCCTGTGAGGCTAGCAAGGCAGACTTAAATAAGTTTTGACTTTGATACTCCTAGTTTCTAAAAAATTAGGAGTTTTTTAATAGCTAGATTAGGAGATTCATATTATGATGAAGGAAATTTGGGATTCACTTGCAATGAAGCGAGCTTTAACTAGAATCACTTATGAGATTATTGAACAGAATAAGGGTACTGATGATTTAGTACTAGTTGGAATTAAGACACGTGGTGTTTACCTAGCTCAAAGAATTCATGATCGCATTCAAACTTTAGAAGGTGTTGATGTACCTGTTGGTCAGCTAGATATTACTTTATATCGTGATGACCGTCATGATTCTTCTTTGAAGCGGGATCCAATAATCAATTCTGAAGAAATTGGCATCAACGTGAATGACAAACGGGTGGTATTGATTGATGATGTAATTTATACGGGTCGAACGATTCGTGCGGCAATGGACGCATTAATGGATCAAGGACGTCCTAGTCGAATCAAGGTTGCGGTCTTAGTTGACCGTGGTCATCGTGAATTGCCAATTCGAGCAGATTATGTCGGCAAGAATATTCCTACTTCAGCTAAGGAACAAGTAGCTGTGAATGTCGTTGAAAAAGATGGCAAGGATTCAGTTGAATTAAAATCATTGCCACAATAAAGATAAATAATAAGTCAAATATTCAACCATTTAATTGACTCCAGAGAGGGCCAGAAGGGTTGCATAATTTTTGTCATGCAGAGATTAGGCCTGGAGCAATTAAATGCTTCAGGCTTTTTTGTCATAGAAAGATATAAAAATGAAAGAATTAAAGTTAGTAAGCTTGCCACACTTTGTAAGTGTTGAAAATTTAAATATCGAAGAAGTAGAAAACTTAATTAAAAGGGCAGAATATTTTAAACACGGTGGTGCAGTTGCTCAATTAACCCAACCCGTTTATGTAACTAATATGTTTTTTTAAGATTCTAGCAGGACACATACTAGTTTTGAAATAGCTGAAAGGAAACTCGGCTTAACTGTGATCCCATTCGATTCAGCGCACTCATCTGTCAATAAAGGTGAAACCCTGTATGATACTTCACTTGTAATGGATTCCTTGGGAGTGGACCTAGAAGTTATACGTCATTGCCAGAATAAATATTATGATGAATTGATTAATCTTAAAGCTCATCAGCATTTAAATATTGGAGTTATTAATGCAGGTGACGGCAGTGGGCAACATCCTAGTCAATGTATGCTTGATATGATGACAATTCACGAACACTTCGGTCATTTTAAGGGATTAAAAGTTGCTATTATTGGTGACATTACTAATTCTCGAGTTGCTAAAAGCAATATGGAGCTTTTAAGAAAACTGAGTGCTAAGGTTTACTTCTCAGGACCAGATTATTGGTATTGAGATGGCTTTAGTGTAAAAGCACCGGTCTTTAGCTTTAGTAAATTAGCCGATGTTGACTCATATCTGGGGCCTGAAATGAAATCAACAGGAGAAGTGATGGGAAGCGATCGAACTTTTGCGAAAGCCTTATATAAAGCTTTTGCTGGTGCTAAGATGCAATTACCAGAAAATGGTAATGTCTTGCTTACAATTGATGATCGCGATAAAGAAAAGATTTTACCAATTGCTAAACGATTTATTCAGATTGGTTATCGAATCTTTGCTACTAAAGGAACGACAGAATTTTTGAGAAAAAATAACTTACATGCAGAATTAGTTACTAAAGTACATGAAGATGAAGGCAGTACTAATAATATTTTAAATAAATTGAAAAATGACACAATTGATCTTGTGATTAATACAATGGGACATGATCTGGAAAAGAATTCAGACGGATTCATTATTAGACAACTTGCCATTCAGCAAAACGTACCACTTTTGACAGCACTAGATACAGCTGATGCGCTACTTACTTCGCTTGAAAACAGATCATTTGTAACACAAAGCTTAGCTTAATAAAAAACTCGATAACTTAATTCTTGTTAATTTTGAATTAGTTATCGAGTTTTTTAGATTATTTAATCAAATTCTAGACTAGATAGTTTCTTTCTTCTAAAGGCATGGAAGACTAATCCGATTACTAAGCCGACCAATGCAGGGATTAACCAAGAAAGACTCATACTTGCAAGTGGTAGGGTGTTTCTAATATTAGCTACAGCTAAGCCAAATTGACTCTTACTTACAACTGGTGGAAATGCTACTACCATATCAAGTAAGGCTGGTACAACAGTAAACAGAACTACAAAGAAGTACACAACACCATCACGCTTAAATAGTGGAGAAGCAACTGATAATAGAATTAAAACCATTGAAAGTGGGTATAAGAACATAAGCATCGGAGTTGACCAAGAAATAATAGTGTCTAAACCGAAGTTAGCAGCTAAAAATGAAGCCAAACAGCTGAGTGCTAGCCAAGTGTGGTAGCTAACTTTAGGAAAGTGTTTATGAAAGTCTTGTGCAAAGGCAGCAACTAGTCCAACTGCTGTTGTTAAGCATGTGATAGTTAATAAAAAGGCTAAGATAATCTGACCAAATGCACCAGCATAGGCATTTACTAATTGATTAAAGGCAACCCCACCGTCTCTAGAAACGCTAAATTTACCTAATGACATTGCACCGAGTAAGATAAGTAAAAGGTAGATAAAGGCTACAGCCCCCATTGCGATGATACCTGACTTAGCAACGACTGCTGAGATAGCTTTTTCAGACTTTTGACCCATCATTTTAACACCGGTTACAACTGTAACACCAAAGGCTAGACCAGCTAGAGCATCCATAGTGTTATAACCTTCTAAGAATCCATTAGTTAAGGCACCACTCAAGTATGCCTTGGTAACAGGTGCAGTTGCAGGGTTACCTAAAGGCTTAGCAAAGGCAACTACGAATACTAAGAATAATAATGCCAAAAATACTGGATTTAAGATCTTACCGATATTGGTCAAAATGTTACTTTCTTGATAAGAAAAGTAAAATGCTGCAGCAAAAAATAATGCTGAAAAGATAAACAATGCAATAGCTTGGTTATTTTTGCTAATGAATGGCTCTACACCAACAGTAAAAGATACAGTTGCAGTACGCGGAGTTCCAAAGAGCGGTCCAATTGTAGCATGGATCAAGACCATGAATACAAGGG
Organism: Lactobacillus colini; assembly: GCF_017874575.1. Classification (GTDB taxonomy): domain Bacteria; phylum Bacillota; class Bacilli; order Lactobacillales; family Lactobacillaceae; genus Lactobacillus; species Lactobacillus colini. The sequence continues at coordinate 385,784 of NZ_JAGGLU010000001.1, read as the reverse complement.
CAAATCCAGTCCCAAGAGGCTTACCAATATCAAAAACACCGTTAGCTCTTGTAATAGCAACAGCTAGTACTGACAAAAGTGGTAATAAAACACCGGTAATCAAGAAGCCAACCGCAGCAGGGAGCCAATTCTTACCTGCTAATTGTCCTAAATGTAATGGAAAAATTAAGTTCCCAGCACCAAAAAATAATCCGAATAGCAGTGAAGCAACAATTAAATATTTTTTTAAACTTAGTTTTGGACTTCTAAAATTATCCATTTTTTATCCCTCCGAAAAAATAATCTCAATAAGAAAAAAGTCCCTTAGTCTAAAGTTAGACTAAGGGACGCTGAGCGTGGTACCACCCTATATTCATGCCTAAAAAGACACCTCTATACGTACGGCTAAAAAAGCGATACGTTGGCACTATAATGGGTGCAGCCACTAAAACTTACTTTATATTTGCATTTTTAAGTTTTAGACTCGAAAGTGATCTTCGATTAAAAGTAGCTTATCTCTTCGCACCAAATAGAGAATTCTCTGAAAGCTAACTTTTAATGTACTCTTCTTCCTCATTGCGATATATTATTAAATTGTTATTAATTATATTAAACCATTTCTAAAAAATGTCAACAAAAAAATAAAAAGTATTTTCTAATGGCTACAGATAGTAATGTAAGTCTATCTTTATATTTTAATTTTGACTAATTAAAATAATGCAAAAATCTAATTTTTCACAAAGCAATTGTATTTGTGGATTTTAATAGTCAATTATTATAAGCTATGCTAATAATAAAGTACAAACTAAGACTAAATTGAGGCAAAAAATATGAAAAAGCAAGTTTATCATTTAGGTATAGATATTACTTTAGAAATTTTAAACGGAAAGTGGAAACCATCAATCATTTGCCATTTGGGTACTAAGCAGATGCGACATGATGAATTAATGCATCTAATACCAGGAATTTCACAAAAGGTCTTAACTCAGCAGCTTAACTCCTTAATTGAAGAAGAAATTGTAGAAAAAGAAGATAATCATAATTTCCCTAGAGTGGTGACCTATGCTCTAACTGAAACCGGCAGATCACTTAGAAAAGTATTAATTGAAATGTCATTATGGGGCGAAAAACGGGCCAAAGAATTATCGAACGAAGGCATACCTACCAAAGTTGAATATACGGAACCTACTGGCTATCAAAATTTATAGGAACTAAAAAGTACCTAATTGCAATGTAATCGATATCATTTTAGTATTAAAGTAAATAGATATTAGGAGTGGACTATATGCAAAATGGTACTTATAGTGCAACTATTCAAGGCTTCCATGGACCAATAACTGCACATGTTAAGGTTAATGATAATAATATCGAAGATGTTAAACTTAAGGGGCTAACACCTTTTACCGTTGGAGAAACAGCTGCTAAAATAATGGCTAAAAAGATTGTGGAATATAATTCTGTAGATATTGATGCAATTACTAGCGCATCATATTCTTCGAATGCTGTTAGATTAGCAGTTAAGAAAGCTCTTAAATTAGCTAACGGTGAAATTGATCAAGCTCGCGCTGACGATTATAAAGCAGACAAGTTTGAACAACCGAGAATTCCTAAGTATGCGCCAGTTTCTAGTAAGCATTATTATGAGAGTCAAGTAACTTATACTGATCAGTACGACATGATTATTGCAGGCTCTGGTGTTTCGGGGTTAGCAGCAGCAATTGTTGGTGCTGAACATGGCTTGCGTGTCCATATTTTTGAAAAGGCTGGAATGGCAGGAGGTACTAGTAAGTATTCAGAAGGTGAGGTGCAAGCTGCTGGCACTGAACCACAGAGAAAATTTTCTAAGTTTAAAGACGATAATGTTGAAACTCACATTGAGGAACTATTGTTAGCAGGTGGTAGTGATGTTGATATAAATTTAGTTAAATCATACGCCCAAGATGCACCCAAAATTATTGAATGGTTATCCGATTTAGGTATTAAATGGACTAGCGTCTTTGGACATAAGGGATTGCCTTATGAAGATAGGAGTTTACAAGCAGATCGAATTCACATCTATGAACATGGTGGCGTCGGTGGCGGAGGAATCGTCTTAACTAATCTATTGCTTAAGACTGCTCTAGATAAGGGCGTCACTATTTCATATGATAGCCCAGTAATAGGTCTAATCAATAAATCTACTGTAGATAACCGTGTCACTGGTGTAGTCATTAAAAATTCAAAAACTACTGAGTATTATAAAGCTAAAAAGGGTGTCTTACTCGCTACAAGTGGAATTGATCATAATATCAGCTTATCCAAAGCCTTATCTCCAGAAAACTATCGTGATTTAATGAATCATAAAGTTAACACAAGTCGTGTCAATACTGGCGATGGGATTATGCTAGGAATGAATCTAGGAGCAGCTATTACTGGCTTTGGTGGTGTAGTTGATTCCAATAGTCATATCCCCGAAGCAAGAAACTCTCATCCAACAGTTCCAGCTATTTTTGTCAATGGATTCGGTAATCGGTATGTTAATGAGGAAATGACATATGGCTATATCACTAGGCAGAATTTTTTGCAGCAGGAGGCCACTAAGAAGGATAATTGGGCTATCTTTAATGAAAATATTCTAGGTATTCCAGGTACTTGGAAAGATAAGTCGGCTTTGCAATCTTATATTAAACAAGGCTTTATTAAAAAAGCTGATACAGTAAAAGAATTAGCTGAAAAGATAGGCGTTTCAGCTGTTAACTTAAAGCATACAATTACTGTTTGGAATAAAGTAGTTGATAAGGGTGAAGATTGTGAATTTGGTCGTCGGTTAGCCCTTAAGAAGTTGTCTGCGCCGTATTATGCTTATCAAATGGTTGATGGTAATTACGGTACAATTGGCGGCTTAAAAGTTGATGTCGATCAACATGTTTTAGATAACTTAGGAAAAATTATTCCAGATCTTTATGCAGCTGGGATGAATGCTGGCGGCACTATTGGTAAGGTATACTTTGCTTCAGGATTAGCTTTAGGAACAGGACTACACCAAGGACGCCAAGCTGCCAAGTCAATTGCAGAAGGCAGTGATATGACTAGGTCAGCTGAAGAAGTAAGTCATAATGCTAGTGATACTACTAGTAGCGCTTCTCAATATTAGTAAAGAATCATGTTTATGGTCAAAACAAATTAAAGTGCTTACAAAAAATAATAAAAACTTGTTGACAAATATAAACGGTATAGTTATAGTTAACTTATAAAAAGTTAGCAAAAGGAGATGAAATTCATGTTGGACAACGCAATGTTTAGCCAAATCACTTGTTGTTGCTGTTTTTGCAACTTATTTGGCATGTCCAACGTGTAAGGATCATCTTTAGCTAGTATCAATTTGATATCGGTGCAAGCTGCATTCCTATGTTGGAGTGCAGCTTGTTTTTTTGCATAAAAATGGAAAAGGAGAAATTTATGAAGTTAAAAGCTTTAGCTGTAAGTATAATTGCCGTTTCATCTGCACTGGTATTAGCCGCTTGCAGCAATAATAATTCAACTAGTAAGTCCTCTAATGAAGCAGAGCTTAATTTAAGTGCTACGGCGCCGCTTGATACAATTGATATTAGTAAGTCAACAGGATATGGTCAAACTGGAAATGTTTTTGAAAGTTTTTATCGTTTGGGTAAAGATGGGCAACCTACTAGCGGTTTGGCTAAAAGTGGCAAAGTTTCAAAAGATGGAAAAACTTGGACTTTTAAATTAAGAGATGCTAAGTGGTCTAATGGAGATCAAATTACTGCTAAAGACTTTGTTTATTCTTGGAAGCGCAGTTTAAATCCTAAGACAGCTTCACCGTATTCATATTTATTTAGTGGAGTTAAAAACGCGAACGCTGTAGCTAAAGGAAAAAAGAACCCAGATAGCTTAGGTATTTCTGCCACTGATAAAAAGACTGTAGTCATTAAACTTGATAAACCAATTGCATACTTCAAGGTATTGATGGCTTATCCACTTTTTGGACCTCAAAATGAAAAAATTGTCAAAAAATACGGTAAAAAATATGCAACTAAGTCAGAATATCAAGTTTATTCAGGACCGTTTAAGGTCAAGGGCTGGAACGGGACTGGCGATACCTGGTCTTTTGTCAAAAACAATAATTATTGGGATAAGGGCAAGGTTAAACTAAAGAAAGTTAACTATCAAGTAGTTAAGTCGACCAATACAGGCTATCAATTATATCAGCAAGGTAAGCTTGATTTAACACCATTATCAAGTGAGCAAGTTAAGAACTTAAAGACAAATAAAGATTTTGTTTCTTACCCTTATTCTCTAGTTAGGTTCTTGCAATATAATTTCAAAGATCAGAATACTATTAATCGCAAGGCATTAAATAATCGTAATATTAGATTAGCACTATCACTTGCAATTGACCGAAATACTGTAACTAAAAAAGTTCTAGGGAATGGCTCAACTTTACCAACAGGATTTGTCGCAAATGATTTAGCTAAAAATCCAGCTACGGGTGTCGATTTTGCTAAAGAACAAAAAGTTAATGATACGGTCCAATATAACAAGACTTTAGCAAAAAAATATTGGCAAAAAGGTTTAAAGGAAATTGGTCAAGAAAAGCTAACATTAAATTTATTGTCTTCTAATGAAGAATCAGATAGCGACCAAATGACTCAATATTTGCAATCACAATGGACGCAGTTATTACCAGGAATTAAAATTAATGTTACTAATGTCCCAGCTAAGCTAACTACAAGTAAAGCTCAAAATGGTGAGTTTGATATTTATCTTTCGCATTGGGGCGGGGATTTTAACGATCCAATGACTTTTATGCAAATTCCGCAAACTGATACATCTTATAACTACGGAAAATGGTCAAATAAGAAGTATGATAATTTAGTTGCAAAAGCCAGCAATGAGGATGCTAATAATCCTAATAAACGGTGGAATGATCTTGTCCAAGCTGCCAGAATAGTTAACTCTGAACAGGCAATTACACCAATTTATCAACAAACAACCGCTTATTTGCAAAAGACTAATGTACACGGTATTATTCATAATACTGCTGGAACACAATGGAGTTACAAGTACGTAAGTGTAAACTAGGATATATAAAAATAAAATATTAATCTATTTAATCCCACTAAGTTGGAATAGTTCGTTGAACTTATCCATCAAAGTGGGATTTTTTAATAGTCAAGCATATGAAAGTTTCTAGTGATACGCCGATTGTTGTCAGAGTTACAGTAGATAGTGATGATAACATGATTAATATTGAAGCCTTACAAGAAAGAGAAACAGGTGATTTAGGTGGGAAAGCAATTCCCCAATTAATTAATACAATGCTAGCAAAAAATACTACCGACGTTGATGCGATTTCTGGTGCTTCTGCAACAAGTAAAGCCTTCAAGTTAGCAGTGTCAGAGGTACTAAAAAATGCTAAAAACAATAAATAATGCTAAAGGTTAAGATTTTTAATAATATTTAGACATTCTTTTTGAACTTGGTTAGGAGAGAATTCTTCACGAACAGCTAGGCAGGAGTAACAATCGATTTGTTGACTAGGAATTAAGGGAATTGCCTTTACTTCTGGATGGTTCTTAACTGATATATTCATTAGGTATCCTACACCCATACCTTTGCTAATAAGTTGAATAGTTGCATCAATACTATCGACAATTAATTTTCTTTTTGGTTTGAAACCACTTTTAGCGAAAATTTGTTCAAGAGCGGTTCTTGATAAAAATCGCTTATGACGCAAGATTAATGGAATATCTCTAATTTCAAAAAGATCAATTTCGTCTTTTTGTGCTAATGAACTATTAGCTGGAACAATCAGATTATAGTGAAATTTAGTCAAATTAGTTAAATTAATTCCCTTTAGCATTTCATTTTCTAATCTAGTAAATAAAATTGCGTCATATTTACCATCACGTAAATGCTGTTCCAAAAAGTGCGAATTTTCTTCAAAGGTTTCAACTGAGGCTAATAAGTGTCCTCTATTTAATTGGGTAATAATACTAGAAAGCCAAGTTTTACCAGCTAGTTCTGAATAGCCTAATTTAAACTTGCTTTCGCTAGCACGCTTGGCTTCTAACTTGATTACATTTTCAATAGACAATAATTTTTTAGCTTGTTTATATACGACCAATCCAGCAGGTGTAATAGTTAATTTGGAACGACTACTCTGCTGAAATACCAATGGGCAGCCGATTTCTTTTTCTAATCTTTTAACCATAGCACTAATTGCAGGTTGCGATACTTTGAAATAATTGGCTGTTTCTTTAAAGCTTTTTAGCTCGACTAATTTATGAAAATAGTTAACATCTCTAAATTCCATATATATTTCCCCTTTTAATAAATAAAATTTATTAATAAATAAAAAATTATTATTATAACTTTATGTTTCTAAAAAATAAAAATCACAAAAACTCAGATAATATCTTTAACTATTGATATTATAGCAAATTATGATTTATTTATAAAATCGCTTTCAAAAATATGCTTGATTTCATTACTCTAAAATGATATTTATACTTTTGAAAAGTAAAATTTATTAATAAATCAGGAGAAGAAAAATGGAAGTAACTAAAAATATGAAATGGAATGCAGCTTATGATGTATTAGTTCTTGGATTCGGTGGAGCTGGGGCAACTGCGGCAAGATTTGCAGCAGATCATGGTTCTAAAGTATTACTAGTAGACGCTGCTCCTTATGGTCATGAAGGTGGTAATACAAGATATTCTGCTCAGCATATTGCTATGGCACATAATCGCAAAAAAATTGGTAAGTACTATGATCAGTTGGCAAAGCCATATAATTATTCTAAAAAGACAATGAATGCTTATCTCGATGGATTTGTAAACATGCCGGCATATATGAAGAAATATCTAGGAGTTGAGCCATATATCTGGTCAAGAGATTGGCAAAAAGATGATCAACTTGATCATAAAGATCATCTATGTGAATATCCAGAATTTGAAGGATCGGAAACTTTTGACTTTGCATTAGTTCATAATCGAGATTTTGATGCTGAATTATGGAAATTATTACGCCAAAAAGTAGTTGATCGTAAAGATAAGATTGATATTTGGCTTAATTCAAGAGCTACGAAGTTATTAACACAAAATAATCAAGTTATCGGTGCAGTTGTTCAAAGAAATCACCATGATTATTATATTTACGCAACGCAAGGCATCGTACTCGCTACTGGTGGCTTTGAAAATAATGCCCAAATGCAACAAGATTATCTTCATGTTACTAAATTGACACCGTTAGGCAGTTTATATAATCGTGGTGATGGCATTAAGATGGCCAGTGATATTGGTGCTCAACTATGGCATATGGCAAATTATGAATCTTTAGGAATTGTTCCTAGTTATGTAATTGCTGAAGAAGATGGCAAGCGTGGTCGTCAAATTGGTGGTTGGAAAAATGTGAAATCGGGCTCTATTTTTGCAGTATCAAACGATGGTACTAGATTTATGCGTGAAGATGCTAAATTTAGACACGGTCATATTTATGATCATGGTGAGTACAACCTACCTAGAGCTTATGACAATGCTTGGCTCATTTTTGATGAAAAACAATACCAAAAGTTTGTTGATGAAAAGAATTCAGCTAATGCCCGATATAGTTCTATTTTGGAAAAGATTGTTTCAGCCAACTCACTTACTGAACTCGCCAAATTAACTTCCTTGCCTCAAAGCAATCTAAGTCAGTCAATCAAGCTTTTTAATAAGTTCGCTGAAGATGGTAGTGATATTGAGTTTAATCGTGATCCAAGCAGTATGGAGCCTTTTACTGGTAAAAAGCTATTTGCAATTAAATTGGCTCCGGCTATTTTAAATACTCAAGGCGGTACTAAACATAATGAAAAAGCACAGGTTTTAAATAATGATGATAAACCAATAGATCACTTATATTGTGCTGGTGAACTTGGAGGAATGTGTGTAAATCGTTACCAGGGTGGTGGTAATTTAGCTGAGTGTTTAATTTTTGGAAAAATTGCAGGTGAAAACGTATCTCAAGAGCTGAAAAACAGCCTCCCTAAATTATCCAATCCTATTCCTGCAATAAATGATATTGTGGCAGGTGAAAACCTAACTAAAATTCCATTGGCAGATAACCAATACCTTGGTGCCACTGAAGCAGGTATTGGTGGAAGAATTGTTGTTAGAGTTACCTATGAGGATAAGACTATTAAGAATGTTGAAGTTGTTGAAAATCATGAAACTGAAGGGATAGGAGCTGTTGCAATACAGAAATTACCTGAAGAAATAGTTGCAGCTAATTCTGTTGATGTTGATGCCGTATCAGGTGCTTCTACAACAACTAGAGCTGTTAAAGACGCTGTTAAGAAAGCGATTGATAAAGCTAATAAATAATTTTTATATATGAGGAGATAATTATGTTAGAAAAGTTTCAGTGGAAAAAATGGATAATTCCACTAATACTAGGAATAGGACTATGGTGCTTAACACCAATGAAGCCTACAGATATTAGTGTTCCAGCTTGGCACTTATTTGCAATATTTATTGCAACAATTGCAGCATGTATTACTAAGCCATTGCCAATGATGGCAACAACATTAATTGCAGTAGTTATTGCGACCTTAACTCGAATTTTCAATATGAAAGAAGTGGCAGTAGGATTTGGTAACTCCACAGCCTGGATGGTTGCAATGTGTATGTTCTTAGCAGCTGGATTTATTAAGTCTGGCCTTGGTAAAAGAATCGCATATATTTTTGTAAAGTTATTTGGAAAGAGTACCTTAGGTTTAGCATATGCTCTATCCGTTGTAGAAACCGTATTGGCAATTGGGATTCCATCTAATAATGCGCGTGTTAATGGTATCATGTATCCTTTGATTGATGGATTATCACGTGAAATGGGTTCAGATCCAGAAAAAGGAACCCAGAGAAAATTAGGATCATTCTTAGTTTTTAACGAATATGAAATAAATAATGTAACCAGCGGTATGTTTTTAACAGGATTAGCTGGCAATATGGTAGCTTTAGGACTTGCAAAAACACAAGGTATAACAATTTCATGGATGCAATGGTTCTTAGCCGCAATTGTACCAGGTATTATTTCGCTAATTTTAGTTCCATTTGTTTTGTATAAAATATATCCGCCTGAAATAAAAGAAACTCCAAATGCTAGAGCTTGGGCAGATAAAAAATTAAATGAAGTTGGGAAAATGAGCCCAGCAGAGAGAATCATGTCAGTAATATTTATTTTAGCAATTCTTTTATGGTTGTTAGGATCACATGTTGGAATTGATGCTACAGAAACAAGCTTTATTGCTGTTGCAATTATGCTTATTACTGGTGTTGTTAATACTAAAGATATTTTAAAAGAGAGCTTTGCTTGGAATATCTTAACATGGCTATCAATCATTATGCTGATGTCCCAAAAAATGATGAAACTCGGATTTTTCCCATGGTTCTCTAAGACTTTAGGTGGCATGTTACATGGTATGAATTGGGTAGTAGTATTAATTATTTTATGGTTAGCTTACTTTTATTTACACTATCTATTTCCAAGTGTTTCAACACAGATTTCAGCATTATATGCGGGATTTCTATCAATTGCTTTAGGTGCTGGAGTACCTCCTACTATAGCTGCTTTAATGTTAGCTATGTGTGGCACAGTTTACCTTTCAACATCTACATATTCTGCAGGCCCAGCTGCTATGCTCTCAACCACAGGATACATTTCTAACAAAGATTTCTGGAAGTTAAGTGCTATCATTGGGATATTATTTAATATTGTTTGGTTAGGCGGTGGCCTAATCTGGACCAAGATAATTGGTTTTTGGTAAAAATTAATTATAATTTTAGTCAGTTCTTGTTTAGAACTGATTTTTTAATAGGTAAGCATCCCCACAACATAGTTCAACATGTTAAAATAACTTATTAGAATAATTAATTAAATTTTTAACGGTGATTTTATGAAAAAATGGGAAAAACTTTTCGATAAAAGCTCCCTACGCAACGGTCAACAATACTTCATTGATGATAAAATAAATGACTTAGATTTTAGAGATGAAAATAAGGAAATATTTACGGCCAAGGTAGAAGGTTCTAGATGGGACGCAGATTATACAGTACAAGGACAATATAATCATAGCGGGGATGTTTCAGGATTATATTGCTCATGTCCATGGGCTGAGACGGGGCACCTTTGCAAGCATATGGCAGCTGTCTTATACGGTATTGACTTTAAAAGAGAAAAGGAAAATGCCAGTGATAAAATTAGCATTGCCGATCAATTAAATTATCGTTATCAAGATAAGATAAATAATATTAAACTCAATGGTAATCCTTTACACATTGTTAGAAATATGAGCTTTCCCATAGATGATTATCAAGAAGCTGGAGAATTTGGTCGAACTGTATATGTAAAAAGCTATAAGTTCGATATTGTAGATAATGAATACTTATTCAAGCTAACGCTAGCTCATGGTAACATTAAATATGACATTGAGTTACGTTTTGATGGCGATGTTATTTATAAATTTGTAATTAAGAGTGCAGTTCCCCTAAAAAACAAAAATGCTGTTGCAATTGTTGCCTTAAGAAGATTCGTCGAGTTCTTTATTAAAGAAGATCCTCTACAAGCAACTAATAAATCGGCTCAGATAATGATTAACTCATTTAAAAATCAATATAGTCAAGCTAGTGAGCCAATAGTCTTCAGAGGACAAATAGAATCGAGTTACGGTGATCTTTATCTATATTTCAGAATGGGTACACCCGATCATATGTACAAAGTTCAAAATCTAAATACAATTGTCGACCATATGCATCGGGGCGATATGCTAAGATTGGGAAAGTTTTTTGATAGGGCTATTTCAATCAATCAGATGGATGAAAATAGCAAGAAGTGGTATCAGTTTGTTGAAGATTTAATTGATACAAATGATACCCTTGAAGATGCCGGTGATACTTATCGTTATCTCACAGTTAAAGAGATACCTATTTCTCCTATAATTGCAGATAAAATTGATCAGCTCTTAAGGAGTGGTGCGTTTTTATATGATAGTCATGGAAGTAAGGTAGAATATCAATCTGAAGATTCTTCTTTGCCAATAAAAATTACTACTAATTCCAGTAGTAAGTCTGCAATGGTCAAGATTGGATATGTTATTGATTATGGCAGAATGGACTATATTCGTGGAAAGAACCACTATTATAGTTATAAATCAGGTAAATGGACTAGGTTTAATGGCATTAACTTAGATGAATTAGAGCAAGCAGGTATCTTTCAAGGAGATAATTTGGTATTTGGACCTGATACCATTCAATTATTCGGTCGTAAAATACTTCCAAAATTAGCAGAAAATGACCATTTAAATATCCAAGGTCAGGAAGATTTAGAGAAAGTTCTTCCACCAGAGGCTAAGCTTATTTTCAGATTAGACTTAGTCGATGCCAATATCGTTTTGAAAGCTATTGTTCAATATGGCGAAAATGAGTACCACTTGATGAAGAAGTCTAACGAGAATGCAATTCGCGACTTCGACCAAGAGCAAGCAGGAGTTGACCTGTTAACTAATATAGGCTTTAGCAATAAGCAAGATAATATCTATAACATGCCTCTTGAAGATGGGGCAGCTGTTGATTATTTACTTGATTATGGACTAAAACGGCTGAAAGAAGCAGGGACAGTTGAAGTAACGGCTAGCTTCAAGCGACTTTTGAGTAATATTAAGGCTAAGGTAAACATTAGCTTAGGGATCAAGCTAGGCGATAGCACGCTAGACTTATCAGTAAATGGTGATAGTTTATCACCTGAAGATATACAAGCTATCTTAAGTGCTTACCAAGAGAAGCGTCGCTACTTCTTACTTAGAAATGGCGAAGTACGTAAGACCGACTCTTCTTCAGTCAAGAGTCTAGCAGCAGTGATGAAAAAACTGGGAATTAGCTTAGATCAATTCGTTAAAGGTAAGATGACACTACCGGCTTATCGAGCACTGTATTTAGAAAAGCAACTTCAAAATCGCGACGACCTTGCTTATACTAGTAACGATATCTTTGATAAGTTAATCAAAGACATTGAAACTGGTACTCAACAGACCGCTCAGGTGCCAGCTAGCTTAGCAAATATATTACGTCCATATCAAAAACAAGGCTTTGAATGGATCACTACCTTGCTTCATTACAATTTAGGAGCTCTCTTAGCTGATGAAATGGGATTAGGTAAGACCTTGCAGATAATCACTGTCTTATTGCAACGCAAAGAGGTCAATAACTTACCAAGTTTAATTGCAGTTCCAGCATCTGTTGTCTACAACTGGGAAAGCGAAATTAAAAAATTCGCACCCAGCTTGAAGGCTCTAGTTATAGATGGAACTAAGCAAGAAAGAATAGATAGGCTATCAAATATTGAAGGCGTAGATGTATTCATTACCTCTTATGATTCACTGAAGCGGGATATTAAAGAATATCAAGGTATAAAGTTTGATTTAGAGGTCATTGATGAAGCTCAAAATATTAAAAATGCTAAAACTGCAGTTTCTAAGGCAGCTAAGGTCATCAATTCCAACTATCGCATAGCCCTAACGGGTACTCCAATTGAAAATAATCTAAGTGAATTATGGAGCATTTTCGATTATTTGATGCCTGGATTTTTAGGTAAATATGAATACTTTAAAAATAATTATGAAAGACCAATTGTCAAAGAAGGCAACCAAGTTGTCGAAAAAGAGCTTAGTCAAATTATTGCTCCATTTATCTTACGACGTCTAAAGAAAGATGTCTTAAATGACTTGCCTGATAAAAATGAAGATGTCATTTATGTTAGGATGACAGGCAAACAAGAGCAGCTCTACCAAGCTCAAGCACAAAAGTTGCTCAATGAGTTAAATAACCAAGATGATCAAGAATTTAAGAAATCTCGTTTCCAAGTTTTAGCTGCAATTACCAGACTGCGGGAATTATGTTGTGATCCATCCTTATTATATGAAGATTATCACGACAAGTCCGCTAAGGTTACGGCTATCTTGAAGTTGGTGGAAGAGTCATTAAATGACAATCACAAAATATTGATGTTCTCACAATTTAGGTCAATGCTTGACATAATTCAAGATAAGCTAACAAAGTTAGGTATCACTACCTTCGTAATTACGGGATCAACTCCTAAGCAGAAACGGCAAGAATTAATTAAGGAATTCAATAACTTGTCTAAACCAGCTGTATTCTTAATATCATTGAAGGCTGGCGGAACTGGAATTAATCTAACAAGCGCTGACATTGTAATTCATGTCGATCCATGGTGGAATTCTGCTGCAGAGAACCAAGCAACTGACCGTGCTCACAGAATTGGTCAGAAGCATGATGTCCAAGTCTATAAGATTGTAGCTAAGAATACTATTGAAGAAAAAATTATTGAATTGCAAAGAAATAAGTCAAGACTAGCTGAGGCAGTTCTTAATGGTGAGAATGTTGGTTCAAGTAGCCTAGACCGTGAGGATTTGCTAAAGATATTAGAACGATAGTTTCACAATTTAGAGTCAATCTAACAATTGGCTCTTTTCTTATCAAAATAAAATGCATTTAAGGAAGAAGACAAGATGTTAAAAAATATTATCGATTACCGATTTAAGTAAAGATGAAATAGCTCAAGTGATCAAGTTAGCTTGTAAATTGAAGCAGGAGAAGAAAAATAATATTTATCAAAATCACTTAAAGCATAAAAATATTGCCCTAATTTTTGAAAAAGGCTCTACTCGTACAAGATCTGCTATTGAGATAGCTGCTCATAATGAAGGTGCTGATACCGTATACTTTCCACCTGAGGATAAACATTTTCAAAGCGAGTCAATTAAGGATGCAGCGCGAGTATTAGGCAAGATGTTTGATGGGATAGCGTTTCGTGGATTTGGTCAAGATACAGTTCAAAAACTTGCTCAATATTCTGGCATACCTGTCTGGAATGCTTTAACAGATGATGAGCATCCTTCACAGGCTTTAGTTGACTTCATGACTGCCCAAGAAGTTTTGTCTAAGCCTTATAAGGAAATTAAATTTGCTTTTGTTGGAAATGGACAAGACAATATTGCTAATTCGTTAATGCTTGCAGCAGCTAAGGTAGGAATGGATTATACCTTGATTTCTCCAAAAGAGTTAACACCTCACACTAAAATCTTAAATCAAGCACATCAATTAGCTGCCCAATCAGGAGCCAATATTGTTATAACAGATAATATTGAGCAAGGCATTCAGGGAGCTGATGTGGTTACAACGGATGTTTGGTTATCAATGGGTGAATCCGAAGATATTTGGTCTAGTAGAATTAAATTATTGCATCCCTATCAAGTTACAATGGATCTTCTCAATAAGACAGGTAATCCTAATACAGTCTTTACGCACTGTTTACCAGCATTTCATAATTTAGATACTGAAGTAGCCCAAAAAATCTATCGAAACTTTGGTCTTAGCGAAATGGAAGTAACGGATGAGGTCTTTGAAAGTGATAGATCAATTGTGTTTAATGGTGTTGAAAATAGAATTTACATTTTACAAGCGATTATGGACTTAACAATTGGCAACTAAAAAAAGCACTAGTTTGCTAGCATTTATTTACTTGCTAGTAGACTAGTGTTTTATTTTGCAATTTACCAAAAATATTACTATAGTTGGTAGATTTATTATACTTCAATAAATTAATTTTACATAATTTAAATTACGTAATTATCTTTCGATTAAGCGGACAATATTTTCAACTGTGGTGGCTACATTTTGAGGACCATTTTTTAATGCTGTTGGTAAATCACTAGCGCCTGGTAAAATACTAAAGAATGCTGTAAAACCTGAATCATATAGAGTATCGATTCCTTTACCTAAATATCCTGCCAGGGAAATGACAGGCTTATGGTATTTCTTACATAATTGAGCAACGCCGAAAGGTGTCTTGCCAAACTTAGTCTGAAAGTCTGTTCCGCCTTCACCAGTAAATACATAGTCGGCTGACTTTATCTTAGCTTCAAGATCTGTTACCTTAATTGCTATATCAATTCCTTTATGCATTTCATAATTAGTAAAAGCCATAAAGCCAGCACCTAAACCTCCGGCAGCACCTGAGCCTGGCAGTTGGTCAATATCTTTATGTAATTGTTCCTTAATTACTTGTGCATAGTGATGGAGATTGCTATCTAACTCTTGCACCATAGTTGGAGTCGCGCCTTTTTGAGGACCAAAAACTACAGAAGCACCATTTTTACCAGTTAAGGGATTAACAACATCACTTGCTAAGATAATAGTAATATTACCAAGTTGAGGAGCAATTTCTGAGATATCTATTCTATCCAAATTACCCAAAGCCTCTCCGCCAAACGGTAATTTTTGACCTTGTTTATCAAGTAAATGAACTCCCAAAGCTTGAGCCATACCAGCACCACCATCATTGGTGCTAGAGCCGCCAAGACCAACGATAATTCTTTTTACTCCCTTGCTTAGTGCTGCTTTAATTAATTCTCCTGTGCCATATGTAGTTGTAATCATGGGATTACGTTGATTTTTAGGAACTATTTCTAGTCCACTAGCTTTAGCCATTTCAATGACTGCAGTCTTGCCGTCACCTAAAATTCCATATTCTGCCTGAATTTTATTGCCTAAAGGACCAGTAACTGTTGCATTAAGTAATTGTCCATCCGTTGCATTAACTAGAGAATCAGTTGTACCTTCGCCACCATCAGCCATAGGTACACTTACAATTTCAGCTGTAGGATCAGCTTTACGAATACCATTAGTCATTGCTTGGCATACTTCTTTAGCAGTCATGCTTTCTTTAAATGAATCTGGTGCTAGAACGAATTTAGTCATATTCTATACTCCTTGTATTATAAAATATATCCATATAAAATTGTCGCAACAAGCGTAGTAGTTAAACCAACACATATTTCAAAAGGCATTGCTTGTGCTCTTTCTTTGAAGGACATATGCATACTGTGTGCAGTGATATGAAAATAATTTCCTTGTGGTACTTGGTCGATGACAGTTGCTCCAGCCTGTACCATTACTGCTGCAGCTAAGGCAGTAGTGCCAGTTTGTAAGATTGCATTTCCAAAGGAACCAGTAGTTACAATAACAGCCGTTGATGTTGAACCGGTAGCCAAACCCATTAATATACCTGATAGTGGGGCAAGAAGAGTCCCAGAAATTTTCATATCTGAAATCAAGTGTACAACTTGTATTGATAAATCAGATGTAGAAATCAATCCCGCAATAGCTCCAGCACCGATTAAAATTAAAACTGTATCAGTTACACGACTCAAGCCATTAGTCATAAACTTAGGAATCTGTTTCCATTTTCCCATAGCAATAGCTCCAATAATTGAAGCTATCGGCAAAACATAAAAAGCATCTATTGAAATGTTAGCCAAAAAATTAATATGAAGAGCCTGACCAATTGGTCCAATCATCAATAAAATAATTGCTAAAATAGGTGCACATAGCGCTTGAAGCAGGGAAATATCTGTAATCTCTTTGGGAGGCTCAATATCTGACGCTGTAACAGCGCTTCCTTTTTTCTTAATTAGTGAAGCAACTAAAACTGCTACAATTAAGCCAAAAATTGCGGGAATATATCCTGCAAGCATGACATTGCTCAGTGGAACTTTAAAACCATTTGCTGCTGCAATAGTATTAGGATTAGGCGAAGCAATATTACCTGCCTTGCCGCCACCTGATAAAGCAACAAGCAATGCTAACTTACTAATATGCATTCGCTTGCCAACTGAAAGTGCAATTGGTGCCACAATTAAAACAGCTACTGGGATAAAAACACCTACAGCAGTTAAAATCATTGTTGACAATGCCAAGGCAAGCAATGACATTTTATCACCAAGTTTTGAAACAATTTTATGAGCAATTACATCTGCTGCCCCTGATTCCATCATTACACCCGCTAGAATGCCAGCTGTCAAAACTCTGACTGCTGTACCCATAATACTCTGAGTTCCATTAATGATAACCTGTGTTGTTTGTGCAATTGACGCACCACCGAATAGACAACCTACAATTGCTCCAATAAATAAAGAATATACAGGATTTACTTTTTTAATAATTAAACAAATTGCAGCTAACAGCCCAAACAGTGCTGCAATCCACGATATTGTTAGACTTCCCATTAAGATTCTCCGTTTCATTTACTTTTTACATAAGCGCTTACAGTTTATAATATTAATTGATACGCATTTGTTTATCATTATGCAATTGCACAGTATTTTTTATGCATAAGTAGTTAGAAAGAGAATTGTATGAAATTAAAAACCCAACTAGCCCAAGATGTTGTAGATAATATGATGAAACAAATTCCATATAATATTAACATGATGAATGAGAATGGAATAATTATTGCAAGCGGAGACAAAAGTAGAATTGGGCAACTGCACTTAGGTGCTAAACAAGTAATTAAATTGGGTAAAACTTTACCAATGAAAATTTATCACGGCGAATTAGGTCATCCTGGGGTCAATATGCCAATTGAGTACCAGCATAGAATTATTGGTGTTATAGGCATTACTGGATCTCCCGATAAGGTTGTGCCGCTAGCATCTTTACTCAAAGTGGCAACTGAATTATTAGTTAAGCAAGCTGCCGAGCAAGAGAAAAAGGACGTTGCAAAATCAAAGTTAAATAGATTTTTATTCCGCTGGATTCAACGAACTGACGATTTACCAACTAAACTCAATCTTGAACTTGAAGCTCAACAATTACACATTGACTTAACAAAAGAAAGATATGTTATTGATTTCAAGGCTTCTAACGAATTAGCAAATAAAGTAAAATTGGGTTTTTCAGATTTTTTATTAAATCGAGCAGATGATACCCAAATTATTATTACTGAAAATATTGATATTATTAATCAATACTTAGCATTAGCTAAAAAAAGAAATATTTACATCGGTGTTAGCCAAAAAACGAGTAACGTAGCTGAAGCTTTTAGACAAGCAAGAGAAACAGTAAATTGGTCAACTAAGTTAAATATTTATTGTCAAAAATACGAGGAGGTTTCTTTTATTGATCATATTGCTGGCTGTGATCTTGATGTTGATAATATAATTGATAAATTAATAAATATCAGGCATTTCGAACAGGGAGAAGATTATCTATACAGCCTACTTCTATATGTTAGAAATAGCCAAATACTCAGTAAGGCTGCTGACCAACTATACATCCACAGGAATACTTTAGCTTATCGTTTGGAAAGAATTAAAAAAATTACGGGTCTTGATCCATGGAAAACAGAAGAATTATTCCAACTTTATATTGCATTAATAAAGATGCGGAATAAAAGCTAAACTAATTTTTTAAGATATTTATACAGCAAAAAAGCCTGAAATTTTCGCGAAAATTTCCAGGCTTAATCTTAAATAATTTTATCTATATTTATTTAATAATGCCAAAGCCGCCATTCCAATCAATTTTGCCACTTGCAGCTAATTTCATCTGCAAAAGCCCAAGTGCTTCAACCCGCTAATTGATCAATTATTGAATTTATAGCTCCGTAAGGAACTGCTAGGATTACAATATCACCTAATTTTTCAACCGAACTTGTAGAATCAACATAAGTGACAGTATTAGATATTTCTAAATTTTAAACGATAGCTTTTCCCATGTTACCAGTTCCAATAATAGTTATCTTCATAATAAGTTGTCCTTTCAATAAATATTTTTAATATAAATGATTATATACTCCTTACTTACTTTTTGAGAGTGAAAGTTTTAGGATATTTAATATAAGGAAGATCTTAGAAGTGCTACAAATAATATTTTTTGTTAAAATTACTGTAAAAGCGTTTACATAAAAATATAATCAACGAGGAGCTTATTATGGATGGTTTTATTGGTGAATTTTTAGGTACAGCGGTATTAATTACCTTGGGGACAGGAACAGGAGCGGCGATCAGTTTAAATAAGAGTCTAGCTAAAAAACAAAGCTGGCTATATGTAACATTAGCATGGGGTATGGCTGTTACCTTCGGAATTTACGTGGCAGCTAATTTCAAGGCGGAAGGTCATTTAAATCCGGCAGTTACTCTAGCTTTTGCTACATTTGGTTATTTTCCTTGGAGTCAAGTTATGCCCTATATTCTAGGACAATTCTTAGGTGCATTCGTTGGCGCCTTACTAGTCATTATTCAGTATTATCCTCATTTTAAGGCTACTAAGCCAGATGAGGGAAACACGGTTGGAATTTTTGCAACGGGACCAGCAATACCTAATAAATTATTTAATTTTCTGAGTGAGTTAATTGCTACATTTATATTTATTTTTGCTTTACTTAACTTAGGTGACTTTGACAAAGGATTAAAACCATTTATAGTTGGTTTATTAATTATGGTAGTTGGCCAATCATTGGGTGGAACAACCGGATTTGCACTGAATCCAGCCCGCGATTTAGCACCAAGATTTGCCTATACAATTTGCCCAGTTCCTAATAAGTCACGTTCAAATTGGTCATACTCATGGGTGCCTTTATTTGGACCTATTCTAGGCGGATTACTAGCTGGTGGGTTACAGTATCTGCTAACTAAATAAAAATATTGAATTACTAATCGTACTTTGACTTTCAATCAAGGTACGATTTTTGTATAGTGGGTTAATTTTAATCAATGTGCTGAGAGGGCGATTCTAAGGCCGAGTTCATCTTTAAAGGTCTAAAGTTATTAAAGCTTTGCTTCTTGTTTGCTAATTATTAATATCTCATAATTATACATTCAAATGTAAGAAAATAGGCATTTTCATACATTTAGATCCTTTAATATCAACTGTTGTGATATACTATTTTTTGGATAAAATAGACTTTTTATGAAGAAGGAATTATATGGTACACGTTGGAGAGCATGAACAACATAAGAAGAAAAAGATTTACCAATCAAGCCCATTAAGGACTAAGAAAGAAATTAAAGATATACGAGATGTTCTAAAATTACAAGGTAGTGACTTGATGACTACAGGCAGAATATCACACCGAAATTTGATGCTCTTTAACTTTGGCTGTGCGACAGGACTTCGAGCATCCGATATTGTTAAATTAAAAGTTAAAGATATTAAAGGTAAAGAAAATTTAGCCATTAGAGAAACTAAAACAGGTAAAATAAGTCGAGCCTTTATTAATGATGCCTTAGCTAAAGAGTTGAATGCTTACATTAAATTTATGCATCTTAAATCGAATGATTATCTATTTCCTAGTAGTAAGCATGGTTATCACGTTAGTACTACGCAAGTTTATCGCTTCCTTCAACAAGCAGGACATATGTTAGGTAGGGATGATATAACTACGCATACTATGAGAAGGACTTTTGGCTATCAATTCTATAAGCAAACTCATGATATTGCCATGCTACAAAAAATCCTAAACCACAGTTCCCCAGCAGTTACTAAGCGATATATTGGAATTGAACAAGAAGAAATTAATAATGCTTTGAGGAACTTCAGCATTTAACTAAAAAGGAAAAATCCATATTTCAAATTGCAATTCTGCAGCAGCTAATTATCAGCTAATCATCTTTTTGAACAAACTCAGCACTAGAATCGTCCTCTCAACATACAATTAAAGAAAGTAAGAATATCAATGAATAGAACAGAACCAGTTACATTAACAAATATGTGTATGATTAAAAATAAAGATAAGATCTTAGTTTTAAATCGTAATGATCCAGTCTGGCCAGGGATTACGTTTCCTGGTGGTCACGTTGAAGCACATGAATCTTTTCATGATTCTGTTGTCCGTGAAATTAAAGAAGAAACCGGCCTCACAATTAAAAATCCTAGATTAGTAGGTGTTAAGCAATTTTATGATAATAACCAACACCGCTATTTAGTGTTTTTCTACATTGCAACCGAATATACAGGTAAGCTGCAAGCAAGCAGTGAGGGTGAGTTAACGTGGCTGACAAAGGAAGAATTATTATATTCGCCTTTAGCGTATAATTTTGATCATGATCTCCCGGTATATTTTGATAAGAATATCAGTGAGCATCTTTTAGATGGTGAGCGGGATGAATTATTTTAGAACATTTTTTAAATTGTGCTACACTTAATCTAATTAGTTTAATCTATGGAGGGAAAAATAATGATATTTATGGTTATTATGATTATCTTAGTCATTGTCTTGCTTAGTTTCAGCTTTAAAGTGGTTCCACAAAATTATGTAGGATTAGTAGAAACTTTAGGAAAGTATTCTAAATCTGTTAATGCAGGTTTAACATTTATTATTCCCGTATTTCAAAATATTAGAAAAGTGAGTCTTGCCTTACAGCCTTATAAGATTTCTAAATATAGCATTATTACTAAAGACAATGCCGAAATCACAACTAGTTTAACGTTAAATTATCAAGTAACAGATGCTTACCGTTACTTCTATAACAACACTAACTCAGTTGAGAGTATGGTACAGTTAATTCGTGGTCACATGAGAGATATTATTGGCCGTATGGAATTAAACGAAGCACTGGGTTCAACTAGTAAGATAAATAATGAACTGTTCAAGGCAATTGGTGATTTAACAGATATTTACGGTATTACTGTCATTCGCGTTAATGTCGATGAATTATTGCCAAGCCCTGAAATACAAAAGGCAATGGATAAGCAGTTAACCGCTGACCGTGAAAAGACCGCTGCAATTGCTAAGGCTGAAGGTGAAGCACGCCATATTGAATTAACCACTAAGGCTAAAAATGATGCTCTAGTTGCTACTGCAAAAGCCAATGCTGAAGCTGTTAAAACGCAAGCTGATGCCGAAGCTTATAGAATTAACAAGCTTCAAGAGAGTCTAAATAAGGCAGGGGATGGCTATTTCAGAAATCAAAGCTTAGATAGCTTTAATAAACTCGCCGAAGGCCCGAACAATCTTGTTATTTTAGATAAGGAAGACATGACTGATTTAGGTAAGATTCCAGCTGTCAAAAAAATGTGGAATGCAGATAAAAAATAAAGAAATTAAAGTAGCGGCCTTATAGCCTTACATTAGTAGAATTATTTATTAGTTCACTTTCTTATTGTGTTATAGTTAATTTAAATAGAGATGAAGTGTCTAAAAAGTCCAGTTTTGGATAAATTTGAACAATAACAAAAATAAAATCGTTGATATATCAAACCAAGATTATCAACGATTTTTGTGATTTTACATTTTTTTCAGATACTTTTTAAGCCACTTTAACTATTGTGCAAGCTACGATAAGCTCCAGGCGTCATTTTATAATGCTTCTTAAAATTTCTAATAAAGTAGTCCACACTTTGGTAACCAATTTTTTCGGCAATATTTGAAAGAGTTAAATCAGTACTAAGTAAATAATCAACTGCATGTGACAGCCTAATATTATTCAACATTGTAGAAAAACTTTTGCCGAAAGCCTTATGTATCAAGGAACTTAAATAGCTTTCGTTATAGTTAAATGTTTTGGCTAAGTTGGCTAGAGTTATCCAATTATAATTTTCACCGATATAGTTAATGATAGGGGTTAAATTAGCTGTCTTATGCAATGAATCATGAACTGAAGATATTCCTTTTGCACGTAATAAATTAAAAAGAAATATTCTCAGCCAAGAGATCATTAATGAATCTGAGTACGTATCAGTTGGTATAAAACTTTCTTGCACTAATTGCTTAATAGAGCTTTTCAGTGCATCATTATCAGAAATTTGAAAAAGAAGATAGTTGGTTATCGCTTTTTCAGATAGGAGGATATGATTTATGAACTCGGCTATTAGATTATATGAATTAAGTTTAGAAGGTAGTACGTCAGATAGGGTTTTATTTCTAATTAAAATGCTTAAAGCGAATGAGTCATCATTAACAACTATGTTATGCATTGATTTAGGCGATATGAAACATACACTTCCACTCTTTAAATGGGTATGCTCCTTGCCAAAAATAAATTCAATTGATCCACTATACACATATAATATTTCGATGCAATTATGATCGTATAGATTATTCTTTAAACGATTTAGATGAAGAAAGGCAAAAATATCTTTATCTTCGGGAATTAAAGTACTATCTTCTTGATCTTTACTAACTAGTGAATCACTAACTACACTAGGATTTATTTCCGTATTAAGAATGGAATCTATAAATTCATCACTAGTTAGTGAAATATCACTTAAAACTCTGTTAGGTCTTTGAAGGTATTTTATTATTTCCTTGAAAGGAACTAATTTGTTTTCTTTATCACTTACTGCATATGCTGCCTTAAGCAATGTTGAATAAGTTAACTTTTTGCATAATTCATTTTTCATTTTATCACCTAAAAATAAGTCGATTATATCCAAAGAAATTACATTTTTATCTAGGCTTATATCAACTATTATAATATCAAAAAGCGATTACATATATAATTATGGAGGGTAAGAAAAATGAAATTTACAGAGAAAGTAAATATAATAGGCCAGAATATAAATAAAAATATTTATATTCATTCCATTTCTGCCGGTATTATGTCAATGTTTCCAATCTTGATAATTGGGGCATTTGCATCGCTATTTAGTGGTCTGTCTATTCCTACATATCAAGCATTTTTAAAAAGCAGTGGCTTAATAGTTGCTCTAAATGCAATAGTAAGTGCTACTACAAATATGTTAGGATTGTGGTTCACCTATGGTATTGCTAAAACTTATGCTGATGAACTAAATATAAAAAATAATGCAGTTCCAGTGTTAGCTCTAGCCTCGTACCTAATATTGTTACCTATTACAACAACCACCAAGATAGGCAATTACTTATCGTACAACTACCTAGGTACTAACGGTATGATTGTGGGAATGTTTGTCAGTATTTTAGTCGTCAAATTATATAAGTTAATTATTGATAAACATTGGACCATTAAAATGCCAAAAGGAACTCCAGATTATGTTTCAAATTCATTTACATCTCTGATTCCGGGTTTTATCGTCATTATAGCTGTATTTATAGTTAGATTATTATTCAACTTAACTCCATTTGGTAACATATTTGATTGTATATACCATTTATTGCAAGCACCACTATCTAACATCGTTGGTACCAATGTATTTGCAAACGTCTTTATAACTCTATTGGTCCAAGTTTCATGGGTTCTGGGTGTTCACCCTGGATATCTTCAATCAATGACTGCACCTTTAATGTTTCAATTAGATTCAGTTAACCAAGCTGCGTATGCCGCACACAGAGTTTTACCTAATATTAACGGGATGTCATTTAGTTATTCAATGACAATCGCAACATTTTATCCCGCAATTGCTATGGCAATTTTATTATTTGCTAAATCAGGTAGGTTAAAGACCGTTGGTAAAGTAGCAGTATTGCCAGCATTTTTTGGAATTGCTGAGCCATTATTATTTGGAATTCCAATTGTATTAAATCCATTATTTGCTATTCCTTGGATTATTGCTCCATGTGTTAACTTTATTGTCGGCTATGCAGCTGTAAGTATTGGATTAGTCAGCCATTATGTAGGTGTAACAGTATTTAATGTTCCGATGGTATTTACTGGTGTACTGAACGGTAGCTTTACAATTGCAATTCTTGAAGTTGTAGTATTTATTATTGATGTACTTATCTTTTTACCATTTATTAAGTCTGCAGATATAACTTATCTAAAACAAGAAAATAAAGTAGATAAGAAAGCATAATAGGTTAAAATAATGAAATTACAAAATTTTAAAGGTTGGTTAAAAGTCAATAACACTATTATTGTAGATGAAACTGATCAAGAAGTAATTCTACGTGGAATAGCCTTAGCAAATCTATTTAGCCTTGAAGGTTATCTACTTGGAAGTTCAAAATTTGGTACTGATATAGGCACCTTTACTAGAGCTCAACCTATGGATCGAGGTAGAACATTCGATGCGGCTATTGAAGAATTAGCTGGTGCAGATTATGCAGAGTATTTTCAAAAGCAATGGCTGCGTAATTATATAACCAAAACTGATATTCAAAAAATCAAAAAGCTAGGCTTTAATTCAATTCGTATACCACTATCAGCAAGATTATTTCTAAAAGAAGAGGCTGGCTATCATTATATTGAAGATAATTTTAAACTATTAGATGAAATTATATCCTGGTGTAAAGAAAATACTCTGTATGTCATCATTGATATGCATGGTGCACCGGGAGGACAGAGTGGTGTATCTTGTGATGATGGCTTGGCCAATGTACCATATATGTTTTTACAAGCAGATTATGAAGAAAGATGCCTACAACTATGGGAAAAAATAGCTGCAAGATATAAAGATGAACCAAGTATTGCTGGATATGAAATATTGAATGAGCCCTTATGTATGCCAAAGTGGGACTACTTAATTCCTAAGTTAAAGCAATTTTATGATACGGCTGTTAAAAGAATTAGAGCTATTGATCAAAGACACATTTTATTCTTGCAGGGTCATAGATTTGCCACTAGGCTGGAAGTTTTCGATCATGACTATGATCCTAATTTTCATAATTGGGTAATAACTACTCATTTATATGAAAGATTGCCAGATATGCAAGTATTCGGTCCAATGCTATCCAAAAGTAAAGAATTAAATGTTCCTGTCTGGATTGGTGAAACCGGAGGCAGTACACATGACGATTCTATGGCAGGTTATCATTGGATGAGTATGACTTATGAATATGCTCTAGAATATCATATTGGTTTTTGTATTTGGACTTATAAATCAGAAAATAGTGCAGCATGGTTATGTAGATATACCAATCCTCCGAAGTTCAAGCTATTAACTAACTACTTCTATAAAGGTTCCCCCAAACCTACATATGAAGAGAGTCAAAGTATATTAAATGAATTACTTGCAAATATAAAATTTGAAAATAGTGAGTTCAATCCCAAAAGAATAAAATCTATTATGCAATCCCCCGGCGTTGAACTTCTAGCAATTGGTTATGATCCCCAACATAACCATTCTGGTAATTGGTCTTATGCAAGTAGTGATGGCTTTAGGAGAGAAGACCATATGCACTTAGTATATGAAGCAGACTATCAAGAAAGTGACTCAAATAAAAGTGAAAAGTACGGCAATTTAGAGCATTCCCTACTTCGCTTATCAAAAGATGAGTCTGCTTCGTATACTTTTAGGGATATAGATAAGTCAACAGTAATTAGTATAGTCTACGAAAATGCCCAAGATGCTGAATTAATAATTAGCTTATCAGATTATGATTATAAAACCTTAACACTTAATGGTTCTGGTCAAAAAGAAATACTCCATGCATCCCCCACAAAAGTATTAACAGTTACTCTAAAGGTACAAGATGGAGTATTAGATCTAAAGAAAATAATTAGTAACTACGAATAGTAAAGGACACTAATATGAAAAGAATTTTAGTACGTGCAGATGATTTAGGTTATTCAAGAGAGGTTAATTATGATCCCTAACTGGTCAAATTAATTCAGCATTCTGAAGATAAGGAAATACCAATGACGGTCTGCCATCCGGGATATTTAGATCAATATATCCTAAATACATCAAGCTTAACTACCCATCGTACTTAAGAGGTGAAAATGGCGATGAGTTCTAAAGCTAAAAAATTAATTACAGACAATAATATTCACTTGTTACGTTATAGTGAATGTAAGTAACAATATAGTAGCATTTTTCAATGAGAATGCTACTTTTTATATTGGCTTAATTCGGTTAATATTAAGTGTATAGAGATATTTAAAAATGAGGAATTAAGTATGGAATCTGAAGCAACAATTGAAAACAATCTAATTCATCAATTAATACATGGGGA
Organism: Lactobacillus colini; assembly: GCF_017874575.1. Classification (GTDB taxonomy): domain Bacteria; phylum Bacillota; class Bacilli; order Lactobacillales; family Lactobacillaceae; genus Lactobacillus; species Lactobacillus colini. The sequence continues at coordinate 359,105 of NZ_JAGGLU010000001.1, read as the reverse complement.
ATCCCAATGGACTTTGCGCGAAGATTTAAAAAATGAAGAACAACTATGGGATAATTTTTTCAAAATTTTAATACATAATAACTTAAATTTATTGGCAGATAACCCATTAACTGAGAATGAAAAAAGAATTATCAGATCCAAAATTGTTAAGCCATCGTTCTATAAAAGTGCAGAATGGCTTGCTGGGGCTAATGGGCAAGTTAGAATAGCTTTGCAAAGAGATGATACAAGCTTAGGAACTGCAGATCTTTTAGTTATTGATAATAATGATATCGCTGGTGGTAGCTCTGTTTATGAAGTAGTTCACCAAATTAGTCTACATAAGCGTGATAATATGAATCAAAATAGACGCTATGATGTAACCTTGCTAATCAACGGTCTGCCGTTAATTCACATTGAATTAAAGAATAAAAATCATAGTACTAAAGAAGCCTTCAATCAAATTCAAAAATATATTGATGAGGGGATGTTTAATGATATATTTTCAAATATTCAGATGTTTGTCATCTCTAATGGAACAGACACTGAATACATAGCAGCAAATCAGCAACTTAAAGAAAAATTTTTAACACATTGGGTTGACGAGGACGATTGCTACTACTGGCATATTGCACCATTTGAAAAGGGCGGCAGCTACTTAATTGAGCCAATTAAGGTTAAAGGCCAGCTTAAGTTATTCAATGTTGATGACAAGTTAATCAGGAAGGCTCCATTTGATAAAGTTAACCACAATAATCCTAGATTTGAAAAATGGTGGAATCAACATATTCAGCCATTAATCTATAAACCAGAAAAGAAGGTCTACATAGATTTTGATAAATATCTTCGTCAGAAGGTTAGGATAGTTGATATTGACAATCAAAAATTTGTTGGTCAAGTAATTGACTATGACACTCCATCTGATTCGCCTGATGGGCTGTACTGGCTAGATGTAGAAGTACTAAATTTTGGCTTACTGGATATTTCTGAACCAGATATTAAGTCAATTGAGATTATTGATTAGGATAGGAAGTGAATGCTAAATGCTTTACAAGCAAATCGAAAAGAACAAGCGCAATACCTGGATTATTCTAAGTATCTTCTTGCTTTTATTAATTGCTGTAAGTTTGTTAATTGGCTATTTTTCTTCTAAGCTAGCAATTACTTTTTTAGTCTTTAGCATAATTTATGTGACTTGGACGTATTTTCGCACGACTAGTCAGTTGCTGAAAGTCACCGATGCTAAAGAAGTAACTAAAGAGAATAATCCCCAAATCTATGAAATGGTTGAAGAATTGTGTCTAGCTGGAGGGATACCAATGCCCAAGATTTATATTTCTCCAACCAAAGATGTGAATGCTTTTGCAACTGGATTTAGTCCTGATCATGCTAGCTTAGTGCTGTATCAAGGACTATTGGACATAATGGATAAGCGTGAGGTTCAAGGGGTAATTGGTCACGAGCTGTCGCACATCAGGAACTACGACATCCGGATTACGGTCTTATCTAGCATTCTGGTTAATCTAATCCTCTGGACAGGCCTAGGAACATTAATCATTGGCTGGACAATATTTAATTCAGAAGCGCGCGGCTGGGTAGCATTTATCTTTAAGCTTTGTGGCTTGATGATATTAATGTTTGGTTTAATTGTTAGCGTCTTTGCTATTCCAATTGCTAAATTACTTTCTCTATTGATTTCTCGTCAAAGAGAATACTTAGCAGACGCTGGTTCAGCTGACTTAACCCGCGAGCCATCAGGACTAATTTCTGGTCTAGAAAAGCTTGAAAAGTTAGAAAAAATGCCAAATTCAAAAACTTCTGAAGCCAGTCTACTACTCAACAGCTTGTATTTTAATTCTGGTTCAATTTCCAAGTGGTACGATAGATTATTTTCTGACCATCCACCGCTAGACAAGCGAATTCAGAGATTAAAAGACAGTGCGAAGTCTTGATACGTGGTCTATGAAAATTAAGCCGCATATTAATTATGTTGAATAAAGATGAACATTACAGGTATATGAAGCAGAAAACTTGTCAAATCCCAGATTGTATGGTTAAATAATAAAATAAATAGGGAGTAATCGGCATAAATTGTACTTATGGCGTCAAAACGAAATCTAATTTCCGCTATAAGTTTAAATGATGAGACTATTGACTAAACGATGTTTAGCCAGTAGTCTCTATTTTTTTGCCTAATTATTCATATAAGGAGGCTTTAAATGGAATTTTATCGACAGACGAAAAGTAAGATAGCTAAAGAGTTAGGTACTAACTTTGAAAAGGGGCTTGATAGTCAAGTAATTCAAGAAAAGCTAGCTAAAGTTGGTCCCAATGCTTTAGTAGAAGGAAAGAAAAAAGGTGTCCTTCAAGTCTTTTTAGAACAATTTAAAGACTTGATGGTTATCATTTTGATAATTGCAGCTATTATTTCTGCTTTTACTGGTAGCTTAGAAAGCACACTGGTAATCATTGTGGTTTTAATTTTGAATGCAATCTTAGGTACAGTTCAACACGTTAAAGCAGAGAAGTCACTTGAATCTTTAAAATCATTATCTGCACCTACTGCTAAGGTTATTCGTAATGGTCAAAAATCTGAAATTGAAGCTAAGAACTTAGTACCTGGCGATATTCTTTTATTAGAAGCGGGTGACATGGTTACAGCTGATGGTCGCATTTTAGAAAATGCTTCTTTACAAGTAAACGAAAGCTCATTAACTGGTGAATCTACTAATGTTGATAAGCTTGATACTCAATTCGACAAGGAAGTACCACTAGCTGATCGGATGAACATGGTCTACTCAAGTTCGCTAGTAACTTATGGTCGTGCAACAGTTGTAGTCACTGCTACTGGGATGCAGACAGAGATTGGTAAGATAGCATCCCTAATGAACGAAACCAAAGAACGCCGTACACCACTGCAAGTATCACTTGATCAGTTCTCATCAAGATTAGCAACTGCTATCTTGGTCTTATGTGCCCTAATCTTCGGTATTCAAATGTGGCGCGGTCAGCAAATATTAGATTCACTGTTGTTTGCAGTAGCATTAGCTGTAGCCGCAATTCCAGAAGCATTGAGTTCTATTGTAACTATTGTACAGGCAATGGGAACACAAAAGATGGCTAAAGAGAACGCCATTATTAAGAACTTGGCCGCCGTTGAATCATTAGGCTCAGTATCTGTAATCGCTTCAGATAAAACTGGTACCTTAACCCAGAACAAGATGACTGTAGAAGATATTTACATTGGCGAAAAGGTCTTGAAGCCGCAAGAATTAAACCTAAGTAACCAATTACATCGCTACTTGCTATACGATGTAGTTTTAAATAATGATTCTAGTTTATCAGATGGTAAGGCAATAGGTGATCCAACTGAATCAGCCTTGCTTGAAATGTACCGCCAAGTACCAGGCATTGACTTGGGGAACGGTGTTTTAGGCTTGTCAGAACAGGAACTGCGTGAGCATGCGGGCAGGTTAGAAGAGGTACCATTTGACTCAGATCGTAAGTTAATGAGCACCAAGCACTTGATTCACACAGTACCGACTATCTTCGTTAAAGGCGCAATCGACGTCTTACTTAAGCGTTGTATCAATATCCGTCTTGATAATGATACAATTCGACCAATGACTGATGAAGATCGCAAGAAGATCTTGGAGCAGAATAACCGCTTCTCAGAAGCTGGTCTACGTGTTCTAGCATTTGCTTATAAAGAAAGTAATGAAGAACTTTCAATTAATTCAGAAAATGACTTAACATTTATTGGCTTGGTGTCTGAAATGGATCCACCTCGTCAAGAAAGTGTAGCTGCTGTTACTAGAGCTAAGGAAGCTGGTATCAAGACCGTAATGATTACTGGTGACCACAAAGTTACTGCTGTAGCAATCGCCAAAAAAATTGGTATCTTTACCGACGGTGACATGGCGCTAACTGGCCTTGAATTAGATACTTTAAATGATGATGAACTTGATCAAAAGATTGAAAAAGTTTCGGTATATGCTCGTGTATCACCTGAAAACAAGATCAGAATTGTTAATGCATGGCAAAGAAAAGGTAGAATCGTATCAATGACAGGTGATGGTGTTAATGATGCCCCTGCCTTAAAGAAGGCTGACGTTGGTGTTGCCATGGGAATTACTGGTACTGAAGTATCTAAGGATGCTGCCAGCATGATCTTAGCCGACGATAACTTCGCAACAATTATTAAAGCTGTTGCCAATGGCCGTACAGTTTACGAGAATATCAAGAATGCAATTGGTTATTTATTATCAGGTAACCTTTCAGCTATTATTACGGTGTTGTTTGCTTCACTTGTAGGCTTACCAGTACCATTTGTTGCTGTTCAACTATTATTCATTAACCTAGTAACTGATTCACTTCCAGCTTTAGCGATTGGGATGGAACCTGGTGACCCAGATATTCTAAAACGCAAGCCCCGTGATCCTAAGGAAGGTATCTTAAATAAATCATTTGTTAGTCAAATAGCTATTCAAGGCTTATTGATTGCTATTGCTGTTATTAGCGCCTTCTTACTGGGTCTAAAAGATAGTCCTGCTACAGCTACTACCATGGCATTCTCAACCTTAACCTTCGCTAGGTTATTGCATGGCTTCAACTGCCGTTCACAACATAGTATCTTCAAGATTGGCTTTAAGAATAACTGGTACAGTCTAGCTGCCTTTGCAGTAGGTACTATCTTGTTAGCACTTATCTTGCTTGTTCCAGGATTGCACAGCTTGTTCGCTGTAGAAACATTAAGCATGCAAGAATTATTGATAATTGCCGGATTAGCACTAGTTCCAACTATCTTAATTCAAATCTCTAAGATTATTAGACACTAAATATAAATACATCAAAAAGCCTCTTTCAATGATTTAACAAGAAAGGGGCTTTAATAATTTTATATGCTTAATTCAGCAGACTTTTTAGCAACTTTTTCAGCTATTTTAATAAATGGAATATAGAAGAGGGTTGTTATAATTATGATAATAATTTGGACGAATACTACCTTCCAATCACCACCACTTGCCAAGAATCCTGAAATAAATGGAGGTGTAGTCCATGGAAGATAAACACTCAATGGCTTTACAAAGCCCGTAGCTGTAGCAAAGTAGCCAATTAAGCCACCAATAACTGGGCTAAGAACGAATGGAATCATCATTGGAATATTGAATACAATTGGAAAGCCAAAGATAATAGGTTCATTAATTTCAAAAATACCGGGTACTAAAGCCAAGTTAACAACTTTTCTAAACGGAGAGTAGTGAGAAGCAATAAGTACCGCTAAGATTAGTGAAATAGTTAAACCAGTACCACCCATTTGAGTATAAACAGTAACAAAATCAGAGTTAATAATATGTGTTGGCATTTTACCATGAGCTACAGCGGCCATGTTTTCATTCATGTTAATTAAATTAACTGGATCAAGTAGAGTACCATTAATAACAGTCTGGTGAATGCCTAAAGTAAAGAGAAAATTACCAGTTGAATAAATAAGTAAGAAGCCAGCAAGCGAAGTATTCAACTTACGAAGAGGCTCTTGAATAATCATGGAAATTAAAGATATTAAGTCAGTATTGAATGCGGCAAAAATTGCAGCAATAATGGCAAAAATAGTGACAATAAGTAAACTTGGAATTAAAACTGTAAAGCTCTTACCTACTGCTGGTGGAACCATAGAGCCTAAGTTGATCTTAAATGCCTTAACCTTAGAAAATTTAATAAATAATTCTGTAGCAATCAGGCCAACAATAATTCCGCCAAACATTGATTTAGTACCTATGCTATCGTACAAGACTGCATTCGTAATAGTAACGGCAGCCTTCCCGCCTACTGGAATAGTTTTTGAATTAATTGCCATTAATGCGAATAGGGATGCAAGCGATACAGGGATACAGCCAATTGCATTCTCAAAATTTTTATTTTTAGCTAAAAAGTAGGCAATCATAGAACAAATCAGGATACTTGAGATATTTAAAGTGCCATTAGTAACAGCTGTACCAAATACTTGCCATTTAGCTAGAGTATCGCCTTTAAATATATAGGGAAGTATCAAACTATTAATTAAAGTTCCAAATCCAGCTAAGATATACATTGGCATTATAGTCGCAAATGCATCCCTCAAGGAACGCAAGTGAACTTCATTACCGATTTTTACTGATATTTCTGTAAATTTATCAGTAAACTTTCTAAAGCCTGAATTTTGAGTTGTTGAAGCAGCCATAACTATTCACTTCTTCCTATAATTTTGTCCCGTTTGAATGAATAACTTGTTTTAACCAGTTGTAACTCTTTTTAGGTACACGCTTCATATCTTTTAAATCGTGATTAGTTCTATTGACGTATACAACACCATAGCGTTTTTCCATATCACCTGATGAACTTAAGATATCAATTAATCCCCAGCCGAGATAGCCTAAGACTTCAATCCCGTCTTCTTCAATAGCTTGCTTGGTTGCTAAAATATGATTCCTCATATATTTTATTCGTTCATTATCTTGAATCTCATGTTCACCATCCCAGCTCTCGCGTAATCCAATCCCATTTTCAATTGGAAATACAGGAATATGGTATCTTAGATAAATTTTATTTAAGACATCCCTTAAGCCTTGTGGATCAATAGACCAGTGCCATTCATTTTCTCTAAGATATGGATTAGCCTTATCGCCATATTGCATATAATAATTGGGAGCAGTATCAATAGGTATCTTAGTTGAATCTAATGTTCTAGATTGATAATAAGAGAAAGCTAAGAAGTCGCTCCTGCATTGATTGAGTTCATTCATTTCATTTTTTAGCATCTCAACTTGAATATGGTGCCTTCTTGCATAATGAAGCACTTCAGTTGAATACTTTCCATAGGAGAAGACATTTAATAGATTATTGTTAATAAATTCTTCGTAGCGATGTGTTAATAAAACATCATCTGGATTTGGCGAAGCCGGATAAACTTCAGAATAAGCTAACATACCTCCGATTTTGCAATCGGTATTTTTATGAATGTAGTTAGCAATAGCTGCATGACAATACATTACATTGTGAGCAATTTGATAAATATTTGATATAGTATGAGCTGCTTTTTCTGCTCCAGCAATTCTAAAAGTGTCCGGCATAGAGTAGAGATTTTGCTCATTAAATGTAATCCAGTATTTCACTCTATCTGAAAAATGATCTACGACGATCTTGCCGAATCTAATAAATGCATTGCATACTTCTTTGCTAAGAAAGCCATTATATTTTTTAGCTAAGTAAAGTGGCATATCAAAATGATATAAACAAATCATCGGTTGAATCCCACGCTTTAGGCAACCATTTATTAAGCGGTCATAAAAATCTAATCCTGCTTGATTCACATCTCCATTACCATCTTTGATTACACGAGACCAAGAAACAGAGAAGCGGTACATATTCATGCCTAAATCCTGCATCAAGTCAAGATCTTGCTCAAAGTTATGGTAGTTATCGTTAGCAAAATGCCAATCGCTTACTGTATCAGTTGCAGGACGGACATCATAAACAGATTTGCTTTTACCGTCTTCGTTCCAGCCACCTTCTGTTTGCATACTAGATATCGAATTACCCCAAAAGAAATTTTTATCCATATATATCCCTCTATTCTTAAAAAATATATATTTTTGTTTCTCCTATATTGTATTAGATAGCGCTTACATAGTAAAATTGGTGGTAAAGATATTAGTTTACCAATTTGTAGGGTGATAAAGATATGAGCAAGTATTTAGATATTGCAGCAGATATTGAGAGAGACATCATAAGCAAGAAATACACGGATAAATTACCCAGAGAAACAGATCTAGCTAAAAAATATCAAACAAGCAGAGTAGTCATCTCACGTGCATTAAAGGTTCTATCTGTTAAGAACATGATCTACGTTGTTCAAGGTAGTGGCATTTATGTGAAAAAGCGGGACATTCAATTTCCACATATGGTTGAAACAGCTGCTAATAAACATGATGGGTTTGTTAATTCTATGACTGGGAAGGGTAATATAACTAGTCATGTAATTTCATTTTTTGTTAGGACAGCTGAATCTGAAGAAGCAGAAAAGTTAAAATTAAAGTCAGACGATCAAGTCTACGATATTATCAGACAAAGGCTGGTCAATGGACAGCCGGCTAAGTTAGAATATACGATTATGCCAGTAAAAGTCATACCGGGGATTACCTTAGAAATTTTGCATGGTTCTGTTTATAACTATATTAGAGATGAATTGCATTTAGATATTGGTAGAGCTAATAGAATTATAGTTGCTGACAAGGTCGATGCTTATGATTGTGACTATTTAGGCTGTAAGGCAGGGGATGCGATTCTGTCAGTACATCAAGTAGCATTTTTGAAAGATGGTACGCCTTTTGAATTTTCTGAAACACGTGATCGGTATGATAGAGCTGGATATATACTATTCGAAGTAAATAATTAAACATAGTTTCACAACTAAAATAAATTCTATGTTATGATTAGTTATCAAAACTATAGGAGATTTTTTACTCATGGTAACGAAAAAACAGCGGCGACTATGGGCTTTTTTAGCATCAAGTGCATGTGTAATGTGGGGAATATCTGGATTATTTGCCAAAGCGCTCTTCAATATTGATCCACATATTACACCAATGTGGTTAACACAGATAAGAATGATTATATCGGGCTTGATCTTAATTGCTGGCGCAGGGATGTTTAAGCAGCATCCTCTTCAGATAATTAAGAATAAACAGGACTTCTTAGAAATACTAATCTATGGTGTTTTTGGGTTAATACCTTTTCAGTTGTTCTACTTCATTGTTGTTCAAAAAGCCAATGCTTCAATCGCAACTATTTTACAATTTGTTGGGCCATTTTTTGTTATGGCTTATCTTGCTCTACGTCATAAACAAGTGATTCGACCTCTAGATATCATTGCTTCAATCAGCGCTTTTGCAGGCGTAGTATTGCTTGCAACCCATGGCAATTTTACCCATTTATCATTAACTGTTGATGTCTTATTTTGGGGCTTTCTTTCCGCAATTGGTGTTGCTACAAATACATTACTTCCAATTCGTGTGCTAAAAATTCGGCAAATTTCAAGTTTGGTAGTAACTGGGTGGGGTTTGCTATTTGCAGGAATTTGCTTAATTATCATACATCCCCAAATGCCAACAATTCCTAACAACCCACTTATTTGGCTTTATATTGCTAGCGTAATTATTATCGGGACAGTCATCCCATTTCAATTGATAACTAATTCACTACGCTTTATACATGCTTCAACTGTAAGCTTGCTCGATGCCTTTGAACCACTAGCTGCAACAATTGGATCGGTAATCTGTTTTGGACTGGTTATGTTGCCAATTGATTGGATTGGTTCAGCTTTAATAATCTTAGCTGCTATGGCTTTGAATATTACTACTAAGCCTAAACGCCCATTTGCTAAAAAATATCATCATCGTTAAAGTTATTAAATTGTACTAAGAACTTCTCAATTGAGGAGTTCTTTTTTTATTGACATAAATTATAATAAAGCTAAAATATATTTGTTAGCATACTAACAAATATTAAGGGGATGATTTTTTTGAAAAATATTAAAATAAAGCCAATTAAAATGTTAATTAAGCAAGCTAATGTAGCAGCAAATAATGAACGGAGTCGCTTTGCTAAAAAACTTGGCATAACCGGCACTCAAATGAGTGTCATTGATTATTTATCAGATCAAGATCAAAATACTGCCAGTCAACATATGATCGAAAAGGAATTAGATATTCGGCGATCAACGACAACTGTGTTAGTTCAAGGAATGGAGAAGCGTCAATTGGTTGAAAGAATTGATGATCCAAGTGATAAGCGAAAGAAGTTAGTACAGCTAACTCCAAAAGCCGCAAAGTTAGTATCACAAATTAAAGCATATGTTAAAAGCGATGATCAAAGCTTGCGGAAACAATTTTCATCGGAAGAAATTGCTGCCGTTGAAAAAGTTTTAGAATTTATTAGAAAAGAGGGAAAAAATGCATAAAGAAAAAATTCCAATTAAAGTTTTTGCCGCAATTTTTGCGACAGGAATTTTATCATTTTGTGGGGTAATTATTGAAACGTCAATGAACATTTCATTTCCAACATTGATGAAGCAATTTAATATTTCCACTAACGTGGTATCTTGGATGACCTCGATTTATTTACTAGCCATTTCGATTATCGTACCTCTATCTGCTAACTTGAAAGCAAGCTTTAAGACTAAAAATTTATTCATTGTAGCCAACATTTTGTTTTTAATAGGTGTTCTAATAGATGCATTAGCTCCAAGCTTTGGCTTACTTTTACTAGGTAGGGTAATCGAAGGAATTGGAACCGGTATTTCATTGCCTCTAATGTTTAATATTATTATGGAGCAAGTTCCCCAAAGCCGCGTTGGTACAATGATGGGTGTTGGCAATATGATAACTGGTATCGCACCAGCAGTTGGACCAGTATTTGGAGGAATAATCGTGACTAGCTTAGGCTGGAGATGGATCTTCCTTATTTTGATTCCAATTGTATTCATATCTTTATTGTTAGGAATATGGGGCATTGAACAAAAATCTAAGCTACATAAGGCTAAATTTGATGCTTTGAGTATAATTTTTGTAGCTATTTTCTTTATTGGTATGATTTATGGATTTAGCAATCTAAGTTCATATAATTTTATCTCAATTCAAGTTTTGGGAGCTATTATAGCAGGCTTATTGGGATTAGGGATGTTAATATGGCGCAGTCATGGATTAGAGAATCCTATTTTAAATCTGTCTTTGTTTAAAAGCGCTAGTTTTAGTGCACACACTTTATCATTTTTTATGATTCAGGTAATCTCATTAGGAAATGCCTTCTTATTGCCTAACTTTATTCAGTTAGTTAACGGCAATACTGCACTAATAGCTGGGCTAATTGTTTTACCCGCTGGATTTGCAGGTGCTGTTATGGGACCAATTGGTGGTAAAGTCTATGATGAAATGGGCGCAAGAAGACCTATCTTAATCGGTTTAACTTTTATGGTTGCTTCAATGCTAATTTTTAGCTTAATTAGTTTGCATATGAGTAACTTAATAATCTTGTTTGTTTATATTCTTTACATGGGTGGTATGGGAACTACATTAGGTATTATTATGACTGATACCTTAGAGCCACTTAATAAATTTGAAGTTCCACAAGGAAATGCAATTTTAAACACCGCACAACAGTTTGCAGGAGCTGTGGGGACATCACTAACTTCAGCGATTGTTGCCTTTAGTCAGGCAGCCACTCATTCTAAATCTGCCTTATCAACTGCTCAAGGAACTCAATATTCGTATATTTTTTTAACAATTCTAGCAATAATAATCTTTGTCTTAATGTTTAAATATACTAAGAAAAAGGAACATTAAGCTTAATAAGCACAAAACGCGCACATAACAATATCATGTTTAATGATATTAGTTAGTGCGTGTTTTGTTTTGAGTAATTTTATTAAGAGCTTCCCTTTGTTTAGTTTGGTCAACATGGGTATAGAGATCGGTCGCTGAAGTTCCCTTTTGTCCTAATTGCTGAGCAACTAATACTTGATCTTTAGTTACTTGATATAATTCGGATGCTACTGTATGGCGCAATTTATGAGGAGTAAGGGGATGGCCAAATGCTGTTGAGTATTTAACTACCATCTTTTCAATAGCACTTGCTGTCATTCTCCTGGTTTGGCTATGCCAGCTAGTTAAAAAGAAAGCATTTTCTTTAGTCAACGGTGAATAAAGCTTAGTTCGGTTGTCAGAATATTTTTTGATATATGGTAATGTCCACTCTGCGATTGGGACACTATCACGCTGCCCACCTTTACGGGTGACGTCAAGCATTGCTTCCTTGAGATTGATATCTGATATATTTACTCCAGCACACTCTGAAACGCGAATTCCAGTTCCTAATATTAAGGCCACGATAGCCATATCACGTGCCTGATTTTTAAAAAAAGAAGTTTTAGCGCGATTATTACAGGTCTTTTCATATTCATGATCTAAGAAGTCCATGAATTCAAACTTTAAATTGCCCGTGTACATATGCGATTCTAGGATATGAGCCCTATAGTTCAAAGTCTGAGTATCATTAAGAGATTTTACCTTGAGCATTACATTGCGATAAAAATATGGTTCGCCATTATTATGGTCAGCGGTAACTGTTAGAAACTTATATAATGACCTTAAAGCATTGATAGAGCGATTAATTGTTGTAGGTGAATTAAGATGACCTTGTTGATTTTTTGTGTGTCTTAGATGGTCAATATACAGCATTATATCTGTTCGTTGTAAGTTTTCTAAAGTAGTAACTTGCACACCACTGTTTAATTTTGCATGTGAAATGCCCTCTTGACGTAACCAATTAAAAAAGCGCCGTAATTCCGTTAAATATTGGTATGAAGTAGCCAAAGAATGGTGTGTAACTAAGTTGTATTCTTGCACATATGATGGCATTTTCTCTAACTCTGATTGAATTAGTTCAATATATTTGGTATTTTCCAAGAATAAAGCCTCCTCGTATTATTACTCAATTATAGCAAAAGAAATAATAATATTTTGCAATTCAAAATTAGATTCAGTGATAAAGATGATGTGGCAAGCTATGATCCTGATAAATTACTAAGGATTTATGAAAATGCTGAGGGCAAAACACCAGAAGAAAAGATTAATGCTTTAATGTAAGAATGTTACAAGATTTCTTCAGATCATAGTATGCCCAAAACTGGTGAACCTTTGTCTATTTTGGATCATAAAAATAAAAATGGAGTTTATTGATAAAAGAAGGTTTTATGATAAACATGATATAATGAAACTAGATATTCATACTACAAATCACGGAAATTTAAAGCATCATAATTATGGTAAGCACGGAGAGCATGCACATGATTATGTTTTTGATAATAAAGGAAATTTCATTTTAATCAAAAATTTTTAGTTCTTTTTGATACACAGATAAGGCAATGAACGAAATTATTTAAACATTAATGTAAAAAAGTAAAAGGAGGCTGTAATTTATGAGATTAAAATATATAGGTGAGTCGTTTGGAGTTGACAGTCTAACTAATGGAAAAATATATGAGATTATAGGCGAAGAAGAGGGAATGTATAGAGTCATTGATGATAGTGGTGAGGATTATTTGTATTCTAAAACTAATCCAGCATCTCTTGATGGCTCGTCAAAAGGTGGTAGATGGGAAATTGTAAACTAGTAGTCATTTGTATTTGTAAGACGATAAGTCGTCTAACAGGCAAAACCAACAAAATTACAATTCTCATCATTCCGCTAAAAGAACTCATATAGTTCCGGTAAGGAGTAAGAATAAATGAAATTTGATTTTCTAAAATTAATGGATAAGAAGATAAAATTAATAGATGATGTAGGGCATATCTTTATTGGTGTTGCCGATGGTTATGAAGATCCTGAAAATTCTGAAGATGGCCTATGGTATTTGAATGTTGATGTACCAGATTTTGGTCTTTTAAATATATCTGAACCCGAAATTAAATCAATTGAGGTTTTAAATGGCTAAAGACGATTATGATATTATAGCCTTTAAAATTCTGTTATATCTGTATGCTATCTTTAAAGGTAAACAGACATTCGCATTAATATATTAAAAAAATCCGTCACCAATATTGATGACGGTTATTTAAATTTGCCGTTTTTGTATGGGATTTTATTTAAGGAGAATAAAATGAAATATAATTTAATGCCACTAAAATATTTTATTGACGTTGTTGAAACGCACGGTTTTATTTCGGCAGCTAAAAGAAATTATGTATCTGAAACGGCAGTCAGCTCTGCTATTAGTAAGTTAGAAAAATCCTACATACATAGATGACTTATTTAAGTATCTATAAATGTAGGATTGTAACACAATATTATTGTATTTTAATATCATTCAATTCCGAGTTTTTGCTTTAAAGCATCTGTTAAGATAGCTGAAAAGTTAAGACCTGCTTCTTTGGCTTCTTCATTCAAGTAATTAGGAATAGTGAGGGTCTTTTTAACTGTCTTATCATCATTCATTCTTTGATACTTTGAGATGTTGACATCAACTAGTGTAGCTATAGAATTAGCTCCAACTTTTGGTATTTTAGTATTATTGACAGGTAATTTTTCAACTAGTGACATAGTACCTATTAAATCTTTACCCATTTCAATTGCTTCTGCTATTGTGTTACCTTGTGTATCTCTATCTAAATCAGGAACATGAACGGTATATTTAACTTTTGAGTCGCTGGTTTCAGTTATTATAATTGGAAATATTGCAATTTTATCTTTTTTCATGTGTTTAACTAAAGATGGTACACAAAATAAGGGCTAAGTCCCTTATTCCTTTAAGTGATTCCTTTTAACAATATGGTCCCAGGTAATGTCATTGATCTCACATGTCGGGGAATTGGTTCGGAATGCTTACCATTGGTATAAACATCATGGTTGGCTCCATGACGGTCAAGCCACCAATTATTCTTTTTAGAATTTTAATGGCTTTCCTTCTTTGTACCATCTTTTACCTCCTTCCTTTATTATAATGCACGTATTAAGTACGTGTTTCAATACCTTTTTGTAAAAAAAAAGCCAAAAACCACGCGGAAAGAGCGTAATCTTTAGCTTTCAAGTTTCAGTTATCTTAAATTTAATTTAGTTTTTAGTGCATCAGTCAGAGTAGCTGAAAAGTTGATATCAGCTTCTTTTGCTAATGTATTTACAAAAGCTGGAATAGTTAAAGTTTTTTTACAAGTTTGTTTTGCTCCTTTTCACGTTCAAGCTTTAAATCAACTTGGACTGGAACTAAAAAATCTGGTGCAGTGATTTTAAATTTATCAGGATCTTCAGTTGGTGCAAGAACTTCTTCGTTAAAATCCTCTTGGGTAAGTAAATATCCAGCCAATGAGTCATGAGCGCTTTGAATTGCTTCTTCGAGAGTATATCCAAAGGTTGCAGCATATGGCTCTAAATCTGGAAACGATACTTCATATTGATTATCAACATTTTTGTGGAACTTAGCAAAATATAGTAGCATGTTTTTCCTCCTATAAAACGTATCTTCAACGAATTCAAGATACCAAAACAAACGGGTTACTTCCAACCCGCTTGCTTGTAGATACTATTAAGAGTTCCTTTAGGTATGTTCTTATTAGGATATGGGACCGTATTTAAAGTGGTAATCGTCACCTATAACGCGGGCTAAGAACCAACCTTCATGTTTGAGTCTCTTAATAATTTTTCTTGATTCCATTGAAGCTCCTTTCTATTAATACGTGTTGTAATACGCTTTACAAATATATAACAGTACATAATTTAATACGTGTAAAAAGTAAATAATTTTTAAGGTGGTGGTGAAACTGTGTGAAGAAAAGTGAAAATATGAGTAACTTCTTTAAATTAAAATAAGCAAAGAAAAGCCATTAAATTGCTATTTGAAGACGAAAAAACTAATAGTGAAATAGCTAAAATGCTTCACATTGGAGAAACCACTTTTTATAAATGGAAAAATAATCCTAAATTTATAAAGGCTCAACATGAATATGCAGTTTATCAATTTGATTCAGCATTGCCTTTAGCAGTAAAAACATTAATTGAAATTCTTAAATATGGTAAATCAGACAAAGTGCGTTTGCAGGCTGCTCAAATCATTTTCAAGCGAGCTGGCTTATTTAGCGATAATGGTAATCCTGAATTGGATAAGGCTAAGCAAAGAAAAGCAATTGCTTAAGCTAAAATTACTGAGTACCAACTTAAGGCAGTTGAAGATGCCAATGCACCAGATAATCGCACTGTTGTGATTGATGATATAAGGAAGCTGAAAGACAATGACACAAGTAGTAAAGATTAGTGATGAAATTAATCCACATCTTTATGATTTGTGGACAACTGACAAGCCTTATATTGTTACAATGGTGAGCGTGGTTCTTTCAAGTCAGCAACTATCAGTCTTAAACTTGTAACAATGATGATGAATTATATTGCTACTGGTAAAAAAGTTAATATTATTTGCATTAGAGAGAATTCAGTTAACTTACGCCTCAGTATTCAATCAAATATTATGAGCTATGAATATCCTTCATGTTGAGTCGGAATTTCGAAGCCGTGTGAGTCCAATGATTATTGTTCATAAGACAACAGGTTCAACGTTTTATTTTTACGGTGCTGATAAGCCAGAAAAGCCAAAATCAAACAAGGTTGATAATATTATCGCAGTCTAGTTTGAAGAATTTGCCAATATGAAGGATGTTGAAGTCTATTATCAATCAGTTCCTACATTTATCAGGCAGAAGCCTGACCAGACTCTCAAAGATAATATCTACAAGTGGTATGATGCTGGAATGGATACAACTTTTATTGATAAAGGTGGTCATTGTTGGTCTATGGAAGGTTACACTAGGACAGTGATTAAATCCACCACCTCACGTGTTTTCAATGACGCAAGAATGCAATCGATGAAAGAGTTTGATAGTGTACTTGCTACTATGACAAGTCATGCTGCCGCAAGACCAGCCTGTGCTCCTATTCAAGGCAAAGTTGTGTGCATTGTTCCTAAGAGTGATAGCAGGTATGTAGAAGGATATCCTAGTATTTATGACCATGGTTATGGAACTCCAGCTGGATGTTTTGGGATTAATTGCCAACATATGCTTTATCCTTACATAAAAGGTGTAAGTCATAATTTCCAAAAACAATATGATTCAGAACAAGCCGTTAAGAATGTCAAAATTCAACAGAAGCAGCGATACTATGAACGTCAGGTAAGAAATTGGAAAAATGAAAAGTTCTTACAATTAAGAATTGGTGATAATAAAAAGGTTCAAGCTGCTCAATTTAAAATTAGTGCGTATCAAAAGAAGTTACGTGAAATTACTAAGGAGCATAGCTTTCTACATCGTCAATATGCTAGGGAAAAGATTTATCCTAATTATAGAGAGCTTAATAGTAAAGCCGCTAAAGTTAGATTAACTCAAAATGCCGATAAACAAGCTAGACATATTCAAGGAACTAAAGAATATGAACAAGCTGTTAAGACTCGTTCGAGTAAACCTAGTTACTTTACAATTTCTCCTCAAGAGTTGGATAATATAGTTAAGCAAAAAGCAAAGATTGGCAAGGTATTTCAACCTTTTCAATTTATTGATGCTAAGAAAAATATTGGTGTTTATAAGAATAAACGTGGTACAACTTTAAAAACGACACGTATGAAAATAATGCAATCTAAGAATGACTATCATGCTGTTCCAGCTTTACCAAAGGAGAAAGTAAAAAATGACTCAAGTAATAAAAATACCTAAAAATTCTGATGATTATTTTCTGGCTGACTTAACTGAGAAAACATTTATGAAAAATGTGATTATCAATTTTAAAGATGGTCATAGTGATAAATATTTTATTTTAGATACTGCTAGTCACTGGGACGATACTGAGTCGGGCAAGGATGAAATCGTTTATATGACAGATCATGATAAAGATCCTGATGGTTATGATAGGTATGCTGGTAATGGTATCTCAATAGACAAAATTAAAAGTATTGAAATCTTAGATTAGTAATCGACCTGAATATGTCGTAAAACTGTTCTTTTTTTGTGCCCAAAATTAAGGAGATAGATTTATGAATAAAGATTTTCTCAAAGAATTGAGGCTTAAAGATGATGCAATTGCTAAGGTCATGAAAGCTTATGATAAAGATATACAAGATTTCAAAGACCAAATTAAGACTAAGGATGATACAATCGCGGGTCTTAATGGTCAAGTTGACCAAAGTAATGAGCAACTTAAAGCCTTAAAGAAACAAGTCGAAGGTAATGATGATTTACAAAAACAAGTTGCTGAATATCAAAAGAAAATGGAAGAAATGACCAAGAATAATCAAGCTCATGAAGCCGCACTTAAGAAAGGTTTTGCTATCAGCAATGCTATTCGTGACGCTGGTGGTAAGAATGCTAAAGCGATTGAAGCTTTACTTGATCAAGAAACTATTAATTTTGAAGATGGTAAGTTATCAGGCTTAGATAAGCAATTAGAAGGGCTTAAGAAGTCTGATGATTATTTATTCACTAGTCAAGAAAAGAAGCCTCAAGTTTCATTTACTGCTAGTGGTAACCCAAGTAATGCAACTAATACCAAGCAACCATCATTAGTAGATAAGATTGCAGCCCGTATGACAGGTATTAAAGAATAGGAGAATTTAGATGACTGTTGTTTTAGATAGCAAAGATTTAGCAAAGCTTGACAAAGAATTTGCTGCTGACTCTCAAATTTGGCAACCATTAACTGGTGGTGCAAAGAGTGTTACTGCAGCTGATTTCGTAGGTGTACGTGAAGTTCGTATCAATAAGATGAGTGGCTTTATGGACCCTGTTCAATACAAGCGTAATGAAGATAATGAACGTAAAGCTATAAGGAAACTGTACGCCTTAATCATGAAGACTGGTTTGGTTTATGATGTTGATGAATTGGATATGAGTGAAAATGGTGCACTTCAAGTAGCAAATATTACTCAAGAACACCAACGCTTAATTACTATTCCTCATAGGGATAAAGTCGCAGCTCAGGCTATGTATGATACTGCTAAGGAAAACGTTAATAATAACTTCATTACGGATACTATTGATGCTCAAAATGCATTAGAAGCATATGATACTGCTGAAGCTTATATGACTGATAATGAAATTCCTGGTGGCTATGTGATGTTCGTATCTTCCGGCTTTTACACTGCTGTTAAGAATTCCGCAGGTGTATCAAGTAAAGTATGAAGAAAAGGAAAAAGAGATTGAGCGGTTAAAAGACCGACTTAATCAGAAAGAAATTGAAATTATCAAGCTTAAGGCGTCCATGAAGGGCGCCTTTTATGATGAAAGGAAAAAAGAATAATGAGTATCAAAAATTGTGTAGATGTAGTTTTAGCAATTGCTTCAGTTGCAGCGGTTTTAGTAGGTTGGGACTATCTCAAGCGCAAGAATGCAATCGACGAAAAGGCAAGCAAGGGCGACCTTGTAGCCAAGGCAGAGA
The DNA here is from genome assembly GCF_017874575.1 of Lactobacillus colini. Classification (GTDB taxonomy): domain Bacteria; phylum Bacillota; class Bacilli; order Lactobacillales; family Lactobacillaceae; genus Lactobacillus; species Lactobacillus colini. The sequence goes on along the minus strand of NZ_JAGGLU010000001.1, from coordinate 340,124 downwards.
AGATTGTCGCACAAGCGGCACTTCCTATCGTCTATCAAGCTGAAAAGCGTGGTGGCAGTGGTGATGACAAGTTTATGTATGCCTTTAACGGCTTGCTTGAGCTTTTAGACTTGGCACACTTACCACACCCAACTCAAGATTATGTGCAAGGCGAGATTGAAAAGAGCGTTGCAATCATGAAGCAAACCCAAGGAATTGTTGACACTATCGACGGCAAGAAAGTAGAAACCACACCCATTGTGACTACTAAGACGGCTACTCCAATTGAAGTTAAAAAGACGAACTAAAAATTGTAGTTAAAGTTGCCAAACTATCAGAACCGAACAAATATTATAGGAGTGTGATTAAATGTTAAAAATGGTAGATGTTTATAGTGACTCACCTAGAAACTATGCAACTCAAGCTGGTGTTGATGTCACTATGGTTAAGGCTACACAAGGGACTTCTTATGTAAATCCTTACTGTGATAGAGATTATCAAGCAGCAAAGAAGGCCGGTAAATTACTGGGCTTTTATCACTATTGCAGCGGTAGCAATGCTAAAAAGGAAGCCGAATACTTTTACAAAAACACAAAAAATTACGTTGGTGAAGCTGTACCTGCTGTTGACTGGGAAGAAAATCAAAATGTTAGCTTCGGTAAAGATTGCTCATATGTGAGAAAATTTGTAGATCGCTATCACGAACTTTCAGGCGTGTGGCCACTTATCTATGTGCAACAGTCAGCAATCAATCAGGTAGCAAACTGCGCTAAGGATTGTGGTTTATGGGTAGCGTGGTACCTTACTGATACTTGGAATAGCTGGAGCCTGCCAAATGCAAGTTTTTCAGTTGCTCCATGGTCTACTTATACTATCTGGCAGTTTAGCGGCTTTAAGATGGATAAAAGCGTGGTCAACACCACTCGTGAGGGCTGGAAGAAGCTTGCACAAGGTGATAAAAAGCAAGCTATTAAGAAGAAATCGACTTGGGTCAAGAAATCCGGTACTTTCACACTTGGACAGGCCCTCGAAATCCATAAAAGTCCACATATCAATGCTGATCCAATCGCTAAGCTTAAAAAAGGCGATGTCATCAAGTATGATGCTACTTTGCAAGGACCGTTAAGATTATGGCTAAGACAGCCGCGCTCAGGCGGTAAGTATGGCTATATAGTGGGTAAAGATAAGTATGGTAAAAGTTTAGGTAAATTTAAGTAAAAAAGGAAGCTTTGGAGTACAAGACTTCTCAAAAAAATGTGTTTTTGTTAGAAAATAAAATATAAGTTGCAATAAGCCACTCTGTAGGATTTTCCTCTGGAGTGGCTTATTTATGTTATTTAAACTAAACAAAAATTATTGCAAATAAATGTTAAACAAGAAACAAAAATTCTAAAAAATGGTAGATTTAGTTGTAATTAGTAATAAAGCTTCAAACCCAGAGCAGCACCAAGAGAGGCTATATATCAACATTTATATAATATCGCTTCTTAAAATATTAGTTTTAATGAAAAACATTAATAAATAACTTCTAAACCTTTGATGCTTAGCATTTTTTGATTTTTAAATGCAATATCTTATATATAAAGCAGATTAATAAGTACTTATTTCAACTAAATTACCATCCGGATCCCGCACATATATTGATGTCATTGAGCCTTTAGCGCCATTCTTAGTAACTGGACCTTGAGCAATTGATATATTAAATCTCTTAAAATTATCCAAAATCTCATTAACTGACGCAGATGTTTCTAAACAAAAATCAAATACACCGATCTGAAGCTTATCAGCAACAATAGCACCAACAGCATTAGATAATTGTCTTAATCGAATTAGTGAATTGCCACAGCGCAATGATACAAAATTATTTTTTTGCTCATCAACAATTGGCAAGCCGATAACTTCATGATAAAATTTTTTAGATACAGATAAATTTTTTACAGTTAGAACCATATGATCAAGATTAATAATTTCCATAAATTAAACCTCTTTTTAAATTTTATTATTTACTTTACATAATATAGATTATAAGAAGTTATATAAAATGATTTTAAATACCTACTCTACACATATTTTATATTAAGGAGTTATACTTTTGTTCAACAATCGCTTTGAAAAATTTAAAACTAAAAAGAAAAAATACGTCGTTTTGTGTACTAAACTCTATAGACATCAAAAAGTTCAGCAAAAATTATCGTAATAAACTTTATTCTAATGGCTCTAAAAAAGATATCAAAAGCTTTAACGTCTGTGATAAAACTAATAACCTTGCACTTCAAGTTGCTGAACCATATTTAGTCTTTGAGCGAAAGGCACATTATTTCCAAGCATATGATGCAGTTTCTCCTGATGTACACTTTGCATTGGACTTCAATTCAAGATATTCTTACTCGTTTAATATCTCTTAATCCCGACGTTGATCTAATTATTCATTTAAAGTTAGATGAAGTTACTTACTTACAGACTCCAGGCCGTTTGAAGTTAAGTAAATTATATTTACATAATTTAGAATTAGAATATACTAAACCATCAAGAGATTTTAAAAAATACTCAAAATTTTGATATCCAGTTTGTAAAAATAAAGCAGAATAGCAACTTAGCGACATATCAAAAAAATATTATTGCTATGATCAATAATTTAAATATGCTGGCTAATTTAAATCTAGAATTAGATGAATTAAGCAATATAAATATTGAAATCAAAAAATTCAACCGTTGCACTCATCGCTTGAGCAAAACAAAGATACTCTATTAGGTCTCCCTTCTTATCCTGCTGGTATAATAAAAGCTCCAAAAGCATCTAACTTTTGGAGCTCACATCATGAATAATTAATCTTCAACATCTATTGCAGTAATAATTACATCATTTTTAGGCTTATCGTTGGCATCTTTTTCGACTTTGGCAATTTCATCAACGCTATCCATGCCGTCAATTACTTGACCAAAGACAGTATGACGACCATCAAGCCATGGAGTACCACCTTGCTTGTAGGCTTTGATAATTTCTTTAGGGTAACCTGCATCTTCTAATTGCTTGATGAAGCGCTTAGGCATGTTCTTGTTTTGAACGATGAAAAATTGACTACCGTTAGTACTTGGACCTGAATTAGCCATAGAAACAGCACCTCGAATATTGAACAATTCAGGTGAAAATTCATCTTCAAATGGGTGCCCCCAGATACTTTGACCACCAGTACCATCACCCTTAGGGTCTCCACCTTGAATCATGAAGTCACTAATTACACGGTGGAAAGTAGTGTCGTTGTAGTAGTCCTTTTTAGCTAAACGTACAAAGTTTTCAACTGTCATTGGTGCTTGCTTTTCAAATAGTTGAATCTTAATGTTACCATGATTGGTCTTGATAGTAGCCTTAGGACCAGTTACGTTTGCTAAATCTAATTGTGGAAATGCCATAATAACTCCTCCTTCTTTCTTAACTGTTTCATTTTATCATTGAATGATAGTGAATTGAAAGATTTTGTGTTGCATCTCTCTTATAATTGGTATAGATTAATTCTTTTCATCTAATGAGTCAATAAAATCTTGAATTTGCTTATCAATTTTCGCTTTTTGTTCATCAGATAATTCAAATTTATTAGTCATAAATGCTTCTGTTGGAATTTGTAAACCAACAGTTTCTTCAAATGGAGCAAGACCCATAAATTTCATCAATTTTACTAAGTCATGGATAAAGCCTGCAGCTGCATCTTTACCACCTGCCCCAGAAATTGCCACTGGTTTGTTAATTAAAAACTCTGGTGCACCAAATGTTCCTTGTTGAACTGGACGAGATAACCAATCTAAGGCATTCTTGAGCACACCTGGAATAGTTCCGTTATATTCTGGTGAAACAATCCAAAGAGCATCAGAATTTTCTACTTGTGTTCGTAAAGTTGATACAGCAACTGGGGCTGGAAATTCAATATCTTGATTCATCAAGGGAATATCTCCAATTGAAGCGAATTCAATTTTAAAGTCTATTTTAGATAATTTCTCAATAATATAATTTGCCAATGTCTTGTTAAATGAGTCTTTACGCAAAGAGCCAACGATAAATGTAATTTGTTTAGTCATAAAATTCTTCTCCAAAATAATATTTACTTTTCTTTCTTAAAAGGTCTGCGATGTGGGCGATTTCCCATTGGTCTACGACCTAATCCCATAGGTTCAGGGCCATAGAAACGACGTCGCATCATCATTAACTGTTTAAATTCATCTTCACTTAAGCTTTCACGCATTCTAGCAAGACGTGCATCTTCAGATGGACATCCTTCATCGTGAACCTTTTGTACTAACGCATCAATGAGCTTGGAAAGATAGCCATTAAATTGCTCAAGTTCTTGGTCAGAAAACTCTGTCAAGATATCATCGAATGCTCCCTTATCATCTCTCACATTCTTGCCCTTTTCAGTAAGTGAGACGAGCATCACGCGCTTATCTTTCTCAGATGGATGACGTTCAACCAATTCTTGGGCTTCTAAGCGTTTGATTTGTTCATTAAGTGATTGTTGACGAATTCCTAAAATGTAGGCGATGTCACTAGTGGGTAATTCTGATTTGATTTTTAAAAGTGCCAGAATTCTACCTTGTCCCTGCATTGAGCTCCCAGGACCTTTTTCTTTGATTAGTTGTAAATGATATTTATGAAATAGCCCGCCAAGCATTAAGAAATTGTCGAATACTTCTTTTCTTTCGTTGCTAACCATTTTAAGTACTCCTATTTCATTACTTTAAATTCTATCAATATATAACAGGTACCTGTTATATATAATATACAGGTGGCTGTATATTATGTCAATAAAAAAGACCGAACTTTTTAAAGTCGGTCTATGAGTAGGTCTATCTATGATAAAGCTCCTTAACATTCTTTATATCACTAGTTTGCGCGATAATACTTTACCATAAATAATCGACCTTGCTTTTCAACTAATATTGCTTTTAATTTTTAGATTAGGACAAAAGTTAGGTAAATTCAAAAATCTTGTTTACTTTTTAGCAATCTCTTGAGCGGCAACTCTACCTGAATAAATGCAATACCCAGCTTCAGAACCAGGAACATTTACACCATAAGTGTCACCAACTAAAACAGCTGAAGCATCACTCCCTACTGCATATAGTCCGCCAATCTTTCTGCCATTATTGTCTAAAACCTCGTTCTTACGATTAATTCGTAAGCCACCCATTGTACAATAAGCACCTATCCCTAACTCAAAGGCATAATATGGGCCTTGCTTTAACGAAAAGAGGTATTTACTATCTTTACCAAATTCAATATCTTCTTTATTATCAACTAGCTTATTGTAGTTATTAATAGTATCTACTAAATTAGGCAAGTTTAGCTTTTTAGCTAGTTCTTGAATTGTATCAGCTTCAGTTAGGAATCCCAATTTTTTATCTTCAGCGTTCTTGATCATTTCTTTCAAATTAGTTAATTTGGTTCGATCAGATAGTGGCTTTAAGCTTCTAGGTAATTCTTTTTCTGCAAAATGATCAATTGTAGCTTGATCCAAAATAGCGTAGGTTCTTTCTTGTTTAATTAAGGCATTACCTGCGTAAGACCAAATTCTAAATACACTTTCATCAACAAAACGATCACCAACTTCATTAACCCAAAGCGGTGCCATTTCACAGGTAGCGATCCCAATATCTGTCTTCCAAAATTTATATGACGGGACAGTATCCTCTTTAATCTGACCACCAAACATCATAGCCATCCCCATCCCAAACTTTTTAGCACCAATATCCCATGCTAATTTTAGGCCACTGCCATTACTCTTGCCTGAATTCATAGGGATAATGCGTTCAGCATTGTTATTAGAGCTGTGAACTAGCATTGATTTATTATTCAAATAACCCCCACTAGCTAAAATAACATTCTTAGTATAAATCGCCTTCTCATCACCAGATTCATAGTCTTTAACTACTAAAGCATTAATCTCCTTATCTTCATCAAGTGATAGCTTAATAGCTTGAACAGAAGTAACGAATTCTGCCCCTCTGCTTTCTGAATATGGTTGCATCCCTTCATGAATAGCTTTATTGCCTAATCCATCAAACATGTGCCAGGTATCAAGTCCAGATCCTAAGGTGGCAACTTTTGTAAATTTAACATCATGTTCTTTTAACCAATCAATATTTTCAGCAGATTGATCAATATAATCCTTCCAGATCCTAGTATCTGCCTCATAATGTGAAAATTCTAGCTCATCATGCAGAATTTGCTTTTTAGTCAAAGTAATTCCTTGTTCTTTTTGCATTTTACTTTCGACTGCAAATACACCCTCAACATAATTGCCACTACCTCCAGTAGTGCGTCCTTGTTCAATTACTAAAGTTTTTAAATTATGGTCAATAGCTTCAGCAGCTGCGGCTTGTCCTGATAAGCCGGATCCAATAATAACAACATCATAGTTTTCTTGTTTAGGTAACATTATTAATCTCCTTAGAATCTATTTTTAAATATCCAAAAAGCATCCTTGCCACACAAATGCTTTTATTGATTATTCAAAATACCACCAAGCCCAACGGTTAAATTTTTCATTAGGCAATAAGGTAATTTCGCTTAAGTCACTACCACTTGTTGGTGGACATTGTGCTTCTAATGTCACCCCATCGTACTGACCGATATTACTTGCTACCCCTGTATTATTAAAGTGATTGCCAGTATAAACCACGATTGCAGGAGCGTTAGTAGACATAGTCATTTGATATTTTCTAGTGGTTAAAGTAGCTGCTGGACGATTACATCCTAGAATAAAAGGATGATCAAGACCGTTGCGAAGCTTTATCTGATCATCATTAGAATCTAAGGCCTCTGATATCCTTTTACCTTGCGTAAAATCAAAAGCAGTTCCTTTTAAACTTTCCATTCCTGCAATTGGTAATCCATCTCTACTTACTGGTAAGAAATAGTCTGCACTAATATTCATCCAAACATCTCTAGCACTCTTTTCTCCTAGGGTAAAGTAGGTATGATTTGCAGGATTAAAAATAGTCATCTGATCACTAACTGCTTCTAATTTATAAAGGAGACTATTGTCATTATCTAATTCATAACTAGCAGTTAATTTCATATTTCCTGGAAAGCCATTATTACCATCTGGATCAAGTAGAGTCAGCACTACTTTAGCAGTATCTTTTCTTTTATCTAATCTAAAGTCCCAAACACGCATATCAGTTCCAATGCCACCGTGAATATGGTTTTCGCCGTCATTTTTAGGTAATTGTACAGTAGCATCACCATGCTTCCACTGACCAGATTTAATTCGCCCACAAATTCTGCCAACAGTCCCACCTAGGAAATTACGCTCCTTAGAATAATCACTAGGGTGTGGCAATGACAGAATCATGTTTTCACCCTTAAAAATAACTTTTTCTAATGTAGCACCATAGTTTAGAACTTTTACCTCCATCCCTTTATTATTTTTCAAGGTAATCTCGCATAAATCTTTACCATCTTTTTGTCCGTATTTTATAAAACTAGTTTTCATTTATTATATTCACCATTTCTTTTCAGTAATCGCTTTCAATTACTAAGTATAATCTTTTTTAGTACTTTAAGAAACGCTTATAAATAAAAAAGTAGATTAGCACTGTTACTAACCTACTATATATTCATCTCTAAATTATATTTTTACTTCCAAAATTTGCTTAACAGAAATCATACTATCTTGTCCTGATTCATTTTTAACGAGTAAGAATTTATTTAGTTTATTAGCTTCTGTTAATTGCTGAAGATACTTAGCTACAGCTTGGAAGTTACTAAATTGATCACTAGTATAAGTCCCAGTTTCACAAACAAACTTAACCATAAACTTATCATTAGTCTTAATTTGAATAGGTTCGACAGTCTTAACTTCAACTTGTGATTTAGTTTCATCTAGAGTAGCTTCTTGATCTTCTTCTAGCTTAACCGGCTCACTGACTGATTTAGGAGATTCAGTTGGAGCGAGACTACTTGTAATTTCTTTCTTAATTGGTGTTTCTTGATGTTCATGTTCCGCTTTAGTCTCTGAAGTAGGAACAGGGGCAACCTTGTCAGTTTTATCCTCAGACTTAGCTGACTGTTCTTCCATTTTAGCAAGCAAGTTACGTTCAAATTCTCTATCACTAACAGGCTTAGTATCCTGAGCCCTAGGAATAGCAATCACTTTTTCCTTAACTTGACGAGAATATGCATGCTTAGCAGCTTGAGCACGTTCAAGGGCACTCTGGGCTTTTTGGCTAGTGTGTTTAAAATGCTTCTCCACTTGATCTAACACCTCTGGACGATAATAACGATGTTGCTCATCATTGTTATCAATAAACGAATACAGAATATCACTATTATTAGGAAGGCTAACTTGTAGATAATTCTTAACTACCTCTATATCTAAATCGAGCTTCTTAGAAATTTCCTTAGCAGTTAATCCGTAGTATTCATCGAAGTTATCTTCAGTTACATCAACATCTTCACGAGAAATGACTTGTTGCCAATGTAAATATTTACCAATTAAATCATAGTCTTTAGCTGGAGTATAGAAGAATGAATTCATAATCCAACCATTTAGTAATTGGGTTTCTTTTGGTAGATCGTAAGTCTGATGAGGGGTTAAAAGCTTAAACTTAGTTAGTTCATTAGTTCTTAAACTATTAATATCACCCTTGAGCTTAAATGATATCTTGTCGCCCTTTCTCAAAGTGCCTAGACTAATTAATGCTTCATTAAAGTCAAGTGTCTTACGAGCGCAGACAATCCGCCCGATCGGATTAGTAACTGACTCCAAGACAATCTTAGGAACAAGTTCACCATCTTGCTCATAGACCCTAAAGTCGTTAATAGTTGCAGTATACAAGACTGGCTCATCTATTTCCTTAATTGGAGTATTAGAACTACTATCTTGCAAACGTTCAAAATAATGTACATAGCGGCTTGGCTGATAAGTTGCTAGGACGTGACCATGTTCTCTATTGGCAAAGATACGGATATCTTTATTTTCTCGGTAATTTTGTAAGGTAATATCGGGTATACCGCTATTGTCTAGCTTTAGCACCCAATCATCACCATGATCGTAGTTACTGGTAATCACTTGTGATTTAGGGGAATTAATATTCTTAGTATAAGAGACTAAGATACCACCAGCACGAATAACTGTTGAACCTAAACCAAACTTCTCAACTGAACCGCCTTTACCAGAATATTGCATGACGCGACTAGTGGCTTGGATAACATCCCCTATCCCTAAAGTTAACTTAGGTCCATTCATCAAGTAACGAATATTATTGACGTTTAACCAAATATGGTGATCCAGCATTTCTTTTTCACCAGTTACTTCATTTTCAAAACAAAACTTATCTATTAAGACTTTACCGTCTATTCTAGTCGAATCACTACCAGTAGGCATTGAAATATCTGCTACAACACCAGTCCAGTTAAACCATTGTCTTAAATAATAATATGGCTTAATTAGTCGATGGTCAGTAGCGCTGTAACGATATTTATTCAAAAAATTCTTTGCAGTAAATCTTCTTACTCTATTTAATTCATGACGTATACCTTTAGACTTAACTTCCTCAGCTGTCGCAAACGGAATTGCAATATCATCATCATTAAACTCCACTTTCTCAACACTTCGTGATTTTTTTAAATTATCTTTATTACGCTGATGCAATAGATTTTTCAATTTTTTATTATTAACCATAAAACTTCTCTTTTCTAAAAATAAAAATAAAAAATATACTATAAATTAATTATAGCTTAGAAATTAAAAGTATTGTGGATTTTTACCCAAAATAAAAGAGAATGACTTATGCCATTCTCTTCTACTAGTTGTTTAAAAATTAATCTTACTTGCAGAAACCCAATTATTTGTCCAAGTAATCTTGTAGTAAAGTTTACCATTAATTACAAGTTTTTCATTAAAATGATACTTCTTGCCCGCAACTACATAGTGACCGTTTCTTTTGCCACTTCTATTATTAGTAGCAAATTTTTGACCAGCTTTTCCTTTAATTAAAGCAGTAACTTTAACTGCTTTAGTCTTAAGGTGAGTGTTTGCAACACGGACATATTCATTAGTGCCGATCTTGTAATAAGTCTTGCCTTTGATAGTATATATCTTACCTTTATTTAAAACTTTAATTGTATTTCCACGCTTAATTGATTTAGGTAATAAGCCATTTCTAACTAGTTTGCCAGTCTTCTCATAAACTAGAGCATTATGAGTCAGTTTAATAGACTTAGCAGTTTGTTTTTTAACATTTCCGACTTTAACGAATTGGTTTTCTCCTATTTGGTAGAACTTTTTACCATTAATAGTTACAAATTGGGCGTTATTTTGAGCGGAAATAGTTTCACCCTTCTTTAGAGTGATATTCTTACCATTAGACTTAATTGCATTACCGTCTTTGTCATAAATATAAGCATTATGGGTTAGCTTAAATTCCTTAGATGTAGATTGCTTATCTGGAATAACTAGTTCTGCCTGGGATGCAGCTAATTCTTTCTCAGCATTAGTTAATGCAGCTTGAGCAGATGATAGGCTAGCTACTGCTGCATCATAATTGGCTTGTGCTTGAGCGACGCTATTATCAGCTTTTTCTTTAGCTGGAGCAAGTTTATCAAGTATATCTTGGTCAGACTTTAATGTTGTTTGAGCTTGATCTAAGTTAGCTTGAGCGCTAGCTAGGGTATTTTTAGCATTGGACAAGTTCTGTGCTGCATTTAAAAGAGCATCCCTCTTAGCAACAATATTTGTCAGTTCACCTTGAGCTTGCTTAACTGCAGCTTGTTTATTAGCAATATCTTGAGCCAAACTAGTTTGAGAACTTTGTGCTGATTTAAGTGTTTCCTGAGCTTGATCTAATTGCTTTTGAGCTCCTTCAACTTCACTTTGAGCTTGCTTTTGACTAGCTAAAGCATCACTTAAGATAGCGGCTTTTTGCTCGTTAGATGCGGTGAGATTTGCTAAGCGTTCTTGAGCATTATTTAGGTTCTTTTGCTGGGTAGATAAGTCCTCTTTTTGCTTATTAATAGCATCTTGAGTCGCTGCAATTGCTTGTTGGCTAGCTTCTACGCCTTTTTGAAGGTCTGCTAAGTTAGCTTGTAAGATAGCAATATTATTTTCAACTTGAGACTGGCCATTCTTTGCATTTGTCAAAGCTTTTTCAGCATTAGCTACTCTCTGCTTAGCTGCATTTACTTTATCTAGTTGATCAAGATTTGTAATATAGTTATTAATTAATTCAACATATTGTGAAACGGGTACTGTACTTGATTCTGAAACTCTATATGAGCTTGTTGCATCATATACAGTATCTCCATCATACCTACCTAACCCAAATGAAGCTAATTTTGGATCTTGAATATTTAAGAAATGCCCAACTGAATAGTATTCATTCGAGTGTTCCTTGTAAAATCTATAGGTGTCATCTAAACCATAACTCCAATCAGGATGTTCAGCTACATATTGCTTCCATGTTGCTTCTTCACTCATCCATTGGTCTACAGGGTAATCTGGATCGCCGGCTATATTTTCAGCGTCGCTCATACTCCATTTCGAGTGAGATATATTACCTATTTTTTGATAATCAGCATTTAAAACCGCAGTAGCAACATCGATGAAGGAAACGTTCAACGGCTCGCGACCATGGCTTGTACGAGCTGCATTTACTTGACTATAAAACTTTAAAGTATCTTTAACGAGATCTATATTAGTGGCATCATCTTTAGCACCAATATTTACAACTTGTCCATACCAATCAGGTCGATTGTATGTACCCATTACTATATCGTAAGCTTCTTTAGCATTTGCTCTTTGTGCTTCACTTAAGCTAGTATCTTGAGATAAAGATTTAAATAAACCAGCAATCCCAGTAGTCTTATTAGCTTCAATTTCTTGAATTAATTTTGTCAATTCTTCTTTAGCAGTATTAACTTGTTTTTGTTGTGAAGAAACATTCTCTTTAGCACTAGCCAGGTCTTTATTAGCGGCATTAATTTTTTCTTTAACGTCAGTTACCTTATTTTGATTATCTTTTAGTACATCATTATTATGTGCTAAAGTATCCTCATTTTGTTTAATAGCATTGTTAAGGTTATTAATATTATTCTGATAAGTATTGATAGCTTGTTTAGCTTCATTAATACCAGTACCATTTAGGGCATCTTGAGCATTCTTAACTTTAATATCAGCTGCAGATTTAGCTGCTTGTTTAGTTGCTAAATTATCTTGAGCTGACTTAACATTGGCCATAGCTTGATCAACAGCTTGTTGCTTAGAGGAGAGCTGTTTTTGAGCTTGAGATACAGCTGACTGCTTATTAGTAATGTCAGCTTTTTTATCTTCAACAGCTTGTTTAGCCTTGTTAATATTAGCAGGATCTTCTGCTTCGTTTGCTACTTGTTGAGCAGCTTTAACCTTATCTTCTGCTGCTTTAACAGCTGACTGTTTAGAAGCAACATCATCTTTGTCTTTTTCTACTTTTTCTTCTTGTTTATTATAGGCAGCTTGCGGTGCTTGAGCGTCAGCTTGGGCATTGTCTAATGCTACTTGGGCTGCGTCAACATTTGCTTGAGCATTAGCCACATCTTGTTTAGCTGAATCAACTGCTTCTTGAGCAGTTTGTGTAACTGATTTAGCTGCTGCACTAGTATTATTATCTACTACGTCCGCTTTAACTGTATTATTAGCTGAGTTGGCACTTGTTAAAGCGACAGTAGTTAAAGCTACGGCTGTTAAGCTGGTAATTGTAATTTTTTTCATTGTTTCCTCCTGATAAATCAAAAAAAATGATTAAATTTGTAAAGCTATTATAAAACTTAATATTATTTTATGCAACCGCTATCATAAAAATGATATTAAGTTTAATATGGATTATAAATGCTAAAATATTAATATTCTGAGCTTATATATTATTTAAAAAATATAGTTTTATATTCAATTAATCATGCACTTAATGATGTTATTTAAAAGTGAATAATTTAACATTTAAATTTTAAGCATTATTAAATAATGACTAACTTAATTGATTTCTATTCTTATAAAGATTAAAATTTTTTTCGTTGACATTATAAGTATTAAGGGTGATTTTATGACAAATATTGTTTTATTGGGTGGCAGCGGATATATTGGAACTAATGTTGTTAAATACTGGCGTCAGAAAGATCCTACTGCTCAATTTTATATTGTCTCTCGTCTGGGAAAAAGTGAAATCTCTGGAGAAAACATTCACAATATTCGTGCTGACGCAGCTAATTTTGAACAAACTGATGAAAAATTACCTTCTCAAATCACCTATATCGTTGACTTAATTGGTGGTTCTGAAAAAAATCCTGATAAGTTTAAGCAATTGAATGAACTTCCTGCTCAAACGATGATGAAAATTGCTGAAAAGCATCATGTTAAGGCAATGGGTTTTATTAGTGCAAGCATTGGGAATAAACAATTAGTTAAAATTAAACAAAAAATAATAAAAATGTTAAATACTAGCGACATTCCGCTTGCTGTTGTCACGCCCACTGTAGTATTCGGCGAGGGCCATAAGGGGAGGATGGCTGCCATTTTAGATATTATTGGTATCTTCTCTAAAAAATATAAGCCAGTAACAGTAACTGAAATAGCCGGTGAATTAGTAAATAAAGTAGTTAAAGCTGGACACAAAAGAACATCCCTACTCTAGGAATCTTCCTGAGAAGGGATGTTCTTTTTGTTTATATATTTTAATTTATGTAAAGTTAGCTTTATTTACTAGGTTCATAATCCTTATCAATAATCAAAACTGGCTTAATAGTCTTACCTGATACTGAATCTGCATCTGCTTGATTGATATCTTCAAAGTCATAGAACTTCTCAGTCTTTTCAAAATCAAACATACCTAACTTATTGAAAGCAATCAATCTTGGGATATCAATTTGAGGAATAGCATCACCCATGTTAACGCCAATTACCTTGCGGTCATTAGTACATAGGTCATTCCAAGTTGAAAATTCTAAATTATTAGGGGTTACGGCAATTGCTGCTAAGGTACCACCTTGAGCCAAAGCGTCAATTCCACTCTTCATTACTGCAGATACACCAGTAGTATCTACAGCATAATCAACACCATAGCCTCCAGTTAGTTCCTTGATCTTAGCAACTGGATCTTCTTGCTTAGAATTAATTGCATCGGTAGCACCAAGTTCTTTAGCTAGTTCCAAACGTGAAGGTACGATATCAACAGCAATTACCTTAGTACAGCCAGAGATTTTCCCAGCCATCATTGCTGCAAGACCAACTGCACCAGTACCAAAAACAGCAATAGTTTGACCTGGGCGTGGCTTTAAGGTGTTAAAGACGGTTCCAGAACCAGTAATATAACCACATCCTAGAGGACCAACCTTACGTAAGTCGACATCGTCATCAACTTTAACACAGTTTCTTTGATTAGTTACAGTAGTTGTCGTAAATGAAGATTGGTTAAACATATCAGAAATGTGTTTGCCGTTTTCCTGGAATTGATCTTCACCGTCAAATCTTACACCTGATAAGTTGTAATCAGCATAGTGGCGGCATTGAGTAGGAATGCCTGATAAACACTTATCGCAAAGACCATCTGCATAGAATGCCATTACAACATGGTCACCGGGTTTAAGATTTTGAACTTCTGAACCCACTTTTTCAACGATACCAGCACCTTCGTGTCCTAAGATTACAGGATAACCTAGAGAAGCGTCACCTTTTCTAATTGCTTCATCTGAGTGGCAGATACCACTAGCAACCATATGAACTTGCACGTCTGTAGGACCAACTTCATGTAAGTCAATATCGTCTTTAATTACAAATGGATCTCCCACTTTTTCAACTACAGCAGCTTTGATTTTCATAATTTTGCCTCGATTTCATTAATAGCTTTTGCTTACATTGTTAAGTTTATCACTAATGAAATCGGTTGCAATATCATTGTGAAATATTTTAAGTAACAAATTGATAGCTTGTTTAATTTAATATTTAGACTTATTCAAAATAACGAATGCCATAATAATTACAATTCCTAGTCCTGTCATAGCAATTCCCCCACCTAAGAAAGCAGCTTGAGCAGTCTTGCCAAATATAGCTGCTACATAGGGTGCAATAAATGAGCCTAAATTAGAACCAACCAAGACGATACCGTTGTTAAGTGGTGCAGTTGACGTAGTTGAATATGCGCTTACTCTGGTGAAAATATATGGTATTCCCATTCCTCCAATAAAACCAGAAACTAAACTTAATAGCATGACAATATTAGCATTATTAGTATAGGCAATTCCTATCATAGTTATTCCGCCAACTATAACAGCAATTGGAAGAATCGCACTTTTTAGATATCTATATGCAAGCCCAAAAAGAGCGCCACCAAGTAATTGGGCAAAACCTACTAGGCTTAATACATTACTTGCAGCCGTAGCAGAACCAATGCCTTGTTCAATATAAAGCAAGGCCATCTTAATCATAGTGATCATAACCAGTGAAAAGTAAGCTAATAAAACTAGCGCCAAACCAGCTACTTTAATACGTGCATGAGGTATAATTTCGGATTTTTCTTTATTTTTATCATTATTTTGCGATTTTTGTGCTTGTAATCCCTCTTTCTCTGGTTGCGGTACAAAGAATGTAAACAGGATCAATACTGGAATAAATAAAAGATATACATAATATGCAGCGTGCCAACTAATATTTAACAATTGACCCGCAAAGAAAGTCATGATTGAGACCCCTATTCCAGCGATTGCTGAGCGCCATCCCATTAATGAAGCCAATATATCACCAGTAAAGAATTCACCTATTAAACTAATCGCTAATGGATTAGCTAAGCCAATCCCAATTCCTAGAATAATTCTTGACATTAAAACAACTACAAAACTATTAGTAAATGCTGGAATTATTGAGGTTATAGCCGCGATAGCTAAACCTAATACAGCTGTTTGTTTTTGACCAATTTTGTTACTAATAAAGCCAGATGTTAAAACGAATATTGTTACTGTAATATTTACTGCAGTAGTGATCATTTCAACATTAGTCATTGATACTCCTGTAAAAGTTTTAGCCATTGCAGGTATTGTGGCAGAAATTGCACTGGCTGCTTGTTCAACGATGTTTAGTGCCATTAAGGCTATTATTAGTAATACTTTTTTCCATGTACTTAACTTTTTATTACTGCTCATGACGAATATCTTCTTTCTAATTAATAGTGTGAGTAATGTATTTCCTAATTAGATATACGGGGGTACAGCTCCACGCATGACAAAAGCTATTAATTGCTAAGCTGCCGTAAGGGGAATCATCTGGCTTATTAGGATCAAATGCTTCCCAAAAAGTGTCAGCACCATAATCGACCATCTTGCCCCAATATTCTTCGATCAGCTTAATTGCATCATTGCTATGATTGCTTTCAAATAATGATTCAACAATATAGTGATACATATAAGGGGTTGCTATATCATGAATTGGAAAGAACAGCTTTATAACTTTGGTCATTAAATTATAGTTTTCCTTGTTAGTTAAAACATGGGCAAGAACCATCCATACTTGACTTGCTAAGTTTATCTCTCTATCATTTCCGCTAATGAATAAGCCTATCTTTTTATCAAATAATTTTTCTTTAGACGATTTAATCATCTTAGTTAAAATAGCTTTATATTTTGTTATATTTTCTTGATCATTTTCAATTTCTACCAATTTAATAAATTGTCTTAAGGCATAAATTAAGATGGCTTGCCCGCAGGTATTACGATCAAAGTTCATGTTCCAGTCTACAAATATGAACCAGTTTTTATCAGGTTCGATGATATAATCCTTATTCAACGTTGTTAAAACTGAATCAAGTTCTTGCTTAGCAACTAAATATAAGTCATCTAAAACTTGCTTATCTTGAAATTGTTTATAGAAATCATACAAAGTTGAAATAAAGAATAAGCCATAATCAAAGAAGAAAGTATCATCAGGAATTGGCTTAGTAAAAGTAAAAATATTAGTAGTGATTCTGCCATCTTCTGCAGGTAAAGCACCAAATAAATATAAACATCTTTCTACTAATTCTTTATTGTTAAACGTGGCATAATTGGCAAGTGCCTGTAAATGCAAATCACCAAGCCATAATCTACGATCTCTTTTAGGTCCATCTTCAAAAACCTGCTGCATACAATCCTGTAAGGTTTTGAGACCAATACTATCAATTTTATTAAGCTTTTTATTCTTTGTATTTACAGGTGTTACTTGATTTAGCTCAACTGAACTTTCTGCAGTAAACACCGGCTTAGAGAACACAGCCTTCCATTTAGGTGAAGTATCAATTACATCTATCGCTACATAGCGACATGAGTAGCGGCGAGGTAAGGCAAGTGTTTGAGGTAAAGTATCAAGGTGAATATATTCATCTTGCAGCCACGATTTACTTATCATTCCTTGGTACCCATCGCTGTCTTCAGCCAACTCAACTGGTAATTCAGCAAACTTTAAATGTAAAAATAATGGGGCGTCCATTGGCGAGCCAAGTGAACTAATATTAATTTTAAAATGTCCAACATAATGATCACCAAAGTCAAAAACTATCCTTTCACCCTTGCCAAAGCTATAGTTAGATAAGCTATCTAGTGATTGATGGCTCTCTTTTGCGCTGAAATTATAAACATTGGTGTTATCGGGAACAATATCAACAAGTCTAGTTGGTGAAATGCTATGTTTAATTAATTGAGGCTTTAGCTTTTCTGCTTTTTCCAATAAATATTGATTATGAATAAATTTTATATTTCTATTTTCTTGAAAATCCATTTTATTCCCTCTCTTTATTATTTCTATCAATATTAATTGTAAGCGCTATCAAAATATAAACAATTTCTTATGATTAGCATTATTCATTGCGTTTTTACAGAAAAATTTACACAAAATAAAAAACTCAATCCATATAAAAATATGAATTGAGTTAAATACGTTATTCTATATATTATTTAATTTTTTATTAGCTTGTATAAAGTGGCTATCATTAGTTGTAAGCGCTTATATTAAGCCTTAAAATATAAAAATGAGGTAGTTTTTATTGCAAGTTTACAGGCATATACACTAATGAAATTTTTAGATAATATTTTATTTCAAGTCGATAACACTGAAAAAGAACAGCTTATAGTAGGTCGAAATATTAACGACCTTGATGATAAGTATACTGAAGAATTTAATCAAGAATTGGAGAGAGACCCCAACGCCATTATACATATGCCACGAAGTTTTTTTGATCATAATCAAGATATCTTAGTTTCAAAGCACCATCGCTTTTCTGTAATGCCGACTCATAAACATAATTTTGTTGAAATGAATTATATTTACTCAGGCAATTGCACTCAATATATAAATGATGAAACTGTTCTTCTTCATGAGCACTCGCTCCTCATGCTTGATAAAAATATATCCCATTCAATTGATTATATGAATAAAGACGATATTTTAGTAAATATTCTTTTAAAAGACGGCAACTCTATAAATTCAATACTTGATACTATATCTTCCTCACCTAATATAGTGACACAGTTTCTCTTTAATGCATCAAAAATTGACAGTATTCACGATAATTATATTATTTTTAACCTAGATAACAACGAGTATGCTCAATACTTGATTGAAAGTCTGATATATAAAGGCTTAGGCAATGACTTAGACAAAAATAATGCAATGCACGCACTATATTCACTATTAGTTCCTGAGTTAGTCAAGTGTGTCCAATCTGAGTTAATCAATTTCAATACTTATAAAAATCAGGACACTGTGCAGTTACTTAACTACATCAACCAAAATTATAAATCTATTACACTACCTCAGTTAGCTAAAAAGTTTAAATATAACTCAAATTATTTAGGGAATAAATTAAAAGTTGATACAGGAAAAACATTCCAAGAATTAGTTGACATGCGTAAGTTTGCCGTAGCTTCTCAGCTGTTGAAAGAAATTCATAAATCATTGCATATATTGTAGGTTATAGTAGTGTTCCTTCATTATTTAGATTATTCAAACGTACTGCTAATGTGACCCCCAACGAATTTAGAAAGCAAAAAAGAAATCATTAAGTTCTATATTCACCACATATGAACCAGCTAGATGAAACTATATTTCCCGCTACCTACTAAGAATTTATTTTTACTTATTTTTTTAACATTAGGATAGGATCGTGCAAATTGTTCAGTATCGCTAACAACAAGTTCTGCTTTTATACCTTGAGGAATTTGGCAGGTATAGATATTGTCTTTTAAGTTAATCATTATATTGCCAGAAACTGTCTGA
Source organism: Lactobacillus colini (assembly GCF_017874575.1). GTDB lineage: Bacteria > Bacillota > Bacilli > Lactobacillales > Lactobacillaceae > Lactobacillus > Lactobacillus colini. The sequence goes on along the minus strand of NZ_JAGGLU010000001.1, from coordinate 320,886 downwards.
TATTCGAACTTAAAATCAGGTAAAACCTTAATTTTTGGATTAATTTCAATTTGTTTAAAGCCAGGTTTAAGGTTACCTAATCCAATAACTTTTTCGATAATCCAATTGATTACTACGCCCATTGCATAATGATTAAATGAAAAGGTACCTACTTTACCATCAGGCTGGATGCATGCCCATGATTCCCAAATTGTCGTTGCACCATGAACAACTTCATACAGCCATGATGGACAATCTTCATTTAAAAATATTTTTTTAGCTAAATTTTCTTGTCCATTTTCAGTTAATACATCTAATAGATACGGAGTTGCTAAAAATCCGGTATCAAGTCTATCATCATTTTGATGAATTAATTCAACTAATCTATTAAATAACCTCTTTTTTACTTGGCCACTAACCATCTTAAAGGCAATTGCAATAACATAGCATCCCTGAAAATCACTAGTCAATTGTCCATCTTTAACATAGTATTCATTAAATGCTTCCTTAACCTTTTTTGCATAATCAAAATATTTTTGACCATCTGCACCTAAAATTTCAGCAATTTCTCCTAGCAATTCTGAAGTATGAGCTAGAAAGCTTGTAGCAACAATATTCTTAGTCAATTTAGCTGTTTTCATTGGGTCTGGATTCTTCATCATTAAACTTGGAAACATCCAATCACCATAATGAAACTTAGTATCCCATAAATATTTAGTATTATCTTTTTTGTTACTTGCAGCACTTTTTACCGCAAAGTTATGCCAACGCTCCATTGCAGTGAAATTTTCCTGCAAAATTTCTTTCTTACCATATTTTTGATATAGAATATAAGGAATTAGTATTATTGCGTCACCCCAGCCTGCTGAAGATAAACTACCAGTGAATTCAACGCTCTTAAAGAAATCTTTCGGTGCTGGAGAATAGTCTAAAATCTCACCATTCTCTCGTTGGTCTGCGCGCACATTCTTAAGCCACCTACGGATAAATTCATAAGTGTCGTAATAGAACGTTGAGGCACCGGCAAACACTTGCATATCGCCAGTCCAGCCAACACGCTCTCTTTGCGGGCAATCAGTTGGAATTGACAACATATTGCCCCGTTGACTCCATAAGATATTCTGCAGTAAACTATTTACCTTTGGATTCGAAGTAGAAATCCATCCCGTTCTCTTAAAATCGCTATAAATCGCAAAAGCTATAATACTTTTAATATTATCTTCTTTTAAACCAGTAATTTTAGCATATCTAAAACCATGAAAAGTAAAATCTGGTTCAAACGTTGCAACTTCACCGTTACCAATAACGTAATCTTCCTGGTTCTTATTTCTCCCTACAATGTTCTTAAAGAATTTTCCATTTTCATCAAGAACTTCCGCATGTTCTATTTTTATTAATTTATTTTTTGGAAAAGATGCCTTTAATCTAATTCGACCAGCAATAACTTGACCAAAGTCAATGATTAAGCTATTGCTTTCTTGCCAAATCTTAACTGGATTTAGCATTTCTTGGTGCTTGACTTGGGGACCTTCTTGTAAGACTAAGTTATCGTAGCTTTCATCAATTTTAATTGCATTATCATTGAATAATTGATCATTATTGATTAAATCTGGATACCGTAAGTCTTGTCTCTCACCAATGTCAATATCAGCGTAGCGGTGCTTATCGCTACCAACACTAAAGTCGCTGTTAGTGCCGATAATCTTCGAAGTTCCATCAATATACTTAATGTCTAATTCAGCCAGAAGTGCCAACTGATTACCGAATTGATTACTTCCTCCCTGAACACTTATTCTTCCAGCATACCAGCCATCCGCAACAATAAAGTAAAGTATATTATCTCCAAGTTTGAGAAATTTAGTTACATCATAATTTTGATACTGTAGAAATGATTTATATGAAGTATAATCAGGTGCAAAAATTGCATCACTGATTAACTGCCCATTGATATAGCCTATGTAGATACCATGAGCAGTAATATTTAAAGCTGCATGCTTTACTTTCTTAGTTAACTTAATAATCTTTTTAAAAACAACAGGTGGCTTCAATCTTTTATCTGGAGCTTCTTGTTGAATTGTAGCCCCGCTAAACATTTCTGCTAAAGAAAATTCAGGTTCATCATTTACTTTTGCTGTCTTAGCCGTGATCCACTTAGCTTGCCAATTTCTTTTAATACTCATTTTTATTTTTCCTTTGCTTTACTTACAACATTACCTAATCTAGTCACAAAAATTAATATTGCAACACATAGAGATAAAATAATTCCTGAAATAAATTGTCCATTGCCAACTTGAATATGTAAGATAGCTAGTAAAATTGGAGCTAAGGTACCAGCAATAGAACTAATTAAAGAATTCATTGAAATGACAACTGGAAACTCTTCCTGACTAGACAAATTCGATAATTGAAATGGAATTGTAGCATTGATCATTACAATTCCCATGCCCGAGAAGGCATTGCCTAAAACATGCATCCCCATATTATTAAAAAATACAACACATATAAATGATAATGCAAAGGCAATAAAACCGTATGCAATAGTATAATTCTTAGTAAACTTACGAATTTTGCTTAAAAATACAGCTGTTAGAATGCCACCCACATTACCAATTGCTGTAATCAAACCAGTGTAGCTAGTACCTAAACCCTTGCTTGCTAAAACAATAGATTGATTTGCCATAAACATGGTCATTACAATTGAAGTAAATAAGGTAATAAGTAAGTAAACATAAACTAAATTATTAACATGCTTAAACGCTACTCCCAAACTAATTTTATCATTGCTTTTTTGTGCTTTAATTTTTTTATCTTTAGGTACTAAAAAATAAGTAATTAATAAAATTAATACACCTATAACGTATATCCAGAATAGATTGCGCCAATTAGTTGCACCAAGCACTCCACCTAAGGCAGTTAAAGTCATCATTCCAATATTATTAAATCCAACTTGCCATCCCATAACAGAAGCTCTTTCCTCACCTTCAAAATGTTCTTGAACTAAGACAGGTCCCACATTAGTTATCAATCCAATGCCAAATCCCATAGCGATCATACAAGCTAAAATTGTATTTAAATTATTATTATAGAAAATTGGAATTAAACCACTAATTGTGACAAACAATATAGCTAAGATACCAATATTTTTTCTAGTCATTTTATAAGTTAAATAGCTGAAAATTAGCGTCGCTATTATTTGACCTAATTGTGGAATTGTACTGAGCATTTGCACTTTAGAAACAGGTTCACCTGAAAATGACTTGGCAATTGCTGCGATTGCAGAACCAATAACTGACGATGACATTGTCAGTAAATTCATACTCAAAATACCTATCGCTAAAGGTAACTTTTTTCTATTCATAGTTTGTACGCTCCTTTAAAGTATCTCTTATATATTTAATTTGATACTTAAATGTTATTTTGTTGGGAGCGGATTCACAATTAGCAAATCAGAGACTAGTTATCCCCTTTTCCGATATAATTTCTATATTGCTGTGGTGAAATACCCATATACTTTTTAAAAAAGCGATAAAAATATGGTGTACCTTTGTAACCCACCTCATTTGCTATAGTCTCAATTGACATATTAGTAAAAGATAAATATTCTGCCGCTATATTAACTCTCTGTAATTGAACTAACTTAACAAAAGAATATCCCGTTTTCTTCTTTAAAAGTGCTGATAAATAATCTGGATTAAAACCAAAATGTTTTGCCATCTTTGCCAGTGAAATGTCTTTATAATTTTTTTCAATGTAAAGAGCTAAAGATAGAGTATCTATTTCTCCAACTTTTTGATTATTTCTCTGTATTTGCAAATCTCTAGTTTCTGATGTAATCCTAATCAGACGAACTAGTAATTCTAGCAGCTTTAAATGAATAAGCTGATTACTATAGGATTTATGATCAAAATATTCCTTAATTATGTCATTAATAATTGTTATTACTTGAGTATCATGATGCGTTCTAAATAGATTGAAGGCACCATGAATGTTTTCATTTGACAGAGTAGAAAATATTAATGATGGAACAGACTGTGGTTCTTGATTGTGAGTTAAAAAATCAAAATCATACAAAGAAAAAGCAGCCCTCTTTAGAGAAATATTAATTAATATCGTATCTTCAGGAATTTCATCAATTTTATAAATAGTATGACTACCAATAATCAAAACATCATCTTGATTTACTTTTAAAGTTTCATTAGGTGTATGGAATATACACTGTCCCGCAAGAACTACTGTAATCACTACATAATTGTGAATATGATATGGTATATAGCTATTAATTGATTGAGTAGTTATTGAAATCATTTGCTTATTTTCTTTAAATGATTGATCATATAAAGTTTCGAAAAATTGATATATCATTTCCCCATTAACATGACCTACCGTTATAGGATTTAGTTTTTTATTTATTTCTTCCCAATTTTGTTGACGACTATTTTGTCTTAAAAGATCTAGGATTTCCTTATTCATTTAAATCATCCCCTATACTTTCCAACTAGCATAGAACAACCATCCTGCTAAAATTACAGAAAATACCATAGTTATCCAGGCGACAATCTTAAATGACAAGAAGCGAATGCTATATTGCCCTAAATATCCACCAATAAATAAGCCAATAGCCATTGGAATGGCCTTCATCCAATCAACAGATGCGCCAAAGATAAAAATAATTAAAGCAACGAAATTTCCTAATGCACCTACAATATCTTTCATCGCATTAATTGTAAAAAATTCATCATCAGATAAATAATTAATAAATATTAAGTGGATAACACCGGCTGCGGCACCAAAGTATCCAGTATACATGCCACCAATAATTAATCCAATATATGATCCAATGATTCCTAACTTTGTTCTTTTTTTCTTAATTTTGCCAGGAGAATTTTTATTACTTGCAGTTAGTGCGATAGCTGAAGCTAGGATAAAGAATGGGACAACTTTTTCAAATACTTTACCAGGAAATGACAGTAGCAATATACTACCTAGAATTACACCTGATAATAAAAACAAACAATATTTACCAAATTCTAGCCAGTGCCCTTGCATTTTTTTATATGAGGCTAAAAGTACCCCTGGACCTGTAGAAATCAAGGTTGCCGTACTAGTAATATTAGCCATAATTGGATTACATCCGGCAATAAGCAAAGCAGGATATGATACTAATGATGCCATACTTGCAACTGCCGATACTATACCTGAGACAATTCCTGCAATTATTAAAAATATAAAAAGTCCAACAGTTAACATTTACTTTTCATCCTTTCAAAAAAGAAGAACGAAATTACCATTCCGCTCTTCTTTACATAGTACATAGGATTTATTTTTATTAGCAGCTAATCATCTAAGAATCCTTCTCTAGGGGTTACGTTGAAGTATTCGGCGATTTCTTTTAATTGCTTATCAGTAATCTCATCTAATCTATTACCACCCTGGGCTTGAATAGCAGTGAAGATAGTAGCAGCCTTTTCAATGGTTTCGATTAAACCGAAGCATTCGTCTGGGCTATCTCCTACGGCAAAGATACCGTGGTGAGGCCACATAACTACCCTATATCTATTAGCAATTTTCTTTGCTGTATGTTCGCCAATGATTGTTGTACCAGGGGTTTCATAAGGAATAATACCTAATCCTTCAGGACAAACAGGCATGCTCTCTGCTTGCATCTTCCAGATAGTCTTTGAGAAGTATTTTTCATCAAGTGGCTGAGTAAATGACATTGCAATTAAATTAGTAAGGTGACAGTGCATTACTACACGCTGCTTTGAGTCTAACTTTAATCTAGCAATGTGTGCCATAAGGTGGGTTGGAAATTCACTAGTTGGCTTAGCACCATCAACATAACCCCAAACGATTTCTCCTTTTTCACCATCATTACTGATTCTGACTAATCCCAAATCTTCTTCAGTGCTTTGAAATACGTTTCTAAAATATCTCCCCGTGCCTGTAACCAAAAAGTATTGCCCTGCCAAGGCACTTGCATCAAAGCCAAGGTCAAATGTTCTTTTAACTTCTTTAGCATCATCATATTCTTTCATTTCTTCAGGAGTAATGCGAATGCTCATATTACCGCCATTACGTTCATCCCAACCATTGTCATAGCTTTGACGGGTGATGTTTTTCATATCTCTAACAAAAATTGAATCCTTAAATTTGGTCATTTTAGTTTCTAGCCTCCTGAATTTAATTTCTCTTTAGTTGTACGTTAGCTTCGTAATTCTTAAGTTCTTTGAACCAGTCCATACCTACTGGCACGTTGTTACGTAAGCAGAACTCATCCCAAACGGCACCAAATGGGAATGATTTTAGTTCCTCTGTTTCAGCTAATCTAAGGGTGAAGTCATAGTTTCTTTCAGCTTCTTTCAATTCATCTATAGGTGCAAGCATACCAAGAAGTAAGCCTTTTTGAGCTGAGCGAGTACCAATTACCCAAGCAGCCACACGATTAATAGATCCATCAAAGAAGTCCAGACCAATCGTTGTCTTGTTAAGCAAGTTATCTCTAATTAAGGCTCTCATAACTCTAATAAGCATGTCATTCATAGCTGGCACATGATCGCTATCCCAATGAACTGGTCTAGTTACGTGTAAGAACATCCCTCTACCAAATGCCAAAAAAGATGATAAGTAGTCAGAAGGATCAACTGCTTCGTGGAAGTGACCAATATCCATACACCATAACTTGTTACGGGTTAAAGCATAGTTATTATAAAAGAGGTGAGAACCAACGGTATAGCTTTCAACACCAGTACCAAATAACTTACCTTCGTAACTTTCGATAGTGTTCTTTTCATCAAATTTTTCTTTATTGATTTCATCTAAAGATTCGATCAATCTTTCACGTGGATCCAGACGACTAATTGGTTCATCTTTCATACCATCCATAATCCAGAAGTTATCAATTGATTGCACACCTTGAGTTTCACCAAAGTAATTAGAAATTTTGCGTCCATTTCTACCGACTTGGATCCAGTAATCGCGAACGCTCTTTTCAGGACTAGATAAAGTCATATTTTCTTTTACTTTAGGACTAGAAAAGAAAGTTGGGTTAAAATCAAGTAACACACCATTCTCTTTGGCCCAGTCTACCCAATATTTAAAGTCTTCAGGACCTACTTCAGAAAGGTCTTTCTTTTTGCCGTTAGTTACGGCATATATTTGATGCAATTGTAATCTTTGCTTACCTGGAATTAGTTTAAACGCTTCATCCAAATCGCTGGTTAGTTCCTCAGGATTTCTTGCACCTCCTGGAAAGTCACCAGATACGCCAATACCTCCGGTTAATTTGGCATCTGGAGTTAAGAATCCATGAATATCATCCCCTTGCCAGCAAGGCAAAGATACACGGATAGTTTGTAATTTATCTAATACTGCTTCAGTATCAACGCCAACTTCTGCATAACGTTCTTTAGCTACTTGATATGCTGCTTCTACTGCTTTTGCATTAACCATTGTTTTTTCTCCTATAAAATCATTATTTACATCTTGTAGTAATTTAACTAATTGCTCTTTTGATGTATCTTTTGCATAAATTCTTTGTATTCTTCAAAAATTCGATGATACTTTTCTTCTTGTGGAAGATACTTTTTAATATCAAAGGAATCACTAATAATCCGTCTTGCTAAGTAGACATTTAGAATATCTCCCTTAGTAATCATTTGAACTGTTAAATTCCCAATTGCGGTTGCTTCATCAGGTCCTGCATATACATCAATACCTGAAATAGTTGCAGTTAACTGATTTAGTAGTGCTACATTAGAGCCACCACCCACTATATTTAAGGTATCAATTTTATAGCCTAAAATGTCATTCAACTTTTGAATCTGTTGAGCATAAAATAAGGCTAAATTAGAATAGATCGCCATACAAATTTCGCCCGGCGATTCAGGGATTTGCTGCCCTGTCTCGCGACAATAATTCTTAATCTCGCTAATCATACTCTTAGGGTTTTCAAATCGCTTGTCATTAACATCAATAAATTGTTGAAATGGCTTTACTGTACTTGCTTTTTCGGCTAATTCACTGAATGAATACTTATTATTAAATTCACGCCTTACACATTGAATCATCCATAGTCCCATGATGTTCTTTAAGAAGCGATAAGTCCCATAAGCACCCCATTCATTGGTATAGTTCTCCGCAAAGGCCTTAGATCCATTCTCTGGAACATTAAGTTCTGTTCCAATTAATGACCAAGTTCCTGAACTTAAATATGCCCAATGATGTCCCATACCAGGAGATCCCACAACTGCAGATGCCGTATCATGACTGGCAACTGTAATGAGGTCAGTATCTGGCAAATCATATTTGGAAAATTTACTTTTATCTAGCTTACCTAATGGAGTGCCTGCATCAACTAATTTAGGAAATTGCTCAGGTTTCACATTTACTTCTTTAAGTAAATTTTTGTCAAACAAACCTTCTCTTAAACTTAACATTTGCGTAGTTGACGCATTTGTTACCTCTGAAACTGCCTTACCTGTCAAAACATAACCAATATAATCAGGTATCATCATGATCTTATCAGTCTTAGCAAGTAAATCTTTATCTTCTTTAAACAACTGATACAGGGTATTGAAATCTAAAAATTGAATGCCAGTCTTTTGATAGATCTTCTCTTTAGATACTCTTGCAGTTAAGTCCTTAATTGCTGTATTAGTTCTTGCATCACGATAGCTAATAGGATCTTCAAGCTTTTTACCGTCTTTGCCTACTAGTACATAATCAACAGCCCAGGTATCAATACCTAGTGAAATGTCTGGATATCCTGCTTGTTTTATTTTCTCTAGACCTAGCAAAATTTCTTTAATGATATGGTCTATATCCCATCGATCATGCCCTTGCTTAAATGAAAAGCCATTTGTAAATCGGTGCATTTCTTTCAAGCTCATTTTGCCATCTTTTAATTGTGATAACATTAAACGCCCGCTAGAAGCCCCAATATCAACAGCTACGTATGTGTTTGTCAATTATATTCACCACGCTTTCAAACCTTACACATTATTTATACATTTATTTGATAACGCTTACAATGACATTTAAGGATGAGTAATGTATCATATTGATAGATAATTGAATTCTGCCAAATATGATCTTTAGGTAAAAGATAGCTATCATGAAAAAAGAATTATTACAACAATTAAAAGAAATAAATGAAATAGAGCAAAAGCAAATCACACAGCACTCTTTTATTAATGACTACCAAGAAAAGTCATTAATTCAGACTGAAATGTCAGTCCCCATCTTTACAAGTGATTTCTTTAAGGGGAATAGCATTTACGTTGGTAAGCACAACCGCTTTTTTGCTTATCCTAAACATACCCATACTTTTTTAGAAATGAATTATATGTTATCAGGATCGGCTCAAGAGATAGTCAATGGTCAGCCAATCCAATTAAAGACTGGCGATATCTTACTCTTAGGCGTTGGCACGACCCATTCAATCTCTGCTCTAGGAAAAGATGATATTTTAATAAATATTATTTTTAGAAATGATATATTCTTCTCTTTAGAAAATTTAAAAGCTATGGGACAAAATCAAAACGTTTTATCCGGCTTTATCATGACAAATAATTCTGAAAACTTTATGATTTATCGCAAAAAGCATACTGAAAACGCAATAAGAAAAGTAGCTGATCTTCTTATTGAAGAATATTACTCACATAGTGATTTTTCAGATAAATTAATTGATAGTTATTTAAACTCGCTTTTAATTTTGTTTTCTAGAAATACAGATTTTCACTCCACCCGCAATTTGAAAGAGAATACTCCTGATGTAGTGCTTGCATTATTAAAGCAGATTACGACTAATAGTGCCCAGGTCTCCTTATCCGAATTTGCACAAAAAAATAATTACAGCCGTGCTTACCTAGGAAGTTTATTCAAAAAGGTAGTTGGAAAGTCTTTTTCAGATGTTCTTACTGAGGAACGACTTTTAGAAGCATATAATTTGTTAAATTCTACTAACTACTCTATTTCAGAAATAATTGAAAAAATTGGCATTTCTAATAAAACCTTCTTCTATAAGAAATTCAAAGAAAAATTCCATTGTATGCCAAGTGAGATACGTTAAATAATGCCAAAAGAAAACGAATTAACTTAAATATAGTTAATTCGTTTTCTAAAACTATTAAATTTTATGTCTAACAGTACAATTACTTATCTAAAGGAAATACTTTGCCTGGATTAATAATACTATTTGGATCAAAGATTGCTTTCACCTTTCTTAATAAGTTAGTGTAATCTTCACCATAGAAGTCTTCAAACCAGTCTTTTCTTGCGTAACCAATACCGTGTTCACCAGACATATTACCATCAACTGATTTAGCAGTCTTATATAATTCTGTAATTACAAAGTTAGATTTTTTGTCAAATTCTTCATCACTCATATCATCAGAGCAAAGGTAGATATGTAAGTTACCGTCACCAGCATGACCGAAGTTTGGAATTCGCATGCCTGCTTCTTCTTCAAGTTCACTAATGCGGTGAAGGACATCTGGAATGTGATTAATTGGCACACAAATATCTACTTCATCCATCTTAGGGGTAGACTTTTGAATAGCAAGCAATAATGCCTCACGACATTCCCAAATCTTCTTAGCCTCTGGTGAGTCAGCATCTAAGACAAGTGCCTTCATTGCCTTAAGATCAGCAGCTGCCTTTAAGGTTTGGTCTAGTTGTGCATGTACTTCTTCATCAGTAAATGCGTCTAAACCAACAATAATAAACCCATTTCCTTCTTCAATTGGGAACTTATCGTTGTAGTACTTTTCCCATAATTGAATTACTGGACGTCCCATAAATTCTACAGTAGTTGGAACAACACCTGAAGCTAGGATCTTTGGTACAGACTTAATAGCATCATCCAATGTTGGGAATGGAATAATTGCATTAATTGATTTCTTAGGTTTTGGATACAATCTAACTGTAACTTCACTAACTACACCTAAAGTACCTTCAGAGCCAATAATTAAGTCCTTTAGTGAGTAACCTGAAGCTGATTTAACTGCTTTAGAACCAAATTTATATAATTTTCCGTCGGTCAAGACTACCTTAATTTCTCTAATGTGTTCTCTAGTTACACCATACTTGATAGCCTTTAAACCACCAGCGTTAGTATCAACGTTTCCTCCGATTGTAGCCCAGTGCATGGCTGGAGCTGGCATATAAGTAAATGGCTTATCTGCAAGATATTCTTCAATATCCTTTAAACGAATACCAGCTTGAACCGTCATAGTCAAACTATCTGGATCATAATCTAAGACCTTATTCATCTTAACCATATCAAGTGAAATGCCACCTTCAACCGTTAAGTTAGCCCCCATCAATCCTGTAGAATTACCACGGGGAACTAGTGGAATATGGTGGTCACTAGCATATTTAACAACCTTTTGAATTTCTTCATTGCTAGTAGGCTGAATTACTAAATCCGGCATAGCACGAACTACTTTAAATTGGTCATGATCCCAGTGTTCGGTTGGCTCAGTAATAAATCTTTCTGAATCAGGAATATATGAACTTAATTCTTTAATGTCATCTTGATTAATCTTATGATATGTCATCGTACTACCTCACTTTTTTCAACTATTAACTAACCATCTTTAGTTTAAAATAATTGTGAAAGCGCTGTCAAGATTATAGCATCGAAAGTAAGATTCCCATTCATACTGATAAAAATTAATAATTTTTTGAAAAAAATACTAGCCAAAATAGTGTAAGCGCTTTATAATATAGTTGTAAGCTTACAAAAGGTAAAAAACAAAGTTATCTTCTTGGAGGTATTTCTAATTTTGATGAAGAGAAATATTCCAGATTCTTTCAGTATGGTGACTTTTGCAAATGACGGTATGTCTTAAGCGAACATCCAGCTAAACCATGAACAGTTAGTTATCTATATTATTTGAGCTCGGATACTTAAGATGTAATTCATTATTTTTCGAAAGTACCCACACAATAGTATATTTACAATTTAAACTCACCTGATAAATCTAATATTAGGACTTAATTATATTAGTTGACTTGTTCTAGCAATGATGGGATGCTTGTCTATTCATTTTCGAAGGATTGAAATTTTAGATTATACTTTAAGCTGGTTAAAATACCAATTTTACATTCTAAATCATCAATTACGTCAGATCTAAATTTCACCTTTACAAGTTCAATATCAAATTTCAAGTTGAACATATGTTGCTTTTGAATGTTGCAGCTAATTGATTATAAGCTCTAGATTTAAGTATAAGGTTATATATGAAGGATATTATATTTATATGATTTTCGCGAAAAGCAATTGAAGTCGAACTCTATTTAAGAAGTTCGGCTTTTTTGATGTTTATTTTTTATCTAAAACAAAAAGCCTTGCTCAATGGCTAAACCATTGAAAGCAAAGCTCTTAGTATTAATTAAATTATTTATTTCTAATAAATTCCGTCATCTTGATACCAGCTTGACGACCGAAGATAACAGTTTCAGCAATTGAGTTACCACCAATTCTATTATTTCCGTGTAGTCCACCTGATACTTCACCTGCAGCATACAAGCCGGCAATTACATTACCGTTAGTATCAAGAACTTCAGTATTAGAATTAATGTGAATACCGCCCATTGTGTAGTGAATAGCTGGATGGATATGAATAGCAAAGAATGGTCCTTTTTCAATACCACGTTCCATACCAGTAGTTCTAGCAAATTCACTATCATCTTGATTAGCAACAGCCTTATTCCAAACAGTAACAGTTTCCTTAAGACCTGCTGGATCAACATTAATAGTCTTAGCCAATTCTTCTAAAGAGTCACCATGTTCAACCAATCCTACTGATTCATAGAAGTCAACAGCCTTAACATGATCGCGAATATTTTGATCTAAGATTAAGTATGCGCCATCTTCATTCAAGTTAGTGATAGCATCAGAAACAATCTTTCTAGTATTTAATTCATTTACGAATCTCTTACCTGCTCTATTAACTAAGATTGCACCTTCACCACGAACTGCTTCACCGATTAAGTAGACACGAGGATTATCAGTTTGAGCAGTTGGGTGTACTTGAATCAAGTTCATCTGTACAAGTTGTCCATTGACACTTTCAGCTAGCTTCAATCCATCTCCAGTAGCACCAGCTTGGTTAGTAGTCTTATAATCCTTAAGATCAGGTCGATACTTGCCAATAATATCTTGGGCAGCTCCATAACCACCGGTAGCTAATAAGACTGCATTGGCTGCGATTTTTTTATCACCTAGTTTGGTTTCGGCTTCAACACCTACAACTTGCTTGTGATCTTCAAGTAACTTAACAACTTTTACATTATTAAAGACAGGGATCTCTTCTTCTTGAGCAACTTTAAGCAAGCTGGTTTCAAGGAAGGCGCCAATTGGGGCTAAGCTTGCAGGTCGGTGACATCTCTTGCGGCTCATCCCACCAGTAATTGTTAAATCACTGACAACAATATCATGATCTTTAAGCCAGCTAATGGCACTAGCTGAATGATCTACAAAGAACCTAAGCATGGCAGGGTCATTCATTAGTCCCCCACCCTTCATTGTTTCTTTGTAAAAGTCATCATTGTGATCAATAATGCCGTGAGCATATTGGACATTAGATTCTGATGCATTCATTCCTGATGAAGCCTTATTAGTGTTACCACCTAAGCCTTCGTTTTTTTCAAGAACAGCCACATTTAATCCTAGCTCATGAGCTTGAATTGCTGCACTCATTCCAGTACCACCTGAACCGATAATGATTGCATCATACTTGTCAGCTAATTCTGAAGCATCTTTAGTTTTAAAAACGAATTTTGCCATTTATTAAAAGTTCCCCTTATTCTTCAGGTTTGTTGTTATCAATATTAGTCATTTGCAATAAGTCCATCCACTCATCATATTGAGCTTCAGTAACCTTACCGCTCTTAAGAGCAGCTTCTTTCAAGGTTGATCCAGCCTTGTCAGCTGCTTGAGCAATCTTAGCTGCATCGTGGTAACCAATATGTGGAGAAAGAGCAGTAACAGTCATTAAGCTGTCTTCGAGTAAGTCATCCATTCTCTTTTCATTGACAGTTAAACCATGAATCATTCTATCAGCAAATCCAGTAATAGTACCAGTTAGGATTTCACAAGTATCAAGGAAGGTAGCAATAAGAATAGTCTTGTAAACGTTAAATTCAAATTGACCTTGTGATGCCGCAAAAGTGATAGTAGTGTCGTTACCAAATACACGAGCTGCTGCCATAGTTAAAGCTTCAGCTTGAGTTGGGTTAACCTTACCGGGCATAATTGATGAACCAGGCTCGTTTGCAGGGATATTTAATTCACCATAACCTGCACGAGGACCTGAAGCTAAATAGCGGATATCTTGAGCGATTTTGAATAAGTCAGCTGCTAAAGTCTTAAGTGCGCCGTGAACAACATCAAGACCTGAGTGATGTGCCATACCCCAGAATTTATTGTTATCAACTCTGAATTCGTGACCGTATACTTTACTTAGCTTTTCGCCGATCTTTTCCTTCATACCAGGAGCAGCATTCAACCCAGTACCAGTAGCAGTACCACCAATAGCTAAGTCATAGAGAGTTGGCTTCAATTCACGAATGTATTCAAGATCATGTTTAAGAGATGAAATGTAGCCTGATACTTCTTCACCGAAGGTTACTGGTACAGCATCTTGTAAGTGAGTACGGCCAACTTTAACAGTCTTCCAATACTTATCTTGCTTAACCTTCAATTCATCAATTAAATGTTGTACTGCTGGTTCAAGCTTATCAAGTGCTTCAACAGCAGTAATATTCATAGCTGTTGGAAAAGTATCATTAGAAGATTGACCACGGTTTACATCATCGTTAGGTAAGATGTTCAAGCCAGGGTGGAGCTTATTAGCCAAGTTAGCAACAACTTCGTTAACATTCATATTACTTTGAGTGCCTGATCCGGTCTGCAAAACATGAAGTGGGAAGTCTTTTCTTAGTTCTTCATCATTTAACTTAAGCAATTGATCAATTGCGTCTTCAATTGCTTCACCCTTGTCCTTAGGTTCATCACCAACTTCAACATTAGATTCTGCAGCAGCTCTCTTAAGATGCAAGAAGGCACGAACAATTGCAAGTGGCATTAACTGACCAGTTGGGAAGTTATTGCGACTTCTTTCTGTTTGTGGACCCCATAGTGCTTCCTTAGGAATCTTAACTGGTCCTAATGTGTCTTCTTCAATACGATATTCTTCTGCCATAATAATGACCTCTTTCTATATATAAAACGCTTACAGTGATATTGTATCATCTTTAGTGTAATTAATTAATAGCTCATTTTAAATATTATAAAAAATATCTAGTTATTTTAAATATTTTAAATAATTTAGGACTATAAAATAGCTTCTTATTATTTTTCTGCAATAGCAGCTATTTTTGCTTAGCTTATACGATCATAATTATACTATTTCATCACATGTAGCAGAAAGCTAGGTTTTTACTAAATCTAAAAAAAGACCTAATTCTATAAGAAATTAAGTCTTCACACATTATTAAGTTATTTCGATAATCAGATTGTCTTTATTACTAAAGGGTCTTTCTATCCTTTAAAAAAATCGCCTATTTCTTTAATTGCTAAATCTGCCTCTGGCATGTCAAATAATATAAAGACATGGAATAATCCTTGCCATACTTTCCATTTCACATCTACTCCCGCATTTTGACAAAGTTGATTTAAGATTGCAGAACTATCATACAGATACTATTAGCGTTAGATTGATGCATTTTATTCTTCCTCCTGCAGAGAATACTCTTTAAATAAGTTATTTATCTTCTCTATGTCCTGATTATTAAGTGGTTTGAAACCAATTCCTCTCATTTCACGACCTAATTGGTACAATGAATTCTTAGAAAAGTTCTTCATATTTTCACCAATTTCAAGAAACTCCCAAAATGGTACTAGATTCTTTAATTGATTAGTTAATTCTAATTTTTCACTGAATTCTTCTATTGGGGTATGTACATCAAAGCATTCAACAATTGGGTCAGCCGGTATGAACTCCAATTTATAGTTACCGCTAACTAGTACATTTTCCCTAATTTCAGTATCGTTTATTAACACTTTACCTTGAGGTAGATCAAGTTTTAATGTATTTCCAAATGGAATTTCTAAATCAAATTTAACTTTCTTAGTATTAAGAATTTGCCACTTTACTTTGACTAATCCTGTTGGTAGTTGAATTTGACCACGTACCTGCTTCAACTTAGATGTTAACAATGGCTTGAAGATTACATTGTTACCACATTGCCTTAGCCCTACTAAATATTGATGAGCCCAAGTCATTACAGCACCACTGGAATAATGGTTAAGAGAATTCATACCATTGTTAGCAATAATGCCATTTTCATCAACTGAGTTCCAACGTTCCCAAATAGTAGTTGCCCCATGGTCAACTTCAAACAGCCAACTTGGATAAGTATGTGTTAAGAACAATCTCAGCGCTAAAGAAGATTGACCGCTTTCAGATAAGGCTGGCAATAATAATGGTGTCCCCACAAAACCAGTATCTAAATGGTTTTGATTACTTTCAATCTTTTCTACTAACTTATTAATTAGTTTATCTTTAGCATTTTCGGGATATAGTTTAAATTCCAAGCAAATCGAAAGCCCCGTTTGAGTATCTGCAATACCTAAGCCATCCGTAGTAAAGAAATGCTTGATAAAGGCTTGTTTGATCAACTTAGCTAGCTGGCCATAATATTGACTCTCGTGTTTCATATTTAAAACTTTAGCAGCATTAGATACAATCTGGGCTGAATAATAGTAATATGCGCTAGCAATTAAATCATCTGGTGTTTTACCCTTTAATTTCATAATATCTTCGGTATCTAGGGCTAGCCAATCTCCTAGCTGATCATCATTTAACCAAAGATATTCATTCCCATTGGCTACTGCGCGTTCGTGAACCCAATCAACCCATGACATCATTGCACCTATATTTTGTTCAAGAATTGCCGGATCTTGACTTCTTTGATAGGAAACCCATGGAATAATCGTTGCAGCATCGCTCCAAACAGCTTTACCGCCATCTTCAGTATCAACTGCTGGAACATATAGAGGAACTTTGCCTTCATTCTTGCTTTGTTCAACTGCAATATCATAAGCAAATTTCTTAAAAAAAGCATATGTTTCCATGTTGTAGCTGGCTGTTTGAGCAAATATTGCTGCATCCCCGCTCCAACCTAATCTTTCATCACGTTGCGGGCAATCAGTTGGAATATCAATAAAGTTAGACTTTTGGCTCCATTTGACATTCTTAAATAGACGATTTATTGCTTTATCATCAGTTTCAATATAACCTGTATCTCTCATATCTGAATAAAGAGCTACTGCCTTAAAATCTTCGGTCTTTATTTCACTAGGAAAGTCATTCAACTTTACATATCTAAATCCAAAGTAAGTAAAGTGCGGTCTTATCCATTTTTCTTTACCATCACTCACATAAGTTAGCTGAGCTCTGGCTGAACGTAAGTTTTCACGATAAAACTCACCGTTTTGCATAATTTCGCCAAATTCAATATTTATCTTGTCCCCACTTGGAAGCACATTTCTAAATTCTAACCAACCCGACAAATTTTGACCAAAATCTAAAACTGTAGAACCGTGTGGTGTATGTATAATCTCTTTAACTTTAAATTCTTCATGCTTGGTGATTGGTAAGCTTTGTCGATCAACCACATGGTCTGTTGGAACCTTGAATACTTGAGGCGAACCTAGGGAATAAAGCTGATAATTGTCATCTAAGTCTTCACCGTAATAAATACCTGAATGAGTAACTGGAGAAGTTGTCATTTTCCAACTTTCATCGGTAGAAATAATTTGGTCATCAATTACTAAATCAGCAATTGCCATTAAATTATTACCATAGTTATTAGGCTGACCACCATGCGTCTTCAGCCCTAATTTTCCACGGTACCAACCATCGCCGAGCATAATTGAAAGGGTATGTTCATTACATTCTTTTAGATAATTAGTAATATCGTAAGTTTCTCTTTGAATACGATAGTTATAATTAGTAAAACCTGGAGCTAAAAATTCGTCGCCAATTTTTTGACCATCAATATAAGCTTCAAACAATCCAAGCCCAGTTACGTATAAGCGGGCATTCTTTACACTTTTACTTTGAAAGTTTTTACTTAAAATAATTGAATGGACATTTTCTTCTTGATTTCCTATCCATTTTCCATGAAGGGGTTCATTTAGATATCCTGTTTCAAACCAAGTAGTCTTGGTAGTGATATCTTTTTCATTTCTTATTGATAAAGAAACTGTATATCGAGTTCTAGGTTTAAGCTGTAATGGAAAGTCAAAAATTAGATTTTTGGCATTTTCCCACTTAGTTTCATAGACTATTTTCTGATTAGCTATTATTTCTAGTTTTCTTTCAATTACAATGTTATTAACAATATCACTTATAAAACCCACAATATGTAAATGATTATTTAAATCAAATCCTAATGGATTTTCCATGTGATTTATTTCAATTTGTTCGATTTGCATGGAAATTTCTCTCCAATCTTTTAATGTTATCGCTTACAGTGTATAGTATAAATTAATCAAGATTTGCTTTTTTATGATTTATGTTTATTTTTTCATTTTATGTAAAAAGAAAGCGCTTTATTATGAAGATTGAAGATATCTTAACAACTTACCATCAGGGAACTAGTCTTAATCTATATCTACTGAATTCTAAAGACTTATTAATAAAAAACTTTTCTAATCCACTAGCACCCCACCTAAACAAAAAAATGATCCCTCAAATTAAATCGAAGAATCATTTAGAATTATCTATTAAGTTATTAGACGACCAGAGTAGTATCGGTTATTTTTCTTATCAAAACTTTGAAATCATTGCTTTAAACACTAACTTTACTATTAATGGCAATGGAAATTATGACCGCCTGGCGCCGTTACTTGGATTTCAGCAGTTTCTATGCTTATTAAAAAGCTTATATTTTATGATTTATCAAAAGTGGCCAATTATTCATAGCAAGTCTAAAACTATTAAAATCGGAGAAAATATTTCTACTATTAGTGAACACACACCTACCTATAAAGGATATCTTGCCGAAAAGGAGATGCTCAACTCAGTCACAGCAGGTAATTTAGAATTGTTTAACAAGCGATTTAGGAACTTTACCCAAGTAGGAAACTTCGGCAGCTTTACTAGCCAAAAACTACGTAACGAAAAAGATATGGCAATCGCAGCTACAACTCTATATACACGCGCTGCTATCAAAGGCGGACTAGCGATTGCTCAAGCCTATAATCTAAGTGATAAAATCATTCAACAAATTGAAAAAGACACCGTTATCTCAAACTATTATGAATATACACGAGCAATTGGAGAGATCTTTATTATTCGTGTCCAACGCGTGAAACGTAAGAATTTAACATCAATAGTTTATCATGCTCAAGAATATATTCACGAGAATTTTATGCAAATTGAAAAAATTGACGAAGTAGCTCAAGAAGTTAATTGTAGTCTCTCTTACCTGCAACATCTTTTTTCAAAAGAAACTGGTCAAACGATAATTCATGCCATTAACCAAGAAAAGATCAACTTATCTAAACATGAATTAATCTTCACTTCTAAATCTCTAGCACAAATCGCAGCTGATTGCGGCTTTCATAGTCAGGCGATTTTTTCTACTACATTTAAGCGATTTGAAGATATTACTCCGCTTAAATTCAGGAAAAGCTATGAGTAGGTCTGGCTGATATTCTTGCATTATCTTCTAGTCCATGGATCGCCAGGCAAATCCATTATGCTTACTTCTTTGATAACTCACTAATACCAGGCAGACTTATCATAACTAGGAAGCTAATAATATAAAGGACGGATAGGAATCCCATTACCACCGATAAGTTATAGTGATCCATTAAAATTCCAATTACTACTGATGAAAAGCCACCAATTGCACGTCCGACGTTTACAATAATATTGTTGGCAGTTGATCTAATTTTTGTTGGATATAGTCGACTAATTACAGCACCGTAGCCACCAAACATTCCATTTGAAAAGAAGCCTACAATTGCGCCGATTATAAGCAAGCTAGCTATATTATTAGCTAAACTTAAAGTATAGACCATCGCAGCAGAACCAATTAAAAAGATTGTGAAAGCTCGACGTGGACCAAATTTGTCAAAGATACTACCGAAAGTCATCATCCCAACACTCATACCTAAAATAGTTGCAATCATCCAAAGACTAGAACCCGAAACATTTAAGTTTAATTGCTTTTGAACAATTGTTGGGAGCCAATTCATTAAGCCAAAGTAGCCGGCAATTTGAACTGTCATCATTGCCATTAGGCCGAAAGTCTGCCAAGCTAAACGCGGGGTAGCCACCATTTGGATGAATACTTCTTTTAGCAAAGATTCGTGTTCATGAGACTTAACTTGTAAAAATTGCTCACTCTCTTGAACGTGTCGTCTAATGAAAATAATTAAGATAACTGGGATAATTCCAACTAAAAATAACGTATGCCATCCAGCCATAGGGATGATCCATGCTGCAACTAAAGCCGCTATAATTGCGCCAATTTGCCCACCGATGGCTGCAATTGATGTCATCTTTCCGATTTGATGACGATTGAAATTTTCTGCAATTAGTGCAATGCCTACGCCGTATTCACCACCTGCACCAATTCCAGCTAAGAATCTTAAGACGTAAATTAAGCTGATATTATTTGCCCAAGACATCATTGCTGTTGCTAAAGCAAAAATGATGATTGTGTGACTGAAAGTTTTCACTCGACCAATTTTATCACCCAAAAAGCCGAAGATGACCCCTCCAAATAACATTCCTAAGTTAGTCACTGAGCCAATCAAGCCAGCTGCACCACCACTTAGATGCAAGTCTGAAATCATCGAACTCATAGCAAATGACAAAAAAAGCACATCCATATTCTCTAGAGCAAACCCTGAAGAAGTAGACGCAATGACCCACTTCTGATTTTTGCTTAGACTATGGCTGTGCATAAATGTGTTATCCATATTAAATTCCTCCAAAAAACGAATGCTCTCTGTCATTCAATTATTTTTCATTAGGAATTATTTTACACTTATTATTAATTTATGCAAGGGTTAATGTTGAATTTATCAATAGCTCAAAGCTCTCTTAGCATCTTTTCTCCAATGATACATGAATTTCTTTTCACTAATTGAGCGCTTAGTGCCAGTCCATGGATCATTATAGTACAAGGTATTGCCGTGATAACCTGTTAGAGTAATTGCATGATTAGAAAAGCCATCAAAGTCTCCTACCCAAGCAACTACTAAATGTGAACGAATTAGTTTTTGCTTAATTGCAGACATACTTGCATTAGTCATCACCTTAGCTATACCAAGATAGTGCTTAACAACTGACTTAATGCCATCTGGAGCTACCCAATATCCTAAAGGCCACTTCTTGTAGGGAGAACCAACGAATCCCTTATTAGGATTTAAGCTATAATGCATCACCTTAGCAGCCTTAAACTTTGAAACATTAACACCAGCGTAATTAAGCATCATTGTTACCGCAGTAATTTCACAACCAGTTGGCATTTCAGGGCGCTGTGATACTACTTTAGCATTATGTTTTACACCAATAATATTCCCTTTAGAATCAATCCAATATTTAGCCTTACCTACATTGATATTATTGAAAATACGGTGCCCTTGCTGATCGAAATATCCTAGGCTCTTGGTATGTGGAATTTTTCTTATACCAGTTAACATTTCACCATTTTTGTTGAAGACATACCAATTGCCTTGAATTTGACGGTAGCCTTTTAACTTTTTATCATTTTTTATGTAATAAGTTTTACCATTAATAGTCTGCCATTGTGGTTGAGATGACTGATTCGATTGGACATTTTCTTCATTTGGGCTTGTAGTTTGTGTTTGTTCATGTGTTTGAGTAGAATCTTGTTGATTACCGTCCTCAACTGCTGCCAAAGTGGAATTAGCATTGTTAATGCCTAATCCTAAACATAAAACTGTAGCCACTAAAAATTTATATTTTAATTTCATTCTTAATTCCCCATAAAAAAAGTGTATCAAAAGCCAAATACTTTCAATACACTTTTACTTTTAGATAAATGGACGCTTAATCCCTGCAATTACATTGCGTTGACTATTAACAATTGGTTGAACACTTACATAAGGTGGCCAACTTTCAATTACGCGATTATTACCTAAGTAAATTGCAACATGCCAAATAGTGTGAGTACCTGGTTGATAGTAAAATACTAAGTCACCACGTTTACGTTGTGAGTAAGCAACCCGCTTCAACTTTTTATCTGCCCATAAGTTACGTGAGTTCCATTCGTTACCTGGATGAGCATGCCCAATTGAGCTAACTGGTTCTGGACTAATACCACCAGCATATAATGCTTGCATTACTAATCCTGAACAATCGACACCATAGGCAGGGCTGGAAGAACAACCCGCAAGCCATGGCTTACCCATATATTTGTATGCTTGCTTAATCATAGCTTCAATATGAGCAGATCTACCTTGCCATGCTTTAGCAGCAAGTGGGGCTACATAGCTATCAATGCCATACCACTCTTTCTTAGAAAAGCCCATCTTTTGCCAAGTTTTTAAATTGACATTACCAGTTGCTTTTAAACCGTGACGACGTTGGAAGTTCTTAACTGCATTGTAAGTTGCTTGGTTGTAGTAATTAGTACCTGCCCAAGTACCCATCTTATGCATAACTTTCCAAGTTTTAATCCCTTCATAACCACGATATAGGTTATAACCTACCTTGCCATAAGGCTTAATTTGGGTGTAATGAACTTGGTGATACTTGGAAGGATTCTGATATCCTTTAACTTTACTAGATAATGCAGTATCTGCAGATATGTAAAGACCTGATGAAGTCTTTAATACCTTACTACCATCATCGTTGGTAATTAATGATGAAATTAAATAGTGGTAACCTGCTTTTGCCTTATGGTCAGGGTTAGTTAAGGCAGTATCTTTATAAAGCGTAGTTGCCTTCTTTAATTTAATAATCTTTGGATTAGTTTTAAAATAATTAACTGCTTTTGAAGTATCGACTACTTGAGTTTGAGTAGCCTGATCTTGACTACTTTCATTAACATCTGCAGCTTTAACATTCGCAGTTAAAAAGCTTGCACCTAACAAGGTGGCAACAAGTGCTGCGGTAAATTTAGATTTTATCTTCATTATTACCTGTTCCTCCTGATAATAGTTTCACATTTATTTTACCAAAATATTAAAATATTGAAACAAAAAATGTTATTTAACACAAAAAAAGAATTCGTTTTCATAGTAACTTATCTTGATATATTAAATAACTTATATACTAAAAATTGAATGCAATATAGAAAAATTTTGTTATTAAACATTTAAAAAGTATAAATTATTAGAAATAATATTCTTCGTTTTATTATATTTAAAATAGGGTAACGGAGCAGAATTTATATATTGTAATATCATTTTTAGACTTGATATATTTAAAGTATAATCAATGATAATTAAATATCTTACGGAGGAAAACAATTATGTTAAGAAAGAAAAATGTCTTTACTCTAGGTACCGCATTAGTATTAGGTCTTGGTTCTATTGGCAGTTTAGCTATTAACAATTCTACTAAAGTGGATGCTGCTACTAGAAGAACTATTATGTCTAAATCTATTGTTTATAATCAAAACGGTAGTTCTACTGGTAAGAAGATCTCTACTTACAAGTCAGTTAACGTTTACGGTAACAAGGTAACTATCAAAGGTAAGACTTACTATCAAATTGGCAATAACAAGTATGTTAGAGCTGTTAATATTGACGGTACTTCTCGTACTATTTACCACAATGCTTACATTTACAATAATAAAGGCAAACACAATAGAGTAGAGGAAGATTAATTCTTGCCCCTCTCATTGCACCGTACGTACGGTTCCGTATACGGCGCTACATTTGTATTATTTTACGAGTTTTATAGTATTCTAGCGGATCGACCAAGCCTGGGCGATCCGCTTTCTTTATCTCCAATACTTTGGGACTTAACAGGTAATTAATTACATTGCCAGTTGCTCTTCTATACCAGCCTAGCCGTGTATTAGCGGTTTTATGAATATCTTCTTCACTAAAATTACACTTAAAAGCTTTATTAATTCGCATCAAGTTAATGTAGATTCGTTTAGGAATCTTCCACTGCTTGATAATGACTACCCTAATTTTATGGCGAAGCCATTGTCCAAGTTCTTTTAGAAAGGTGTTCATACTGCCAATTCTGAAGTAATTGATCCATCCACTGACCACTTGATTTACCTTAGTGAATACCAAGGATAGTGGTTGTGCTGCTGCTTTTCTTCTTTCCAGAAGCAGTTTTATTTTAGCCTGCAATTTTATCTTGCGATCATCGCTTGGCTTGCACTGCCACTTTTCCCCAGTCTTCCAGAAGGTAAAGCCCAAGAAGTTACTCTTACTTGGTCTGACTACTTTAGTTTTGGTGGCGTTGACTTTTAGGAATAACTTTCTTTCTAGCCATGATGACACTGATTTCATTACTCGGTTAGCCGCCATTTCACTTCTGACGAAGATGTTACAGTCATCGGCATAACGAACAAAGTGTAATTCTCTCGCTTCCAATTCCTTATCAAATTTATCTAGATAGATATTTGATAGAATTGGAGAGAGTGGTCCGCCTTGGGGTACTCCAATCTGACTAGGTTTGATTAAACCATCTTCCATAATTCCTGCCTTTAAGAAAGATCGAATTAAGTGGAGGGTGGTTTTATCATTTACCTGCTCTCTTACTATTGAAATCAATTTATCGTGATTTACTGTGTCAAAATATTTCTCAATATCTAGATCTATTACCCATTGATAGCTTGAGTTCAAATATTCTAAGACCTGCTTAATTCCATCATGTGCGCTGCGACCAGGTCTAAAGCCATAGCTGTGATTACTAAATGTAGGATCATAGATCTTTATCAGTACTTGTGCTACTGCTTGTTGGATTACTCGATCAACTACCGTTGGAATTCCCAACGGTCTTTTCTTGCCGTTGGCTTTAGGGATATAAACTCGGCGAACCGCTTGTGGTCGATACTTCATTTGCATAATTGCCTGTTTGATTTCTGCTTGATGCTCTTTAAAATAGCTATCAAGTTCCTCAATACTTCTGTGATCGACTCCGGGGGCACCTTTGTTTATCTTTACTCTTCTAATAGCTTCTTTGAGATTATTTTGACTCAAAATCTCTTCTATTAATTCCATACTCGTGATATCTCCATTTCTACTTGTAAATTTATTCAAAACTGTCCCCGATACTTTAGCCAGTTAAGAGTTACGATCTCTTAGCTTTTCGGTTATCCTCTCTTTCGGACTGTCTGAACATTGCTTATAGTGGGATATGCTTCTACAAACATTAGGTCCTTCGCATCCAGCTCCATTACAGAGCCTTCATCGCTACTATGACCTTAGCTGACTTCTCATGATTAACCTTTTTCGACCAGGCTTACGATCGCTGTTTTTAAAGCTTGCTCGGCTTCGCCTGTCCATGAGATCTCTCGGGGTAAGACATTTATCTCTAATTCTCCACAACTTCCTAGTTTACCGTCTTGGTTTTACGTTTGTCGTTTGGACTTCGACTTGTGAGGCAGTCTTATCCACCATTTGGCCTGACCAGATTTCTGTACGTAAGTTTGGAAAACTTGCTAGCCACTTCCTTCACTCATAGCGTCACCGCTACCAGCTTGTGGCTCACTACACTTGGCGACAAATACCCGTA
This sequence comes from Lactobacillus colini, assembly GCF_017874575.1. Taxonomy (GTDB): domain Bacteria; phylum Bacillota; class Bacilli; order Lactobacillales; family Lactobacillaceae; genus Lactobacillus; species Lactobacillus colini. The sequence continues at coordinate 295,150 of NZ_JAGGLU010000001.1, read as the reverse complement.
ATCTGGATTTTCATCAGACTAGATAAATATCATGCCCAACACACTTAAAAAAGGCACCAAGCTCTATGCTGGCACCTCTCACGCAACCTACGGGAAAGTAGCTACTATCAAAAACAGCAAGATGTACAGAATTGGACGTAATCAATATGTGAAATTAGCTAACTTTACTTACTCTTCTAATAACTCCTCATCTAATTCATCAAGCACAAAGTCTTTATTCACAGTAAATGTTACTGGCGCAGGAATGGTACATACATCACCTAATGGAGAAGGAACTCATGAAGCTCTTTTCGGTAAGCGAAAAGTATTTGAAGAAAAATACGATTCTAATAATGTTATGTGGTATCGAATTGGTAATAATAAATGGATTATTTCAACAGATACCGACACACCTAAAGGAAGCATATCTTCTACTTCAGAAAGTAACACCGAAAAAGCAGATACAGGTTTTAATAATAGTTCCACTACAGCAGTTCAAGTAACTAATAACACACAAAGTAATACATCAAAGTCCTCTACTAATGTTCAATTAACTCCTGCTATTATTAAACAAACTGAAGAAGAATTCGTAAAACTTGTTAATAATTGGAGAGCATCACAAGGTCTTGCACCTGTAACTATTGATAGCTCTTTAGATAGCTATGCTTTACAGAGAGCCAAACATGATGCTACAGCCTGGGACGCAACTCAGCAGCCTGATTATCACCAAGGTGCTAGTATAAAATATTACGAAATTTCATATCTTGTTGATTTGTCTACTCCAGATAAAATGGCAAAAGATGCTTTCAACACCTTTGTCTATAATGATGCATCAGCTAACTGGGGACATAGAGATACTTTAAAATCTACTGATTTAAAGACTTTAACTGTAAGTTTAGCAATGACTCATAACAATGGATATTATAAGAATGGTGTTGCCATTGTTGGAGTTGGAAACTAAAAATATTAGCTTAAAAATTTTACTAAAAAATAGCTTAAGTCCTTATCCACTTATCCATGACATGGATAAGTGTGTATACATTTAATTAAAGTTCCACTGAAAGTAAGAGTACACTTACACTCTTCTTTGCCTAGCAATCTTACCTATCATTTGATCTAACTAGGTTTCTGTACGTAGGATCGGAGAACTTGCTAACCACTTCTTTCACCAGACTAGATAAAGTGTCATGCCTGACACACACCTAGAAAAAGCCGTTGAAACCCTATGGTTCCAACGGCTTTTTTTGCATTTATGTGTATTTATTTTTTCCAAGACACATAGTCTTTTCATATTTTTATTATCTACTTGACTAGGGTCGTATCAGTGTCAAGCTAATACTTTTCTTTATATACCTTTAAGTTTCTTAATCTAGTCCAGTAGTTTGTTTTCTTCTGGTGGTGTAAACAAAACTGCCTACTGTTACTACTAATACACCTGCTCCTAACATTTGAAGCGGTGTATCTGCCTTAGAGCCTGTTTGCGGTAATTTTGCTTCTTCACTTGCCTTACTTTCTGCTGGTAAGACTTGGCTATTTCCTTGACTTGTAGCCTGTGCTGGTACTGCTACCATAGTGGCTGTTGGCAAGATTGAATGCCTTTCACTAGCACCTGGTTTTGCTGGCTTAACAAGATTTTGCCCTACTCTTTGAGCTACTTGCTTATTATTGCCAGACTTTACAACATTGTTAACAGAGTTATTCTTGGCACTTGAACCATTGTTACCTGCATTGCTTCCAGAATTATTGGAACCATTGCTTGAACCATGATTACTTGAGTTATTCATACCGTTATTGGATGAATTATTAGCTCCATTATTCCCTGAGTTATTTGACCCGTTATTACCAGAGTTGTTTACCCCATTATTGGATGAACTATTATTCCCAGAATTATTAGAGCTATTATTGGATGAGTTACTACTATTCCCGTTATTTGAGGAGTTGTTATTATTCACGATAACACTGCTTCCTCCACCTGGTGTTGGGATAAATTCATGGTTTGGTGGTAATGGAATAAAGTTATCATGCTTATTGTCGATTGATACTGTTTGTGATGCATCATTTAGGTCGGTATGTTCTACTAAGATTCTACCATTCGCATACAAACTTTCAAAGGCAGTAATGTTATGACCTGTATAGTTTTAGTCCCGTCAAAAACAAATGTTAAGGTTATTGTACCATTTGGCTTATTAGGTTTAAAGGTCGCTGTTGACATTACTGGCACGCCATTCTTCATTATTGGTTGACCGGTTACTTGATCCATTAACTTACCTATGACTGAGTAAGTTTGACCTGGGATTAAGTCTACATAGCGCACTACGTCTTCCACAGTGTTTAGTTTCTTAGGTGATACCACCTTTTGACTATTATCACTTAAGGTAGTGTGTAATTGAACATCGGTCACATCAAGTGATTGGTCAACATCGTTAATATCTCTGTGGTCAGTTAACAAATAATCAGTGTAGTAAAGACTTTCAAAGACTACTAAACGATGCTTTCTATAGTGATGGGCATCAAAGGAATTAATTATTTCGATAGTCAGGTTGGTAAATTAGTTCAGCGCTACTATCCTGATGCAGGGCTATGTATAACCAGCCAGCGCTTAAACAAAAAGTTTCCTATTTGGTTACTTCTTTGTTTTGAATTAGGTTGTGAAATTTCTGATCTGCGCTATTGATATTATAGTAAAAAGCCTATAAATGCTGATTATTTCAACATTTATAGGCTTTTTTACGTTGGGTTATTATAAACTTTTTAATACAAATACGAAAAAGAATTCTTCTTAAATAGATTGCTAATTAATAAAGCATGAGAATAAATAAATCATAGCTACAATAAAATAAATTCATCATGGCATAGCTTTCTAAAATAATCTTCTTCTTTTGAAATCATTGAATATTTGTGTTTTCTAGTAATTAGACAAAATTTGTTAATTACTGGATATTTACCAAAAGAAAAGCATTCTAAATTATCATAATGTGACTTCTTTACAAAAAGTTCAGAAGCAAAAGTGCAATAGTTATCTTTTGAAACTAAGTCTAAAGCAATATCAGTTGTTGAAACTTGTATTTTAGGATCCAATTTAGCAGAATTATCAGAAAAATATTTCAACACATAATCTCCAAATCTACGTCCAGGTACTACACTAACTAAAGGATAATTTTTAATATCACTAAATTTGACTAATGGATATTTTCTATTTTCTTGCCAAAATGGTAATTTAATCGCCTTATTAGTTACTAAAACAAATTCACTTTCAACTAACTCATCAACAGCTAAATTAGGCAAATCTTCATCTAAAGTAACAATTGCGGCATCTAGCTCATAATTTTTAATTTTATCTACTAGATTTTCTTGATGTTCACGAACTAAGGAATATTTAATTGCTGGAAACTTATTTAACATCTTATTGAAGATAGGTCTAATTATAAAATTATCAATACTGGTTTGAAACCCAATTCTAAATCTAGAACTAAATTGAGAAGACATATCTGCTAATTCTGCATCTATTTTGCTATTAATTTGTTCTATCTCGTTTAAATTTCGAACTAATACTTTGCCATACTTGGTAAGCTCAAGAGTATGACCATTTCTATAAAAAATTGGGAGTTTTATTTCATTTTCCAAATTAGTCAAATATTTACTTAAAGCTGATGGCGTAATATACAGCTCATCTGCAGCTTGAGTAATATTCTTATACTTTACAATTGTTAAAAGATAATCTAAGTGCTTTAAATCCATTAATCCAAATTGTTTATGGTATTAATTACTAATTTACATGCAGCTTTCCACTCATTTCCAAGGCAATTAACCATAAAACTATGTTCACTTTCTTCAAACTTTTTGATTGTGACAAGTACACCTGCTTGCATACATTTAATTGCGAATTCTTCACCCTCATTATGTAAAGCGTCTTGTCCACCAGTAATCATTAATAATTGTGGGAAGCCATAAAGCATATCCTCTGTAGCTCTTACCAATGATACATATGGCGATTTACTTTCATCTGCATTGGCATACCAATTATTATATTCTCTTGATTTGGAAAATGGAATGTATGTTTTATTGGCTTCCACTTTATCAGCAGGATCAGTTGCTAAATCAAGTGGCGGATAATTTGTATTCAATAATTTAATTTTGAAATCCTTGGTCTTATTTGCCTTAAGTACTACAGCTGCTGCAAGATTTCCACCTGCACTATTACCACATAATATTATTCGATTAGGATCAATGTTTAATTTGTCGAAGTTTTGATAAGCATATTTGATTAAGTCATAAACTTGATTAAATGCAGTAGGAAATGGATATTTAGGTGCTAATTTATAATCAACATCCCATACTTGGCTTTTAGTTTCTGTGGCAATCATTGACGCAAAATATAAATCTTTTTCAGTATGTCCTTTACAAAATCCTCCACCATGAATAGTAAATATCAAATTATGTTTATTATTTATATCTTGGGGAACAATTTTATAAACATCTACGTCCTCTATTTTCTCTTTAAAGCAACCTACTTTGTTTAAATAATCCTTACGGCTTTGAGGAATTTTAATTGGAGTTAACTTTTTCATAGTATTTTTCCTTTCAAATTGCAATAAATGCTAAAACTTATTTAATAACTCCTAAAATTAACCCGATTATAATTACTGCAATATTAGAAACTGTCTGCACAGGAACTGCTAATTTTACATAATTATCTAAATCAATACCTAGTAAACTAGTTCCTACAATAGTTGCTGGAGTTAATGGTGAAGATCCAGTTGCTAAAGCTAAATTATCTACAAATGGTGCAATTACGTCTAAGCTAGATAATCCAAAACTTTTACCGACCGAAACAAAAATTGGATACAATGAATTAAATAGTTGATATGGCAAAAATCTAACTATAATGACTGCTAAAGATAAAATTATTAAATAACTATATCTCAATAATGAATGTGGGAAAATATTTAATAATTCTACAGAAATTGCTTTAGTCATCCCTGTCCCATTAAAAATACCTACAAAAACAGAAATACTAATTAACATAAAAATCAAGTTAAAAATTGGTTTGCTAGCTTGGAGCCATAGCTTACGATAATCTCTTTGACTTGGGTAATCAATCATTGTTGTTAAAAATGCGCCAGCTGCAAATACTAAGTATGATGGTAATTTTAATACTGCTAAAGCAATAATCACTAAAATAAAGATAATTAAGTTAATCCAAAATAATTTAGGCCTTTGTAAACTAGTATCCTTATTTTGGATTTTCCTTGTTTCTTTACTACTATCATCACTAGACTTGTTTTTCTTAAGATAATGAGAGAAAAAGAGTATTTGTCCAATTATAACCGGAATAAAGCAAAATGAAATTGGAATGACTGCTTTACTCAAAGCAAGTGGACTAACACCAGCAAAAATTGAGGAAGTAACTAACCCCTGCCCCCATGGCAAAAAGCACATTGGTGCAATTGCTGTTTGAGCAACTATCATTGCTACTCGTTTATCGAATCCAGTTTGATCATAAAGAGATACCATGATTGGAAAAATAATCAAATATGCGGCAGTTGGTGTAGCAGTTAACATTGCTATTATTGCAATTATTACTGTTAAAATCATAATAATTAAATTATTAATCCTGCCTTTAAAAAGTTTCATTACCTGATTAACAATTGTTTCAAACATTCCTGTTGCTGATAACATTGTGAAATAAACTAAGCCAAAGATCATCATAAAACCAACTGACGACATAGTTTTATTCATAAAATTTAAACTTAGTGAACTTATTTTTTCAATATTGGGTATCAGTATGTATGCACCGATAACAGGAGTGAAAATTAAAATAAATTGTACTGGAACCTTGTTCCAAATTACTCCACCAATGATAAGAAACAAAATAACTAAAGATATGGTTAGAGTTGACATATTCTTGTACTACTTTCTAGCTACTTGATCCTAAATTTATCTAAAACATTACGGTTAATATCTAGGCCTACACCAGGTTCATCACTTGGTGAAATAGTTCCATCAGAATTCATTTTTATAGGGTTCTTAAAAGCTTCATAAATTTTAGAATCATATTGAGGCGGATAAAATTCTGCTAAAGTTACATTTGGTAAAGCGCAATCCAAATGTACATGAACTTGTTGTTGACCATGAGGGCTCATATCCAAGCCATTTGCATCAGCTATAGCAGCAACTTTAACGAATTCTGTAATACCACCTAAACAGGTTGCATCTGGATTCAAAATACTTACTGATTGACTATTAATTAAATCTCTAAAGCCGAATCTAGTCATTTCGTTTTCACCACTTGCAAGTGGAATTAAACTTTTTTCAGCAACTTTTCTATAACCATCATAATCATCTGCAGAAACAGGCTCCTCAAACCAATATGGATGATATTCTTCAACTAGCTTACTAAATTCAATAGCCTCATAGAAACGATAACTTGAGTTGGCATCAATCATAAGCTTAACATCATCTCCAATAGCTTCCCTAACTGCTTTGACCCTCTGTGCATCGTCTTGTAATGATAGGGCACCAACCTTCATTTTTACCGCCTTAGCTCCCCATTCTACATATTCTTCCATTTCTTCTTGGAGTTCTTTTAATCCTTTTCCTTCTGCATAATAGCCGCCTGCAGTATAAAATGGAATTTTCTCACGATAGCCACCTAATAATTTGTAAAGTGGCAATTCGGTAACCTTAGATTTAATATCCCAGAGAGCAATATCAATTGCAGAAACGTTCTTTAAACTATCACCCTTACGACCGATAAATTTAGGCACATATATTTTGTCCCATATTTTCTCGTTGTTTAATGGGTCTTCACCTATTATCTTTTTACCCATGCTTTCAACAAATTTATCATCTAGTTCCCAACTGCAGCCATAACCAGTGATCCCTTCGTCAGTATCTATTACTACTAAGTTGAGAGAGTTATCTTTATAAATGTACTTACCGTTAGCAATTGGCTTTGCCTTAGGCCACTTATATACTTCTGAATGAACATTTGTAATTTTCATGATTTTCTCCTTTTGTTTTTAATAGCGCTTTCATAGATAATTATATAAGTTTGAAATTTGAATTTATTTCCATTAATTCATAAAAGTATGAATAAAATTCAATCTATATGGACTGCAACCTAAAAAGAACAATTAGAGCTTAAGGCTTTCTTTTAAACTCTAATTGAACCTTTAAAAATATTATTTTTAAATATCAGTTACACTGCTATCGTACATTCTTGGAGCACTAAGACTTCTTTGATTAACTGGAAACTCTGTTTCTAAATTATCAATTAACTCAATACCTAATCCTGGACGATCTGGTATATCCATATAGCCATCTTGCCAAGTAAATGGCTTTTTCATCATTTCAGATTCATTACCTTTACGATAAAATGATGGAAATTCTAAAATAGCAAAATTAGGTATTGCAGCAGCCAATTGCAAGCAAGCCGCAGTTGCTACTGGTCCTAGCGGATTATGCGGTACTACTAATCCGTAATGGGCTTCTGCAATTGAGGCTATCTTCTTCCCAGCAGTAATGCCACCTACTACAGCCATGTCTGGACGACAATAAACAATCTTGCCAATACTATACTGCATTTCGAATTCTTGAATATTGATATTTCTTTCGCCGTTAGCAATTGGAATAGTGGTTTGTCTAGCAACATCACCTAAAGCTTCAAAATTATCTGGCGGAATAGGATCTTCGATAAAGTATGGTCGATATTTTTCAACTTCTCTAGCAAAGGTAACTACTTCTGGATAAGTCATACTGCGATGAACATCAAGTAGAAGATCAAAATCTTTACCTCCAGCCTCACGAGCAGCTTTCACAATATCGACATAATGTTGAATATAAGAAGAAAAAATTTGTTGCTTAGCAGGTAATTTACTATATCTTGCATTGCGATCAACGTCTTTAGTAATCATTACACGCATTGCGTTAAAACCCGCTTCTTTTAACTCCTTAACACCATTTTTGATATCTTCAGTCGTAAAGGCAAAAGCTACATCATAGCATCTTGCCTTACTACGAACTTTGCCACCCAGTAGCTGATAAACGGGAACATCTAATGCTTTACCTTTAATATCCCACAAAGCCATATCAATGGCAGATAAGGCACTCATGATAATACTTCCTCTAAAATACATACTGCGGTACAAATAATTCCAATGGTCTTCAATGTTGAATGGATCTTTGCCAACTAAATATTTTTTGAAAGTATCAATTACTCCTTTAGTTGCATCTAAAAACCCCCAAACTCCAGCTTCGCCTAAGCCGGTAATTCCTTTATCAGTTTCAACTTGAACAAATAAGTATTTGCTTGCTGGTCTCAATTTAATATCTGTAATTCTCATATTTTTCTCCTTACAATGGATAAATTAGTTGAAAGACAAAACAACCCATAATTAAGTAAATAATTGCCAATGGTAACCCCGACTTCAAGTAGTCCCAAAGCTTATAGTTCCCGACTTCCATAATCATTGTTTGCGGTGGTGATGCCAGAGGTGTTAAAAATGAACACGTAGCTGCAGTGATCACTGCTAGAACTGCTGCTCTTGGATCAAAGCCAAGTTTTAATGCCGCAGATACAACTAAGGGTACAAAGATAGCTACTGTGGCTAAATTGGACATAAATTGAGTAACAATGAATGGAATTGCAAAAAAGATAAACATAATTAAGAATGTGTTGTTTGTATTCCCAATTACTGCTGTAATGACTGAAGCCACTAAATCTCCTGCCCCAGTTTTGGTTAAAGCATCAGATAAAGCTAATACACCACCAAATAGGAAAATTGTTGGCAAGTTAATTGAACTCAATGCTTCTTTTTCTTTTAAAATTCCAAATATTACAAGTAGTGCCGCACCCAAAGTCGATATAACATAAATTGGAATATTGATATAATTAGACAAAATCATTAAGGTAATCGTAGCTAAAATAATTACAATAGCTAATTTTTCTTTCACAGGTGATAAAGTCGTTCTCAGATCTTTCTTCTTCAAGTTAGTATCAATTGCTGTAATTTCATCCTTCGGCAATAATTTTGGGGCAACATAAACCATATATATAATTGCAGTAATCAAAAATGGTAATTTAGCTAAAGTAAATGACAATAAGTTCAATGGCTCTTTAGCACCTATCTTCATCATGATTGATGACCAAGTCATATTGCCTGACCCTACTCCTAAAAAAGTAGTACCAGCTGCTATGTTAGCTACAGTTGCTACTGGGAATAGTATTTGCTTTTGACTAACATTCACTGAAGCAGCAATTCCCATTAAAAGTGGCAATAAAATTGCAATTGATGAGGTTCCACTTGTTAATAAACCTAATATTCCACCTGATAAGCAGGAAATAAGTAACAACATTTTAGTATTGTTTTTATATTTCATAACTAAATCTTCTGTCCTCTGTAGGATACTAGTTTTAGTAATACCTGCGCCAATAACAAACATACCGGCAAACATAATAACATTGGGATTAATAAAGCCACCAAATGCTTTATCTACCGGTAAAATTTTAAAAAATATAAGTGATAAGATAATGCCCATTGAAATAATCGACATTGGAACCTTACCAGTCAAAAACGCTATAATTGTTAGCGCTAAAATTATGATTGTAATCCACATCGGAGTCATAACTTTCTCCTCCAGTCGTTTTATTTGCTTTCCAAGCATATGATATTGCCTAAAGGAGTAAACTGTCATGTCAATATTGTTAATTAATATTAACCTAAAGGTCAATATTATTAAGATTAGTTTAAAAGCAATAATGCTGTAACTAAGCTATCAAGTTATAGTTGTAAGCGGATTAATCATTTTCATATTTTTGCAAAATATGATTAAAATTAGTTCTTTATCGTCTGATCATAACTGACTATACTTAAAATTGTTAATTAACACATATTTTTTAAGCAGGCTTAGAATGAACAAAGATTATACATACATCAAAACCGTTGCAGAAAATCAAGGTTTAACTGCTGCAGCTGAGCAACTATATGTTTCAGTTTCCGCTTTAAGCAAATTTATTAAGAACAAAGAAACCGAGTTAGGTATTACTTTATTTATCCGTGATGGAAAAAAGTTCAAATTGACATATGCTGGACAAAAATATCTGGAATATGAGCGTAAAGTATATCTATTAAGACAAAATTTTGAAAATGAAATTCTTAATCACAATCAATACGCTAAAAAGACTTTAAGAATAGGTTTTCCACTTTCTTTAGCTCAAATAGTGGTATCTAAAGTAATCAAGACTTTTAAAAAAAGATATCCTAATGTTTTACTACAGATACATGAAGACAAGGCTGTCAACTTAAATCAAATGTTAGAAAAGAATAGACTAGATTTGATCTTAACGTTAAAAGAAATTGATCATCCTGATGATTATGCAATCTATCCCCTATTAGATGGTCAAGTTGCTTTAGTTGGTCATAATACTAATAAGTATGTTATCAATTCAAAATTTAGAACAAACTTTTCTTATCCTTGGATAGATATTGATATAGCCAAGAAGATTCCCATTATTGCTTTACGCAAGCACAGTTATTATATGGAACTTTTTAAAACGTATTTGCTAACAGAAACTGGTAAGGAACCTAACGTAAATATCACTCTTTCCAGTATTGAACATGTTCTTTTGGCAATTAAAAGTGATCTAGGCTGGGCCCCTTTACCTGACTTTTTGATTTGGCTCAATAATTTCAAAAACTTAGACTTATATTCTTGGGGACGGCAGCCTCTTGATACCCATCTCATGCTTATTTGCTCTAAAGTGGCTTCTAAATCACCTGCAGCTCAAGAATTTATTAAAATTTGCTCAGAGAAAATCTGGAAGGAAGTAGATAAATATGACAAGCACACCTTATGATTCACCAATTTATAAAAATCAATATGGCACTGAAGAAATGAGACAAGTTTTCAGTGAGAAAAACCAAATACAGACTTGGCTAGATATCTGGTCTGCTTTAGCCCAAGCGGAAGCCGAAAGCAGCATTATTCCTGAAAAAGCAGCTCGAGAGATTAAGGAACAGTCTTCTGTTGAAAAATTTGATATGGATGTAATTAGAACGGAAATTGCTAAAACCAGTCACCCACTAATGCCACAAATTCGATATTTGAGTTCCATTGTTTCACCTGATGCAGCAAGATGGATTCACTGGGGCGCTACGACTCAAGATCTACTCGATACTAGCTTAGTTTTACAATTCAAACAAGCAACTAAATTAATTATTAAAAACGCAGAAGAAATTCAAAGTAAATTATTAGTAAAGGCTAAAAAATACCGTAATCTGGTTATGGCAGGTAGAACCAACACCCAACAAGCAGTTCCTATTACTTTAGGTTATAAATTTGCTGTTTGGGCTGATGAATTAGGAAGAGATATCAAATCCTTAAAATGCTTTTATGATCACGATTTTGTTGGACAATTCGGTGGTGCAGCTGGTTCGATTGCTTCTCTAGGTGATAAAGGAATCGAAGTTCGCAATAGGATGTGTGAGCTACTTAATTTAAACTCTCCTACTATAACTTGGCATGTAGCACGTGATAGATTTGCTAAATTAGCATCATACAATGCAATTTTAGCTGGCACTATTGGAAAAATTGCTCTTAGCATCATGGAATTACAAAGAACGGAAATTGGTGAATTAGAGGAAGGCTTTACTTTAGGAAAGATATCATCTAGCACTATGCCACAAAAACGCAACCCAATGATTTGTGATGTCATTGTTTCCAACTGTCATGAAGTGCAAAATTCGTCTCAAATGGCCTTGTCAGCAATGTTTGTTGTTGATGAACGAGACGTTACCTGGTCTACTGAACAAAGTTATTTTGGACGTATATTTCTATTACTATCGGCTGCCTTGAAAAAGTTAAGCAGCGTTTGCAATACTATGATTGTTCATGAAGATCGAATCAAAGATAACTTAAACATGACGAATGGTGCCATTGTTAGCGAACGAATTATGCTAGTTTTAGGTGAGAAACTAGGTCGACAACCAGCTCATGAAGTTGTTTATGAAGACGCTCAAGACTCTTTCAATAATCATAAGCATCTACTTGATGTTCTATCCGAGGACAAACGTATCACTGCAGTGATGAGTAAAGAAGAAATCAAGGAACTATTAAATCCTCAAAATTATATTGGTGTTTGTCAAAAAGAAGTTGACGATGTTTTAAGAAAGTGGAGCAATTAAATTGCTCCTAAAATCAAAAACGTAGAAACAGATTATAATTGAATCTATTTCTACGTTTTTTCACTATAATGTTTTTATTTAATGTGTTTTCCCTTCCACGGCAACAAGATCCCCTTGACCATCACGTTCAACAATTGCACCGAGAGCTGCCGTTAAGCCCTTTACAATATCATCTAATGACATTGAAGCAACACCAGGTCGGTTAACAACTTGCTCTGGCAGAAATGGAATGTGAATAAAGCCAGCTTTGATATTAGGAAACTCCTTGTCACGCATGTATTGTACCTGGTACATGATATGATTGCAGACATAGGTGCCAGCAGTATTAGATACTTCTGCTGGAATACCTGCTTCTCTAATTGCCTTGGCTTCTGCCTTAATTGGAAGTTGTGTGAAGTAAGCAGTTTCTCCATCTTCATGAATTGCTTCACCTAGTGGCTGATAACCATCATTATCAGGGATGCGACCGTCGTCGATATTGATTGCGATTCTCTCTGGTGTTAAAGCATATCTTCCACCAGCTTGTCCTACATTCAGAACATAATCAGGTTGGTACTTCTTAATCGCTGCCTTAACTACTTCAGCACATTTATTGAAAACTGTTGGAATTTCAAGTTTGATTATTTCCGCACCTTTTACTTTATCTGGTAATAGCTTAACTGCTTCAATAGCTGGATTAATTTTATCGCCACCAAATGGATCAAATCCTGTTACTAAAATCTTCATAATTCTCTCCTTAATCTAGAATGCTAAGAAATACATTAACAATATTTGTATTATCAAAAGTAAGATCGCAATCGGTAATTGCTGCTTAATAACACCCATTTGATCTTTCATCTCTAAAAGAGCTACCGGTAAAGTATTGAAATTAGCAGCCATCGGTGTTAATAAAGTACCGCAATATCCTGATGTCATCCCAATTGCGGCAACCACCGCTGGATTAGCGCCTTGTGCAATAACAAACGGAATACCAATTGCTGCAGTGATTACTGCAAAAGCCGCGAAGGCATTGCCCATTATATAAGTAAATAGTGCCATTGATACACAGTACAGAACCACACCTAGAAGATGATTACCTGCTGGAAACACATTACTGATTAAGCTAGCGGTTAATTTTCCAACGCCTGCAGCAGTAAAGACTACGCCTAGCATTGCTAATAGTTGTGGCAAGATACCAGGTTCGCCGATGCTTCTTACCATTCTTTGCGTATCTGTATAAACTTCACGTGTTTTAGCTTTAGTTAATATTACTGCTACCAATAATGAAGCAACTGCGCCAATACCAATACCAACTTGCCCACCTAAAGGAGTGAACTGAGCAACAATAATTGAAACTGCAGCTAGTACAACACTTGGTATAAATACCTTAGCACCCAATCTTTTAGCAGCTTGACTTGCCTTTTTAGGCTCTACTTTAGGCACATTGCCAACTTTGATCTGCTTGAATAAAGCTAATATACCTATCAAAACTACCAATATTCCGACAATTAGAGATGGCAATATATTACCAAATGCGAAAATAATTGCTAAGATAAGCCAAAACACAGCTGTACCATACCGAGCTGGATTACTTTTATCACGGAAGGATTCAATTGCTGCAAAGAGCATGAATAATCCAATAATGCCATAAAATACCGGCAATATTACGTTAACAATATTTTGCATTATTGGATTCCTCCCTTTTGCAATTTTTTGTCAAAGTATAAATTATAAGCAAAAACTAAAACAAAAGTAACAATAGCAACTGGTATCGAGTTAATCACTATTTCAACTGGATTAACCTTATATCCTAGTGACTTCATCGTTGAAGCGATCAGTAAAACACCACCTGAAGCCACAAATAAATTCTGGGCAAAGAAGTTACCCATATTGTCAACTGCAGCACTGCGTCCCTTAACTAAGTCAAGCTCAGCTTCTGATAACTTACGGTTATTTTGATCTTCAACTGCGGCTGCAATCATTGGTGCAATCAAAGGTCTTACAAATTGGACTTGACCTTGCAAAGAGATTCCAAATATTCCTGTTAATTCTCTAATTAACAAATAAATATTAAGAATCCTGCCAGCTGTCATCTTTTTTAACCGTTTAATCGCTTGAACTGCATAGTCCTTTAACCCATACGATTCTACTAATCCAATCATTGGTAAGGTCAAGAAGAACAATGATACCATGCGATTGTCGACAAAGCTTTTACCAATTGTTTGTAATAAGGTAACAATATCCATCCCTGAAAATATTCCTGTTACAATCGCAGCAATAACGACAACTGCTGTTGTATCCCAATGAAGAACAAATCCTAAAATTATGATTAAAATTCCTAATAATTTTAAATATTCCATCTACTTCACCTCTACTATTTATTTTTAAATTTATTGTATCATAAAACAAATTTAATATTTATATTAATAATTTAGTTAAAAATTTATTTTTTCTATACAAAAATAACAGTTTTTCTCAAAAAAACTGTTATAATAAAGTTTTAAATACTATACAAATATATAATTATAAGTTTAAATTTTGCGCTTTATTAGTACTTCCAAATCTTCTTTCTGTTTAATTACTCTACTGATTTTAGAGCATCAAGCATATTTATTCTCTTAATCTGATGATAGACTGCTATAGACATAACCAAGGTAATAACCGCTGGAATTAGTGCTGATACTATAAAATTCATTGGATACATTGCTGGATTAAACATTGCCATATCTGGTGGCAAGTTCGTAATTATGAAGTGATGGAGCCACCAACCGAATCCAAAGCCAAATAATATTCCAATCAGTGATAAGATAATGGTTTCGCGGTAAATATACATAGTTGCTTCTTCGTCATAGAAGCCTAAGACTTTAACTGTAGAAAGCTCTCGGATTCTTTCGGCAATATTAATATT
This sequence comes from Lactobacillus colini, assembly GCF_017874575.1. Lineage (GTDB taxonomy): Bacteria > Bacillota > Bacilli > Lactobacillales > Lactobacillaceae > Lactobacillus > Lactobacillus colini. The sequence continues at coordinate 280,099 of NZ_JAGGLU010000001.1, read as the reverse complement.
AGTCAAATTATAAATTACTACTACTGCTAGGAGCGAAGATATCAGAACTAGAATTAAGATAACTTGATTCAAGCTACCCGTAAAGCCAGTTAATAATTTACTATTACTTGAATTAGAGATAATAGTCTGAACATCGGCTTGCTTCATCAGTTTCCGACTTATCTGATTAACCTCACTTCTTTTCTTCATAGTAATCAGGTACGCATTGGTTGTATATTTGCTTCCCATTGTCTTTGTGAACTCATGCCTATTCATGAAGATATAGTGACCAATATACATCTCGCTAATCCCACCGACTTTGAAGCTATAGCTCTTGTTGCCTTCATTAAGATTGATGATAGAACCAACTTTAGCATTAAGGATTTTAGCGAGCTTTTCTGAAATTACTATACTATTGTCTTTTAATGATAATTGTTCCTTAGTCTGGCGGTTCCTTAAGTTAATCACATCTTTGAACTTGGTTGCATCCCCCGCCGCAATCAATATTACATTCTCAGTAGCCCCGCTCTTATCTAGATGCTTCGTCAATTGAGCATAATGAGCAGCTTGATAATTCCTAATCTTAGAGTCATGCAAGGTCTTCCTTAAGTTAATCTTCTGCTTCTGAGTTATTTGCTGATTAGTCAGGGCAATTATGTCATTTTTCATGATTTGGGAATATTGAATATCGCTAATCCCTTGAAGTGAATCACGAATTCCTAATCCCATTACTAACAGTCCAGTACAACCAGCGATTCCCATAATAGTCATTAGCATCCTACTCTTGTAACGAAAGATATTGCGGGCAGTGACTTTAGCAGAAAAGCTTAAATGCTTCCAAATAAATGTTGCTCTCTCTAATAGAATACGCGACCCATACTTAGGTGTCTTAGGTAACATTAGTCTGGTTGGCTTCTCATGTAGAGTTGCATCAAGTGTTATTATGGAAATTACACTTGTAGCTAACAAGGCTACCAATAATGAAACTAAAACAGGTGACCATAAAAAGTATAGGTGCAGATTACTAGCTAAAGTTGAGTTAACCGTATAGGCCTTAGTAATCATATTAGGTAAGAAAGTATAACCTACGCTTGCTCCAAGCGCTACTCCAATAATTGCTGCTGAAGTGCTATATATCAAGAACTTCAACCTAACAGCCATATTGCTATATCCTAAAGCCTTAAGTAAGCCAATATTGGCACGTTCTTCTTCGACAAACCGCATCATTGTTGTTAACGATACTAGTGCTGCTACTGCAAACAAAAATGTAGGAAAGACCGCTGCCAATACTTCAACACGTTCAGCGTCAGCTCGATATGAAGAATACCCTATACTGTCTTCTCTGCTACTAATCGTATAGCTAGGATAAGGCAATTTAATCTTAAATGTAGGGATCTTTATTTGATTAGGAGTAATTGAAGTTGAATGCCTAGCCAGCTTAGATAGGAATTGTTGTTTAGCTTGGTCTTGAACTTGTTTTTTGGCACTTTGATATTTGGAAGCACGATTTTTATTTAGTGATGTTAGCAAGTGCTTTTGGTTGTGATAGACTTGGTTACGATATTTTGTTGAAAAGGGGCTTAGGTTGGCCGTATCTTTAAAAATTATTCGCGCAATTTGATAAGACTTGCTATTGAAAGCATTACTTGTAGTTACTCCTATTCCTGTTAATTTGCCAGTACCTAAGTTGGTTTGGGCGATTTGATTTTTATCCAAGTATTCGCTTGATTTCACAAAGCCAACTATTCGATAGGTTTTATTTTTAAGAATACCTTTCCTTTTAAGGGTAACTTTTTGACCAAGGTGATAATTTTTATTCATTAGATAGGACAAGGCTAGCTCATGATCATTAGCTGGCATCCTACCACTGATAAGTTCATAACTAGAAATCTTTTTAGAATTTGAAAATATCCTAATTGTGTCACTTCTGTCTTCAATCTCTGCATCTTGATAATAGCCCCAAGATACTTGCTTAATGTTGGCTTGCTTATCAATAGTATTTTGATCTGCGTGATTTAATCCATAGTTAGAAGTTATGGTTACGTCAGCAAGATGATATTGATTAAAGAATTCACTAGCTGACATCCGCATATCTGGTCCAGTCATCCTTAATCCTACGAAGGCTAAAGTCCCTAAGGCAATTAACAAGATGATAGCTAAGTAGCGACCTAATGAATTAGGGATAGCTTGAAGAGCATCCTTAAAAAGCTTCTTTTCTTTCATCATACTCACCTACCATTCAATTGTTGATATATCTGCAGGGTAGGGATTCTCCTTAATCTCAGCGACACTGCCATCATGAATTTTAATTACCTTATCTGCAATTGGTGTTAGTGCGCTATTATGAGTAACAATTAAAACTGTGGAACCATATTTTCTACTCATATCTTGCAAAATACGCAAGACTTTCTTGCCTGTCTGATAATCTAGTGCCCCAGTCGGTTCATCACATAACAATAATTTAGGATTTTTAGCAATTGCCCGCGCGATTGCTACCCGCTGCTGCTCACCACCAGATAGCTGAGCGGGAAAGTTGTTCTTTCTTTTGCTCAAGCCCACCTTATCTAATGCCTCATCAGCATCCATCGCATTTTTAACGATTTCAGAAGCTAGCTCTACATTTTCCTTTGCGGTCAGATTTGGCACTAAGTTGTAAAACTGAAAGATAAATCCTACATCATTACGACGATAAGTTGTTAGTTGTTTAGCATCGTACTGAGAAATATCTTTTCCATCAATAATTACATGACCACTAGTATTAGTATCCATCCCACCCAAGATATTGAGCAAGGTTGACTTACCAGCACCAGAAGAGCCTAAGATAATGACTAACTCGCCCTGATTAACTTCAAATGAAATATCGCGATTGGCATTAATTATACTATCACCAGAATGATAAACTTTATGATTATTTTTTACTTCAATATAAGCCATAATCATACCTTCTTTCACTAATTCTATTGTAGCAAAAATTATGAAAATGCTTACATTTTGTGCAATAAAAAATAATGAATCAATATCTTAAAACGATATCAATTCATTATTCTATAAATCCCTTAACTTGACTTAAATAACGTAGTCCCTGATTAGTTCCCATATCATAGGCTCTTTGAACCATATGGGGTGGATTCTTGATAGTCTTAACATCAACTGGTTCAGGTGGTGCAATTACTAGTATTTCACTGTTAGTTTCTAGTTGTTTCATTTGTTCTAAAACTGCATTGTAGTCTGCAGCTCGCGTCCTTAATCTCTCATAAACGGCTGGAAAGCTGTTTTTAAATATTTGTCGATATAGTAGGCGATTTTCTTTAGGATCTTTGCGGTAATTCCGTGGCTGAGTAGTAATAACTACCTGCTTAGTAGGACCGAATCTAGGGAAGAAGTCAATCGGAATTGAATCACTTACTCCGCCATCCCAATAATAATGCCCTTTAATCTCGACAGGTTGGGCAAAGATTGGAATCGAAGCTGAAGCATGGATCCATTCCATATCAATTCCATGACCATTCTTCAACTTATAAAAAGTCGGCTTACCACTAACAATATCAGTTGCACAAACCCAAAAATCCATCGGATCCTCTTCAAACGTATCATAATCAAATGGATCTAAGATATCAGGGATTAATCGATAGCACATATCTACATTGTATAAATCACCGGTACTTCTCCAATGCTTCCAACTTGCATAATCATCACGCATACCATAGTTCTTGTTATAGCGCAGAGCACGACCAGGTTGATGCGATTTAAAGTTTACCCCAAATGCAGCCCCAGCAGATACTCCTACAGCTTGATCGAAACGAATTCCATGGTGATAGAATACATCCAAGACCCCCATAGTAAATATATCCCGTATAGCTCCACCTTCTAAAACAAGTGATGTCTTCACTTATTCCACTTCCTTAACTTAGTTTAGTTACTATTGTAGCACTTAATATCTAGAAAAATTAATCATTCATTTTAGTTATCATATTTCATATAATTTAAATATTTCTATTTTCTTATCTTCTAATTTATAATAAGTAACTGAATTAGATTAGGAGGAAATTATGAATAAACATCCAGAATTTTTATTAAATAAAATTGGAAATCCTCAAGATTTGAAGAAGTTCTCACTTGATGAAATGAAAAAGTTGGCTGAAGAAATCAGAACTTTGATCCTAGAAAAAGATAGCGCTGAAGGTGGTCACTTAGGTCCTGATCTAGGTATTGTTGAAGCTACTATTGCCTATCACTATGTCTTCAATGCCCCTGAAGATAAGATGGTATGGGATGTTTCTCACCAAACATATCCTCACAAGATGCTCACAGGTCGTGCTTATGGTTGGTTAGATCCTGATCGCTATGAAGATGTAACTCCATATACTAATCCTGATGAAGGCCCCTATGACTATTATGCAGTTGGTCATACTTCTACTTCTATTGCACTAGCAACTGGTATGGCTAGAGCACGTGACTTGATAGGCGGGCATGAAAATATTGCTGCTTTAATTGGTGATGGTAGTTTAACTGGTGGTATGGCTTTTGAAGGTTTAAATAATGCCGCCGTTGAAAAGCACAATCTATTGATTGTAATTAATGATAATCAAATGTCCATTGATGAGAACGTTGGTGGTGTAGTAACCGCACTAAAGAAATTGCGTGACAGCAATGGTAAGGCAGCTGATAATCCATTTACTGCTATGGGATTTGATTATCGCTATGTTGCTGATGGTAATGATATCCAAGCAATGATTGATGCTTTCAAGGCAACTAAAGATGTCGACCACCCTATCGTCTTGCATATTAACACTCTCAAAGGTAAAGGATATCAACCTGCTGTTGAACATGAGCGTGAACACCATTGGGTATTACCATTTGACTTAAAGACTGATAAAACTAAAATCCCATCATCAGATGCCCCAAGTGCTAAGTCTGTTGCAGTCGATTTCATTAAAGACAAGATTAAAGCTGGTGAAAATATCTTAGCCATTAATGCCGCTATTCCAAGTGTATTCGGTTTGATTGATATTAAGGATAATTATCCAGAACACTATAAGGATGTTGGTATTGCAGAGCAAGAATCTGTCGCCTTCGCTGCAGGTGCTGTTAAGGAAGGCGCTAAGCCGATCTTATTTGAAAACTCTACTTTCTTGCAAAGAGCCTACGACCAACTCTCACACGATATAGCAGCTAATGATCTTCCAATTACGATGATTGTAACTGGTGGAGGGATCTCTGGTCAATCAAAGACACACCTTGGTATATTTGATAATATGATGATTGCTAACTGGCCTAACTGGCAATATCTTGCACCAACTACTCTAAATGAATTACGTTCAATGCTTGAGTGGGCTAATAAGCAAGATAAGCATCCAGTTGCAATTAAGATGCCTGTGCTTAAGTTACCAATGGGCAAGGAAGTTAGTGAAGATTACTCTACTATTCACTATGATATTGAGCGTGGAAGTAAAGTTGCGATTATTGCCCTGGGTGACTTCTATCATTTAGGTGAACAAGTTCGCGACTTGCTCAAGGATAAAGATATTAATGCTAGTTTGATTAATCCTAAATCAGCTTCTGATCTTGATAGCGAAGCGTTAGACGACTTGACCAAAGATCATGAACTAGTAATTACTCTAGAAGATAATCAAATTTCTGGTGGTTTCGGTCAAAAGATTGCTAGCTACTACGGACCAACTAAGATGATGGTTAAGAACTTCGGTGAAAAGAAAGAATACACCGATAATGAAAGTCGTGAGAGTATCTACAAGAGAAACGGCTTACTTCCTGAACAAATTGTTGATGAAGTAATTAGTGTCTTAGGATAATTTTTAGAGCATCCCTTATGGGGATGTTTTATTTTTTTATGCAAATTTACAATATCATAATATTGTAAATCATAATGCTCTAGTTTAAGAGGTAAAAATGACCTTTTGAGTATAGATAATTAGCTAAAAAATTAATTATCATTTAATAGCTTTTGACTAAATATAAAATAAGGACGAAGAATCAATCCTATGGAACCGATTCTTCGTCCTTTTATTTAGAAAATTTTTGAATGGTTTTAAGCATTGCATGTCCGTATCTTTTTAATTTCATCTCTCCTATACCATTAACTTCTAGCATTTCTTCCATATTTTGAGGCATTTTATCTGCCATATCACGTAAAGTATGATCATTAAAAATCATAAAGGCAGGAACACCTTGCTGTCTCGCAATTGCTAGACGGGTCTTCTTTAAGGCAATGAATACTTCAGATTCTTGACTATTAGCATTGCTAGATGGCTTTTGTTCTATCTTTCTAAATACTTGTTGCTTGCCATCTAATACATCCCAGCCCAGATTAGTCGCATGAACCAATGGGTACTGGCCCGTGGTTAATTCTAAATAGCCATTGGCAATTAGATAATCTATTAAGCTTATCACTTCACTTTGAGGCTTCTTCAAGCTGCCATAATGCTCTAACTTATTAGCTCTAATGCTTTTCATCTTTTGATTAGTTGATCCTGTTACAGCTTGGGCAACAATACTCTTACCAAATCTACCATCCAAATCATAAATCATACCAATTATTTTTTGAGCTTCATTAGTTACGTTGGCTTTCTTTCGATCATCCAAGCAATTGCTACACTTGCCACAAGGCTTGCACTCTTGCCCAAAATACCTAACAATAAATTGTTGCAAACATTCACCAGAATTAACATAATTCGTGATATCATTTAACTTCTGATATTGTGCCTGCCGATACTTATCGTCTGCTTCAGAATTATCAATGAACCAGCGATAAGTCTGCAAGTCACTAGGATGGTAAATCAGAATTGCAGTAGATTCTAAGCCATCACGTCCTGCCCGCCCAGCTTCTTGATAATATGATTCAATATTCCTAGCACTATTAGCATGGATAACATAACGGACATTACTCTTATCTATTCCCATACCAAAGGCATTGGTTGCTACAATTACCTTAACACGGTCAAATTGAAAGTCATCTTGAACACTTTCACGTTCTTGGGATTCCATCCCGCCATGATAGCCCTCAACGTTTAGTCCTCTTTCATTTAGATAATTAACTAAGACTTGTACTTCTTTTCTAGTATTAGTATAAATAATCCCTGATTCTTCAGGATGAGACTTAATAAATTGACTAACATATAGCCTCGTATTTTTAGGCGAATTAACTATCTTAAAGCTGATATTTGGTCGGGCAAACGAAGTTATCACAAAATCATTTGGACTAATGTTAAGCTGGTGAGCAATATCACTTCTAACTTCTGGCGTAGCAGTTGCCGTCAAAGCCAGAATATTAGGCCTGCTCCTCAAGCTATTTATTCCAGATAAGATCTTGCGATAAGCCGGACGAAAGTCATGTCCCCATTGAGATATACAGTGGGCTTCATCCACTGCAACCAGCCTAACATTAAGGAAGTTTAACTGGTAGCGAAAATAATCCATCTCTAAGCGTTCAGGCGTCACATATAGCAGCTTGATCTTACCTTCATAAGCTTGACGCAGAATTGGATTAACTTCTTCTTGTGGGGTTGTAGAATTTAGTGCAGCAGCGTTGATGCCATTTTGCTTAAGTGAATCTACTTGATCCTTCATTAAAGAAATTAGTGGTGAAATTACCAGCGTTACACCTTCACGTGATAGGGCTGGAACTTGATAGCACAATGACTTACCCGCACCTGTTGGCATAACAGCTAAGACATTCTGCTCATTTAAGACTTTTTGAATTACTGCTTGTTGACCAGGTCTAAAATTATCATAACCAAATATATTTTTTAAAACTTCTGTTGGCGTCATTTTGTCTCATTTCCATAATTAATCAGTGATTATTTAGATTTAATGATTTAAGTTTATTAAATCCATTGAATATTTATACTTTGTCTGTTCATTATTATATAAAAAAATAAGTTGAATTTTTGTCTTTTAAACTAAAAATTCAACTTATTCATTACAATGCCTATTACTTTTCTTGATAGCTAATGATATTGCAATTAGCGCCGGTCTTAATTGTTTCTTCAAAATTATCAAAACTAATTGAAATCATATCTTCCAGAGCCGGCTCAGTAAATGATCCCATGTGTGGAGTCAAGATAGCCTTAGGATATAAAGCAGTCAAGGCTTTCACATCTGGATTAGGGATGTTATCGACTGATCCGAGATCGTGATTCATGATTTCTTTTTCATTGATGACAACATCTGCGCCATATCCAGAAATTTGTCCGGATTTGAATGCTTCTACTACAGCAGCTGTATCAACTAATTCCCCACGGGCTGTATTAACAAAGACAGCAGTTTTTTTCATCTTTTTAAATGAGTCACTATTAATTAAGTTTTCGTTTTGACCAGGGAAATATGGAACGTGAATGGATACAATGTCACTTTTTTCAAGTAGTTCGTCTAGTTCAACATAGTCAACTACTTCTTTAGCTGCATCAAATGGATAAGGATCATATGCAAGAATTTTAGCGCCTAATCCTTTGTAAAGCTTAGCCTCAGTGAATCCGATTTTTCCTAAACCAATAATTCCTACAGTTGAAGTATGAACTTGTTTACTAAATAGTTCTGGAACAACGGTAAAATTCCCCTCACTAGAGTTAGTGGTTGCTATGTTAACATGTCTAAATAATTGCATCCCTAGCGTCAATGCTAGTTCCGCTACTGCATAAGGTGAGTAATTAGGAACGCGAGCAACTAAAATATCTAGATCCTTAGCCGCCTTTAGATCAATGTGATTGAATCCTACTGTACGAGTAAAGACATATTTAATACCATAACTAGAAAATAATTCTAGGTTCTTTCGATCTGCAAGACAATTACCACGAAGCAAAACGGCATCCATTCCTACAGCCAAATTACCATTATCAGCTGTTAAATACTCTTCAACCAATTTTAAATCAAAGCTGTACTTATTTAATTTTTCAAAATAAGGCTTTTCAATTGGACGTACACCATAACAAATTATCTTCATAATTAAACCTCCAAAAAATTATAATATTCCGGCATTATTCAAAATTTCTAAAATAGCAATCCAAATTGGTATCATAACAACTGCACTAACAGTGGAAATAAGCGATGAGTTCGAAGTTAAAACTGCCTCACGATCATAACTAATAGCATAGGCAAATGAATAATACCAGGCAAGTGGGGATGCTAAGGAAGCTAAATAATCTAATGGCTTCCAGAGCCAAATTGCGGTTTGATCAATTCTATTGTATCCCCCCATGTACTTCATGATTCATATACGCGCCCTGTATGCTTTAAGTTTACGACTAAATAAAAAATAGTAAATCATTATTCACACAAATAATTGATTTACTACTTCTATAACTTTCAGTTCTAATTGAACAAGAATCTAACAATTGCATCATTAACTTTTACATTATGGTGTAGCTTGCTATGTTGAGCATTCTTTCCACTAATTTTAAGCTCTTGGTAACTCTTGGCACGATTGTTAATTAAGTACTTCAATGAGCGAGATGAATTATTAGCTACATCACCATCAGAATGGCTTCCATCTTGTAAGTCGCCGTAGATGTTTAATACGCGAGTATTCTTAGGGAATGTCTTGCGTAAACTCAATAACTGGCGATATTCTGGTCGCATGACATTAGGTTTGCCGTTTTTATTTAATTTAATTTGGTTAGCACGATCATTCATACCAATAATACCGTCATAGTGACCAGCAATTGCAATCATGTGTTTAATATTTGGAAAGTTCTTTTTATTAACATTCAAGTTAATATAATTAATAATCTCCAAGTTACCCATTGAGTGACCAACTAGGTTAATATTTTTAGACTTAGTTTTCTTTTCTACTGCTTGAATAGCGGCCTTTACATATTCGCTTCCAGCTTGATAAGGAGTTGAGTTATCACTATTACGAACATGATTCAACTTATTATCTTCAATATTAACTTCAATTACTGGATTCTTAGTCTTAGAAGAAAAATTACGATCAAAAGTGACCTTCTTATTAAGATCAACATTTGCCTTAATAATTGTCTTGGTAGCTCCAGAGTCCTTTATACCTTGTGCCATAAAGTCTTCTGCCTTCGAACTACTGCCCCAGCCATGGAAGAATAATGTCGCTGTTGAACCGTTAGAACTTACCTTTATATTAGAAGTGCCTTGTGTTTGACTACAAGCAGTTGTAGTTAATACTAATAGAAAGATTATTGCTGTAATCCACCCGATATGTTTTTTATTCATATTATCATCCCTTCGATTACTACCAGTATAATCATTTTTAATACGTTATGTGAAATATTTTATTTAGATACTAAAGCATGCAAATTATCTATAATTACTAAAATAAAAAGATTCTCTAAGACTGGTTACTAGCCTAAAATCTTAAAGAATCTGTTTTGTTATCTCATTAATCCACGCTTGAAGTTCTTCCACATATTTTGATCTTCAGTCTGCAAGATTAACCCTGGGTAAATCCTTCTGATCCAAATAAATGATCCCACTGCGGCAACAATACTAATTATTATCGAAATCATTGCTTCGATATTAGAAGCATGTCCATTAATAACCCTTAAAGGCATAATAAATGAAGAAATCAGAGGAATGTAGGAAGTAACTTGAGAAACTAAATTATTGCCGTTGTTAATTACGCTCATCGATAATATAAAACCAATCATAATTACAATTAAAATAGGTTGCAAGGCCTTGTTAGCATCTTGAGGGTTAGCTACTAAAGCTCCACAGAATGCTGCATAAATAATACAAATAATTAGGGCAATAATTATAAAGAGCAATCCCCATGATCCGAGATTAGCGATGATACTATCTATCATTGGCTTATTATCCTTAACAAAGCCACTAATACCTGGTATTGAAGGTGAACTTAGATAAAACCCGGTAAATGCAACAACATAAACTGCTAATTGCGTTATAATCTCTCCAATAACTCCAATAACCTTCCCTGTGAAGTAATCCTCTCCTGGCATACTTGAAAAGATTACTTCCATAATCTTGGTTCCCTTTTCGGTAGCAATATTTGTTGCGATAACTTGAGTATAAGTCAGGGCTAACATATACAAGATAAATATTAACACGAAAAATGATAACGTTTGGGCTGTATCCTGGTCATCAGAATTAGCGTCTTTTTTAAGATGCTCGTTATAACTAAATTTCTGATTTAGAGCTAATATTTGTTTTTGCGATAGCTTAGCTCTAGCAAGATTAAGGCTATTTTGGAGTAGGGTTAGTTTATTTGATAGTTCTTTTTTGCTAGTAGAATCTAATTCATAACCGTAGTAATTGGCAGATAATTTATCACCAGATTGTTTAATTACTACATAGCCATCAATGTCATCGTTTTTGAGGTCTTTTTTAGCTTGAGTAAGACTATTATATTTTTCGAAGACATCTGACTTTTTAAAAGTTTGGCTAATTCCTGGTACTGTTGATACTAATGCTACGCTATTGCCTTCATCAGATGAACTAGCAGTAAACATACCAACCAAAATCGAAACAGCGATGAAAGCAATTGGAGAGATAATCATTAAGATAAATGACCAGCTCTTAACACCTTTTAAGTAGGTGTTCTTAGCAACTATTAAAGTCTTATTCATGGTTAACACCTGCCTTCAGCTTAAATATTTCATCCAATGTAGGTGGCTCTTGATCGAAGGTCTGGATATATTCACCATTAGTCAAAGTATCAAAAATTATTTTTCCATAACTAGGCTCTTCAAGAATCAACTTATAACTACCATTATTCTGTACTGAAACTGATTTTACTCCTTCAAGTTGTTTAAGCACTTCTGGTCCCTTATCAGTTCTGACGAATACTCTAGTTAATCCAAATGAATTTCTGATGTCATTAACACTACCATTTAAGACTATATGACCATCATTAATCATTACCACGTCGTCGCATAATTCTTCAATATTACTCATATTATGATCTGAAAAAATAATCGTAGCGCCACGCTTTTTTTGATTCAGGATTATTTCTTTCATAACGCCGACATTAACTGGATCAAGTCCACTAAAAGGTTCATCTAGAATAATTAATTTAGGATCATGAATTAAAGTAGCAATTAATTGTACTTTTTGCTGGTTACCTTTGGATAAAGATTTTATTTTATCATTAATTGAGCCTTTGACTTCCAGTTCTTTAAGCCACTTGGGTAATCTTGCTTTAGCTTCCTTATTAGATAAACCCTTTAATTGGGCTAAGTATGATATCTGGTCAGCTACTGTTAATTTAGGCATTAAACTGCGCTCTTCTGGTAAATATCCTACATCATCATAATCGGCACTACTAAAAGGATGATTATTAATGTGAATATCGCCCGAATAATCAACAAACTTCAATATACTATGAAAAATAGTAGACTTACCTGAGCCATTCTTGCCTACCAGGCCTACAATACGTCCATCTTGAGCATTAAAAGTTACATCAAATAAAACTTGCTTACTTCCAAAGCTCTTATTTAAATTATCAATTGTTAACATGGTATCCCTTCTTTCACTACAAATATTACATTAATTATAGCATGAAACCGATTACCTTGCGAAGCTTAGCCTATTTTAGTGCTTTCGAGCTTAGTTTATAATATTATTAAATTAAACAACATTCTGATATGCAGGTATTAAAATGACACAATTTTCTTTTTTCAAAAATCAAAAATATTCTGCGTCTGAGCAAGCGATTATTGATTATTTATCTAGGATAGATAGCTTTACTAATTTAACTATTAGTCAACTTGCCCAAGCAACCGCTACTTCTAATGCAACAATTATCCGCCTAAGCAGAAAAGCCGGCTTTACTGGCTTTTCTGAATTAAAAGTTGCTCTAATTAAAGAAATTGAAGAGAAAAAATTCACTAAGCAAGATGTGGATTTTAGCTTTCCTTTTAGCCCAGCTGACTCATTAACTGAAATCGAACAAGCTATGGCTAACTTATACCAAAATTCAATTCAAAAATTGCATTCTCAAATCGATACACAACTTCTACTTAAAGTTGCTCAAGAATTTATTTCAGCTAAAAGGATATTCATATTTGGCACAGGAGATACTGGATTAACAGCGCGTAGCTTCATTAATAAGATCAATAAGTTAAACATTTATCCAATCTTTGCTTCGTCAAATAATGAACAAAATAGTAATTGGAATAATGTACATGATGGTGATTTAGCAATTATTATCACTTATGATAATTTTGATGAAGCATTAAAGAAGTATGGCATCCCTACTATTCACCAGAATCAAGGCAAAGTTGTTGCCATCACAGCTAATCCTGACTCTTTCAATCTAAAAGAGATAAACTATTTAATTCCTATTCCAAATGAAGAAGGACTTCAGAAACTTGCTACTTTTTATTCTCAACTTGCCTTTGAATATGTGCTTAATTTGTTGTTTTCGATTATTTATCGAGAACTAGCTTTAAGATGATAATCATGGACTTAAAGTGTATATTCTATAGTAATAATTATTAAAAAACAGGATAAGAGATATATTAAGGGATGTAAGTATGAGCAAAAAATTTTTACTAGAATTTGATAGTAACCAAGATGCAGTTTTAAATCCAGATTTTGAAAAATTACCATATCATTTTCATAAAAGGCTTCTATATGCATTTGTTACTGATGAAAATATTCAAGACTTTTTAAAAGATTATCCGCATAAGAAGTTAGGAAAATTCGTTACCGTATCTTTTAATCCGTATGTATATGAAGTTAAAATTAACAATTGTGAATTTACACTATGCCAGGCACCTGCGGGAGCTTCTATAGCCGTTAAGTTACTTGATTGGTTGATAAATTATGGTGTAAGAGAAGTTCTAGCAGTTGGAAGTGCTGGAACGATTACTGATTTACCAGAAAATGAAATATTTCTTGTAAAAAAGGCCTTACGTGATGAAGGTACGTCATATCATTATTTAGATGACAATGATATCGTTAATTTAGATAGTGATTTTGCTGATAAGATTCAAAAGGCTTTAAAGAATTTAAACTATAATGTAAAGCCAGTAATGACTTGGACTACGGATGGCTTTTTTAGAGAAACTAAGAACAAATTGATCAGAGCTCGTAAATTAGGATGTCAACTAGTAGAAATGGAATGTTCTGCGTTAGCAGCTTGCTCAGAGTTTCGTAATGTAAAATTCGGACAAATTTTGTTTACTGCAGATACTTTAGCTGATACTGATAATTATGACAAACGTGGCTGGGGAAAATCCTTTCGAAGAACCAGTCTTGATATTGGTATTAAGGTTCTAGCAAAAATAAATGAATTCGAAAATTAAAGTGCTAGACAGACTGATACGACCCTAGTCAAGTGAATAGTCGAATAACTGCCTAACACTAATTAGTACATTTTAGATAAATTTTTAATAATTTTCATGAATATTTGGTAGCTAAAATTTTACGATCTTAGTTCCATGTACTTGGTTTACTCTAATCTTGTCTATAATATCTTGAAAATTTTTGTAAGTAATTCCTCCACCAGGTAATATTTCTATTTTGTCTTTGGCCAAGCTAATAATGTTCTTCAAATTGTCAATATTACTCTCAATTGTTTTATCTAAACTGCCGCCATGAGTCAAAATACGTGAACAGCCATGATCTACTAGCCAGTCAATAGACTTTGCTTGTAATTTAGTTGGAATAGCATCAAAAGCCATATGCATAACAGACTTTAGTCCTAATTGATCAGCCATGCCAAGTAGAGTATCCATCTGGATATCATTAATACTGCCATCTTTGTTTAAGCATCCAAATGCAATGCCGTCTGCATTTAAAGTTGCAATATTAACTAAATCTGTGCTCATCATTGTGAACTCTGCCTCGTTGTAAACAAAGCTTCCTCCTCTGGGTCTAAGCATTACAACTATAGGAATATTGAATTGATGACATAGTTTAACTGATTCTTGAATAACCCCAAATGATGGTGTTACTCCTCCAACTGCTAAATCTGCATTTAATTCTATTCTATCAGCGCCGGCATTTATGGCTGGTTGGATATCGCGATAGTTCCCAATGCATACTTCTTTTAAAACCATCTTATACCTCACTAAAGTCGATATCTAAATCATCTTCCATAGTCTTCTTTTCATCAGCTAAGTATTGCTTGTCCAACATTTTTACAAATGGATAGTAAATTAAAATATTTAACGCTAATTCAACTATTTGTAATGCTGAACCAGTCCAACTACCAGTAGCCAGCCATCCAGAGATAATTGGAGGAGTTGTCCAAGGCAATAATACACCGGTAGTTTTAGCAACCAAGCCAATTTGCATAGCTATACCTGATATTAATGTATTCAATACTGGGCAAATGATAAATGGGATTACAATAATTGGATTTAACACAATCGGCAAGCCAAAAATTACTGGTTCATTGATACCAAAAATACCTGGTAAAATTGCCAATTTGCCCAACTCTTTAATACGCTTAGACTTGCAAACAAGAAAAACTACAATTAATAGAGCTAAGGTACTACCGCCACCACCATAAGTGGTAAAGATATCAATAAACGGTTGATTAAATACGTGTGGGAGTGTCGTATGATCTTGGAAAGCTTTTAAATTATCTTGAGTAGCAACAAAGAAGATTGGTTGCCAAACTGAGTTAGTAATAGTTGGTCCGTTAATACCAAAGAACCAGAAGAAGCTAGCTAAAAAGTTATATAATAATGCAGATGGAAGTGATATACCAACATGCTTCAATGGTGATTGCAATACAGTATAGATAAAGTTATAGGCAGTTTGGAATGGGCTGATTGAAAACATAATTCTTACTAAGAAGAAAAATAAAATTACCAACCCACTTGGAATTAGAGCATCAAATGATTGGCTAACTGCTGGAGGTACACCATCTGGCATCTTAATAGTCCAATGTTTTTTTACAGCAAAGCGATAAATCTCTACACTGATCAAAGCGATAATAATACCTAAAAAGATACCATTAGCGCCTAAAAATTGTAGTTGAATGGCACTAATTGATTGTTTACCTACTTTGACTACTGTAGGAGTAAGAATGAGGAAGGAGATAAGAGAAACAAAACCAGCATGAATTGGATTTAACCCCCTATTCTTCCCATATGCATAAGCAATAGCTAGTGATGCTAGAATACCTGTAAAACTAAACACAGCATTGGATACAGCACTGAACCATTCTAAAAATTGAGAACCAAATATTTTAGTCCAAAATTCAGTCCAACCAGGTATTGGAAAGTTACCAATTAGTAAGAAGACTGAAGTGACAATGATTAATGGTGTGATAATTAAGAAACCATCTCTTAATGATCTTAGTACAACGTTATTACCTAATTTTGCCGCTAGTGGCATAAGGAATTTTTCAAGTTTTTTCTGCATTTTTATAACCTCCATGTTCTATAAAAATGTAGCAATCATAATGATATTGCCTACTACATAATTAGTAACAATAGTCCTGTTTGAATTGACTGGTGTCGCGTTTATTAGCTAATAGCAAACAGCCTGTAACTAAATTATCTAATGCTTCAGATAAGCCTGATCCTCCTTTTTTAGGCATTTTAACAATCAATAATTTCTCTCGATATTGATCTATCAAATCTTGATTCTTTTCTTTTGCAATAGCTGAAATTACTGGAACATTAGCTTCCTCGTATTTTTCAGCTAGCTCTAGAGCCATTTGAGAAAAATCATGATAATCAAAACTTGGACCTGTGATTACAACGTCAGCACCCATTTTTTCAGCCATCTTAACGAACTTTCTTTGAACGACTGCTTTATTATCTTGATAGTAATCAGTACCACAATAAAAAGTACCAATAATTTTACTATCATGCTTTTCAAGCAACTTTTCGATATTTTCGCTACTGCCCATTGCAATTTTTTTACCGCCTAGAGGTGTATCAGATTTTTCTTTACCACCTAATCCAGCTTGAATTTGGTCAAGAATAATAATTACCTTCATTTTTTGTCCCTCCTTTAAAGATCAAACTATTAATTAATAGGTGCATGTATCCTCTTTTCATAAGCATCTAGCCATTCCTGCGTAACAGGTTCTATCTTAGTAGTGCTATTTTTACCTAGATTAGCCATAAGAATTCTTGGCTCTTTATTTTGATTAGCTACACAGAAAGTAAATTCTACATTTGTGGCTACACCCCATTCACCTTTATTATTCATAGCAACTAAAGAAATTTCTCCAGCTTTGCCATACCTCTTCTTTAACTTTTCAATAAAAGGATATACCGCTTCATCGCAAGCTTGTTGCGGCGTCTTACCCCTCTCCATAAGTTTAACTATTTCATAAGACAAGCAGCCTTTCATGATATCTTCACCGAGACCTGTTGCAGCAGCGCCTCCTACTTCACTATCAACATAAAATCCACTACCAGATAATGGTGAATCACCAATACGTCCATCTTTTTTCATAAATAAACCTGAAGTAGAAGTAGCTGCAGCCATAGATCCCGACTTGTCTAAAGTAATAGCTCCAATTGTGTCATGACCATCATAGGGATTAAGATCTTTCTCTCTAATTTCGGCTAATCTTCTCTCCCATCTTGCCTTTGCCCTATCAGTGAGCATATTGGTCATTTTAAAGCCATGCTTCATAGCATACTTAGTAGCGCCTCTACCAACTCTGAAGCTATTAAAGTGTTCATTACTCAATGATCTAGCAACTGATACAGCGTGTAAAACATTTTCAATTGCTGCAACTGAGCCTTGGGCTAACGTATCACCATTCATGAAAGCAGCATCCATCTGGACAACTCCTTCTTCATTGGGCAAGCCCCCATATCCTACCGACTTATAGTATGGATAAGCTTCAACTTCATTAATTAATTTTTCTACAGAATCCGCTGCTGACTGATTACTTTCTAGCATTTTATATGCTTGATCTAGTCCTTCAGCTGCCATCCTCCAGGTAGCAATCGTTCCAAAAGCCATTAATTATCATTCCTTTCTTTTCCTAAGCATTGCCTAGTTTCATTAGAGCCATCATGTAAATTTTCATATTTAAAAATAAATCGTCAATATTCATCCATTCATTTTCTTTATGAGCGATTCCCTTTTGACCAGGAAAAGATGGACCAAAAGCTATAATATTTGGCATAACTCTTGCATAGGTAGCACCTGTAGTTGTTACTGGTGTTGAATCTAACTTTGTGCAGGCACTATATACATCTGACAGCATTTTAATATACTTAGAATTTTTATTATGCATGACACTAGATATGCTGCGACTAATAGTTAATTTAGATTTTGTCGGCAAATGCTTCTTGATACCTTGAGTAACATCTTCTTCTGAATATGAAACTGGATACCTAATAGCGATGTCTAATAACAATTCATTACCGTCTTTACTTAAGCTAGTTGGTGTCATAATTAACTTGCCTGAATCTTCATCGCTAAACTCGATGCCTAAGCCCTGACCGAAATGTTTATCTGCTAATGAATCCTTAATCCACTTAAAGTAAGATAGAACATCACCTGATAAAACTTCATGTCCTACTATTTTCTTAGCTAACTGAGTAATAGCATTCTTCCCTAACTCTGGAGCATTGCTTGGGGAACGTTTGCCGTGTGCGGTTATTTCTAGACCAGCATTTAGCTCAAGTGTGATCTTATCCGGTACATGATCCATTGCCATATCACCGATAATTTTTTTTATTTTGACTAAATCTTCTTTATCAAACTTAGTATGAATTGTGTAATTAACTATTCCTCTTTCACCATAGACAACTGGATATTTACAATCAGCTGTCCAGCCAAAAATTGGTGGCTTTTCTTGCTCTAAGTAAAGTGGAACATCATGAGACCCTGATTCTTCATCAGAGCCGTAGATTAATCTAATAGTGTTTTTAGGTTGAAAGCCTAAATCTTTTAAAAGCTTCATCCCCCATAACGTAGCTATTGCAGGACCCTTATTATCTAAAATTCCTCGTCCGTACAATTTATTCCCATCTTGTGAAAGATCCCAAGGATTATATTCCCAAGCTTCAATATCTTTACCAGCCGGAACTACATCAAGATGGTCAACAACTGCAAAATAATCATCTTGCCTCCCCCATTGAATATAAGTCATAGCATTATTGACTATCTTAGATTCAAAACCATATTCTTCCCCTAATTTTTCTACTGCTACTAAGGCTTCTTTTGAGCCTAAGCCAAATGGAGAATCTTTAGCAGGTTCAGATTTAGTACTTTTGATTTGCATGATTTGTCTCAACGTACCTAAAAATTGTGCTTTGGAATTTTCAATAGCCTGTTGAATATCTTTTTCTGAAATCATCTTTTATACTCCTTGTGACCTGATTAAAGTAGCACTAAAACTATATTTGTCTGCACGATAATAAGATGTATCAAATAAGATTGGATGAGCATCAGGTGTATAAGTTGTTGATTGTACCTTAAATACAGGAACTTTATCTTCTATGTCAAATATTTCTGCTAAGCTTTTACTTGCCGGAATAGCATCAATGTCTTCCTGTGAATACGAGATTGTTAGTCTTTCTGATAAAATCTTGAATAAAGAACTATGGAAATTTATTTCTTTAAAGTTGGGAAGATATTTTTGCGGAATATATATCTTCTCTAAAGTCATCGGTGTCTCATCCCAAAATCTAATTCTTTTTAAAAAGATTACATTTTGATTCAGTTCAGTTTCTAACTGTAACTTTTGCTTCACAAATGCACTTACTTGATTACATTCTTTAAGTTCCAATACTTTAGTATGTATTGTTTTATGATGTTCTTTAGCAACTTCAGTAAAGCTTTGCAAACCTAATTGACCCGATTTAACTTTACTGCTCTGTTTTTGCATTACATAAGTAGCCTTACCTGGATCTTTTACCAATAACTGTTCATTAATTAACTGTTCAATTGCTTTTCTAACGGTTAATCTAGATGCATGGAACTCTTTAGCAAAGCTATAATCAGATGGCAATCTTTGCCTTGGCGAATAGATGCCGTCAACTATACGTTTTTTGATAATATCAGCTATTTTTTGACTTTTAGTCATTTTAGTCATCTCTTTAAATTGTTCTATATAGTATATACTACTTAGTATTTACTATTTATGCAAGCGGTTTCTTAGTTGATATTTTACAAGTTAAAATTGACAAAAATAAGCGGAAAGCCTACTAAAATAACTAGTAACGACTCTCCGCTTATTGATAATATTCTTATTTATTTCATCCTAAACAAAGTCTGTCAATTCCTCTACCGAATACCTTGTGGTAGTGATTTCATCTTCAGCACTAAAATCGTGCTTGCCAATAGCAATTGCCATAACTGGAATGTATTGTTTAGGATCTAGTCCCATAATTATTGCAGCTTTACTTGCATCATAGCCTGCCATAGCATTAGTATCATAGCCATGTTCTCTAGCAACCAACATGAACTGCATTGAAGCAAGAGAAGCATCGACCATTGCATCAGCATTTAGCATTTCTTGTGATGCATGCTCATATAGTGGCATAAAAGTATTAAGTGCTGCTTCCATAGCTTCTTTGGTTACTTTTTTATCCTCGTACATCTTGTGCCATAATTGACCATATTTTTTATGAGCTAAAGTATTACCAAACACCAAGAGTACTGCGGAACTATCATCAATTTGTGGAAAATTAAATTTCATGAAATATTGATGCAACTTGCTTCTACCTTCTTGAGTATCAACCACTATAAACTTCCAAGCTTGCAAGTTGCATGCTGACGGTGCTGTAATAGTTTCTGCAAGCATTTCCTTCATCTCATCACGACTGATTTTTACTTTTGGATCAAATCGACGAACCGAATGTCTGCCAGTTAACACATCGTGAAAATCATTATTTATTATTGCCATAATTGTTCACTCCTATATTCTACTATCTTTCATTATTAATTATACAGCGCTTACATAAACTTGGATAAAATAATTTTAGGAGTGAAGTTGAATTTTGTATTCTAGCTTTTTTGCAAGCAAAAAAGCTTATATTATGTTTTTTATTTTTATTTTGTTAAATTAACACTTTTATTATGTAAAATTACTTAATCTTTGGCTTACTTCTCACACGTAAAAAAGAGCAATAGATTTTTTAATCCATTGCCCTTTTATTTGTCTCTTCAAGCTCCCTGCCTTTTACGCGTCAACTTTAATAGCTTTACTGTAATCCAGATTCTTGAGCATTTTACCGAAATTCTGCATCTTGGTCTTTTGATCAAGTACTTCACGTAAGCCTGGTGTTAACTTCTGTGCAATTTCTTCTTCATCGCTCATTTCAGTAATGATTTTATCTCCTTGACCACTGACAACCTTCTTAGCAAAGTTAGCATCAATAAGTTGTGCACGACCAACAGCAACTAAATCAGTATATTTAACCGCGTCTTCTGCTGCATCTTGACTCATTACATTACCGACAATAATCAGCTTAGTCCCCTCACCAATTACCGGCTGGAATAACTCTGCAAACGTCTTATCAGAATCATTTGGTTTAGCATTATAGTTTGGTAGTGATAAATGAATGTAATCAAAATCAACTTGATTAGTTAATTCATCAACTAATTTAGTCGACTCATGCCAAGTATAACCAATATTATCAGGGTTAATCTCTTCTGGGCTGATTCGATAACCTAAAATAAAGTCTTTAGGTGCATATTTTTTAACTACGCTTGCTACTTCATTGGCAACTGCAAGTGGAAAAGCAGAAAATTCACCCCATTTATCATCCCTCTTATTAGAAAATGAAGAAAAGAACTGTTGGATCAAATAATGATTAGCACCATGAATTTCTACACCATCAAACCCGGATTCAATTGCTCTCTTAGTAGCAGCACCGAAGTCTTTCACAACTTGCTCAACCTCTTCAGTTGTGAGGGCTTGTACGCCATACGGTAGAAAAGGATAATTGGCACTAGTTGGCCCATAAACTGGCAAGCCTAAGTGAGCGCGCCAATTGGCTTCTCGACCAGTATGAGCAATTTGTAAGATAGCTTTATTACCATTAGCTTTCATTGTCTCAGCTAACTTAGTTAAACCTGGTAAAAACTTATCATCGTAAGCTGCAAGTTGTGTACGATCATTAGCCCAGGTTAAGGCAGGTCCACCTGCAGGGCTAACATAATGATATTCCGTAATCATCATACCAGCAGAGTTATTCCTTGCTTGCCAATATTTCAACGTGTCCTCACTATTAGCGCCATTAACTCCACTACTTGTAAGCATCGGAGATTGAACCATGCGATTATTGACGGTAGTGCCGTGTTTAAAAGTAATTTTATCAGAAAGTTTTTTCATGAGTTTTGCCCTCCATACTAACCTACTTTTATTTACAGACAAATTATAGCATTTTAACTTATAAAAAGTAAGTTAAAAATATTCACAAAAGACCCCTTCCTCTGACACAAACTTTCGTAATAGCTTTGGTTATTATAAGAAATAAATATTATCAGCTAACCTTATTTTTTCAAAAGTGTTAAAATGAAGTCGATGAAAGCGCTGTTAAAAATGGAATAAATTAGTTAAAGGAGTTAATGATGAAATCTAACAAATCATATTTTTCAGAAGAAAAATTGCATTATGGACTGCGTAAGCTCTCTGTCGGTATTGTGTCTGTTGTATTATCCACTTCAGCATATGCATTGTTCAGTAGCCAAGTTAAGGCTGATACAACTAGTGAACAGCCGGTTACTAGCATTAATAAGCCTGATCAGAGCCAAAAAGAGCCCCAACAAGTGCTTGAAACTTCAGAAAAAGAAGATACCAACAAAGTTAACACGGAAAAAGAGGACACTAGCATAGTCAACACAGAAAAAAAGCCTGTAGAAACTACGCTTACCGAGACTACTGCTTCTGATGAAACAAAGTCAGCCGAGCAAGAACCAATTGTCGACAATAATTTATCTACACTAAAGGGTCAGTTACCTGACGCTAAAACTGCCATTCAGAACTTTAATGACCTAACTGGAGCCACAACAGCTCAATGGGAAAATATTGACCCTAATAAAACTGGTAAACAGAACGGATTTTTAGTAATTAATTATGCTGACGGCACTAGGAAGGAAGTTGCAGCTTCAGTTAATGTCTACACTGGTATCGTTAATTTTCATTATATTAATGGACTAACCGGTGAGCCTATTAAAAATACCATCCCAGAACATGCAGGTCAAACAGATATACAGATTGGTACTTCTAACGATGATCCTACAACTACCCCTATAGATTCATTCGAACCATCAGTATATGATTATGTAATTCGTGGGTACAATCATGGAAAAATAACCAAAGATTCTCCTGATGGTGAGATAGTTGATAATCTTGATAATTTCCACTTTAATAATGGAATTCAAGATTTGTATGTTCAATACTTACCACTATCTCCACTGGAAATATCCGGACAAGATGAACAAGGGAATTTATTGTATCAAGTAACCATGTCAACCAGCAATGCTTTAGTTGCCACTAAAAATGCTCCATTCTATAAAGCTGAAAATGAAGACTATTCAACTAATCCCTTGTATGTACCTGGGTATGAACTGGTCACAACACCTGCCAACGCATCAGGAAAAGTTGGACAAACTTGGAATTCTGTAACTGATCCTAATCCAATTAAAATTGTCTATGTTTATAAGAAGTTGAATCAAGATTCTGAGTCAGGAGCATCTACTCCATTAGCACCAATTATTTTTACAGATAAAGATTCAACTATTAAAGGTGCTGATGCAATTCTACCAACGCGTACAAATCAATATTACGACTATACCGACGCAATCGATGAACACACGGATTCTGTATCTAAAAAATACGGATATGTAGTTATTGGACGCGTAGGTAGTCTTAAAGGGTATGGCTTTTACCAACCTAATTATCTTAAATTCTATGGTCTAAACTATAAGCCTGTTTCTGTAAAGTTTGTTGACGACACAAAAGACAAAACTTTAGCATCTTATAGTTCTACTTATAGTGGCGATGAAAATTATGATACAAGCAGTTTAGTCACCTATTTTGAAAAACAGCATCCTGACTATGAAAAATCCACTATCACTGGAATTCCTGCTGGAAAATATTCTTTATTCCCTACTGAGATTGTTTTTCACTATAATCAAACCGCTAGCCAACATATTTATTGGTTAGATAGCGAATCTAAGGATTCAAGTGGTCCTAATGGATTTAAATTAGTTCAAGAAGAAGATATTAATAAACAAGTTATTGGCTCAACTTATAAATTAACTAAAGCTACTCCTGATAATTATGCTTTGGCAAATGGTCAAGAAGATCTTACCAGCGTTACAATTGATGGCAAGGATCGCTATATCATGCTAGTCCACCAATTAGACACAAAAGCTGACACCAAGACAATCCATCAAACTGTAATCGTTCAAAAGCCTGATAAGAATTCACCTGATAATAATAATTTGACAGGTGAATTTACCAGAACAATTACAACTGATAAGGTTACTGGTGACCAAACAACTGATGAGTGGAAACCTACTAAAGTTGACTCCTTCATTCCTGAACAAATTGATGGTTATAAGATGACTATTACTAAGGATGGTAAGACAGTTGATCAAATACCTGAAATAAGTTCAACCAGTCCAGATGGAGAAATTTATAAAGTTAGCTATACTCAAATTAAGCAACCTGAGAAAACCACTAGCCAACATATTTATTGGCTGGATAGCGAATCTAAGGATTCAAGTGGTCCTAATGGATTTAAATTAGTTCAAGAAGAAGATATTAATAAACAAGTTATTGGCTCAACTTATAAATTAACTAAAGCTACTCCTGATAATTATGCTTTAGCAAACAATCAAGATTCTCTTATCAGCGTTACAATTGATGGCAAAGATCGCTACATCATGTTAATCCATCAATTAGATAAACAAACTGACACCAAGACAATTCATCAAACTGTAATCGTTCAAAAGCCTGATAAAAATTCACCTGATAACAACAACTTGACTGGTGAATTTACCAGAACAATTACAACTGATAAAGTTACTGGTAAACAAACAACTGATGAGTGGAAACCTACTAAAGTCGATTCCTTCATTCCTGAACAAATTGATGGTTACAAGATGACTATTACTAAGGATGGCAAGACGGTTGATCAAATACCTGAAATAAGTTCAACCAGCCCGGACGGAGAAATTTATCGGATTAGCTACACTCAAATTAAGCAACCTGAGAAAACTACTAACCAGCATATTTATTGGTTAGATAGTGAAACTAAGGATCCAAGTGGTCCTAATGGATTTAAACTAGTTCAAGATGAAGACATCAATAAGCAAGTTATTGGCTCAACTTATAAGTTAACTAAAATTACTCCAGACAATTATGCTTTGGCAAATGGTCAAGAAGATCTTACCAGCGTTACAATTGATGGTAAAGACCGCTACATCATGTTAATCCATCAATTAGATAAACAAACTGACACCAAGGCAATTCATCAAACCATAATCGTTCAAAAGCCTGATAAAAACTCACCTGATAGCAACAACTTGACTGGTGAATTTACCAGAACAATTACAACTGATAAGGTTACTGGTGACCAAACAACTGATGAGTGGAAACCTACTAAAGTCGATTCCTTCATTCCTGAACAAATTGATGGTTACAAGATGACTATTACTAAGGATGGTAAGACAGTTGAACAAATTCCTAAAATAAGTTCAACCAGTCCAGATGGGGAAATTTATAAAGTTAGTTATACTCAGATCAATTCCGAAACTGAACAACCTAATGACACGACTAATTCGCAAAACGTCCCAACTAATGTGCCAGCTAATGAACCAGAAAAAACAGAAAACAATAATCCACAAACTGTTGCTGACACGACTAATTCCCCTTCTACAAACGAAGAAAGTCATAATAGTAAACCTAATAAGACTAATAAGACAAATTCTGATCAAAAGATTACAAATGCAAGTAAAGCTTCTGAACAGACATTTGCTAAATCGTATAAGACTCCAGTAATCAATTCTACTAATAAATCAAATTCTGCTAGCGCTAAGCTGCCAGAAACTGGAGCAAAACAAACAAATATCTTAGCTATCCTAGGTCTTACTGCATTAATTAGTGCCATCTCTTTGGCATTTAGGCCAAAAAGAAAATAAAGCATAAAATAATAAAATTAAGACGGGCTAAATACATAGAAAAAGTCGCTAGAGTTTTAAACATCTCTAGCGACTTTTTATTTTTAGCGTATATATTTTCAAATATGTCTATTGCAGTAAGTTAACTAATTTACCAAAATAGTCGTTTCATTACTAATGAAATAGGGTTTTAAGCTAGGTTTATGATTCAAAAATATTGCCTTATCCTCTTCTGAATCCATACTCTCCTTGTTTAACCATTTAGAAGCAATCACAACTTCATTAGTAACTAATTGCAAGTACATTATAATTTCCTTCCGTTCTAAGCTATAACCTTTTTATACCAATAGAAACTATCGTTCTTATACCGATAAAGGTCATGCTCAAAGTCAGCATATACAAGGCCATATCTCTTCTTATAATTACCACTTGCACTCAGCAAGTCGATACATCCCCACGGTAAATGACCTAAAACAGGTACATGAAAGAGTTGTTTTACAAATAATAAAACCAAGAATTATCAGATATTTATAGATTAATATCTGATATTCTTGGTTTTTACTTTATTAGATTAATTTTTAAAATATACTCTAGTATTTAAAAAACTTTAAGGTATTAGCTACCTTAATGAAACTATCTTTATCAATTTGGTAGAATTGTTTACCATTGATAGTGATAATTCTGCCATCGTATAGTGCTGCTATTGTTTCACCTCTCTTTAGTAAAATATGTTTACCATGTTTATGAACTAATTTTCCTTTAGCATCATATACGAAGCTATTGTGCGTCAGTTCTATTTTTTTATTTGGTAAAGTATTTGCGACTTTAACGAAGCTATTTTTATCAATTTGGTAGAACTTCTTACCCTTAATAGTGACGACTCTAGCATTATACAATGCTTCTATTTCTTCACCTTTTCTGAGTAAAATGTGTTTTTTCTTATGGCTAAGTACTACTTTTCCCTTAGAGTTATATATAAAGCTATTGTGTGTTAACAATATCTTCTTATTCGGTAAGGTGTTTGCCACCTTGATAAATGAATTACTACCGATTTGGTAGAATTGTTTACCCTTAATAGTAAAAATCTTACCGTTTTTCAAAACAATAACTTTTTCGCCTTTCTTTAGAGAGCTAGTATGGTTATTTTGTACTATCACATTACCTTCTGAATCATATATAAAACTATTATGGGTTAGCTCAATTTTTTTACTAGTAACTTTCTGAGCATCATTTACCGTAACTGGTTTACTTTGCTCACTTACTGGACTAACTGGATTAATAGCTTTAGTTATTGGTTCAGTTACACTTTCGCTGCCGGTATTGAATTGTTCAACATTATCAGTTTTTTCCAACCAGTTTGGATCGTAATGAACGATAATTTTCTTCTCTACCTTATTACCTAATTGATCAACAACACTAACAGTGAAGATGTGCGTCGTAGGTTGTTTCCCTTGATCATTCAATACTTCTTCGCGATCAAACTTGTAACTACCGTAATTATTGACTGTTCCATTTGTAGCTAGTTCTGGTATGTAGTTATATCCGCTCTTTCCATACTGAGTAAAGACATTATCACCATTAATAAACACACTGTAACCATCTAAATTATCGTTAGCTTCTCCACTCAACTTGAACATTGGTTTATTTGTGGTTATTTCTAAGCCATCTTTAGTCTCTAGACCGTTAATAGTTAACGTAGGTGCAATCGTGTCTAATATCAAGGTCATTGAACCACGTGTTACACTATCTTCCTTACTATCACCTTTGCCTTTAGTCTTGTACAAGTAAGATATTTGTCTAGTAGCAGGATCATCTATCTTAAATGAAACACTGAATTTACCATCTTTTCCGATGTTAACTTTATTTTGAGGATCATTTTCAGATAAGCCATGAGCTAAGAAAATCAATTCTTTAACATTTTTATTTGCTTTACCCGTTAGAGTAAACATATGAGTCTTTGGATCATACCAGCCATTAGTAATTGCTTCTTGATTAAGAGTAGAAACATTATTATCACTCAAGTAATCAAATGTTAAATCAGGACTGCCCTCTTTAGGTGCTTCATAGCCAGGATAATAACCTGGTTTAAAGTCATCTGGATTTGCGTTTTCATCCTTAAAATTCTCTACACCTAAATCATCACGATTAGTATACGGATTATGTTTAGTCGCATCTGGATTATAATAAATGCCGATATAGTTAGCATCCTCAATTGGATCAGGATCTGTTTTCTGCTTATTATTGAATCCTGGTCCAGTGATTTCTGTCCAACCTTGAAGTAAAGCTCTCTTAAAAATGCCAGTTTTGTCATCTTTATTGATAGAAGTTTTTACATGGAAAGTAGCAACTCCATCCTTAACTTCTCCCTCATACACAGTTCCTTCAAAGTAGTCCTTAGCAAAAGCATGGACATTTTCACCTTTAGAAACTGCTGCTTGAACAACAATATCATTAGGATCAGTACCTTCAATTGAGTACACAGGAATTCCAAATGACTTATCTTCACCGTTTACATGTTGCCATGCAAATTTAGCTTTTGGAGTTACTGTTGTAAAGCTACCTACAACATTTTTACCAGCTGCATCAGTTGAAAAGACAAGTTTTTCATCTTTTGAACCAACTGGGAAAACAAAGTTACCTTGATCGTCTACTTGAACTAATTTCTTATTCACATAAAAGTCAGTCTTAGAGTTACCTCTTAATAAATAAGTTTTAGTTTTTGCATCGTAATCTGCAGATTTTTTATCGAAATTAAGTCCATTAATTGCATTCCAAATAGAAACTTGTCTTTTATTTGAAACAGGAGATACCGAAATAGTTTGGCTAGCCGTATTATCAGCAGCATCGGAAATTGCGATGGTCATCTTATTATCTGCATTCGATAATGCAGCCTTTTCATCATCATTTAAAGTAAATATAAATTGACCAATTGTCTTATCCTTATCAATAAACTTAGAATCACCATCATTAAGCTTAAAACCAAAGACATTATCGTTAATAGTTACCGTAGCATATGAGTAATCGGTGAAACCAGCACCTTGATCTTTGTAATTTCCCTTGATCGTAAAGTTAATAGGATCGTAAGTAATATTGCTTAAAACGGGTGCGGTAGTATCAATTATAACTGGTGTATCATTAGTTTGAAGCTTATGTGGACCGTCATTTACTAATGTAGCAATGAATCTATAAGTATATTGACCATCTGGCGCAGTTACCATTTCACCAGTTTTTGAATCATATAATTTACCATCCCATTCAAATGCATCTGGATTGTTAGCAGAATAGCCAAAATCTACTGCCGTACCTGCGCCATCTTCATAGTATGATTTTTCAACACCATGTGAATCTGCTAGAACACGAACTACTTTACCATCAGAATTGAGAATCTCAACTTTTAAATCTTCAAGATTTTGTTTAAGGTAAGCATATGGCTTAATAATATCGCTCCTGCTATCAGAGTTTGGTGAAAATGCTACTTTGCCAGTCTCATAAAGCTTAGCTACTTGTTGCCAATCGTAGTTACTATCAATATTAACTAGACTCTTTAAAGACTCTTCATCAGCAATTCCCCTCGGGAAGTTATCTTCATTAACAAATCTATTCCCTTTAATATCAGCTCCCTTAGGATCATTAGCATTTTGGTCAAATACATTCTCAGAAGTCATATCACCATAATAGCCTAAATATGGAACTACCAAAGTACTCTTGTCTACTTTATTTGTGAAATTTAAGAAGCCTTCAACTAATTGATTTTTTCTAAGACCGGTTAAATTGAGCTTAAAGTTAATAGTTTTATCTTTTTTAGGTTCTACTGTAAATTCTGTTACTCCTGAAACTTTAGCACCAGCTAGTTGTTCATCATGGAAGATGCCAGTATCTTTCTCGCGCTTTTCAGTAAAACCACCGCCAAAATCATCAAAACTATAAGATTGAGCTTCATCACTTAGATTATGGAAAGTTAAATCAAAGTTAGTTGATTCACTAATATTTCTTAAACTTACTGAACTAGTACCATCACTTGCAGTGATATAAACTGGCGCAGCGGTAGCAGCTCCAACATCTATTTGTCCTGCACCTTGACGCCTTGGTGAAACAAGAACATCGTACCCATTTTGGGTCTGAGGATGAGCAGTGTTCATTAATAGTGCCTTTACAGCAGCTACTAATTTAGCACCCTTTAATTCGGGATTAGTTTTAGATAATCTCTGTTTAACTAAAGCGGCAGCTCCTGCAACGAATGGACCAGCCATTGATGTACCGCTCATACTTATATAGCTATCACTATTTCCAGTAGAGATTACATTTGAACCCGGTGCAGACACATCGGGCTTCAATGTGTAATCAGGTAATGGACCCCAAGAAGTAAATGAAGCCATATCGCTATTTTTACCTAAGCCAGACGTTTCTGCAGCTACTGTAATTGCATTCTGCGAAGCTCCAGGATCAGCAACCGTACTTGATGAAAATGGCTGATAATTACCAGCATTTCCACCAGCAATGTATTCATCAGTATTAGTTAAGTGACTCGGATCATCTACGGAAGCAGCATTACCATTGTTTGAAGCTGAAATTGAAACGATTACTCCATGATCAATTGCGTATTGGACAGCTTTTTGATCAACATCTTTTAGGTCTTTAGCTGCTACACCACCACCTAAAGACATTTGAATTACATCAGCACCTAAATTAGTAGCATCAATTATTTCTCTAGCTAAATCGATAGAAGTCGTCGTATCCCCAAATACTTTGAAATGTAGTAATTGAGCTTCAGGAGCTACACCAATGATGTATTCTTTATCACCATCAGGATGGCCATCGGCCGCAATAATGCCGGAAACATGTTGTCCATGCGGCTCATCATCAGGTCCTTTGATATTATCATTTTCATTATCTACTGCATTATAAACATATGGAAATTTTTCATTGATATACTTACCATAACCTAAATTAGAAATTTTCTTTTTCATTTCTTCAGCAGTTAATTTAGGATTTTTAGGCATTGTTTGAAAATCTTTATGAGTAACATCAACACCCGAATCAATTACAGCAACTGCAGTATGCTCACCCTTATATCCTTGATCCCATGCACTTTTTACATTGCCTTTCAGGTGATCTTGATTATTGGCAGCTATTTCTACGCCGTTACTATCCTTATGTCCAGCTTCATCTTCGACTTGTTCCTCTTCACCTTCATTATTATCATTCTCATCTTTAGGTTTTACAGATGAGATTAAGTTTTGTTGATCTTGGTTTTTATTTTGTAGTTGCTCAGTTTTATTTTGGACTTGTGTATTGCTTATCGTATCAGCTTTTGCGACTGGTGTAGATAATAAGATGACTACTCCTGACGCTAGGGTCGCTAAGGTTGCTACTACTTTTTTATTTGATTTAGGTACTGATAGATTGCTCTCTAGTAAAGACCTAGATTTATTCAAATACCTAAGCTTATCTTCTTTTAGAAAATCAGCCATACATCTTCTCCTCCAAATCTTCTTTTAAATTTATTTTTATTTCATTATTATAATAAATTATTTAAATTTTACAATAATTTAATAATCGCAGTCAATAGATTAAATTAATTATTTTAATTTTTTATCCATAAAAGCAATAAAAGCGTTAGATAACTGATCCTATTAAGTCATCTAACGCCGTATTAACTTACTAGCTAGTCCTTAAATAAAGTCAAATTAAAACTTTCTGACACCATGCTGGTAAACTTGTTTATCTTTTTGTTGAACTGCTGCCACATCTGTTAAAGGATTATTCTTAAGAACTAGAAAATCAGCATACTTACCTGGTTCTAGAGATCCATATTCATCATCTACTTTCATTAGTGTCGCAGATCCTAATCCACCAGCTCTCAATGCTTGATAATTCGTAGCACCAGCCTTTACTAACTCAACTAACTCTTTAGCAGTATCTTCTAGTGGATTGTTAAATGTACCTGCATCAGTTCCCAAGGCTAAATTAACTCCACTTCTAATTGCCTTTCCTACATGCTCATAAAAAGCCTTAACATGAGTGCACATTTTTTGATAAGAAAAGTCAGAAAGCTTTCCTTTACCGTGTTCTACAATTTGATTACCTGCAGTCAAGGTAGGCGATAAGAAAGTTCCTTGCTTCTTCATTAATTCAATATCTTCATCACTCACATAAAATCCATGTTCAATTGAATCAACTCCTGCTAGTACTGCGTAATGAATACCTAATTCGCCTTGAGCATGAGCACAGACAGTCATGTGTTTCAAATGAGCTTCTTGTACTGCCATCTTCATTTCTTCAAGTGATAACTCAGTGTCATCAACTTGATCACCTTGCGACATAACTCCACCTGTTGCCATTAACTTAATGTTTTTAGCTCCTTTTTTAAACTGGAGTCGAACTGCCTTTCTAACGTCATCTACAGAATTAACAATATGAGCTACATTTTGATCATTATTTTCTCCAACTAGTGAATCTGCATGACCTCCGGGAATAGAGATTGGCATCCCTGCTGGCATTATTTGCGGACCGTCAAATGGCAACTCTTTTCTCATTTGAGCAAGTTTCACATCTATATCAAATGCTACACCACAACTTCTTATATAAGTTACTCCACCTTGTAAACCCTTTTCTAAATTTTTAAGGGCATTATAAGTGCCTGATGTTTCTGTTTCGGGGTACCATTTATCAGTTCTAGGATCTGCCGCAATATGAGTATGAGAGTTCAACAAGCCTGACATTACATATTGATTCTTTAAATCAACCTTATTTTCTACTCTACGAGGACATTCTCCCGTTCCTTGCTCAGTTAACTTACCTGTCTCATTATCTACAACAAACCAGGCATTTTTTAGTACTTTATCTTCTGTTCCAACAAATAAATTGCAATTTACAAACACTGTTTCCGTCATTTTTTATACCTCTTTATTTATTACCAACATATACATTTCTAAAACTAAAGCTACCCATACTGAATTCTAAGTTATGGATATTTTTCTTAACCATCCAAGCTTGACCATCATGGAATAATGGTGAAAGTGGCTGTTCATCATTCATAACTTGAGCCGCCTCAACTAGATAATTAAGTCTTTGCTTTGAATTCATCTCTCTATTTGACTCATTTAATGCATTATCGAATTTATTATTACTCCACCTCCCAAAGTTATAGTTCTCACCTGTACGCATTACACTAAGCATTGAATATGGATCAGTATAACCGGATGTTAGCCCAGTATAGTCTACTTCATAATCACCATTTAACATTTGGCTTACTCTTGATGTTTTAGGCATACTATGAACATTGACCATAACTTTTTTATTAAAAGTACTTTCTAATTGACTTTGAATATATTCCATTACCTTCTTAGATATGTCGTCATCATCACCAGCCAATGTAAATTCAACTTTATTTTTGCCTAAAGATTTTAACGCCTTATTTAAATACAAATTTGCTAAAGATTTATCATAAGTGGTAAATTTCTTATTTTTTAATAACTTCTCAGCATAAGCATTGAAATTTTTTCCATCAGCCATATCTTGTGGACCAACAAAAGTAGTTGCTACCGTATTAGCTGCACCTACAGTATTAGCCAAAGTTTTTCGATCTAATGCCATCGAAACAGCTCTTCTAAAATCTGCATTAGCTAAAAGCTTATTTTTAGAAACGTTAAATGTTAGATATTCTGTTCTATCTAATTTAAATACTTGATAATCAGACTGATTTTTTAATTCTTTAGATGCTTGTGTATCTAAATATGCTCCATCTAACTTACCCGACTGGTACATGTTATAGTCAGTTGAAGGTGTCTTTACTACTGTATAGTTTACCTGATCCAATTTGACATCTTTTGCATCCCAGTAGTATTTATTTTTAACTAATTTCCAACTCAAATTAGTGCCTGACCAACCTTTACTTACAAATGGACCATTGTAGACCATATACTTCGAAGCTGTTCCGTATTTATTACCATATTTTTTTACTGCATTCTGATTTTCAGGATTCCATTCTAATTTTTTAAAGTATGGAACCGGATGAGTTAGATGGACTACAAGGATATGACTACTCTTAGCTTCAACTCCTAATTCTCTAGGATTCTTTTTACCAGCAACAACATCATTAGCATTCTTTACTGCTTGAAAAAAGTTTTGTTGTTGAGATTTAGTCTTAGGGTCTAAAGTTCTTCTCAGCGAAAACACAAAATCTTGCGCGGTAACAGGACTACCATCACTCCACTTAGCATTCTTTCTTAAATAAAAAGTCCAAGTTAGACCGTCTTTACTTACTTTAGAGCTTTTAGCTACCCCAGGAACAACCTTGCCGCCATCCACAACTCGATATAACCCTTCAAATACATTCTTAGCCTGTTCCCCACTAGTAGTATCGACCATTTTAGATTGATCTAGAGTTTGAATTTCTGAGGTTGTCATCCAAGAAATAGCGTTATGATCTTTATCTGTACTAGTAGATTTCGCACTTGTGCATGCAGATAAAGCTAGTGCGGATCCCATTGTTAATAATAATTTCATGTAATAACTTTTTGAGTGAGCCATATGCTTTCCTCCATAATTTTTATTAAGCCTTGGTAATAAAAAAAGCGCCCTACTAGATCAACTTGACCTAATAGGGCGCTGATTGCGCTGTACCACCTATCTTTTACCAGTATAGAATACTGGCCTCATGCACGTGCGGCCTACTAATTAGTAAGCGATACGTCGCCGCTATAAAGGGCGGTCCCTGCATTCACTAATATCGCAAATTCTGCTCAAAGGTGATTTTCAGCAAGAGTGTCAACTATTTCTTTTCACCAACCAGAAACTCTCTAAAAGTATTATCTCTTCTTACTTTCCTTATCAAAGCTCTCTATTTATTTTGTTGATAATAATCATACTACACAAAAGTTAAAAGTCAAATGCTTTTTTAATTATTTATAAATTTAATTCTTAATACATTTATTTTAGATCACTATTAAATGCCGCTAACTTAATTTTATACTCCTTTTAGTGACAAATACAATTAACTTAGTCCTTAGATAAATAGAACTTTTACGAACAACAAAAAAGCCAGCCTCAATAATGGACTGACTTAAATAAAATTCTTACATATAGACTATATACTTGGCTAAGGATGGATCATAGATCCTAATTAGCCTTATAAGTTCTATCTTGGTGATTTAAACGTTGTTCAATATTATAGACTTTCCGCTCCAAGGTTGAGATGCGCTGAATCATTGCGACATTAGTAGTAATCTCGCTGCTACTCTCATCGTAATTACTGTTTGATACTTTAGTTGGATTATATGTCTTTACATCATCATCTTCAACTTTACTCTTAAAAGTATTATTTTGACTAGCCTTAGCTTGAGCTAACTGCTGATTTAGACTAGCTATTTGATTTTGTAAGTTAGCAATTATCTTATCATAATTTTCATAGTCTGAGATTATTTGATCTAGATAAGCATCTACTTCTTCTTGATCGTAGCCTTTCATTTTGGCTCTAAATTGTTTTTTTAATATATTTTCTGGTGTTAATTTAATATCTTCTAAACTAGCCATATATTTATCCAGCTCCTTTATATTATATTTTAGCAAAAAAAATTTTCATTTAAATGATACAAGTGCTTTTTTACAGGCTTTTTGCAAATTCTTTTAAAAGTCCTTACTATTTTCCTCTAAATAGTCTTGAGCTGCATCTTGTAAATCATAAAAATCTATTAATTGAAGGTCAAAAGCCTTATTTTTTTGACCATTTTTGATAAAGTCATAATCATAGCGTGGCTTACCAGGGCACTCAGTATCGTAGACTAGTAATGCCTGATCAGTATGTTCAAACATAAATTGCTGATAATTTTTTAACTGCTGCGGACTCTGGTATGGCTGATTTGATACACTAGCATAAAAGTCCACCCGATCCTTTAATTCTTGATAATGCAATTGATTGCTTTCATTCCAATGCTGAGAAAAGTTGGCATAAGGCGCAATCATGGCTATGCGTAGTTGATAATCTTGACTAAGCTCCAATCCAACTTCAACGCTCCATTGTTCAATACCCAAGTTAGGTCCCGTAATAATCCAATCTAATTGCCCATCATCAAGTAATCGTTGCAATCTATTTTTTAGAGCGTATTTGATAACTTCTACACGCTTATCCTTATTATTGAAGATACTTAATTCATAACTGCGATAGCCGCTTACCCATAAACGCTGCATAAGACACTCTTCCTTTTTTGATCTTTTTCATTATTATAAGTTATTTTGCTATAATGAATGCTAACAGGAGTGAATTTAATGGTCAAATATCCAGCGGGTAGCTTGACAAACTATAGTCAAGATCAAACTACTCTCTTTAAACCTAAAAAAAATAATCATCGCAAAGATGTTGTCTTTTCTGATCGAGGTATGAACTTAGAACAACAGATCAATGAATCTAATAAGTTCTATTTGCTAGAAGAACTTGCGGTTGTACATAAGAAGCCTACTCCCGTTCAAATTGTTAAAGTAGATTATCCTAAACGATCAAGAGCAGTTATTAAAGAAGCTTACTTTAGACAGGCTTCTACTACTGATTATAATGGCGTCTATAAGGGTTACTATCTTGACTTTGAAGCTAAAGAGACTAAAAACAAGACCTCTTTTCCTTTAAAGAACTTCCACGAACACCAAATTATTCATTTAAGCCGGTGTCTTAAACAACAGGGTATTTGTTTTACAATTATTCGATTTGTAACATTAGATCGTTACTTTGTGACCCCAGCGAGTTTTGTAATTAAGGCTTGGAAAGCCAAAAATAAGAGTTCAATGACATTAGCAGAATTAGAAAAAAACTCTATTGAAATTAAAGTAGGCTTCCGTCCTACCCTACCTTACTTAGATGCTGTAGATCAATTTATATCAAAGGTAAAGTTAAGTAAGTAATCATCACCATAATCACCATAAAGATTAATTGATGTGATATTTTTAACATTAGATAGGAATTAGATATTATGGCAAATAAAAATGTACAAGATTTTTCAAATAAAGATTCTCTAAATAATTCCGAAACTTCCCGTATGGCAAGCTTACACTCACGCAAGAAGCCCCAAAGGAAAATTTGGAAGCAGATAATTAAGTGGATCCTACTTGTAGTATTATTAGTCATTGTTTCTGGTGTTGGTCTTTTCGCCTACTATGCTAAAGACGCACCAAGTATTTCAGAAACGCAGCTTCAAAGTGGCGGCACTAGCAGCTTATATACTACTGATGGTAAGTTTTTATTATCTTTAGGATCAGAAAAGCGGACCTATGTTAAGGATAAATCAATTCCTAAAAAATTAAAAAACGCGGTCGTTTCAGTAGAAGACCGTCGCTTTTATCAAGAGGGTCTAGGACTGGATCCGATCAGAATTATGACCTCGGTCTTACTTAATGCAAAGAATAAGGGCGTTGCAGCAGGTGGATCAACTATCACCCAGCAACTAGTTAAGCTGTCAGTCTTTTCAACAGCAGCATCCCAAAGAACCTTGAAGCGAAAGGCACAAGAAGCCTGGCTCTCAATGAAGGTTGAACGCGAATTTAGCAAGGATCAAATTTTAGAATTCTATATTAATAAGGTCTATATGAACTATGGTATCTACGGTATGGGTACGGCTGCTAATTTTTACTACGGCAAGAGTTTAAAAAATCTTGATCTAGCCCAGCTCGCTCTACTTGCTGGTATGCCTAACGCACCAGTAACATATGACCCATACGTTTACCCCGCAAAGGCAAAATATCGTAGAAACATTGTTTTAAGAGCAATGTATAGAAATAATAAAATTACTAAGTCACAATATAAACAAGCCATCAATGAGCCGATCACTAAGGGCTTACAACCGAAGAAGTCAAACATTGATTCTACCTTAAGAAAAATCGATGATCCTTATATTAAGGAAGTAGTTTCTGAAGTTAAAAGTAAAGGATTCAACCCGTACAATGATAATCTAAAAATTACTGTTAACATTAATCAAGAAGCTCAAAATAAGCTCTACCAATTGGTAAATGACGGCGAAGTTCCATTTACCAACGCTCAAATGCAGGTCGGCGCAACGGTAGTTAATCCTACAAACGGCCATGTTATTGCCATTATCGGTGGTAGAAATCTTCCTTCTGTTCAACTAGGACTTAATCGAGCTGTACAAACTGGCAGATCAACAGGATCAACTATTAAGCCAGTGCTAGATTATGGTCCGGCGATTGAATACCTTAATTGGCCTACTTCTTATCAGGTAAGTGATACCAAATATATCTATCCAGGAACTAATATTCAGTTATATGACTGGGATAATAGCTATAAGGGTAAAATGAGTATGAGAGATGCCTTGGTAGAATCTAGAAATGTCCCTGCTGTTCGCACATTGGCAAAAGTTGGTGTAAGCAAGGCATCGCTGTTTGCGCGGAAGATGGGAGTTAATGTACCATCTGATTCTGGCTTGTCTGTAGCAATCGGTGCTAACGCTTCATCATTACAAATGGCTGGTGCTTTCGGGGCTTTTGCTAATAATGGTATCTATCAAAAACCACAATTCGTTTCAAAAATTCAAACCCCAGATGGTATCACTAGAAAATATGATAGTGCTGGTACCCGCGTAATGAAGGAATCAACGGCTTATATGATAACTGATATGCTCAAGGGTGTCTTCACTAATGGAACCGGTAAAAGTGCTAAAGTTGATGGTCTATATGAGGCTGGTAAGACTGGTACGGTTAAATATTCTGATGAAGATTTAGTAAAATATCCACAATATGCTAATTCTCCTAAAGACGCATGGTTCGTAGGCTATACTAAACTATACTCAATAGGAATATGGACCGGTTATGACAATTTAAAGGATGGAACGCCATCAGGTGTCGGTGAAACTTCTGCACAAATTTTATATAAAAAGATGATGTCTTACCTAATGCAAGATCAAAAAAATGAAGACTGGCAGCAGCCTTCATCCGTAGTTAAACGAAGAATTGTAAATGGTACAGAAGATGAAGTTGCAAGTTCAAGTAGCAATTCTACTTGGCAATTATTTGTTAAAGGACATGCTCCTTCTGATCCAGATGTAGCCGTAACTACGGGCAGAAGTGATGAAGATGAAGAAAATGAAGTAACCACTCAAAACGATGATGATACTAGTGCTGATGGTAACGACAACGATGATGCTAAGTCTTCTAAATCTAGTTCACAAGATAAGCAAGATAATGCTAACGAAGAAAAAGAAAGTAAAAGCTCGTCCCGTTCTGAAACTTCTCAGCAAGATAAATCAAGCCAGCAGCAATCTCAAGAAAACACACCTAATCAGCAAAGTCACCAATCTTCTGCTAATAACCAAGCTAATAGCAACAATACAAAT
Source organism: Lactobacillus colini (assembly GCF_017874575.1). Lineage (GTDB taxonomy): Bacteria > Bacillota > Bacilli > Lactobacillales > Lactobacillaceae > Lactobacillus > Lactobacillus colini. Next base: position 240,776 of record NZ_JAGGLU010000001.1, on the reverse strand, counting down.
AATAACTAACTAAAAAAAAGACCCTCCGGAAGCTTTTGACTTCTAAGAGGGTCCTTTTTGGTTACTTTAGAAAAGAATATGGGTCTTTGTTTTTAGCTCTTGCAGGCATAGTATACCGCCCAAACAAAATCATTGCATGATGAGTGTGAATCCATTCTTGCTCGGGTAATAATTGTTCTAATCTTTTTTCTATTTGATGGGGTGTTGCCTTTTCACCAACTATTTTAAATCTTTTAGAAATTCTAGAAACATGGGTATCAACAGCAATCGCTGGTATACCAAAGGCCTCAGCTAATACTACATTGGCTGTCTTTTCCCCAACTCCTGGTAGCTTTACTAATTTCTTTTTATCTTTGGGAACTTCACCATTATAAGTACTACTAATTATCTGAGCTGTTTCTTTTAAATGTTTAGCCTTAGTTCGATATAGCCCGATAGTCTTGATATGATCTTCTATATCAGTAATATCAGCAGCTGCTAAGGCAAAGCTATCAGGATAATCTACATAAAACTTGGGTGTCACTGAATTTACCATTTTATCAGTTGTTTGCGCACTCATTAATACAGCACACAACAAATGGAATACCGTATCCCATTTTAATTCACCCTTAGCATCTGGATACATACTAGCAATACGCTTTAAAACTTCTCTAGCTTGATCATCTGATAATAATTTTTCATTGTCATTAGCCATTATTAAACAGCCCCTTTCACTAACTTCGCTGCAAAAAGTTCTTGACCTGATCTGGAGTAGTTAGATTATGCCGTTGCCAATTTAACAGGATACGATCTACATACTTCAAATTATATACCTGAGCTAATACAGCTTCTCTCAACGCAATCTTAATTACTTCAGCCTGATAATGATCGATATTGATCCAAGCGGCAATTTCTTGACGCTCAATTGGGCTCAACAGACGCCCAAATTCAATTTCAAATTGACGTATTATAATTTGAATAGGGTCTTGAACAGGCTCATTCTTATAGTCAGTAGAGCCTTTATAATTAGAAGTTACATTTTGCTTAGCCACTAATTTATCGATCTTTTCATATAGGGGATTTAAATCATAATAATTATTAATCCGCCCTTCTTGATCATGACCTTGCTGCAAGATAAGAACATCTTTATCAATTAATTGTTGAATAAATTGAGAGATTTCAATTGGAGATAAGGTCATATTCTTAGCTAAGTCATCATTGCTGGGAAAGGTATTATTTTTTTGTGCCCAGGCTTCTAATTCTAAGATTAACACTAATTCTGTTTCGGTTAACTGAAGCTGCGGATAATATTTTAATAAATTATTAGAAACTACAGTAAAACCGGCACCTCGATAATCATTATATGTAGCCATTATTTTCCCCTTCAAAAAAAGTTGAACCACTTCTGGCTCAACTTCTGTAATCTAGTTCTTATATATTAAGGTTCAAGACGATTAATCAATCTTGGGAATGGAATTGCTTCACGAATATGATCTAACTTACATACCCAGCCAAGAAATCTTTCAAAGCCAATACCAAAACCTGAGTGAGGAACGGAACCATATTTACGTAAGTCAAGATACCATTCATAGTCTTTTTCGTTTAAACCGGCTTCATCAATCTGCGCCTTTAAAGTGTCATAATCACTTTCACGCTCACTACCACCGATAATCTCGCCGTATCCTTCTGGTGCTAATACATCAGCACACAAGTATTCCTTAGGATTATCAGGATTCTTCTTCATGTAGAATGGCTTGATGCTAGTAGGATAATTCATGATAAATACAGGACGATCGTATTGTTCTGAGATATAAGCCTCATCAGGAGCACCGAAGTCGTCACCCCACTTGAAGTCACGCCCAGCATCTTGCAACATCTTAACAGCTTCATCGTAACTAATACGTGGGAAGTTACCTTCTGCAGTAGGTCTTAATTTATCAATATCTCTACCTAAGATACCCAATTCATATTCACAATTGTCAATAATTCTCTTAGTAACGAATGCCAAAAGTCTTTCTTGAATATCAAGAGATTCATCTTGGTGCATCCAAGCCATTTCAGGTTCCATCATCCAGAATTCAGTTAAGTGACGACGTGTCTTAGATTCTTCTGCTCTAAATGTTGGACCGAAAGTAAATATCTTGCCAAATGCTTCTGCACCAACTTCACCATATAGTTGACCTGATTGTGAAAGATAAGCATCATGATCAAAGTAATCAATATGGAATAATTCGGTAGTACCTTCTGGAGCAGATTGCATTAAGATTGGTGCATCAAACTTAATAAAGCCTTCTTGTTCAAAGAAATCAACAATTGCCTTAAATGCTTGGTTTCTAATTTGCATAATTGCAAATGGACGCTTAGATCTTAACCATAAATGACGATGATCTAGCAAGAATTCAATTCCATGCTCCTTGTTACCAATTGGGTAACCTTCATTATTGGTTACAATCTCTAAATCTGAAATTTGAATTTCGTAACCAAAATGAGATCTCTCGTCTTCATGAATAGTACCAGTAATGTACATACTTGCTTCTTGGTGCAAGCTCTTAGCAGCATTAAATACTTCTTCTGATACATTCTTCTTTAATACAATGCCTTGGAAAAATGCGGTACCATCACGTAATTGTAAAAACATAATCTTACCGCTTGAACGTTTGTCTGTAAGCCACACATGCATCCTGACTTCTTGGTCAACATACTTTGGGGCATCTTTAATCGAAATTAATTCTGTCATTACTTACCAACCTTTATGAATAAACTAATTAAATTATACTAGAAAATTATACTTTGCGATAAAAAAATTGAAAATTATTTAAAATTAAATATTGTCAATAAAATAGATTTCTTTACCGTCTTTAAAATTATACAATGCATAACCATAGTTGCCATTATTCTTCTTATAAGATATTTCCCAAACAGGACGTGCCTTGTACCATCCTAATTCAATCTTTAGATTTGAATGACCAGGATGCTTAGAAAGAAAGATTGATCTTATCCTAGCTTCGCTTAGCCCACTATTAGAAGAATAGAGATAGGACTTTTTAGAATGAGATAAATAAATAAAATAATATTTATGTCCCTTCCTATCAGTACCTACAACGCTATCACTTTTAACACTTCTACTCAAGTGGTAGGTTTTGTTAATTTTAATAATAGGAGTTTTATCAATTGCTACAGCTGCAACTGCTTTTTGATCTTGGCGCTGAGAATTTGTAGCAAAGATAAATATAATAATGCAAATCAAATAAATGGCTGCTAATATCCCAATTGCACTAGCAATAGTTCTTAACCCTTGTTTAACTCTTTGATTCATTTATGATGTTATCCTTCAATAAAGCCTTTAAATTTTCTAAATTAACCTTTTTAGCACTTACTGGTAAACTGTTTAAAAATTTTTGACCATAATCTTTATGCCAAACTCTTTGATCTAAAATAACAAAAATACCATGATCGCGTTCATTCCTAATTAAGCGACCACATCCCTGCCTAAACCTAATAATTGCACGTGGTAACGTGTCAAGTTCGAATACATGGCTGCCTACTTGCTTTTTCAAGCGTTCGTCACGCAACTTCACTTCTGGTTGGTCAGGCGATTCGAATGGCAATTTAGTAACTATTGCCAAATCTACTCCGCTATTTTTAAAATCAATTCCTTCCCAAAAACTATTAGCGCCTAATAAGATAGTCTTCTTCGCGATACTAAATCTCTTAGCAATTCGTTCATTGGTACCCGTTAAGCCTTGCGCCAAAATCTCATAATCTTTCAACTCATTACTAGTAGATATTTGGGTAAAGACTGTTTTGATAGTTTCTAAATTAGTAAACAAGACAAGGATATGCGACAATCCACCAAGACTAGTTTTCAAAAATTGAATTATAAACTCAGAAAAATCATCTTCATTAGGATTAGTTGGCACATTACTATCTTCCAGTGCTAAAACTTGCAGATGCTTTTCAACTTGATATGATGCCTTTCCTTTGTAGGTGATTGTAGTTGTAGGATCTAGGCATAATACCTTTAAAATATATGAAAAATCATCTTGTTCCATCAAAGTAGCAGAAATAAATAACTTCTTAGAAAAGTACTCATACAATTGCATTAACTCATCGCTGGGATTAATCATTAGCCAACTAAGGTTAGTCGATAATGGATCTTCGATATTAGTAATTTGAAGAATAAATCCCATTTGCAAAAACTTAGTGGAACTATTCAATTGATCCATTAATAAATAATTTTGCTCTGAATAAAAATCTAACTGATCTATTCCATCTTGCAACTCTTTAATTAGCGCATCATCACTTGTCATAAGCTGGCCTTGCTCATGATAAAGTAAAAATAAAATTTGGTTTACATTCCTACGAACTATTTCGATTTTATTTTGTAATTGATTTAAGAGATAAATCATCTTTTCGGAGCTAGGGAATAAATCTTCTCCCTGAAAACCGTATTCATATTTAATCTTGGTCTTTTGTTCACTACTAGTAGCAAAGTCTAACCTTGAAAATAATTGTCTCTGAATCTCGTTAATTGCATGAATTAAATCTAGAATTTGGCTGTCTAACTTATCCAAAATTGAGCTTAAACGCTGATCATCACCAAATCTAACTTTTACACCATAATTTGAGAAGAAGAGCAAGTTCTTTAGATGACTGCACATACCCCAAAATGATTCGAATTGAATAGAATTACTACGAGATGTAGTAACATTATCAACAAAGCGATGAGCTTCATCAACAACCAAAAAAGGATTTTGTCCCCAAATTGAATCCATATAATGATTAGCTAAATATGCATGGTTAGTAATCAAAATATCCGCTTCTTCTTGGCGCTCTCTTGCCAAATTCCAAAAGTCATATTCTGAAAACAATGTTCCCACTCTTGCATCACCAGGATGGCGAATCATAGTAAATAAAGGATCTTGATAGTTAGTTAATTGTAATTCATCTAAATCTCCAGTAGTTGTTTCAGTTAGCCAAACTAAAATCTTCATTTGTAAAATTAGTGTTTGGATACCTTGATTACTTTGATAAAGCGAATTATAAAAACCATCTAAATCAATATAATGACTACTAGACTTAACTTCTTGTGCAATTAGATCTAGCCCCGTAACTTCTATTAATTGCGGAATTTCTTGACTAAGCATCTGCTCTTGCAACACCTTAGTAGGCGTTGCGATAACTAATTTTCTACCTGAATAAAGTTCATACGCATACGACATCAAAAAGCTAAATGTTTTGCCACTGCCATTAGGGGCTTCAACTACGAGAGATTCTTTTTTAGAAGAAGAAAGAAATTCATGTATTTTATTAATTAAGCTAACTTGACCTCGACGAAAACGAATATGTCCTTTGAATAATTTTTTCTTGTCAATATCGCTTTCTGGAAACGCCGCTTCTTTAGCAGTAGGATTACCAATTATTATATTGGTCTTTTTAATGATTAAATTTCTAATTTGGATTAAATCTCTAGATAATGGACGCTTTTTTTGACGGGCAGACTTTGATATTTCTGAAAAAATATAGTCAGTATTACGCAACAATCCTTTAGATAAGGCTGTCAGAGTATTTAAAGTAGCTTGTGGGAGCTCTTCCAACTTAGAAATGATTTTTAAAAGCAGCTTAGCAGTTACTAAGGCATCAGAATCTGCTCTATGAGGGTTTAAATGCTTAATATTTAGTCGACTAGTTAAATCACGTAACTTATAAGAAGGATAAGTAGGAAAAGCTATTTGAGATAATTCTACAGTATCTAATGCCTTGCCACTTAATGGCTCTAACCCAGCTCTAGTAAGTTCATAGTTTAAAAACGGCAAGTCAAAATTCACATTATGAGCAACAAAAATTGCGTCTTTTAAAATATCACGAATTTCCTTGGCAAAATGTGAAAACACCGGAGCTTGAGCAACATCGTCATTTGTTATTCCGGTTAAATTTTCTACTGATTGGGGGATTTCTTTTTGAGGATTTATTAGAAAAGAATAGGTTTTTACTACTCTTCTGTGTTTAATAATCGCACAACCGAATTGAATAATTCTATCTTCATTTTGACGCTGTGTTCCAGTAGTTTCTAAATCTACTACTGCAAAAACGTCATTAGAGAATGCTTTCTCCACAGAATTCAACCTCCTTATATAATACTAGTCTAGTTTTACAAGTTTCTTTGCGTCAAGTAAAACTAAATATTTTGATTTAACTTTTAAATCTTTCATTTCATTAAGTGCCATCTCATAAAGACGTAATTGACCTGTATATTTTTGCTTAATCTTCTCAATGGATTGATCAAGATGACGCTTATCAACATAATCAGTCTTATAATCAAATAAAATAATACCATCATTATCCTCATAGTAACCATCAATAGTACCATGAACCAGAATCTTATCTGCTGGATCGGAAAATTGCCCAAATATTTGCTTTACACCAACTAAACTAGAAAATTCACTTTCACGGTGAAGCTTATCTGGATTCTTCCAAAATAGTTTAGCAAAATCACTCATAACAAACCAATTGATTGCATCTTGATTTAAATAAGTTACAATATCAGGATTTAACTTTTGAATTGTAATTAATTTTCTGATTTCATTTTTTAAATTATTTTTATCTTTTGAACCACGATAGTCATAATATTGCAGTAATAAGTGGGTTGCGGTACCTATTTCTGCTCCGGTAAATGAATTCTCTTTCAAAAAAATTGGCGTATCATCAATTGGTTGCAAGTAACGATTAGTTGATGGAATCAAGTGGGAATTTTTTAATTCTTCATCTAGCGGATCATTAAACGCACTTTTAATTTCAGAAACTGCTTGATAAGCAGTAGTCTTAGTAGCATCAGCAAAAGGATATGAAAATTCATATAGCTTTTTTACCTGGTCAACAATATAATTATTAGCTTCTGTACTATGGCTTGACTCATTAATCTTATCAGCGTTATTAGTTTCCTCTGGAAGATATTCAATGTAAAAGACTTTGTTTACTTTATCTAACTCCAAATTCATTTCACTTATTTTTTGCTTAGTATGTCCACTGACATTAAGCTGATGCTTTAAAAATGACCATGAAGATTGAGCAGATAACTTATCTACAATGTCTAAATCAGAAGAAAAATTAGTTTCTACCTCTCTATCTTGAAGACTGGCAACCATTATTAATTTTTGTCTTGCCCTAGTTAAAGCTACATACAAAATCCTAGCTTCTTCTTCAAGTAATTCTTGCTTTTTCTCATATTTAATTATCGACTTAACCAAAGTATCAATTTTATACTTTTCTTCTCTAATGCTAATTCCTAAACCTAATTTAGGTGAAATAATGTAATCTCCCTGCAAGTCACGTTTTTGGTAGCGATGATTTAAATCCATTACAAACACAATTGGAAATTCTAATCCCTTAGAGCCATGAATTGTCATTAACTTGACTGAGTTATCTGCTTGATCACTCAATAAGGGCTGAGCAAGATCTTTATTATTCTTTCTCATCCTTTCAATAAAGTTAATAAACTGATATAGTCCCTTAAATCCCGCACTTTCATATGAACTTGCACGTTCATATAAAGCTTGCAAGTTGACTCTTCTCTGTTGTCCATTAGGTAGACCAGTGAAAATTTCTAATAAATGAGTAATTTCATAAATGCTCCATATTAGCTCTGATATACGATGATTGGTCGCAAATTGACGAAATTCTTCTAGCTGATTAAGGAATTTCTTACATTTCTTACCTAATTCAGAATCTATTGTTGAATATTTAACAACAGCATCAAAAAAATCAGTATTCTTACTATTGACTCTAATTTTAGCTAATTCAGGCTCAGTAAAACCATAAATCGGAGATCTCAATACCGCAACTAAAGGAATGTCTTGACGAGGATTATCAATTATTCTCAAGTAATTCATAATCATAACCAGCTCAAAGGTCTGAAAATAATTTTGGGCGTCTGTTACAAATAGAGGAATATCTGCCTTAGCAAATTCCTGCATAACTTGTAGGTTATCGCTATGAGTCCTAGTCAAAATAGCGATATCTGAATATCTAAATGGTCGCAGACAATTTTCTTTATCATCCCATACTTTAAATTCTTCATTTTTAAGTTGCTTAATGCGCTCGATAATCATCTTAGTCTGATTAATATCATCGATCTTATCCTCAGAAAAAGTACTATCCTTTTGATTTTTCTTTCGAGAAAACAACAATTCTGTAGCTATTCCAAGTGTATTCTGGCGATCAAATTGAGCTCCATGAATTAATCTGGCTTCTTGCTTATAATTAATTCCACCAAAATCACTTGTTAATATTGCGTCAAACGCCTTATTAACGAAGTCGACAACCGCTTGACTAGATCTAAAGTTATCGGCCAAGATTATCCTTTCTCGTGAATTATCATTATCTTTAAAATCATGATACTTTTGCAAAAACAAATCAGGTTGTGCTTGACGAAAGCCATAAATTGATTGTTTTACATCCCCTACCATAAAAAGTGTATTTTGACCTTTTTTCTTAATGGATTGAATGATAGATTCCTGAAGATAGTTTACATCTTGGTACTCATCAATTAATATTTCATCAAATTTTTCTTGATAATATTTTTTAGCTAAATTTGAATTAGAGGTATCTTGCGTTAAGATTTTATTAGCAAATTGCTCCATATCTTGATAATCAATAAAATTTTGTTGCCTCTTTAATTCGTTGAATTTTTCAATAAATTTTCGCTCTACTTCAGAAGCGGTTTGAATGATTTGGTATGCCTTGCTTAAAGAGTCCAATTGCTGCTTTTCATCAATTACAAAATATTGACCATATAAATCAATTAATTCTTCTTTAGTTGCTTCACGGAATTGTTTGATATATTCATTAATCTTAGTAACTTCTTCATAATTATCGTCACTTTTTTTACCAGTCTTGCGAGCCGGTTTGAAGATTAATTTTTGAAAACTATTGCGCAAATCATTATATGGCGCGTCATTTTTTAATAAACCAATAAAGTATTCTAAATGATCATTAAATTCAGTTAATTGAGTGATTACCTTGGAGAAATTTTGGCTTTGTTTTTGTGCTTGACCGATTAGGTCAAGCACCTTTGTATTTATTTTTTTGAACTTTTGTAAAAGTAACACTTTTATATAAGAATTCCACAGATTAGATTCTGTTAGATATTTGCCTAAATCATAAAAATTAGCAATATTTTGCAAATAGTTTACATAATCGGGTTGAGTCATAGTTACATCATAGAGATCTAACAACAATTGATGTACTTCATCTGCCTCCCTATCCCCGGCAAAATTATCATAAAATGCTAAAAAATTCTGATCATTTTTTTCTAAGTATTCATCTTGAATATCCTTAAGGGCCTTCTCTTTCATCAATGCTGCTTGAGTTTCATCAGTTAGTACACTAAAGCTAGGATCTAAGTCAATTACATAATAAAACCTTCGAATAACGTCTAAGCAAAATGAATCAATCGTAGAGATATTAGCTGTGTCAACCTCTATCAATTGTGTACGTAAAAAATTATTATTAGGGTCTTTATCTAGTTGTTTATTTAATCGTAACTTGATTTTTTCTTTCATTTCACTAGCTGCTGCTTTAGTGAATGTAATGATTAATAAATTAGAAACAGGTGTCCCACTTAAAACTTTTTTGATTACACGCTCAACCAGTACTGCTGTCTTACCTGACCCCGCAGATGCTGATACCAGAATATCTTTGCCACGATCGTCAATTGCTTGCTGTTGTTGCTTAGTAAATTCGACCATCAGTTTTTCCTTTCTTCAATATTTCATCGATATATTTAATTAATTCATCTACACTACCAATTGAAGTAATGTCATGGTAATTATTCTCAGGAAGCATTGCATCAAAAAATTGAATGTCTTTATATTGAGAATAGTCTAGTGCAGTTCTTTGACCAACTTTATATGGGTTCAACTTAATCTTTCCAGATAAGATATCTCCAGCCGCCTTATTAATTAGAAAGTCATTATAAGCTAGTATTTTATTAATCTGCTCATTAGTAAATACCATAGTTGTCTTAGTAAAATGCCCATCATTCTTCAAACTAACCTTGGCATATAGGTCAGATTTATTTTGCAGATTCATTCCTGGTTCAATCTGTCTTAATAGTGAAATATCATCAATTAGAATCCCTTGATATTGCAGTGCCTTTACTGCTTCCATTACTGGATCAACTGAATAATCTGTCTTAATAAGGTTTTTGTCGTTAATTCTTTTAATCTTCCTAGTAATTGTCTGATAAAAGGCCCCCAAAACGTCCAATTGCTTATTCTTATCTCCAGTAAAGAAGTTGGTATTTTGGTCTAAAACAGCTAAATAAGACACCATCTGCAAAGAAATTCCGCTTGCAAACAATGACATATCAAAGTTTTTTTGTGATGATTTATAATCAATTACTTGACCGACTACATCATGTTCATTAATTTTAGCTAAATCTACTCGGTCAATTTTGCCTCTTAAATTAACATTATGCTTATGACCATCTGAATCAACAATTTCATATGCAAGTCCCTTAACCTTTTGACCTTTACCAAAGCTAAGTTCTGAATATTGTGGTCTAAAGGTCGTTTTACTTAGATTACGATGCCAAAAATGAGCAACATTGTTAGTAGTTTGATCTAATTTTCTAAAAAGATACTTATTAAATGGATCATCTAGTAGTTGTCTGTATCGCCCTTGAACTTGTAAATTAAAATGAATTTCTTGCAAAACCTTGTTTAATTCATTGCTGGTTAAGTCATCAAGATTCTGTTTTCTCTTTTTTAAATATTTAACTAAATTATCAAATGTTTCATGATAATAGTTACCAGCCTGAATAACATCCAATTCATTTTCAAAGCGTGGTCGCAAACGCAAACCATAGTTTAAAAAATATTCAAACGAATTCTGATAATATTGTTCTAGCTGTGAAACAGATGTTTCGATATTTTTACCATATAATTCTTGAGCTAAGCTACTATCCAAATCAAGCGGTATATTCTTAAATTCATTGGCAGTTAAAACTTGCTTGGTTAACTTAGGTAATTTATCTTGAGTAAGTTGTAATAGATCATGACTATAAGCGTAGTCATTTTTATTCATATATGCTAAATAACCCAGACTTGATTGTGGATTAGTAATAAATGATAGTGCATCCCCGTCCTCACTTGGTAAATCATGCTGAGCAAACTCCTTATTGCCAGTTAAACTTACTAGTTGCCGATAGTAAATTGATGGTTGCAATCGCTCATTAGCAGTATTTAATATCGGATAGGAAAGATATATCTTGTCACTGGCTAAACTTAAGATATTACCAAACTGGTACTCTTGGTCCAAATTATTAACTTTTTGGTTATCTTCTAGATACTTATCTTCTTCACTTCCAACATTTATTTTTTCAATATTTTCACTAGTTAAAAAACCAGGTATTGTCTGAATTTTAGGCAAGTTGGAACTTGTTGCTCCAATAATGAATACTTGCTTATAATCAAAGTTTTGAACCATTCCTAATTCTGAGATATTTACAGCATCTAATGTAGATGGTATTTGCGAAAAGGTCGCTTCGCTAAAACCACTCACTAACAAGTCTAAAAATGCTTCAGCATCAAAATCTTTAGCAATTAGTAGATAATCTTTGATTAGTTGTTGAAGCGTTGACCACACCTGTTCTGGCTCTTGAGCCGATTGCAAATCATTTCTATCAATTGCTTGAGTACGCCAATTTTCTAATTGCTTAGAAACTTTATTACTTATTAAAAAATTCCAAAACTCCATTACCCCAGCTTGAACATCACTAGCATTTTTTAATTTACTTAGTAATTTGTCAATTCTCGAAATTAGATACTTACGTAAATTTTCTAATCGTTCAATTTCATCAGTCGCATTATCCAATTTTATTACTTGAGCATCAACAAAATCATTTAATTTTCGATGCCATAAGTTATGATTAATTCCATGCGCTAGTACAAAGTTTTCTAACTGGTCTAAGTCATACTGATATGCAATCTCATCTTCATAATTACTAGGAATTAATAACTTCGACTTAGCTAGGGCAAGAACATCATTAGTTAACAAATTATTTTTTAGTAAGTGTTGTAAGCTTTCGATTATAACTACTAGTGGATGATATTTCATTTGCTTTTGTAAATCATCAAAGAATGGGATCTTATTCTGACGTAAAATTGGAGCTAAATAAGTCTCATATTCGCTTAGATTTGGTGCTAAAACCAAAAAATCGCGATAACGATAATTATTTAGAGCAACCTGTTGATAGATAGTCCGTGCGACAAAATAGGCTTCTGCATAACGTGAATCTGCCTTAACAAATTGAACAAAATTACCAATCTCTTGTCCCTTTGGAGGCAATTCTTTAGTCCAGATGCCATTTAAAGTAGTCTTATTAGTCTTACTTCTAGTGTTTTGATACTCTAAAGTAGCATAATTTAGGTTTTGATCTTGCCAAAAATGCTCTAATTGTTCGATAGTCCTTTGTACAATATAATCGTAATTTCCTGGCTTGTTATCAGCTGATATTTTTCCATTTTTTGTTTTAAAAAATAAATTAGTATTGGCAGCCTTTTTAGAAATCAACTGTACAGTTAACAATTCTTGTAATGAAAAATGAGAAAAATCAGTAAAATAAAAGTTAGCCCCCTCTAAAGACTGTCTCTCAGCCAGATATTTATTTAATAAAAACTGCATTTCATCTTTCGTAGCGAACTTTCCTGCTAATGCATCAATGAAATCATTATAAATTAGCCTAAGGTCATGAATCTTACGATTAGTTTCTTCGTCTAAGTTAGTTTTATCTATGTCCTCTAAATCTAGATTACCTTGACGAACAGATAATATTGCTTCATAAATCTGTTTCAAAGCACCATTAGCTACTTCTGTATCCTTAAATAAAAGCAATTGTTCCTTTTTCTCTTGGACAATTTGTTTCAAAAGCATTGTACTTGCTGCATCATCGAGAATTTGTGGTAAAATTACTGATTCATTTCTTAAAAAGTACCACGCTAGTCGAGAAAATGATAAAATTTGTAAATTGTGTGTAGCAACTTGTTGATTATCTGGTGTGGTTAGCTTCTTTAAAGACTTAACTTCTGTGGTAAACTTGATATGATTTGGCACGATAATAAAAGTCTTTTTTTCTTTATTATCATGATATGTTTTGATAGCCTGATTAATGACCACACTTTGCAAGTCATCACTCTGGCGTCCAGTAATTAAATTAATCATCACTATTCTCCTTTTAATGGATAGTTCGTATAAAATATTATAGTAGGAATTAAGATAAAAAATGAATAATAAAAAAATATCTATTACAACTCATGGCAAAGTTATTTTAATTGGTGAACATTCTGTTGTTTATGGAAAAGATGCCTTAGCCTTACCAATCAAAGGTTTAAACATTATTACAACCATTGAAAAAAGCCCTACAGCTGAAAGTATCATGATTACTAATCATTATCAAGGGCCATATTTACAGTCGCCTTCAGAATACGATGGATTAAAATATGTCTTTAATACTTTAAACTCATTAGCTAAAAATTCTGAACCTCTACAAGTTACCTACACTGGTGAAATACCAATGGAACGCGGATTAGGTTCCAGCGCAGTAGTTGCCTTAGGTACAACCAAAGCCTTAAATAATTATTTTAACCTAATGTTACCAGAAGAAAAAATAATGGAAATTACGAATCATGCTGAAATGATTAACCATGGTAAAGCCTCTGGCCTTGATGCGGCAACGGTTAATTCTGACTATGTGGTCTTTTTCAATAAAAAGATAGGTCCCCATCCTATATCAAAAAAACTAGGGGCAACGTTGCTAATCATGGATACTGGTGAATTGGGAAATACCAAAAGAGCTGTCAAATTAGTACGTGATAAGATTGAGTCTAATCCTAATGAAGCAAAAAAAATTGAACGTTTAGGAGTATTAGCAACCAAGACCAAAGACTTATGGGGTAAGCAAGATGTGTCAGCTATTGGGCAAATATTTAACGAAGCTGAAGAAATTTTAGCATCATTTGGAATAGCGACTAAACGAATTGAAGAAATATCTAAAATTGCTCAAGTAAATGGTGCTCTTGGAACTAAACTGTCTGGTGGTGGTCTTGGAGGAATCGTGATTGCTCTATGCAATGATAAATATACCGCTGAAAAGATTGCTCAAAAAGCCAAGGATAACTTCTCTAATTATTGGATCGAGGAAATATAGTAATGAAAAAAAATGCACGCGCTCATACAAATATTGCCTTAATTAAATACTGGGGCAAAGCTGATAAGAAATTAAAAACTCCCCTAATGTCTAGCTTATCAATGACTTTAGATGCTTTTTATACTGATACAAGCTTTGAACATGGGAGTCATTTAGAAAAAGACACATTTACTTTAAATGGAATTAAACAAGATAATCAAAAATCTAAAAGAGTAATTGATTATATTCATACTTTACAAAGAATTTATGGTTTCAGTGATCATTTTGAAATTAATTCAACCAATCATGTTCCTACTTCAGCAGGCTTAGCCTCATCAGCTTCAGCATTTGCAGCCTTGGCGACAGCATTTGCTGCTAGCTATAATCTCAATCTTTCTAGAACAGAATTATCTAAACTAGCCCGCTTGGGTTCAGGCTCAGCAACTCGTTCAATTTATGGCGGGTTTGTTTTATGGCAAAAAGGAAAACATCACGATAATTCTTATGCACTTCCTATTGATGAAGATCCTAATTGGGATCTTCACATGTTAGCTATAGAAGTCAACACTCATGAAAAGAAAATCTCTTCTAGTCAAGGGATGATTCAAGCTCAAACTTCTCCATTTTATAAAACTTGGTTGAATAATAATGCAACAGAAATAGCTGCAATGAAAGAGGCAATTGAAAATAAAAATTTTACTCAACTGGGGCAACTTAGCGAAAATTCAGCTAATGAAATGCACGCACTCAATCTTTCTGCTCAACCGGGCTTTACTTATTTTGAAGCAGATACCTTAAAATTAATTACCCTTGTGCAAGAATTGCGACATCAAGGAATTGAATGTTACTATACGATTGATGCAGGACCAAACGTTAAAATACTCTGCACTTTAAGAAATCGGAAAAAAATTATTTCCTATGTTCACAATCTACTAGGCAATGTTAAAATAATTGATGCAAGTTTTGGTCCAGGAGTTCAAGTTCTGGACTAACATTTTGATTAGATTAGAGGAATAATTTTTGATTACTGAGAAGGCACCCGGAAAGTTGTATATCGCCGGCGAATATGCAGTTTTGGAACAAAATTGTCCTGCGATTTTAGTAGCAGTAAATGAATTCGTCAGAGTTTCTATTTCTGAAAGTAAAGGTTCTACAGGATTAATTCATTCAAAGCAATATTCTCAAGATTCTATCCATTGGATTCGCAAGGGGAACCAAATGGTAATTGATAATCGTGATAATCCTTTTGAATATATTCTTTCTGCAATTAAATTTACAGAAATGTTTTGTTTAGAACAAAATGTGTCGATGTCCTTATACGACTTACACATAAATTCTGACCTAGACTCTGCAGATGGTAAAAAATTCGGCTTAGGATCTTCTGCAGCAGTAACTGTAGCTACTGTAAAGGCTATTCTTAAATTCTACGGCTTAAATTGTAGTAAAGACTTAATTTTCAAGTTATCGGCTATCTCTCACTACACTGTACAAGGAAATGGCTCAGCTGGTGATATAGCTGCCAGCGTGTATGGTGGTTGGCTAGCTTATCAAACATTTGATAAGACTTGGCTCAAAAAAGAACTTTCTAAGCACACTTTAAGCCATGTGTTGCATGAGGCATGGCCAGGGCTTAAGATACAACTTTTAACGCCTCCTGAAGGCTTAAAACTAGTTATTGGCTGGAGTCAAAAGCCGGCTTCCACATCTCAACTAGTAGATAAAACTAATGCTAAAAAATCACATATTAAAACTCAATATGACGACTTTTTAAATCATTCACGACAATGCGTCTTAAGAATGATTGATGGCTTTAATCAAGCTAACATCGATATTATTAAACATCAAATCAGAGTCAATAGAAGCTTATTAAGTAAATTTGCTAGCCTAAATCACATCGCTATTGAAATTCCCCGTTTGACCAAGTTAATTGATATTGCTGAACAATTTGGCGGAGCAGCTAAAACTTCTGGGGCTGGCAATGGTGACTGTGGTATTGTAATTGCTGATGCTAATTCTGATATTGATGAAATGAAAGCCTTATGGCAAGAAAACAATATTTTGCCACTTAATTTTTTAGTTCATTCAATTGCATAAGGAACTTATATGTCTAAGAGATCACTAAGAAAAGAAGAACATCTTTTACTTGCAAAAAAACTATTTAATCCCAATCAAGATTCAGATTTTAATAAGGTTCATTTATTCCGCCCCGCTCTACCTGAAACTGAAGTTAACAGCACTTCGATTCAAACATTATTTCTTAATAAAGTAGTTAGTGCTCCCTTCTTTGTTAATGCAATGACAGGTGGATCACAAAAATCATTTGAAATAAATAAGCGTTTAGCACAAGCTTGTGCCCAAGAAAATATCGCTATGTCGTTAGGCTCGGCTAGTATTCTAGAAAAAGAACCTAATCAGCTAGATAGTTTTTTAATTGCTCGTCAAGAAAACCCTAATGGACTTTTATTTGCTAATGTTAATCCAAATACGGACCCACAAGTCGCTAAAAGAATTGTTCATGAATTACAAGCAGATGCTTTACAAATTCACCTCAATGTCTTGCAAGAAATTGTGATGCCAGAAGGAGATCGTAACTTTTACTGGTTAGACAATATGCAAGAAATTCGTCAGCAAGTTGATGTTCCAATTATTGTTAAAGAAGTCGGAGCTGGAATCCCTTTAGATAGTCTACGTACATTAATTGATAATAAGTTTGATATTATTGATATTGGCGGCAGTGGTGGTACCAACTTCTCTCAAATTGAAAATCAGCGCAGACAAGATTCAGAATTTAGCTTTGTTGATAATTTGGGCCTGTCCACCACTAAATGTCTATTAAGTGCTAAAAAGATTAATGTTCCTAAAACGCTGATTGCTTCTGGTGGAATTACTGACGCCTTGCAAATCTTTAAAGCACTCGTTTTAGGTGCTAATTATGTTGGAATAGCTAATTTATTTTTACAATATGCATCTATGTCCAAAGAATCATTAGTAGAAAGAATTCGATCTTTTAAGAAGCAATTAACCGCCTTATGTGCTATTTTTGGAATTGATAGCATAGATGATGCTTCAAGCATAAAGTACTACTTAGATACTGACTTAATTAGTTTTATCAATCAATTAAGCTAATAATATATATTTTATTCACAATAAAAAGGCTCGAAGTTCAATGTAACCCTCGAGCCTTTTTATTAATGTTTATTTTTTGTATTAAAATTTATTCTTATCTAATGCTACAGGAGCTTCAGGCTTTTCACCCTTGATAAGCTCCAAGTTGTTGTCAAACGCCTTAACAACCATGTTACGTACAGCATGAGTAGTATAGAATGCTGTATGTGGAGTTACCAAAACATTTGGACGATCAATTAAGTCTGCTAAACGCTTGTCAGGGAATTCCTTACCTTCCCAATCTTCATTAAATACACCAACTTCGCCTTCGTAAGTATCCATAACAAAACCAAAGATTTTGCCTGAATCTAACCCACGAATAACAGCATCAGTATCAACAAGTGGACCACGTGAACAGTTAACGATAACTACGTCGTCCTTCATCTTAGCTATTGAGTCATCATTAATCATGTGTACGTTAGCTGGAACATCAGGTACGTGAAGAGAAATTACGTCGGCTTGCTTGTATAAATCATCAAGTGAGTCTACATAATAACCCTTCTTCTCTAACTCTGGATTCTTGAAGATATCGTAAGCGATAACTTTAGCACCAAAGCCTTCCATAATACGCATAAATACTTGACCAATATGACCAGTACCTACAACACCGACAACTTGGTCACGAACTTCACGACCAATTGTTGGAGCCCAGCGTAAATCACGCTTAGCCATCTTTTGATCCATAGCTTTATCCTGACGTAAGACACGAGCAGCTTGAATAGCGGCATGTTCAGCAATAGCATCTGGTGAGTAAACAGGTACATTAGTAATTTCAAAGCCTAATTCCTTGGCCTTGTCCATGTCGATATTATCAACACCAACATTACGTAATGACATCTTAGTTACACCGGCATCTGCTAAAGCTTGAAGAGTATCAGCAGTATAATCAAGTTGTTGGTAAACAACAACACCATCAGCACCTTTAGCTAACTTAGCAGTTTCAGGAGTTAAAAGTTGATCAGTGTAGTCAACGTCAATGTCCTTATGAGCATTCTTCCATTCGTTCAAAAATGGTTCTTCATCTTTACGAATTGCATAAGCAAAAATCTTTGTCATAAATTAAACCTCCGTTAACATTAATAACATGACCAGTTCCTATTATACACTTGAGTTTGCTCAATAAAACACAAATTATGCAATTTTTATAAATTTAGCAAAAATTTACTTTTATTTTGAATTATGCAAATAAAAAACATTATTCTATTGAGAATAATGTCGTTCTTAAGGCTTTAATGCACTAACAAAAATTATTACATAAGATCATACACAACTAAACTTTGCCAATTAAAAGCCTAATGTTCAAATAAATACTGTATTTATAACTGCAAAAGGCAGTGCTTATTTTCTCAGTCCTTTAGGATAAAAATTCTTTAGCATCTTATCTCCGCCCACTTTACCAAAACTGAATATATGACCTTGATAAGAAACAAGCACAAATCCTATTAAATCAGTCGTTATGCTTATAGTTTCTCCATGTAGAAATCTCTGATAACTATCTTCACTTTGTAATTCTACTACTTGTTTTTGATGGTTTTGTCCCAAGACTTCAGCTAATTGATGACCCGGCTCAAAACGATTCTTCTTCAATATTCCTAATTCGACACCATTATTAAGTACATGCAGTCCTTGAAGCCTTGAATCTTCAACTACAGGTAGATAAACATGATTATTGCTATTAAATGCTAACTTAGGCCAATCAACCAATTGTGTCGGCAAGTTAAATTTATCTATTACTTTGTCAATTAATTGTTGCTGCTTTTTATCTAATCTTTGAGCATTAGTATTGCTGTTGTTTTTCCTCTTTTTCTTTTTGCTTTTATTAAAAGTACCTAATTCAGCAGTATCTGGTGCTTGAACAAGAGCAGCAAACTGCCCCTCACCTACTCCATCTTGAAACCATAGTCTTATTGTTTCTTTCAATTGTTCATTATTATCTGCCCATTCAGGTCTGCCTGATGACATCCCTTGATAGTGCTTAACTGGCAATATCCTAAAGTTATATTTATCAACTAGCCAACTAACAATCTGTTCATCTTCTTCTGGGGCATAAGTACAAGTTGAATAAACTAACTTACCACCAGGCTTGATCATTTTTACCGCTTGGCTAATAATTTCTTTTTGTCTGATTTGACATTTTATTACATAATCTTGTGACCAATATTCCATGGCATCTGGGTCTTTTCTAAACATGCCTTCACCTGAGCATGGCGCATCAATCACGATTTTATCAAAATAATTAACGAACTTGGTTGCTAATTTTTCGGGTGATTCATTAGTAATAACAACATTCGTAGCACCCCAGCGTTCTAGATTTTCACGTAGAATTTTAGCTCTCACACTAGAAATTTCATTTGCTACTAATATACCTTCACCTGCTAACTTCTCGGCGAGAGCAGTAGACTTACCACCCGGTGCGGCACACAAGTCTAGTACTCTTTCTCCTGGTTGGATATCAGCAATTATTGCTGGATACATAGCTGATGGGTCTTGAGAATAAACAGTTCCGCTTACCCATTCAATATCTCTGCCGGAAACTATTCCATAATATGCGTTATCAGCAAAACTAATGGGCTTATCTAGAGAATAACTTACCTGTTGAAAATTATTTTTTAGGCTATTTAATCTGAATCCTTTTTTTGTATTATCATTTTTTATAGCATTGAAAAAGATTTGGCTTTCTTTTTCACCTAATAAACTTTGATATTTAGATACAAACTCTTCTGGTAGTTGACTCATTATCTATCCTTTCTTTGCTTAAACATCATTACGCCGCTATAAGTACAACACTGTAAAACAAAGATAATTGCATACAGATTAAACAGTTGCAAGTTATTTGAGAAGAAATTAGTAAATTGTAAAACTAAAAAAATTGCCAAAATTGCAATTATATTTGCAAAGATATATTTAAAGGTATTACTTTTAATCAAGTACTTGAATAATCTCTTCTTGGCAAAAGCTATCTTGGAATTCTTACTATCTAAAATTCCAATAACAACACTTGAGCCTAAAATAATAATGACACATAGTAATGCAAACAAGAACTTCTTAGTAGGATTAATTCCATGCTGACGATTATAAGTCTTGGCAAAATCAACAATTTCTTGCTTTCCACCTAAGAACTTTCTAACATTAGTAGCTTGCTTATTATTTAAGCCATCAATTGACACAAGATAATCTCCTAAAAACTCATCTGCCGTAGGTTGATAAATACCAGTTGTTAGGTAATAAACTTTCTGACTATTTTCACTTTCACTATTACTCTTTAACTGACCAATGATAGTAATATAATCATTATCTTCTTTCAAATAACGATGTCCTTGAAAAGTTACAATATCTTCTTGGGTTTGAGCTGAAATTACTGCTAGTGGTATTTGGCTATCAAAGTCTGACTTAGTAAAATAGCGTGAAGTCGTTGTAGCCAAAGGTTGACTAGGAATATCATAGTTTGCCCAAATAAGAATTCTACTAGAATCATATTTTGATTTTAAATGAACTTGAAGATGTTTATTGTGAGTTTTATTAAGAAAATCCAATAAATTCTTTACTTTGATCTGCTTTTTAACTGTATAAACATAGTACTTAGTAGACAAGCCATTATTATTTAAAACTTGATCTGCTTGCTGCGATTGCTGAATTGATAAAGTTATGCCTAATCCTATAAAGCATAATAACGATATCAAAAATATAATTACTTTCTTTAACTTCATTGTTTATCTTATCTCGTAAATTTTTTCATCAATAAAATCAAAATTGGGGAAAGTTTGATTAACTAATTTTATTTTGGAATTATGTATGATTTTTGCATTTTTCCAAAATTCATCGGTATTTGTTGCGCCATCCTTTTCACCAATAAATAGTAAATGTCCTTGATTATTATATTTTCTAAAAGCTTTTAAAACATCTAGATCACCTTTTCCAAAATTAGGAGCCCAGCAACAAATAACTAAGTCTACATCATGATATTTCTTAATAGCAGCCGGTGCACTAAGTTGTTCAGTCCTATAAAAGCTATATCGACCCGTTTCAGATGTTTTAGCCCATGACATAGAATCAGTACTAATCGCTTGTACTCCTATTCTATCAAAGGCAGCCGACCAATAGCTATTACCAGCCATAACTTCTAAACTATTCTTAATATGATATTGCCTTCTAATCATCTTAGCGGTAGTCAAATTTGCAAGTGACCACAGACCATAGTTTCTTGATAAATAGCTTCTAAAGTTGTTTAATAAATTATCTGCTTGCTTTAATAAGAGAGTATCATGTCGATCAAGTAGAAGAGATAATTCCTCATATTCGTCTGGCATGAATCCAATTGGATCAGGCGCTGCAGGCAAGACCTGCTTTTGATTCAAGTAATTTAATATCTTTACTATTTCTTCCACTTGCCGGTGTAGGGCTTGAATATTAAGTTGTTGGTCGATTTTTATTAATTGTTTTACAAAATTTGCCATAGTTAAAAATTCCTTTACCAAATGATTTTACCATTCATATAAGATAAAAACAGTTATAATAGAAAGTAACGAGAAAAGGAGTTAAAATTTATGACTAAATCAAAAAAACAAGATCCTGAGCAAGAATCTTGGGGTAAGTCTATACTTCAAATTCTGATAATGGTTATTATTTTCATGGGAATATACTTCCTTTTATTCAGGTTTGTATTTTCTAATGAAACTGTTTCAGGTCCGTCAATGCAGCCAACATTTGAGAATGGCGACCGCATTATTGCAGTTCGGCACTCTAGCTTACAGCGTGGTGATATCGTCATTTTAAAAGCGCCTGATGAACCTGGTGCATTATATATTAAACGCATTATTGGTTTACCTGGTGATACAATTAAGTCTAAGAATGATGTAATGTATATAAATGGCAAGCCAATTAAGCAACCCTACCTAAAAGAATATGAAAAAAGATTGCCTAAAGGGGAACTTTACACCAATAATTTCTCTTTAAAACAACTTTTTGGTGTGAATAAAGTCCCAAAAGATAGTTATTTTGTCATGGGGGACCATCGTAACGTTTCCAAAGATTCAAGAATGATTGGCTTCATTAAACGTAGCGCAATTGTTGGTGAGGTAAAACTACGTTACTACCCATTCAATCAAATAAAAGCATTTTAGAGAAGGAGTTTTTATGATGAATCAAGAAGAACTAACTAACGCAATTATTAACTTTGAAGTTAAACACGGTGTGAATGACACTGCTCTTGCTTTTTCTAGTCATTTATCAGTTGAAAAGATTCATGCTATGAAGGCTGGAGAAGAAACTTATACTATTGAAGAGGCTGAACAAGTTTTAAATTATATCCAAAGTCAGCAGGTCTAAGTTTTAACAATCAAAAAGAGATGAAATCCTGATTATCTATTTTTTAGAGTCAGAATTTCATCTCTTTTTATTTTGCTTCATAAAAGTTTTTTAGAAGGTAAAT
Source organism: Lactobacillus colini (assembly GCF_017874575.1). GTDB lineage: Bacteria > Bacillota > Bacilli > Lactobacillales > Lactobacillaceae > Lactobacillus > Lactobacillus colini. The sequence goes on along the minus strand of NZ_JAGGLU010000001.1, from coordinate 218,019 downwards.
ATTAATTATTAACATAATACTGTCTAAAATAGCAGTAATTATAATTGTAACCCAAATACTTGGGTCAACAGTCATATTATTACCTAAGACATGTTTGAACATCCCCAATTGTAGATATGCTTCAATTGTGTCAAACAAAAAGCTGGCCAATTTAGAAAGTAAAATAATAGCAAGTACTAATAAAATCACTTCAATAATAAGTTTAACAATCTTATTGTAATTTTCACTGACAAAATCGCTTAGAATTGTACTTGATACATTCAACATTGAAACCAAACAATAGAAGAAAATTGCAACTAAGAATATAAATATGGCTAAGCCTATCACATCTTGTATTCTTATATATTGCCATAGTTTCTCTTCAGCAATTGCTCCTAATTGCTTCTGCATGCTTTTCCAAAAGTCCTGTGTTGTAGCAGCTGGGATCAGCAACACTATAGCCATTATAACTTGAATAAAAATTAAATATATTCCTTCAGCAATCGCAGAACATAAATTTGCAATATATAAATTGCTAGTTGAAATAGGTATTAAATTCCATGACTGAGTATGGATTAACTTTTCATTTTGATATGATGACGCACATAAGAAAAAAATATCGACAACTGGTAACAGCGTCAAGAACATTACTAATCCACTAATTCGCCAAGTTGTTCCTACCTGATGTTCCGATATCAGCCACCAGATTGCAATCAAGATAGCTGCAACAAATTGCAAAATAGCTAATCTTTGAACAAATCGCCTTTTATTAGTAAAAGACATTTTAAAAACCGTAGTGAAACTTGTCAACTATAACACCCTTCTATTTTCCTTCATGATAAGCTCTAAGAAGCCAAATATTAACTCCGGATAAAATTATATCTATAATGCAGAAAGTACCATTAGAGATCCAAATACCATAAGTAGAAGCATGATTAGGATCCATTAAACTATTTAAAAAGCCATTAACTGCATCAGATAAATTACTTAACAAAATATCTCCCACAATTATAAGAACTAAGATAATACAGAAGCGAGCGATTTTATTAAACTTTTCAGGTAAAAAGTCTGCAATTGTTTTTGAACTTAGATCAATGGTCGATACAGCACTATAAACCAGGATGGCAAATAAAAAGAAAGCTATTAAAAAACTAAGCAGATCTTGCCAACTAAACAAAGCCCAGAACTTAGACCATAATACATGTGTGTTTACTTTCTTTAAATGATGGGCTGCATCTCCAATTTGAATCCTAATATCCTTAGAAGTCAGAAGTGGCAACAGCGAAATGAGCATTAAGCCTATTTGAATAATAACTAAGTACACTCCAGCAACAAATCCTGACAAGATATTTGCAACATAGGTTTTGGTTGGGGATATAGGGATTAAACGCCAGGTCTGATATTTATAAATCCGCTCATTTTGCCAGGTTGATACTACTACATATGCTAAATCAGCAAAAACTGAAGCAGCTGCCATCATCTCCCAAAAATAGAGCATTGGCTCCCCTATCTCAAACTTAGCAATTAAAGCCCAAATGGTTAGAACTATGGCCGCTACAACCTGTAAAAGTATAATTAAGTGTACGCCACGTCTTTTAGTCTTAAAAAGCTCGTCAAATAAATCTATAAATCTAGTCATTATTCACTCACCTCATCTTGATAAAAATCCTCATAATATTGTTCAATGCTTTTGCCTTGTTCACGGATTTCATCAGCTGATATATGACTTGCAATCGTTTTATCCTTAACGATTATTACTTCATCTAAGATACTACTGATTTCGTTAACAAAGTGATCAGAAATAATTAAAGTGCTGTCCTCATCTTTCCAAAGTAAGATTGAATTAATAATTCTCTTTCTCGACATCGGATCAATTCCAGAGAATGGCTCATCAAGAAGATATAGTTTAACCTTCCTGCTTAGAGTTAAGGCAATGACTAATTTTTCTCTCATCCCTCTAGAAATCTGTCCCAACTTCATATCATAGTTTAGTTTCATAAACTTCAGTAGTTCTTCAAATTGTTCTTTATCAAAGTCTGAATAAATTTTATTATAGAAATCTCTTACCCAGCCTATTGTTACAGAATCGCTAAATCCCTTTAAAGAATCAGTCATGGAGAGAGCAGATTTGCGTTCTGCTTCTTTCTCCTTACCAGCTACAGCAACACTTCCCTTGTAATGCTTAGCTATTCCGGTAATAATTCTCATTAAGGTAGTCTTACCTGCACCATTTTCTCCTAATAAGGCAATGATCTTACCTGATTCTATATTTAAATTCACATTATCCAAAATTACTCGCAAATTCTTCCGGTAAGTTAAATCTTTAATTTCTAGCAAATCTGACATATTACTTCTCCTCTTCAATATATTTCTTCAGTGCAGTTAATGTTTGCTTAGCTGTTAAACCTAATTGAGCTGTACTCTTAAGAAATTCGCTCAGCGCCTCTTCTACTAATTCCTGCCTTTTTTGAGAAATTAGCTCCACGTCCTCTGTCACAAAAGATCCTAAGCCTCGTTTAACATAAAGAATTCCTTCATTGTTCATCTGATTTAATGCGCGCTGGACTGTATTTACGTTAACTGTCAGTTCTACAGCCAGTTGTCGTACAGACGGAACCTTCTCACCTGGTTTCAATTGGCCTAATGCAATTTGGCGATATAAGTACTTCTCTATTTGAACATATATTGGAATATTATCTTGGAATTGCAATTTTGTGCCCTCCTAGCAGTTAGTGTATTAGACATCTACTACACTATTATTATATCAAGTATGTTTAATATTACAACCTCTAAAATTTTATTTGTTTCACAAAATTAGATTAAAGAGCATTTAGTAGACAAATAAATAAATATTTGCCGTAATATAGCTACTAATTAAATATAATTTTGAAATAAACACTATCAGTGTAAAACTTAATTTAAGAATAATTTCAAATTAAATTATTGATATTATAGTATTTATAAGAAAGAAAAACTTGTTTAATTAAAGTTAAGCTAAGCAAAATTTGTCGATTTTTGTTTCACGATTTTAAATATTTTATTCTAAGATAATGAACATTCAACCGGATCAATTACGGTATAAAAATAGCACTAGCCGTGCTGGTTAGTGCTTAGTAATAGGGTAATACGTCAACTTATAAATACCTGTGTCACCAAGAATTCTTGCACTAATAATGGAAATAATCCATTTATTTTGATATCTTGAGTGTATAGGCAATGCTTTTCGATTTATACGGAGGACAAACTATGTTGTTGTACTTTGCAAAATTTCACAAGAACTCTCATGGCTAGTATGAAGTAACATTTCTAGATTTAGAGCCTAATGCCGCTACTTTCGGTAATACTTTAGAAGAAGCAATTCAAAGCGCCCATGATTCATTAGTTGGTTTCTTACTTACTCAAGAAGATTTCAATGAAGCCGTTCTTGCACCAACTGAAAATTCAGATAAGTTTGATGTTGTTGCTCCAGATTTCTTAGTTCCTGTTCAAGTAGATTTAAAGCTTGAACGCGAAAAAGAACAAAACAAGCTTGTAAAAAAGACATTAGCGAAAGAATCTGATATTAACTTTTCAGCTGCTCTTACTGATGCATTAAAAGTAAAATTAAACTTAAGATAGGTGAAAAAAATAAAAAATTTTCGCTTTTTGCATTAAATACGCAAAACAATGCAAAAGAGAGATAGCATAAATGCTATCTCTCTTTTCCTTAATATTACTTATTTCTTTCCACATTCAAACGGTTAATTTCACGTAAAACATCAACAGCTAACCACATAGATTCTAAGACTGTATATTCATATCTGCCATGCATATTCTCTTCACCGGCAAATAAGTTTGGACATGGTAATCCCATGTAAGTTAACTGTGATCCATCAGTACCACCACGAACCGGATCCTCATTAATCGTTAAGCCAACTGCTTTATAAGCATCCCTAGCTAGATCAACAATATGCATATTTTTCTTAAGTTCATCCGCCATATTGTAATATTGATCCCACATTTTCAACTTTATGCGTTCAGTGCCAAATCTGTCATTCATTTCCTTAACAATAGATTTAACAAGATTTTTTCTTTCTTCCAGACCTTTACGTTCAAAGTCACGAATAATATAGTCCAGATGAGCATTATCAACAGTACCATCAAAGTTCATCAAATGATAAAATCCTTCTCTACCAGATGTTTCTTCTGGTACCTCACCTTGTGGTAAATTATTTTGAAATTCTATCCCCACTTGTATTGCATTTATCATCTGTCCCTTAGCAACAGCAGGATGGACATTCACACCTTGAATATCTAAGCTAAACTGTGCAGCAGAAAAGGTTCCCCAATCTAATTTTCCAGGTGCTTCACCATCAACTGTATAGGCAAATTCTGCACCAAATTCATCTACATCAAAATGACTAGCTCCGGTACCAATTTCTTCATCTGGAGTAAATGCTAACCTAATCTTTCCATGCTTTTCTTCTGGATGATTCATCAAGTATTCCGCAAATGTAATTAATTCAGCAATACCACACTTATCATCTCCACCAAGTAGAGTATCACCAGAAGCTGAAATGATAGTTTTACCCTTATAATTTTTTAAATGTGGGAAAACATCAGGATCAAGATAAAATTCGCTATCACCTAGTTGTATCTTAGACTTACCATCATAATTCTCCGTGATTTGCGGCTTAACATCTTCTGAATTAAAATCAGCAGTATCACAATGAGCAAGCAATCCAAATACTGGTACATCATAATCGATATTTGATGGAATGGTTGCAATTACGCAGCCACTTTTTTGATTGTAGTGAACATCTTCTAAGCCTAAATCCTCTAGGTCTCTCATAATTACGTCTTTTTGAAACTTTTCTTCTCTTTCAGTTGAAGGAAAACGATTACTGTGTTCATCAGAACGAGAGTTTACTTTTACATACTTTAAAAAACGAGGTAGAAGTGTTGAATATTCAGTCATTATTATTCTCCTTATCTAAAATAAATCTTGAAATGGATTAGTTGTTACTTCAGAAATCTCAACAGAAATTTTCCAATTATTCTCTTTATTCCATTCCCTTAATCTATCAGCTAACTTATATTTAAATAGTTTTTCTGTATAGTGTCCTGGATCAATAACTGTTAGGCCAGATGAAACTATATCATGACCTACATGATAGTATACATCACCAGTAATAAATGCATCTAATTTATCTTCAAGAGCTTGACGCCAAAACTTACCTCCATCCCCGCAAATAAGGCCAACAGTAGAAATCATTTTATCATTATCATTAGTAATTAAACGTGACATTTTGATATCCATCTTATCTTTGACATAGTAAGCAAAGTCATATGCACTCATTGCTTTAGGCAGGACACCTTTACGTCCAATAGCTATACCATCCTCATCTAAAGCAAATGGCTTAACGTCTTGCAAGCCTAATTCCTCTGCTTCCCAATCAGATGAGCCATCTTGAGCCTTATCTGAATTAGTATGAATTGAGTAAACTGTAATGCCATTTTTTATAATATCTGCATACATAAGATTTTGGGGATCAGAATAATCTAAATTTTTTGCTGGACGAAACATTACCGGATGATGACTAATAATGAAGTCCACTCCCTTTTCAACGGCTTCTTTAACCACTTGTGGGCGTACATCTAAAGTTGTCATTATATTGGTAACTTTTTGGTCAAAAGAACCAATTTGGATACCTACAGGATCTCCTTTACTTGCAATATCTTCTGGAAAGTCTTTCCTTAATCTTTCGACAATATCTATAACTTTGGTCATTTTTCAATTACTTCCTTGATCATTTTTATCAATTCTTTTGATTGATTAATTTTTTCAGTATTAATATTTTTAGCTTTACTTAGATTATTAATCAAATTTTTTTGATATGCTAATTGATTAGTCCACTTCTCATGAAAAACTTCATTCTTTTCTTTTACCAGTATAGGGCCGAAGATTATATCTTTTAAAGATAGTGGAACTGCTTTGTGGCTATGCTCAGCTTTAATCAGTTCATAAATATGACCCGCAACCTTAATGATTTTTTCTTGAATAATTTTGTAATTATTGTTTGACAACCAACTTCTTACATTAGCTTCACCAACATTGGGTTCTAAAATCAAAGTAGGATATACTTGCTTATTTTCTTTAGCTTTTTCGAGTAGATCTACCATTAGCTTTCCACCCATTCCGGCAATAATTACAGTATCAATTTTATCTTCTTCTCTAATAGTAGACAATCCTGAACCAAGTCTGGTAGAAATTTGAGTAAGTAAGCCAGCCTGTTCAATATCATCTTGAGCATTCTGTAAGGGGCCTTTAGCTACATCACTCGCAACTGCAAAGTTAACTTTACCATCCTTTACTAATTCAATTGGCAAGTAAGCATGATCCGTACCTATATCAGCGATTCTTGCTCCCTGATCTACCATCTTAGCTAATTGAGCTAATCTTTCTTCCAAAAATAATCGCCTCCTCAATTAAAAATTTTAGCATAATAAAAACGAGTTCTCGCTAATTTTGTAAAAAGAGAACTCGTTTAATAAAAAAACTAATCTAAAAAGTCCTTTAATTGGTTAGAACGACTAGGGTGACGAAGTTTACGTAAAGCTTTAGCTTCAATCTGTCTAATACGTTCTCTAGTAACACCAAATACACGACCTACTTCTTCAAGGGTACGAGTACGACCGTCATCTAGACCGAATCTTAAACGTAACACATTTTCTTCTCTATCAGTCAATGTATCTAGTACCTCTTCCAATTGTTCCTTTAACAATTCATAAGATGCATGTTGTTCTGGACTAGTTGCATCTTTGTCTTCAATGAAATCACCCAAATGTGAATCATCTTCCTCACCAATAGGAGTTTCCATTGAAACTGGCTCCTGAGCAATTTTTAAAATTTCACGAACCTTGTCAGTAGGCATATCCATTTCGGCACCAATTTCTTCTGGGGTAGGTTCACGACCTAAATCTTGAAGTAATTGGCGCTGGATTCTGATCAATTTGTTAATGGTCTCAACCATATGAACAGGGATTCTAATAGTTCTGGCTTGATCGGCAATTGCACGAGTAATAGCCTGTCTAATCCACCAAGTAGCATAAGTTGAAAACTTGAAGCCTAATCGATAGTCGAACTTATCAACAGCCTTCATTAAACCCATATTACCTTCTTGGATTAAGTCCAAAAATGACATCCCTCGTCCAACGTATCTTTTTGCGATTGAAACAACTAAACGCAAGTTTGCCTCAGCTAATTCTTGCTTAGCTTCTTCATCACCAGATTCAATTCTTTTTGCCAAAGATATTTCTTCATCTGCACTTAACAAAGATACCCGTCCAATTTCTTTCAGATACATACGTACCGGGTCATTCATTCTAACACTTGAAGGTGCAGACATATCTTTTAATTCAGCTTTTTCAACATCTTTTTGCTTTTTTAAAGCTAATTGAGAGGGTTCACCCTTTTCATCAACAATAGAAATACCATTGTCTTCAAATTCCTGAACAAGCTGGTCAACTGCTTTTCCTTCTAAATGATAAGGTGTAATTAATCGTTCAGTAAATTCTGTATCAGTAATTTGCTTGTCTTTTTTTACTTCCTTAACGATTTGCTTAACTACTTTATCAAGTGTTAAACCAGCCCCTTCTTGGGAAGCTACACTTTGAGTCGTCATTTTGGTAGTCTTTTTTTCTGCCATACAAAAAGCCTCCTCTAATTTACTTGCCTTTTTAGTGTAATCAATTCGCTTACTAACTTCAACACAGTTGCATTATCTTGCTTAATCTGCGCTTCCTTAATTTCGGACTGTAAATTTGCTAATTTTTTACGGATATTCTTGCGCCTTAAAGACTCTAGTTGATCGTCTACTTCTTTTTTGGAATATTCTGGCGGCATATCGGTCATCTCTACATTTGCAACAATTTCCTGAAGTCTATCAGGAATAAAATCTACGAAACCTTTAATATCCGCATTCTCATGACTTTGATGATACTTTAACCATAATTCAGCTAATTCAGCATAACTTTCATCAGGAAAAAGAAATCTTTTACTTAATAAGTACTTGCGCGATTCTTCACTATGAATAAAAAGATAAAACAGACGAATAATTGCAGGATCTTCATCCTCATGAATTGGGGCTAGATCTATTTGCGGTGGATCTGAGTTATTGGCTTTTGAAACTACAGTCTTATGTCTTTGGACTTGTCTAAGTCTCCTCTGTTCTCTTAAAAGGCTAGCCTTCAAAGATTCCCTTGTTGCTGACGTTTGCTTAGCTAGCTTTTCGATGTATAAATCATTTGCTACTGGATCGTTTACTTGAGCAATTAGCTTGATAGCTTCATTAATATAGGCTAATTTTTCTCGATCATTTTGCAAATTGTATTTAGAAGCTAAACGTTTAAGCAAAAATTCCAAAGGCGCTAAGGCCCCCGCAATCTCACCTTGATAACGTTCAACGCCGTATTTTTTCACATACTCGTCAGGATCAAGATTATCTGGTAAAACTACTATACCCAAGTTAAATCCTGGAACCTTGTCAAATAGCTTAGTTGCACGCTCAGCTGCATGAACACCTGGATTATCACCATCATAATTAATAATAATATTCGGGGTTATCCGTCTAAGCATATAGACCTGGTCCTCAGTTAGACTAGTTCCCATTGAGGCAACACCAGACTTGATTCCAGCCCTATAGGCAGCAATCACATCCATATATCCCTCATAAAGAATTAGTCTATTCTCAGAACGAGCGGCCTTCTTAGCTTCAAAAAAATGAAAGAGTAACTTAGATTTATTAAAAATCTCAGTTTCAGGACTATTCATATACTTAGCAACTTCGGGGTCATCTGAAATGCGTCTCCCGGAAAAGCCAACAGTATATCCTCCCTCATCAGCCAGTGGAAACATCAATCGATCTCTAAATCGATCAAATAGTTCACCTTGTTGTGATTTAACAAAAAGACCACTTTCTTCTAATAACTTATTTTCATAACCTTGTTGGCGTAAATATGTCAACAGAATATTCTCATTATTTGGTGCATATCCTATATTAAAGTGCTGCAACAAATCTTCATTTAATTGTCGTTTAGCAGCATAATCGCGCGCTCTTTGACCGATTTTTGTTGTCATTAAAATATGGTGGTAAAATTCTGTAGCTTCTTTATACATTTGCTTTAGTGGACTTAGCTTAGCAGCACCCATTCCTATACCTTCTGGCATAGTGACATTTGCAAACTTGGCTACAGCTTTTACACTTTCGGGGAAGTTCAAGTTCTCTTTATACATCATAAACTTGAACACATTTCCTCCCTTACCACATCCAAAGCATTTAAAAAACTGCTTAGATTCACTCACCGTAAAAGACGGAGTTTTTTCTTGATGAAAGGGACAAAGACCAATATAATCCTTACCTTTCTTTTCTAGCGAAACATATTGACTAATTACATCAACAATATTGACAGAATTGCGTACTTCATTAATGAAGTTTTCTGGAATACGTCCTGCCATTTAATCGCCCTTTTTCTATTATTTAATAACTAATTTACTTAAGTCACCCATACGAGTTGCTAATTGATTGATTTGTGCAAGCTGTGCTAAGCGATTATTCTTAACACTTTCGTTCTTATCCATAATCATATTATTTTCAAAGTAGTTATCAATTACCGGCTGCAATTCAACGAAGCCTTTGTATAAATTAGCAATAGTTAATTCTTCCTGCTTTTGTAATTGAGCAACAGCTGTATAAAGTTCTCTTTCACTAGCAGAATCAAGTAATTCTTCGTTTATTTCGGGAATAGCTTTGAATTTTGCCTTCTTTAAGATATTGGAAATGCGAGTTAAACTCTCTACAACTGGTTTGAAAGCATCATCGTCATGATGGCTTTGCAAGGTCTTAGCTGCAGCTAAGACTTCAATTGGATCTTGCTGGCTTGATGCTAGCACACCATCAATAACATCATACTTATAGTCATTAACTTGGAGATATTGCTTAATACGGTCACGAATAAAGTCAGAAATTTCATTCTCAGATTCTTCGTTCTTTGGAAGTTTAGCTGGAGTTTTACCTGAGAGCAATTTAATTAATTCAGGTAAAGTATCTTTAATAGATAATGACCAGCCCTCATTCAAAAGAATTCTTACAATACCATATGCATTTCTTCTTAAAGCATATGGATCATTAGATGATGTTGGAATCATTCCTGCACCAAAGAACGAAATAATAGTATCTAACTTATCAGCTACTGATAGTAATGACCCCACTTGTGTTTGTGGCAAATCGCCTTCAGCGCTTATAGGCATATAACTTTCTTTAATTGCAGTAGCAACATCTTCTTTTTCACCAGCTAGACGAGCATAATGTGTTCCCATTATTCCTTGAAGCTCAGCAAATTCGCCAACCATTGAAGTTACTAAGTCAAACTTATAAATATCAGCTGCACGATTAAAGTCCTGTACGACTTCATCTGAAAGTCCGAACTTTTTAGCCAAGTAGTCTCCAATTATCTTAACACGCATCATGTGTTCAGAAACTGAACCAATCTTATCATGGAATGATACATTTTCTAATTTATCAACAAAGTGTGATAGAGGATATTTCTTATCTTCATCATAGAAAAATTGTGCATCATCTAAACGAGCAACTAAAACTTTTTCATTACCAGAAATAACGTTATCAAGGTACTCACTATTACCGTTTCTGATAGAAATAAAGTGATTAATTAGATTACCATCTTCATCATATACTTCAAAGTATCTCTGATTATCCTTCATTGAAGTAATTAATACTTCATCTGGAATATTTAAATACTTCTTATCAAAATTGCCCGCAAATACAGTTGGATATTCTACTAAATTAGTGACTTCTTCAAGTAGTCCCTTGTCAAGCTTAACTTTCCAATTGTGTTGTGCAGCCAATTCTTCTATTTGGTTTCTAATTATGTCTTTACGTTCAACTGCATTAGCTATAACATATTGACTCTTTAAAGCTTCTTCATAATCATCAGCATTAGCTAAAACTAAGCTATCACCTAAGAAGCGATGACCGCGTGTCTTTCGACCAGCAACTATATCTAATATCTTAACAGGCACAACTTCACTATCTAATAATGAAACCATCCAATGAATCGGACGAACAAATTCAAAATCATAACTTCCCCAACGCATCTTAGTTGGGAAGGTCATAGCTTTAACAACATCACTCATACCCATCAAAATATCAGAAGCTTTTTTACCTTCCTTTTGAACATGGACATAAGCATATTCTGTTCCCTTTAGCTCTTCAAAATAGATGTCATCGACTGTCATGCCTTGACCACGGGCAAAACCTTGTGCAGCCTTAGTCCAGTTTCCATCTTGATCTTGAGCGATCTTTTTAGCTGGGCCCTTTTTCACTTCATCAATATCATCTTGCTTATCAGCTAATTCTTCAACCAAAATAGTCAAGCGACGCGGTGTAGAAAAAGTCTTTATATCTTTAAAAGATAAGCCATTTTCCTTTAAAAATTTTTTAGTCCTGTCAGCCAATTGCTTTACACTTTTAGAAACAACATGGGCTGGCATTTCTTCTGTACCAATTTCAAATAAATAATCCTTAGTCATTGTCTTGCCCCGCTTTCTGTTTTTCTTCTTGGTGCTTTAATAATGGAAAGCCACGCTTTTCACGCTCTTCAACAAATCCTTTTGCAGCAAGATGGGCTAAATTTCTAATTCTTGAAAGATAACCTGCACGTTCAGTAACTGAAACTGCACCACGTGCATCGAGCAAGTTAAACGTATGACTACATTTTAAGATATAGTCGTAAGCTGGATGAATTAAGTTCTTACTTAATAAATTCTTGGCAGTAGCTTCATATACGTCAAAGAACTTAAGCAACTCTTCTTGATTACTTTCTTCAAATGCATACTTAGAGTGCTCATATTCAGGCTGCTTAAAAATATCACGATAAAGTACACCATCGCCCCACTCAAGATCAAACACAGAATTAACATCTTGAATGTATGAAGCTAAGCGCTCAACACCGTAAGTAATTTCACTCATAGTTGGCTTAACGTCTAATTCACCTACCACTTGGAAATATGTAAATTGTGAAACTTCCATTCCATCAAGCCATACTTCCCAACCGACACCAGCACATCCCATTGATGGGTTAGCCCAGTTATCTTCAACAAATCGAATATCATGTTCTAAAGGCTCAATTCCTAAAACACGTAAGCTATCTAAGTAATATTGTTGAATATCTTCTGGAGCAGGTTTAATAACTACTTGGAATTGGTGGTGTTGGTACAAGCGGTTAGGATTATCACCATAACGCCCATCTGCTGGTCTTCTTGAAGGTTCAACATAACATGCAGCCCATGGCTCAGGCCCAACTGCACGCAAAAAGGTATACGGACTCATCGTTCCAGCACCTTTTTGCTCATCATATGATGGCATAATCATACAACCTTTAGAGGCCCAGAACTGTTCCAATTTGAAAATCATATTCTGAATATTCAGTTTTTCTGACATCTTTTTCTCTCCTTACGACATAGGCCATAAAAAAAGCCTATGCAAAAATTGCATAGGGACGATTTGATTCGCGGTTCCACCCTAATTCAGGAAGTTATTCTTCCTGCTCTTAATTTGCATTGGCTAAAAGGTGCCTTTTCCTAGGTATGCTTTCACCATCTCACACTCGCTGAACTAGTACTTTTCTAATCCTTTATATTTGCCAAAATACATTGTTAATTTTATCATTTTTTAGCTAAAAAAACTAGTCATAGTCTTCTCTAAAGCAAGACCAATTCATCTAAAAATTTTTTAGTTTTTAAATTTAATTCCAAATAACTAGCGTAGACTCTGTCTATTACTTTTTTAGAATCTAGCTTGAGCTGTTTACTTATATTAATATTTGAGATTTGATCAATATTTATTAACATCAACGTTCTCAATAAGCTGACAGTTTTAGACTGTAGATGCATTCTAGAAATATTTTCGTTAAAATGATCGTTGCAAATAATACCGCCTAATTCGATTGAATAATCAAATACTCCCTTTTCTTTGCCACAAATTATACACTTCCTCATTTGCGGTTCTACACCAAAGGCCTTCAACATTTTTAGTTGCACTAATTGTGTAATGATCTCAACATCAAAACCATCATTTATTTTTTTTAATGCAGTCATGATTAAAGGATAGTATTCTCCGATAGACTGATATTCTAAAAAAGCATGATCAACTAAGTCTAATAAATAGCTTGCATATGAATTTTTTAATAAATCTAAATATATTTCATCAAATTGCTTTACTTGTTTGAAAGTTCGTAAGGTACTAATTCCTCTAAAATTAGTATTAATTACATAATTTCCATAAGAAAAGTTTAAGGTAGCCCCACCTAGCCGAGATTTTGCCTTCAATGCTCCTTTGATTTCTAGAGTGATGATTCCATACTGATCAGTAAGAATTTTAGCTAAAATATCGGCTTCTTTAAATTTCTTTCTTTTAAAGACTATTCCTTCTACTTCAACTAATTGACGTGTCATTAACGTAATTCCTTAGCATTATAACCATTTTTTTTCAAAAAGATTGGATCTGAGCGCCAATTTTTTTGAATTTTTACCCATAATCTAAGATTAATTTTTTCACCTAAAAGATTTTCAATTTCATGGCGTGCAGCGATACCAATTTGCTTTAGCATTTTACCACCCTTGCCAATAATGATACCTTTTTGCCCATCACGCTCTACATAAATAGTAGCTTCAACTTGCAACTTACCAGCTTGATAATCCTTCATTCTCTCCACTACAACCGCTGCTGCATGAGGTACTTCTTCATGAGTCAATCGTAAAACTTGCTCACGAATTAATTCTGCAACAATAAAATATTCTGGTCTATCTGTAATCTGTTCCTCATCATAAAATTGCGGTCCTAACGGTAAGTACTCAGAAATTGTCTTAATTAGTTCCGAAACATTGTTACCTTGACTTGCTGAAATAGGTACAATATCTGCAAAATCACCTAGATCTTTATAAGAGTCTAAAACAGGTAATAACTTATCTGGATGAACCATGTCTATTTTATTAATTACTAAAATTACTGGCTTATTAACTTTGTTCAAAAGTTCAGCAATATAGTGATCCCCTTTACCAGCAGGTTCAGGTTCTACCATAAATACAACGGCATCCACTTCATCTAAAGCTGAATAACTTGACTTATCCATAAAATCATCTAATTTATTTTTTGGCTTATGAATGCCTGGCGTATCAATAAATACAATTTGCTCATTTTCATTAGTATAAATACCAGAGATCTTATTTCTAGTCGTTTGTGGCTGAGGTGACATAATTGCTACCTTTTGCCCAACTAAGTAATTTAATAATGTAGACTTACCAACATTAGGCCGTCCAATTAAAGCTACAAAACCTGACTTAAAATTCTTTTTTTCTTCCATAATGTGCCTTTCTTAATATGTAAAATACCGCATCTTTTGAAAGATACGGTATTTTCAGATTAATGAATCTGTTTACCATGAGTTTCCTGATCTGGATAAAGCGGTAAGCCGTATTCACGCAATACTTTACCTTGAATAGAGAACATTTTTTCAGCTTCTTGATCTTCAATATGATCATAGCCATTTAAATGTAAATACCCATGTACTAGCGTATATCCAAATTCTCGATCAAACCCCGTTCCATAGTCAATACTTTGTTTTTTTACTACATTAATACAAATAAATAAATCACCAATATCTTCAACAAAATCAGGATCTTCAATTGCAAACTTACTCATCAAGTCGTCTTCTTCGCCATCTTCAATTGCAAAAGAAATCACATCTGTCGGACGATCTTTACCGCGATATTTTTTATTTATTTCATGTATTTTTTCACTGGAAACAAAGTTAATACTTACTTCTTGAGGATTTTTTTTGCCAATTTCTTTTTTAGCTGACAAAAGTAAATTGGTAATCCACGGAATCCATGAACGTGTATTGTCTTTTAAAAAATCTATTTCGTCATTAAAAGAAATATCTAAATTATTCACTAATGTCCCTCTTCATCATATGCTTTGACAATTTTAGCAACAACTGGGTGTCTTACAACATCATTAAATGTAAAATCAATAAATTTTACTTGTTCAATCTTAGCTAAAATACGCTTAGCTTGCAATAAGCCGCTTTTTGCCTTTCCTGGCAAATCTATCTGCGTTTGATCACCATTAACTACCATTTTTGAATTAAAGCCTAAACGCGTTAAAAACATCTTCATTTGAGCCTGAGTTGTATTTTGAGCTTCATCCAAGATAACAAAAGCATCATCTAATGTACGACCACGCATATATGCCAGTGGTGCGACCTCAATTAATCCTCTATCCATTAATCGATTAGTGGTTTCTACACCTAAGATAGCAAATAATGAATCATAAATTGGTCTTAAATACGGATCCACCTTTTCTTTTAAATCACCTGGCAAAAATCCCAAAGATTCTCCAGCCTCTACAGCAGGACGGGTTAATATAATTCTAGAAACTTCACCCTTCTTAAAAGCTGAGATAGCCATCACAACAGCTAAGAAAGTCTTACCTGTTCCGGCAGGTCCGATTCCAAATACGACGTCATATTTCTTAATAGCCTCAACATAACGTTTTTGACCCATATTTTTTACTCTGACAGGGCGGCCTTTAGCATCTTTAATCAAAACTTTATTATATAATTCACCAAAGAATTCTAACGTACCTTTATCTGCCATTTTAACGGCACTTACAACATCAGTAGCAGTAATAGTCACGCCCTTAGTGACCACCTTATCCAAGGCAGTAAGAATTTGCATTACATTTTTTACTAAGTCATCGGGACCCTTAACCTCTATTTCATTACCAGTATCAGTAATCACTACATCATATGTTTCTTCAATTAACTTTAAATTTGAATCATTAATCCCAACTAAATTTACAATATTATCAGGATGAGTAGGTGTAAATGTTCCAATTAATAAAGACTTTTCCACTAATGGGCCTCCCTGTGCTTTTTTAGTTAAGCTTTTTACCTACAACATTTGAAGCTTGCTTACCGTCAGCTTTTCCCTTAATTTTAGGCATCAAAGCTTGCATAACTTTACCAAAATCTTTCTTAGAAGTTGCACCAGTTTCTTTAATAACTTCTTCAACCACTGTTTCTAATTCCTCTAATGACATTTGTTTTGGTAAATACTTCTCAATTATTTTTATTTCATTTTGAGTTTGTTCTATTAAGTCTTCACGTTTTGCCTTAGTGAATTCTTCTAATGATTCCTTGCGTTGCTTCATTGCACTTGACAATACATTCAATTCATCATCATTAGTAAGTTCATGATTTACCTTAATTTTATAATTCATTAAAGCAGCCTTCAAAGAGCGAATAGTTGTTAAAGCTTCCTTGTCGTGTTCCTTCATAGCAGACTTCATATCTTGCATCAATGTATCAGTTAATGACATAATCCATATTCCTTTCTCTATATTTTTCTTTACTCTTACTATTGTAAACTTTTTATAGAAAAAAAGCTCTGATAGAAACGAATCTAACAGAGCTTTTTTTCTTAATAATGTCTACGCTTACGAGCTGCTTCAGATTTTAACTTTCTGCGAACACTTGGTTTCTCGTAGAATTCACGTTTGCGGTATTCTTGCAAGGTACCACTTCTAGAAACGGAACGTTTGAAACGACGAAGAGCATCATCAATAGACTCGTTTTCGTGAACGATTGTCTTAGCCATGTGTGATCCCTCCTTCCATTTCTTGGCACATACGTGCCACAACAATATAATTAGATTATAGCTAACCGATAAAAATCGGTCAATAGTTTAATGCTTTTATTATAAAAAAAGTTTCCAAAAAATGATAAAATCTATATTGTAATGAGGTGATTTTATGAAGGAAAAAATAGAAAATAAACAAATCGTAAACCTAATTATTATTTCTGATGCAGTTGGCGATACGGCCTTTAACATGGTACAAGCAGGAGCTGTTCAATATCCTGATGTCAACTTCATCTACCGCCGCTATCCATTTATTACAGATAAAAAGAAGCTTGAGAAAGTATTTTCTGAAGTTGAAAATTTGGATAATGTCATGATTGCATTTACCTTAGTTAATGAGTCTGAACAACTATCAGTTATTAAATTCGCCCGTGAACATAAAATGAAATATGTCGATTTACTATCTGGCATAATTGAAAATATCCATAGTCTGACTGGTGTTGAGCCCAATCATAATATTGGCGCTGTTCATGAAATGGGTAAAAATTATTTTGATAGAATTTCCGCTATGGAATTTGCTGTTATGTATGATGATGGTAAGGATCCCAAGGGCTTCTTAGAAGCAGATGTAGTTTTACTAGGTGTATCTAGAACTTCTAAGACCCCGCTTTCACTATTTTTAGCTAATAAAAATTTGAAAGTAGCCAACTTACCTTTAGTTCCTCAAACCCATATTCCTAAGGAAATTTATGAAATTGATCCTAAAAAGATTATTGGTTTAACCAATGATCCATCGGTTCTAAATGAAATTAGACGTCAAAGAATGATCGCATATGGCTTAGATCCAGATACAACCTATTCAAATATGGATGCTATTAATAAAGAGTTGTCATCTGCTCAAGCATTATATGATAAACTCGGCTGCTATGTAATTAACGTTGCTCATCGTTCTATCGAAGAAACAGCGGCACTCATTTTAGAACATTTAGGTTTAGACGATTACGCTAGATAGGATGTAATTAAAAAGCCAAAGCTCAAGTTAACAAGAGCTTTGGCTTTTTAGTATATTCTGATTTATTCGACAATTAGCTACACAGGCTTTTGCTCAATAAAGCGACCATACACCTTCGAAACCTCACTACAGCTCATAAAAGCATATGGATCATTTTTCAAAACAATATTATAAATGTCATACATATCATAGCGATCAATTACAGTTAGCAATACTGTCTTCTCTGTATGACTAAAACCACCTTCAGCATCATGCAAAATTGTAATTCCACGGTGCATCTTCTCTTGGATTCCTTCGACAATATGCTTAGGATGTTCAGTAACAATAATGACCTGCATCTTTTGGTGCTGAGTATATACAGCGTCAATTACTCTACCATTAATAAAAATATTTAACGCAGTATATAAAGCTCTACTCCATCCAAAAACAAAGCCAGCACAGATAACAATTATTAAGTTAAAAAAGATGTTTATCTGTCCAAAGCTTTTACCTGTTTTTCTTCTTAAAATAATACCTAAAACATCTAGTCCACCTGTAGAAATCCCTGACTTCAAAGCTAGACCTGTTCCTACTCCATTTACTACGCCACCAAAAATAGCGCAAATTATTGGATCATAAGTTATCTTAATCGGAGAGATTAACTTCATCATGATTGAACCGAGTAATACAGCTATAATAGTAAATATTGTAAACTTATGTCCAATTTTAAACCATCCCAAGATAAATAATGGAATGTTTAACACAAAATACATCACTGATGTAGTTAATGTAAATGGCAAAAATCTCTCTGAAACAGACTGCAAAACTTGAGCAAAGCCAGTAATACCTGAAGCATAAATTTTTCCCGGTGTCCAAAAAAAGTTCAGCGCTACAGCAACTGCTAATGCATATAAAAAGGCTGCAGAAATCCTAGAAAGATAATTATGACGGCGTGCAAGTTTTTCAAATTGATCCATAAATTATCCCTTTTATAAAAATTAATCTTTGTACCTTAACATTCTAACAATTAGGCGCTAAATTGCAATTAATAATTTATTTATTTTTATATTGATACTAGATTTAGCTTGCCTTAAAATTGTAGTAATAATATTTTTAAAAGAAAGTGTGAATATCGTACATGCCAAAACTAGCTAGCGATTTATCATCAGTTATTAATCATAGGCTTAATGAGTTAACACCATCTCGTATTCGCTCATTTGATCAGCAAATTTCTTCAATTCCAAACATTATTAAATTAACTATTGGTGAGCCAGATCTAGATACCCCTGAACACATAAAACAAGCAGCTATTAATGATATTAAAGCTAATGATTCCCATTATGCTCCACAATCCGGTAAGCCAGAGCTTAAGGAAGCGATTGCCAATTACTTGAAACGTAGCCTTGGAGTTGATTACAACCCTGAATCAGAAATATGCGTTACAGTTGGAGCAACTGGTGCTTTAAATAATGTCTTTATGTCAATTTTGAATCCTGGTGACAAAATTTTAGTTCCTACTCCTGTTTGGGCATTATACTTCCAATTAATTAAGGTAATTGGAGCTATCCCGATTCAAATAGACACTTCAAAAGATGGATTTATCCTAACTCCAGATCACTTACAAGAAGTATTAGAGAACGAAGGAAAAGGTGCCAAAGCAATTATTTTGACAGATCCTTCTAATCCTACTGGTCGCGTATACCATGCTGAATTATTAGAGCAGCTTGCACATGTCATTACGAAAAATCATCTGTTTTCTATTACAGATGAAATTTATGGTGAATTAGTTTATGGCAATAACCAGCACCATTCTCTATCTCAGTATATTCCTGAACGCAATATTTTAATTTCTGGATTCTCCAAGGCATACGCAATGACCGGGTGGCGATTAGGCTATATTGCTGCCCCTAATCAGATTATGAAAAGCATTATTAAAATGAATTCCTACCTCATAACTTCAGTTACTAATAATGTTCAAGTAGCTGCAACTGAAGCGCTGACTAACGGTCAAAATGACCCTATTAATGCCAGAAAAGTTTATGAAAAGCGCCTTAATTTCATGAAATCTGGACTTGAAAAATTAGGTTTTGAATTAGCTACTCCACAAGGTGCTTTCTATATTTTTGCTAAAATTCCAAAAAAATTTGGTCAAGATGATGTAACATTTGCTACCGAATTAGCTAAAAAAGCTCACGTTGGTGTAACACCTGGACGATATTTTGGTAAAGGTGGCCAAGGATATGTGAGAATGTCATACGCATCTTCTACTAAAAATTTAAAAGAAGCTTTAAAAAGAATCACTGATTTTTTAAATTCAATAGAGTAGAGGAAGATTAATTCTGCCCCTCTCATTGCACCGTACGTACGGTTCCGTATACGGCGCTACATTTGTATTATTATACGAGCTTTATAGTATTCTAGCGGATCGACCCAGCCTGGCGATCCGCTTTCTTTATTCCTAATACTTTGGAACTTAATAGGTAATTAATTACATTGCCTATTGCTCTTTTATACCAGCCTAGTCTTGTATTGGCTGTTTTGTAAATATAAATATCTTCATCGCTAAAACTGCACTTGAAAGCTTTATTAATTCACATCAAGTTAGTGTAGATTCGTTTTGGAATCTTCCACCGCTTGATAATGACCATCCTAATTTTATGGCGGAGCCATTGTCCAAATTCTTTTAGAAAAGTGTTCATACTGCCAATTCTGAAGTAATTGATCCATCCTCTGACCACTTGATTTACCTTAGTGAATACCAAGGATAGTGGTTATGCTACTGCTTGTTGGATTACTCGATCAACTACCGTTGGGATTCCTAAAGGTCTTTTCTTACCATTTGGCTTAGGAATATAAACTCTTCTAACTGCTTGTGGGCGATATTTCATATGCATAATCGCTTCTTTGATTTCAGCCTGGTGCTTTTCAAAATAACTATCGAGTTCATCGACACTTCTTTGATCAACACCTGGAGCTCCTTTATTTATTTTGGCTCTCCTAATGGCTTCTTTGAGATTGTTTTGACTCAAAATCTCTTCTATTAATTCCATACTCTTGATATCTCCATTTCTACTTGCAAATTTATTCAGAACTGTCCCCGATACGGTTATTCTCTCTTTCGGACTGTCTGAAGATTGCTTATAGTGGGATATACTTCTACAAACATTAGGTCCTTCGCATCCAGCTCCATTACAGAGTCTTCATCGCTACTATGACCTCATGACTAGTCATGATTAACCTTTTTCGGCCAGGCTTACGATCACTGTTGTTAAAGCTTACTCGGCTTCGCCTGTCCATGAAATCTCTCGGGGTAAGACATTTATCTCTAATTCTCCACAACTTCCTAGTTTACCGTCTTGGTTTTACGTTTGTCATTTGGACTTCGACTTGTGAGGCAGTCTTATCCACCATTTGGCCTGACCAGATTTCTGTACGTAAGTTTGGAAAACTTGCTAGCCACTTCCTTCTCTCATAGCGTCACCGCTACCAGCTTGTGGTTCACTACACTTGGCGACAAATACCCGTAATCTGGATTTTCACCAGACTAGATAAATATCATGCCCGACACACATCTAAAAAAATGCTATCAGATAACAAAATCTGATAGCATTTTTCTTAGCTATGATTATTCATCCCAAGTTGAATTTTTAGCAGCATCTTCTGCTGCTTCCTTTTCAAGACGTTCTTGCGTTTCTTTTACACTATCTAGATATTGATTTTCAACTTCAATACCCAAGTCAATTAATTGTTGGTCAGCAACCGGTGCTGGAGCATGCATCATTGGTTCAGAAGCACTAGCATTCTTAGGGAAGGCAATAACATCACGAATATTGTCTTTATTTGCAAGCATCATTACCAAACGATCAAGTCCAATCGCAAGCCCTGCGTGTGGTGGGAATCCCATGTCTAAAGCATCAAGCAAGTAACCAAATTGCTCATAAGCACGTTTTTTAGAAAATCCAAGTGCCTTGAGCATTTTTTCTTGAATAGAGCGCTTATGAATACGAATTGAGCCACCACCCATTTCATCACCATTCATAACAATATCATATGAACGAGCATGTGCTTTATGTGGATCAGTATCAAGTAACTTAATTCCTTCATCATCTGGCATTGTGAATGGGTGATGCGCAGCTATCCAGCGGCCTAAACCTTCATCATATTCAAATAATGGCCAATCAACAACCCAAGCAAAGTCATATACACCTTCTGGAATGATGCCAGTTTCTTTAGCAAATTCACGACGTAAGTGGTCAAGCGAATCAGTTACAACCTTCCACTTATCAGCAACAATTACTACTAATTCTCCGCCTTCAAGACTAAATTCCTTCTTCAAAGCCTCTTTATTTTCATCAGTTAAGAATTTAGCAACAGGTCCAGAAAATTCACCATCTTCATACTTAACCCATGCTAAACCTTTAGCGTGGTAACGTTTAATATAGGCTTGTTTTTGCTCGATATGCTTACGTGAATATTGCTTAGCACCGTTTTTAACAGCGATTCCCTTAACAACACCACCGTCAGCAATTGCACCAGAAAATACTTTAAAACCACTATCTTTGAAGATTGGACTTAAATCATGTAGGTACATTTCATAACGAGTATCAGGCTTATCAGACCCATACTTATTCATTGCTTCATCCCAGGTAATGCGCTTGATTGGAGTCTTTAAGTCAATACCCTTAACATCTTTCATAATCTTCTTCAAAAGGCCTTCAGTATAATCTTGCACACCTTGTTCATCTAAGAAAGAAGTTTCCATATCAATTTGGGTGAATTCTGGTTGACGATCCCCACGTAAGTCTTCATCACGGAAACAACGAGAAATTTGGTAATACTTATCAAATCCTGCTCCCATTAATAATTGTTTGAACAATTGTGGTGATTGTGGTAAAGCATAAAAGCTCCCTGGATAAATTCTTGAAGGAACTAAGTAATCACGTGCACCTTCTGGAGATGACTTACCTAAAATTGGGGTTTCAATGTCAATAAAGCCATTTTCGTCAAAGTACTCATGAATAGCCTTCATAATCTTAGAACGTAAAATAATGTTCTTTTGTAAAGCTGGACGGCGTAAGTCTAAATAACGATATTTCAATCTAGTTTGTTCAGCTGCAGTAATATCATCCTTAACTTCAAATGGTGGAACTTGTGACTTATTTAGAATCTCAATATCACTAGCATCAACTTCTATCTCACCAGTTTTCATTTTAGGGTTAACGCTTGAGCGCTTTACTACTTGACCCTTTACTTCAATAACATATTCATTACCTAAAGCATCGGCAGTAGCCATTAATTTTTCACCAGAGTCTTTGTTAACGACCACTTGAACAATGCCTTCACGATCACGCAAATCAATAAATACAAGATTACCTAAATTACGTACACGTTGTACCCAACCATATAAAGTTACTTCTTGATTAAGATATTCAGCAGTAATATTACCGCAGTAATCAGTTCTTTTATCCATATGTTCCATCATTATTCCTCTATTTCTTTCATTACAGATTTTATATTATTTAAGTCCTCTAAACTTAAATCAATTGTTTTTCCGTCAGCTAAGCGCTTAATATTCAACACGCCGTTTTCTAATTCTTTAGCACCTAAAGTAATTACATATTTAGCATGTACACGATCTGCCTTCTTAAATTGCGCTTTGAGTTTCTTTTGGTCAACATCATATTGTGCCTTAAAACCTTGATTTCGAAGTGAGCGTACAATTTCAACAGCTTTTATATCAGTACCAGCACCAATATTAGTGACAAAGAAATCAATTCCTGGATTAACAAAGAATTCAGAATTTTGTCTTTGTAAGACAAGCATCAACCTCTCTTCACCGATACCGAATCCTACTGCTGGAGTTTCAGGACCGTCAAATTCTTCAACTAAGTGGTCATATCTACCACCACCAAGAATAGTAGTTGGTGATTCCCATAAACTCTTATCATCAACCATAAATTCAAAAATAATACCGGTATAATAATCTAATCCACGAACCAAATCGTCATCTATTACGTAATCAATCCCCAATTGACTAAGTGTGTTAGTAATGGTATCAAAATTATTCTTTGAATCATTATCTAAGTAGTCAACTATCTTAGGGGCGTTGGGCAAGAATTCCTGATCTTCCGGAGCTTTAGAATCTAAAATTCTTAGAGGATTTTTATCTAATCTTCTTTGAGAATCTTCTGAAAGCTGATCTCGTAATGGAGTAAAGTAATCTACCAAAGCATCATGATAATCTTGTCTTACTTGCGCATTACCTAATGAATTAATATGTAATTCATAATTTTTGACGCCTAATTCAGCTAATAAATCATGCCCCATCATGATAGTTTCTACATCAGCTAAAGGACTGCTTGAGCCAAAACTTTCAATTCCAATTTGATGAAATTCACGTTGTCGACCTGCTTGAGGACGTTCATAACGAAAAGTTGGATCAATATAAAAAACATTAAATGGCTTAACTACATCTGGGCCATAAAGCTTATTTTCGACATATGCTCGCACTACTCCAGCGGTTCCTTCTGGACGAAGTGCAATATGACGATTTCCTTTATCGTAGAAATCATACATTTCTTTTTCAACTATATCTGATGTTTCACCACTTGAACGTGAAAATACTTCATAATTTTCAAACATTGGCGTTCTTATCTCATGATAATTAGAACGTGAAAAGAAATCTCTAGCAGTTTGCTCTACCTTTTCCCATTGGTAAGACACTTCAGGGAGGATGTCAACTGTACCTTTTGGTCTTTGAACTCTCATTAAATCCATCCTTTTAATTAAAAAATAAAAAGCGTCCTTGAAAAAATCAAGGGCGCTTGAAAACAGCACGGTACCACCTTTTGCCTGCTGCGATTAACGCTCGCGACACGACCCATTATCTGTTAAAGGTGTCACAGACAGTAGTTCATATGCTCTTTCACCAAACAAGCATTCTCTGAAATGAACCGTACCAGTCTTCAATCTTTGTCATTGATAATTCTTTTTTAGCTTATATTTTTAAGACTATAAAGTCAACCTTTATCTAATATTTTGTTACATTTTTTAAATGTCTAAAACAATCGTAAATGGTCCGTCATTTTCAAGACTAACTTGCATATCTGCACCAAATTCACCTGTTTCAACTTTAAATCCTTTAAATTCTAATTCATGATTAAATTCTTCCCATAGTTGCTTCGATTTAGGCGGACGCATCGCTTCAACAAAGCTGGGACGATTACCTTTTTTAGTATTGGCTAACAAAGTAAATTGACTGACACTCAAAATTTCACCATTAACTTCTTTCAGAGAAAGATTTGTCTTACCATTTTCATCTTCAAAAATACGCATCTTAGCAATCTTATCAGCCGCTTTTTTGACGACACCTAGTTCATCGCCATCTTTTAAACCAACTAATAATAAAAATCCTTTATTAATTTTACCAACGACTTGATTATCAATCACTACTTGCGCATGATTCACTCTTTGAATT
The DNA here is from genome assembly GCF_017874575.1 of Lactobacillus colini. Lineage (GTDB taxonomy): Bacteria > Bacillota > Bacilli > Lactobacillales > Lactobacillaceae > Lactobacillus > Lactobacillus colini. The sequence continues at coordinate 192,876 of NZ_JAGGLU010000001.1, read as the reverse complement.
ACTACACGCATTAATTTATCGACCTCTTTGCTTCATAGACATTTGGAACATCTCTCATCCTGCTTAAAATCTCATCTAAATGGGCAGCATCCCTAACAGAAACTGTAGCATAGATATGCGCCATATTATTACTATCAACTTTTCCAGAAATATTAACAATATTTTTAGTCTTGGAATTAAGTGCAGTAATAATATCGCTCAATAAGCGTGACCTATTAAAGCCATAAACTTCAATGTCAGCATTATAGCTTTCGTTTTTATTATTTTTGGCAATATTTTCCCAAGCAACATCAATTAATCTTCCCTGTTGCTTGGCTTCTTTAGTGATATTAGGACAATCAGCTCTGTGTACCGTTACCCCACGTCCCATAGTAACGTAACCAATAATTGGATCTCCCGGAACTGGGTTACAACACTTAGCTAGGTGTAGCATTAAATCAGAAACACCTTGAACCATCACACCATTATTATGCTTAACGCGCATGACATCAGCAGGTGCGTCTGAAGTATTATCTTCTGTTACACTTTGCTGGCCTTTGTTCATAATTTTTTCTTCGAGTTGACGTTGTTTTTCATCTTCGGCAGCTTTTCTAATATCTTCAGTTAAACGATTAACAACCGTTGGTGTAGAAACTTCACCAAAACCTACTGCCGCAAATAATTCGTCTTCATTATGAAAATTAAAGTGAGCAATTACTTTGTTAACATGATTTTTATCTAAAAAGTCTTTTGGAGTCAGTTCACGATTAAGGAGCTCTTGCTCAACTAAATTCTTACCCTTTTCAATATTTTCAGCTCGATCTTCAGTCTTAAAGAAACGCTTAATCTTATTGCGGGCACGTGACGTTTTAACAATATTAATCCAATCGCGAGATGGGCGCGCACTTGTCTGGGTCAGCATCTCAACAACATCACCATTTTTTAATTTGTAATCTAATGGCACTATCTTATCGTTAATTCTGGCACCAACCGAATGAGCACCAACTTCCGAATGGACCATGTAGGCGAAGTCTAGTGGAACTGATCCTTTAGGAAGTTCATAAACATCTCCTTTAGGAGTAAAAACATAAACCCTGTCTGAAAAGATATCAGTCTTGACACTCTTCATAAACTCGTGTGAGTCCATAGTTTCATCTTGAAGCTCAAGGATTTCTTGGAACATATTTAGTTTCTTATTAGACTCAGTCTGTTCTACTTCACCCTTAACGCCCTCTTTATAGGCCCAGTGTGCTGCTACACCATATTCAGCAACTTGATGCATTTTTTCTGTCCTAATTTGAATCTCTAAAGGCTTACCACCAGGGCCGATGATTGTAGTATGAAGCGACTGGTAACCATTAACCTTAGGAACTGCAATATAATCCTTAAACCTACCTGGCATTGGCTTCCACTTAGTATGTACAGCACCTAGAACAGCATAACAATCCCGTACTGACTTTACAATTACTCTTACAGCTAATAGATCATATATTTCACTGAAGTCCTTATGCTTATTAACCATTTTTTTATAAATAGAATAGATATGCTTAGGTCTACCATATACTTCATATTCAATTCCTAAACTATCAAGATTCTGTTTTAAAATCTTAATGGCATCTGCAATATACTTCTCTCGTTCACTGCGTTTAGATTGCATTAGGTTAACGATTCTATAGTATTGCTGTGGGTTAAGATAGTGTAAGCTCATATCTTCCAATTCCCACTTAACAGAACCAATACCTAGTCTATCTGCCAAAGGAGCATAAATATCTAAAGTTTCATCAGCAATTCTACGTTGCTTATCAGGGCGCAAGTGATCCAACGTATGCATATTATGCAAACGATCTGCGAGTTTGACCATAATCACTCTTAGATCTTTAGCCATTGCAATTAGCATTTTTCGATGATTATCTGCTAAATATTCTTCGTGAGTTTTTGATTTATACTGAATCTTTTTTAGTTTAGTAACTCCATCAACGATGAAAGCTACATCCTTGCCAAATTTTTCCTTTATATCATCATTAGTAACCGGGGTATCTTCAACAGTGTCATGTAAATAACCTGCCGCAACTGTATCTGGATCTAAACGAAGACTAGCTAAAGTTCCTGCAACTTGCGTAGGGTGAATGATATAAGGCTGCCCAGAAACCCGATATTGTCCTTCATGTGCATCCCTAGCAAACTCATAGGCAGATTCCACGAACTTTAGATGGTCTTCGTTCATATATTTCTTACATTCGTTAAAAACCTCTTCATGTGTCATTTCATGATATTTTGACATCAAGATCACCTCACCTAATCTAATTAGTTCTTCTCATGATAGAAATTATCATGCCACAAACCAAATAATTCTAAGCACAAGTAAATTACACAGAATAAATAATTATATTGAGCATAGTGAATTATTACGGCAATAGCAAATACTATCGGAAAAAGTAATAGCCACCAAAAACTTAATTGTCTTTTTTCTACGATTCTACCAATCATATATGCAACAATATTATTAAAAATAGCAAAAACTACTCCTATGCGCCATACAACAGGAAGATGGATTAAGGAACAGATAATCCAGATAGCACATGCCAGTAAAATCAGCCAAATAATAATCATATATTCATGCTTATTCAAATTCTTAAAAAAATCAATTAAGCCATAAGCCATTTTCATAGTATCCCTACTTTTCTTTGTTATAATTTTAACACTTTAATTGCCTTTTCTTGCAATTAAAATACCTATCCACCGATTTTCTCTCATTTTCATCTTAATTTCAAAGCCATATTCTTCTAACTTACTTTGAATTTTAGGAAGCTGAAGATAATCAATTCCTGAAAAAATTACTTGACCAGCTTGATTCAGATGACTATCTAAATCAGGAATTAAATCTAGCAAAATCTCAGCTAAAATATTAGCCAGTATCAAGTCAAACTTTTGATCAGTATCTTTTAATAGGTTAGCCTTATGAACCTCAATATTATTAACACCATTTAGCTTAATATTTTCTTTAGCTGCGCTTACTGCTTCATCTGAAATATCAGTCGCTAACACACTTTTAGCACCTAATTTAGAAGCTGCAATTGCTAAAATACCTGAACCAGTACCTATATCCATAACATCCATCGGCTTAATCATAGCACGTTCTAGAGCTAGGAGCACTAACTGGGTTGTTGTGTGACCTCCTGTGCCAAATGCAAGACCTGGATCAAGGAAGATTAGCTTCTGATCTTCAAACGCAGGATGATAATTCTCCCATTCAGGCACGATTGCAAGATGACGTGAGAAGTCAATCACATGATAGTATTGTTGCCAAACAGTATTCCAATCTTCATCTGCAATATATTTTGTACTAATAGAAACTCTACCAGCATCCAAGCCATAACTCTTCATAGTATAAATCTTAGATTCAATATTCCTAATCAACTTATCTTTATCACAATCTTCATCAAAATAAGCTGTTAATTCCATATCTTCAGGTAAGTCTTCAATATCGTCAAGTTCTACTAAAGTAGAGTCATGAAGCTTACCTTGATCTATAAAATCACTACGCTTTCTAACTTCAATTCCTTTAGCCTGAAGCTCTTCTTGCAAAAAGTACGTTAAACCATCTTCAATTTCATGACTACTATTGATTTTTATTGCTAATAATTTCATACAGTACTCCCTTTGACACACTCTTTATCACCAGTTATGATAAGTAGCGGTGATAATATGTCGAAAAAAAATAAAAATAAAAAACTCAAGAAAACTTTAGTCGAAAAAATGTTAGATCAAAAAAAGATTCCCTATGAGCAAGTGTCTTTTGCTACTGTTCAACAAGGTGATGTTAAACAGATGGATACTTCTATTTTAGACGAAGATGAACATTTGGTCTACAAAACTCTAGTTTGTGAAGGAAATAAGATCAGTCCTATCGTAGGAGTAATTCCAATTACAGAACATCTGAGCATGAAAAAACTCGCAAAAGCATCTGGAAATAAAAAATGCGAGCTCCTACCCCTTAAAAAGCTTGTAGCTACTACTGGCTACGTTCATGGAGCAAACACACCAATTGGAATATATGAACAACATCATTTTCCTATTTACCTTGATAAAGAAATGCTAGACCATGATCAAATTATTGTATCAAGTGGTGAAGTGGGTCGAAGTATTAAAATAAATCCTAAACAACTTCAAAAAATTACCGAGGCCGATTTTGTTGACTTAATTGAATAAATCTTATAAAAAATGCGCTGAATTGTGAGAATTCAACGCATTTAATTTATCCAGCATGACGCCATTTCTTATCAGTAATAATTCTTGCAGCAATTAAGCCTAAAGGTAGGCATAAAACAATCATTACAGCTTTAACAGCCCATAATGCACCTGCATTCAATGATACTAACCCAAAATTGAACATTGCTCGGTACATATAAAGACCAGGAACCATAATTACAATAGATGGAACTGTAATTCCGATTCTAGGATAACCAACCTTTCGCCGAACAATTGATGCAAGCATCCCTGCAATAAATGCACCGATAAATGCGGCAGCAGCAGGAGGAACACTAGTCCAATCTGTTAAGCTCAATCTTGTTGTATTGGCTACGGCACCAATTAAGCCAGCAACAGCTGCCATTTTGGGAATACTATTAAACATAATTGAAAATCCAAATACACCACAAAAACTAGCAAGTAAGCGTAGAAGCGTTAAAGTAACGGGATCCAAATTTAATGGTAAAAAGTCTTGTGGATGTAATCCTAAGCATAAAGCTACAACCCAGCCAACTGCAGTAGCAACTACAATTATCATAATTGCATAAGCCATTCGCTCAAGCCCAGATCTCATATCTAGCTTAGACATGTCTAATCCTGAAGTAATAAATGGAAAACCTGGAATAACAAACAACATTGCCCCAATATAACCATCTAACCTTCGCGGGCTAATTTCGACAAACATATGTAACAAAGTAAATACTAAAAAGTATACGCAGCATGCAACAGCTACACCTATAGCTGTATTAGCGAGAATAGTTAAATGTCTATCAATCATTTTTCTTCTGACATAATTGCCTGCTGCTGCACCGAAAAAGGCACAAATTACCTCAATTATTCCTCCACCTAGTAAAAAAATAAACCCCCCACAAGCAAGACCGGCTGATAATCCCACTTGCCAAGGCTTAAATTGAGATTTCATCTTTGAAATTTCATCTAGGCGATTATGAATCTGACCAATTGTCCAATTTCCCTTATCCTTTTCGAATTCTTGAACAAATGCTTCCATCTTATTTAACTTAGCTGTATTAACTCCCGTAGAGGGCAGACTCAACGCTTGAGTATAACTGTGTCCATCTCTGTCTACACAAGTATATTCTAGTGACACTAATCCAATATCAGCGCTGCAAGTCATATCCAAGCTCCGTGCAATGGTATTCATAGCTGCGCGTACCCGCCAAGCACCAGTACCACATGACAATAACATGACTCCAATATGCCCAACCATAATTGATTTTTCAGCTAAGGTTGCATCTCTAGCCGGAGTAATATTATCGCTAGTGTAAAACTCTTGCCAGCGAATTCTCATATGATGATGGTGTGACAAAGTATATTTACGATTTTGATTTGTAATATTATCTTCTTTGTTCTTATTCATTTTGCACTTTCCAATTTAAATTATTTTCATTAAAGATTTTATCACAAAAAAAGGCCTGAACCTTTTTTAATTTAAGTTCAGGTCTTTTAAATTTGTAATTTATAGGTTTATACCGTTAAGAACTTCTTGCATTTTTTGTGCAGAATATTTCATTTTAGCTTTTTCTTCATCGGAAAGATGTAATTCTATCACATCAGCAATTCCGTTAGCATTAATTACACAAGGATTGCCAAGATATAGATTATTAATGCCATATTCTCCTTCCATCGGTGCAGACAAAGCCATTACACGTGATTGATTTTCAAAAATTGCCTTTACAATTTGAGTCAAACACATCGCTACACCATAGAAAGTAGCTCCCTTATTAGCAATGATCTTGCCACCCTTTTGACGGACCTCTGTTTCTAATTCATCAAGAGTTGCCTGATTTAATTCTTCATATGACTTAATTGGCTTATGTGCAATTAATGCTTCATCAAAGTTTTCAAAAGAAGTATCACCATGTTCGCCTAAAACATAGGCATCAATTTGGTTAACATTAATACCTGTCTTATGAGATAAAGCCACTCTCAAACGTGCAGTATCTAGTGATGTTCCAGTACCAATAACTCTATTCTTAGGGAATCCAGATAACTTTTGCGTTAAAGTTGTTAAAATATCAACCGGATTAGCTGATACAACAAAAATACCTTTAAATCCTGATTCAACAATTGGTGGAATGATTGACTTTAAAATCTTAACATTCTTATCAACTAAATCTAAACGTGTTTCGCCAGGCTTACGTGCAGCACCAGCTGTGATTACTGCAATATCTGCATCCTTGGCATCTGCGTATTCTCCAGCGCGAATCTTGCATTGACCTACAAATGGGGCCAAGTCTTCAAGATCTAATGCATCCCCTTCGGGTACCTTTTTAACTACATCGCTAATTATCAATTCATCAATCTTAACATTCTGCAATAAATCGTTAGCAAAAGTTGAACCTACTCGACCATCACCAACTAAAAATACTTTTCTTGTACTCATAATTGCTCCTAAATATATCTAAATTATTATTATCACAAACTTAGTATACACACTTTAAGAGTTATAAGAAAGCGTTTTATGAATTTATTTTTTAGTTAGCGCTCTTGATGATTAAGCTTCTTGGCTAACCAGTCACCCAACACTTGAACTAGCAAGACCAATAGCAAAACTAACAAAGTAGCCACTAAAGTTACATCATTATTAAACCGATTATAACCATAAGAAATGGCAGTATTACCTAATCCTCCAGCACCAACTGCACCAGCCATTGCTGTTAGCCCAATTAGACTAATTAAAGTTACTGTAGATACTCTAATTAATTCTGAGCGGCTTTCTCTTAAATAAACACTAAAAATTATATCTTTTGTAGATGCTCCTAAGGCTTGGGCTGCCTCAATCTTGCCTGGGTCAACACTTTCTAATGCTACTTGAACTTGGCGAGCAAAGAAAGGAAATACACCTAGAGTTAATGGTACAAGGGCCGCCTTCATACCGATTTGAGTACCAACGATCTTTTGAGTTAGTGGAGCAACAAATGCTAACAAAATAATAAAAGGCACTGCTCTAAAAATCGAAACTACTTTATCAACGATACTATACATTATCTTATTAGCTAATATTCCTTTTGGCTTAGTTAAGACTAATAATAAACCAAAAATTATTCCTAAAATGCCACCAAAAATTGCTGACCAAAATGTCATAAATAAAGTCTGAAAAATTGATGTCCCCCAGCCAGCATCTCCATTCCAACCCAAAGAAATTACATTAGGAAAATACTTTGCAAAAAAATTAATCATTTGTCAGCACTCCTTTATCTAACTTAGTTACTACTACGTTTCTATTTTCTAAAAATTTAATAGCTTGCTTTTGTTTCTCAGCATCTAATTTTAGCAAGATTGCTAAAGTTCCAATTGGTTCGCCACTTAGAACCTCTACGTTCCCATATAAAATACTTGCCTTAGTATCTAAAGCGACATCTAAATCTGCTACTACAGATTTGGTGACATCATTGATGCTATAAACAAGTTGGAATAATTGATCATCAGGAGCTATTGCATCAAAATTATAATTATTCAAAATATGACGCACTTGTAAGGCGCCTCCTACAAATTGACGGGTAAGATCTTTTTGTGGATGCAAAAAAACTTCTCTTAAGGTTCCTCTTTCAATTATTTGACCATTTTCCATTACAGCAATTTTATTGGCAACTCGCTTAACAGCTTCCATTTCATGTGTAATCAAAACTACAGTTAATTTCAATTTTTTGTTCAAATCATACAGTAAATCCAAAATTTGATTAGTTGTTTTAGGATCTAATGCACTAGTCGCTTCATCTGAAATTAAAATATCTGGTTCATTGGCTAATGCTCTTGCTATAGCTACTCTTTGTTGCTGACCACCTGATAGCTGAGCTGGATAAAAGTCCGCCTTATCTTTTAGACCTACTAATTCAAGTAAGTGCAGTGACTTTTTTTCCAATTCATTGTCTGTCAACCCCGCATGACTTAAAGAAAAAGCAACGTTTTCTAAAACTGTTTCTTCATTTAGTAAATTAAAATGTTGAAAAATCATCCCAATTTTACGACGTTTTTGTTGAAGTTGTTTTTTAGAAACTTTTAGTTTACCATCATCAAAAAGTAAATCTCCATTCACTTCAACTGAACCTGCAGAAGGCTGCTGCAATAAGTTAATAGTCCTTACTAAAGTAGATTTTCCTGCTCCAGAAAATCCAATAACACCATAAATATCTCCTTTATCTATCTTTAAATTCACATTATTAACAGCTTTATTATCTCCAAATTGGACACTAACGTTTTTTAAATTAATTTGTGCAGTCATACTTATCTCCTCCCTATTTTAAATTCAAGCCCCATGCGGTAACTTCAGTATTACCATAAAGTTTTTTAACTAACTTTTTAGTTTTTTCAGTTTGAAAGGCTTTGACTACTTCCTTATAAATCTTTTTATTTTTATTTTTCTTGTCGACAGCGATCAAATTGATCCATTGTTCAGAATCCTTATTCAAAGGCTCAATATAGATAGTTTCTTTATCTCCTAATTTAGCAGGAGTAGCGTAAGTATTATTGACAATACTTGCATCTACATCATCAATTACTCTAGCTGTTTGCTCAGCAGATACTTCTTTAATTTTTAGATTTTTTGGATTAGATTCAATATCAGCAACAGTTACTAATTTAGTACCCTTTTTTAGCTTAATTAATCCTGCATTCTTTAAGACGTATAAGGCTCTTGATTCATTAGAAGCATCATTTGGTACTGCAATAGTCGCACCGTTCGGTAAATCTTTAATATTTTTATACTTTTTAGAATAAATTCTTATTGGCGCAATGTAAGTATTACCAATAGAAACTAATGTACCATGATTTGCCTTATTCCAAGCATCTAAAAATGCATAGTGCTGGAATGAATTTAGATCAATATCACCATTAGCCAAAGCTTTATTAGGTTGATTATAATCCGTAAAGTTTTTTATTTTTATTGTAATGCCATATTTTTCTTGGGCGGTTTTTTCTACACTATTCCAAATAGTCTCATCCTCTTTAGTCAAACCAACAACGCCAATTGTAACTATCTTTTGTTTAGCATTGTTTGAACTATCCACTGGTCCAAAGCTAAACCAACCAGCAATTATAATTAAAATTGCAACTACGCTCCAAATAACTCTATTTCTTACCTTACGTTTATGCATAATTACTTTCCTCCTAACAAAAAAAGCACCCATCCCAATAAAAGGACGAATGCTTCGCGTTACCACCTTAATTTACCAACAACTTACGTTTAAATTGGCCTCAACAAGTAGCTCCTCATATGTGTGAAGAATTACCTTGCAATGTTAACGAGCGCAACCCCGTCAGTAGTTAAACTAATTCACTACTGCCATTTTCAAAATACTAGTCCATGTTCAACACCTATCTCTGTCTATTTCCACCACACATAGACTCTCTAAAAGTAGATTCAGTATTTACTCAACTAAAAAATGTTTAAATTTAATTGTTAAAAATATATTATAATGTTAAGCATAAATAGTCAAGGATTTATTTACTTTAATTTAAAATTAGTATATTTTTGCAACTTGTTCTTGAATACTATTTCTATTTAAAAATTCATCATAATCAGTGTCTGCTCGACTAACGATCCCTTTAGGCCCAACTTCAATAATATGATTAGCGATAGTTTGGATAAATTCGTGGTCATGGGAAGTAAATAAGATTGAACCAGGATAATCTTCTAATGCATCATTTAATGAAGTAATTGATTCTAAATCTAAATGATTAGTTGGATCATCCATTACTAAGACATTAGCTGGTTGCAACATCATTCTCGATAATTGACAACGTACCTTTTCTCCACCAGAAAGAACCTTGATTTGCTTTTCAATTTCATCACCACTAAATAGCATTCTTCCTAAGAATCCACGTAAGAAAGTATTGTCATCCTGCTCCTTAGATGCATATTGCCTTAACCAATCTAAGATGGTCAGTTCATCATTATTAAAGTTAGCATTCAAGTCACGTGCCATGTAATTAAATGAAGTAGTCTGACCCCAAGTTACAGTTCCCGTATCTGGCTTAAGCTTGCCTGCAATAATATTCATTAATGCAGTAGTAGCCAAGGTATTCTTAGATAAAAATGCTACTTTATCACCTGGTCGGATAATAAAGGAGACATTATCCAATATCTTTTCGCCATCAACAGAATAAGAAACATCTTCTATTCTAAGTAAATCATTGCCTAAATCGCGATGAGGTTCAAATTTTACATATGGATATTTACGTAAAGATGGACGAATATCATCCAAAGTAATCTTCTCCAACTGTTTCTTACGAGATGTTGCTTGTTTTGATTTAGATGCATTAGCAGAAAAGCGAGCAATAAACTCTTGTAACTCTTTAATTTTTTCTTCTTTTTTAGCATTTTGATTAGCTGCTAATTCTGCAGCTAGTTTACTAGATTTATACCAAAAATCATAGTTTCCGACATAAAGCTGAATTTTGCCATAATCGACATCACACATCTGTGTACATACTTGATTCAAAAAATGACGATCGTGAGAAACAACGATAACAATATTAGGATAATCAGCCAAGAAATTCTCTAGCCAATTAATTGTATGAACGTCTAAACCATTGGTAGGCTCGTCCATTAAAAGGATATCAGGCTCGCCAAACAGAGCTTGTGCAAGTAAAACCTTAACCTTATCCGCTTCAGATAATTCACTCATCATACTCTGGTGAACACTTTCAGGAATATCTAAAGATTGAAGTAGTCTTGAAGCATCAGCTTCAGCATTCCAACCATCAAGTTCCGCAAATTTAGTTTCCAATTCTGCGGCTTTAACGCCATCTTCATCACCAAAATCAGGCTTTGCATATAAAGCATCTTTTTCCTTCATTACTTGGTAAAGTTCTTTATGACCTTGAATAACTGTATCAATTACAGTGAAGTCTTCAAAGGCAAAGTGGTCCTGATTAAGACTAGACATTCTTTCATTAGGATCAATGGCAATATTTCCAGTTGTAGGTTCAATTTTTCCTTCCAGTAATTTGAGGAAAGTTGATTTACCAGCCCCATTTGCTCCAATAATTCCATAGCAATTACCTGGAGTAAACTTTAAGTTTACATCTTCATATAAAGTACGGCCTGATAAATTTAAGCTTAAGTCAGATACTGTAATCAAATTTTTGATGTCCTTTCAATTTATGTCATATTCTTCTTACTAAAATTACTATGAGTGTAATTATATCATGATGTAACATTAAAAAGGAATAGATGTTTGCATTTTGAAAGAAAAAAGAACCGACCTAAGTCGATTCTTTTTTACTAATTTAATACTAACAAAATTAGTCTAAGTCAACGTTGTCTGGGAAGAATGCTAAGCGTTCACCCTTACCAAGTTCTTCTTCAATTTCAAGTAAGCGATTGTACTTTTCAACACGTTCTGAACGAGCTGGTGCACCGGTCTTCAATTGACCACCGTTAACAGCAACTGCGAAGTCAGCGATGAAAGTATCACCAGTTTCACCAGAACGGTGAGAAATCATAGTGTTATAACCATTCTTACGTGAAAGACGAATAGTTTCAAGAGTTTCAGTTACAGTACCAATTTGGTTCAACTTAATTAATGAAGCGTTACCTGCACCTTCGTGAATAGCCTTGTTCAAAAGCTTAGGGTTAGTACAAATGAAGTCATCAAGAACGATTTGAATACGGTCTTTGTGGCTTTCAGTGAACTTAACCATACCTTCTACGTCGTTTTCGTCGTATGGGTCTTCCATAGAAATTAATTCTGGGAATTCGTCAAGTAACTTGTCGTAGTAGTCTGCTAATTCTTCATCAGTAAGAACTTTACCTTCCAAATGGTACTTGCCATCTTCTTTGTTGTAGAAGTAAGAAGCAGCACAGTCACATGCAATAGCAATATCTTCACCTGGCTTGTAACCAGCTTTAATAATTGATTCATGTAAAGCCTTTAAAGCTTCTTCTGAGTTCTTCATGTTAGGAGCGAAACCACCTTCATCACCTAAGCCAGTTTCGTAACCCATGTCTTCAAGAACTTTCTTCAAAGTGTGGTATACGTTAACGATCTTTTCAAAACCGTCACGGAATGAAGTCTTAGCAACTGGAGTAATCATGAATTCTTGAATGTCAATACCGTTGTCAGCGTGTTCACCACCGTTAATAACATTGTGGAAAGTTTGTGGCATTTCAAGATCAGTACCACCAAGGTATCTGTATAATGGTTGGTGGTTGTCTTTAGCAGCTGCAGCAGCAGTAGCCATAGATACACCCAAGATAGCGTTAGCACCAAGACGACCCTTGTTTGGAGTACCATCCAAAGCAATCATAGTTGCGTCAATGTTTGCTTGGTCATGTGGATCTAAGCCCTTTAAAGCATCATTAATTTCAGTGTTAACATTGTTAACAGCCTTCATGACACCTTTACCACCAAGGCGTTCGCCACCATCACGTAATTCAACAGCTTCGTTTTCACCAGTTGAAGCACCTGAAGGAACTTCAGCCTTACCTACAACACCATTTGAAAGAGTAACGAAAACTTCAACAGTTGGGTTACCACGTGAGTCAAAGATTTCAAGTGCATGTACGTTTTCAATAACTGATTTGAGCATTAGTAAAAAAATCCTCCTTAGAAATTGTGACAAAAAATACGTACTAATTAATTACTTAACTAGATAGTCTCTCTTATCACCTTTGGGCAACCTGCCCTTTTTGACTACAGACTTATTTTAATGCAACTTTGTGAGTATGTAAACTTTTAATCAAAATTTTTCTAGTAAAAATAAAAAGTCTAGTGCTTAGACTAGACTTAAAAATTGTTGAGCGATTGTAAAACATAATATTCCAAGCGTTGTCGCCCCTAAAATATCTGACGGATAATGTGCCCTCATATTTAAGCGAGATACTACTACCAATAGCCAAGCAGCAAGCAAAAATATAAACAGCCCTAATCCTAGCTGTCTGCCAAAAATCTTCCAAATAATTAAGCTCATAACTGTGATACTTAATACATGACCGCTAGGAAAGCTATACCCTTCTCTTTTTTGATTAGGATTAATTGGCCGTCGCCGTTTTATGGATTTCTTCAAAATAATCCCTACTGCATCTGAAAAAGCTAAGGTAGCGATTACCCAAATTGCCAAATAATAATGTTTAGTAGTAAACAAAAGGAAAGCCAATACTAAGTCCCAAACTACAATTAACTTTGGCTCATTTAAAAAAGTTATTATTTTCCATAAACATGACTCATTTTTTCTTATCAATTTATGATGTAACCAATGATCATAAAAATTAAATAAGCGCGAATTTCTAATATTAAAAATTAATACCGCTAAAACTATTGCAGCTATTATCGTATCTACAAAGCACCTAAAATCCACAATATTACCTCAACACCCAATATTAATTCCAAATAATAGTTTATCAGGATTTTTATAAAATGGGATAAACTTTAGCAAATTGTAAATAAATATTATTAGCTTTACATAAATTAAATTATTTTTTTGATTGACTATGAAAGCTATCAATTACTTTCTTCATAATTGGCGTAACAGCTTTTTCTTTGCTCCAAATAAGTTCTAAATGGGTTATCCAACTTGAATGATCAATAATGCTAAAATCTTGTTTAGAATATGCACATGCAATCGACTTAGGAACTAACGCTACACCCATACCTTTATCTGACCATAAAATTGCAGTTCTTGCATCATCACACTTAACAGCATAAAATGGCGTAACTCCCTGATGACTAAAACTTTCATTAAAGATAGCCTCAAAGCGACGATATAGAATCAAAGGCAGATTTTTTAAGTCTTTAATTTGTAAAGTACCTTGACCTAAGTTATAAAAATTCGGATTGAAAACGGCTACCATTGGATCAGTATTTAATTCAATATTCTCTAATCCTTTCATGTTAAAGGGTGTGCGAACTATTCCCATATCAATAAAGTCTTTCTTCATGTCTTCAATTACGCCGAATGTGTTATTCTCATAAATTTCAAAATTTAGGTCAGGGTAAAATTGGGTTAACTTAGGAAACTGATTAGTTGGTACTATATCACCACTGGAAGAAATAAGACCCAATCTAATTGTTCCTACTTCACCTGCTTCTTCTTTACCTAACTCATCTTTTGCCTTTTGGCTTAAATTAACAATTTCTTCAGCATATTTTTGAAACTTCTTACCAGCGTCTGTTAATTCTATCCCATATGCAGTTCTATTAAATAAAGTAGAATTCAGTTCTTTTTCGAGTTGCTTAAGTTGATAAGATAATGGCGGTTGTGCAATATATAAGCGATGAGCTGCCGCTGTAATTTGCCTCTCCTGTGCCACAACTAAAAAATACTTCAATTGCTTAATATTCATATTTTCACCTTAGTAAATATTAATTTTTTATATATCAGATATTTTAAAATAATATTTTCTAAATATCAATATCTGCGCTAAACTTAGCTAAGTAAGGAATCAGTACGGGAGGATCTTATTATGGAAGAAAAAAGCTTACAAGGTTTGACACAAGCTCAAGCCGAAAAAAGATTACAAAAAGATGGTCTTAATGAAGTTCCAGAACCTAAATTCAACTTTTTCAAAGAATTTATGTCTAAACTCTGGAATCTTTCTGCCTGGATTCTAGAAGCCGCCCTGCTTCTTGAGTGCTTCTTAGGTAAGTGGATACAATCAATTTTTGTACTATTAATGTTACTATTTGCAGCTTTTAATGGTGCTACACAAAAGAAAAAATCTCGTCGTGTACTCAATACTATTTCTCACAAATTGACGCCAACTGTTGCAGTTATGAGAGATAATAAGTGGCTAAAACTCGATTCTAAATTTTTAGCTGTTGGAGATTTAATAAGCCTTAAGCGTGGGGATGTCTTAGCTGCCGATATTAAAATTGCCCAAGGAAAAATTAGTGTTGATGAAAGCTCAATCACTGGTGAATCAAAAGCCATTTCTAAAACAAACGATCAAATAGCTTATGCTGGTACAACTGTTATGAGTGGTGATGCACTTGCCTATGTTATTGCCACCGGTAGCAACTCTCGTTCAGGTAAGACGATTAACTTAATTAACCAATCAGCCGCACCTGGTCACTTGCAACAACTTTTAACAAAGATTATTTACTACCTATGTTTACTAGATGGCATCCTAACTTTAATCTTAGTTATTGCTGCACTAATCCGCGGTCAAGACGTAATTCAAATGCTACCATTTCTAGCAATGATGTTTATTGCATCAATTCCAGTAGCTATGCCATCCACCTTTGCCCTTTCTAATTCATTTGAAGCAACTAGATTGAGTAAGGAGGGAATTTTAACTTCTGATTTAACCGGTATTCAAGACGCAGCTAACCTAAACTTACTATTACTTGATAAGACAGGTACTATCACAGAAAACAAGACAGCTGTCTCTACATGGAAGAACCTTAGCGATTTATCTAATAGCAACGTTTTAGCATTAATCGGATCAGCTACAGATAAAAGAAGTCCTAGTATCATTGATACAGCAATTGACGATTACTTAAAAGAGAATAATATCTCAGCTTCAACTCCAGATAATTTTATTCCATTTACATCTGATACAGGTTACTCAACAGCTGACGTTGACAATTACAATATTAAATTAGGCTCATTCAAGCAATTATCTTTAATTGATAAGAATGCCGAAAAAAACCTAGACGATGTAGATTTTGAAGCTGGTAGGTCAGTTGCTGCATTAATTAATAACAAGCTGGCTGGGGTTTTCATTTTACAAGATAAGGTACGCTCTGATTCTAAGTCTGCCTTAGCTGAACTTAGAAAACGTGGCATTAAACCTGTTATGCTAACCGGTGATAATCAAAAAACAGCTGCTGCTGTAGCTAAACAAGTTGATTTAAAAGGCAAAGTTATCTCTATCCATGAATTTGATGATGAAACTGATATTAATGAATTAGCGGGTATTGCTGACGTTTTACCAGAAGATAAATTAAGAATGGTTAAAACATTCCAAAAAGCTGGCTATATTGTTGGTATGACTGGTGACGGTGTTAATGATGCCCCTGCACTTAAGCAAGCGGAAGTTGGTATTGCCGTCGCAAATGCAGCTGACGTTGCTAAACGTAGTGGTAAGATGGTTCTTTTAGAAGATGGATTAAGTCCAATTGTTAAAATTCTAGACGCTGGTCACCGCGTTTATCAAAGAATGACTACTTGGTCATTAACTAAGCTTTCTCGTACAGCTGAATTAACAATGTTATTGACGTTTGGATACCTATGTTTCAATTATATCCCTATGGCACTTAATGCTATGGTTATCTATACTATCATGAATAATATGGTTACAATGATGATTGGTACAGATAGAACCCACATTACTTATAAGCCAGAAAGTTGGAACATGGCCAAACTTGCAAAAATCGCATTTTCACTGGCTGCAGGCTGGACCATAATTGGTTTCGCTTTTGTTTGGTACTTAGTTTCTCACAATTACGCCCAAGGAACTGTTTCAACTATGGTTTATGTTTACTTAGTACTGAGCGCAATGTTAATTGTCCTAATTACTCGTACTAGAAAGTTCTTCTGGCAATCTCATCCATCCAAGTTAGTCGGAAGTGTGCAAATTATTGATGTTCTATTAACATTTATTTTAGCCATTTGCGGTCTAGCAATGGCCAAGATAAGTTTGATAAACTTAGGATTAACCATTATTGTTGCAGTTATTGCCGCTATAATTATTGATTTAATTTACCAACCAATTATGAAGAACAGATAATTATATTTATACGATAAATACCTCTATAGTATCAAAAGGAAGCTATAGAGGTATTTTTTATACATCTCAAGATACTTAATTCAAAAAAATATCTGATTACTTAAATTTTTCTCTACAGATGTATTATTAGTTGTCTTATTCGGTATAAAGTATGATATAATTATTAACGATGTGGAGAGTTGGCAGAGTGGTAATGCACCGGACTCGAAATCCGGCGAACCGGCTTATACCGGCGCGCAGGTTCAAATCCTGTACTCTCCTTATATACTTGTTTATAATGCTTGATATATCAGTATTTAAAAAGCTATGTGTGCACCATTTGTGCACCAAGCATCAAAAAAGCCACTCCAGAGGAAAAATCTTCCGGAATAGCTTTTTTGCATTTTTGAATAACTTGAGTCTATAAAAAAGCCCTATATGATAATGTTATTAGCTAAACATCATCATATAGGTCAAATAGCTTCAGCTCTACTGTAAGCTATTTTTTAATAAATAATTTTTACGCATAAAAATAACCCCTCCAGAGAAATAAATCTCCAGAGGGGTTATTTTTTTACTTAAACTTACCTAGTGCTTTACCATACTTGTCTTTACCCACGATATAGCCATATTTACCGCCTGAGCGTGGTTGTCTTAACCATAATCTTAACGGCCCTTGTAAGGTTGCATCATACTTAATGACACTACCTTTTGGCAATTTAGCAATTGCTGGTGAGTCAATGTGTGGGCTCTCATGAATTTTCAGTGACTCACCTAAGATAAAAGTACCCGACTCTTTAACCCAAGTACTCTTAACTTTACTTGGATTAAACAACTTAATCGCATTATCAGTCAAGCTAATAGATCCATCGACATTAAAGCCTAACAAGTTATCCGTATACTGCCACAAGTCAACCTTATCAGCAGATGGGAAGTAAGCGAAGTTAGGATTCTTATCTGCTTTTACACCATTGCCTAAAGGATATGCAGCTAACCAGAAGAAATCTGCATACTTCATAATTTCTTTCATGTTAAACTGCGGAAGCATGTACTTATAAGTGTAAAAGCCTGTGTGATACCCAGCTTCACGTAATGTCTTTAAGAAGGCGATATGACTGTCAGTAGTCATCCCTTGAATCTCGGCATCGTCAATTAATAAAGTCCCAGGCTGAATATTAGCAATAGCCTTAGCTTGTTTGATGAAGTATTCAGCTTCAGCTTTAGCACCTGCTACAGTGGTAAAACGTGAAAAATGATAAAAAGCGAAGCCCTTAATGCCACCTGCAGCAGAACAATTAATTATCTGACGTGCAGCAGTATTGACATAATTAGTACCTTCACTAATTTTAACGATTCCGTAATCTGCACTAATCATTTTATAGTCGGCTATAGTTAGCCCAGCTTGATAGCTTGCCATGTCGATGACAATCTTTCTACTTGTCATTCTTTTCACTCTCTTTCGTCTTATCTTCTGATAGTTTCATAGCAAGCACAGCCTTTTCAATTGCCCCACTAATTGCCGCATCACTAGGTATTGGCAAGTGAGCATCCCCAAGGGCTGATTTAACTTTAGTAGTGACAGCTTGCTTTTTAGCCTTGCCAGTTTCGCCACTGTCCTTTAAATCATAGACAAAATTAGTTGCTAGCTTACCCAAGATGTCCATTGTATAAGCCAATGCATCACCTTTCTCACGTTTTGCATCTATTTCTGTTTGATGTTTTTTATACCAAAAAACTCCGTATGAAACAGAAATAGCGACTATAACAGCCGCTAAATCAATTAAAATGTTATTCATTTTTATTCCTTTCTATCTTTAATCGTGCTATTTGATCTTTCAATCTTCGATTTTCATCTTTTAGCCTATCTATTTCATCTTCTGCACTAATCCACCGACTGTAAAAGTCACTAGTATCACGCTTTAAGAGCTTATCTCTGCGCTTATCCTTATACTTAACGCGCTCTTGATATGCACCAATCAAAATTGATACTAGACTTGTAAAAACACTAGATGTAAGGATTAAAATCCAATCTTTTTCAATTTTGATCGACCTTCTTTCATCTTTTCATCACGCTGTTCTAGCTTAACCTTTATATGTGTATCTTTTCTAATTGCGATAAAGGTCAAAAAGAGAAATCCCGAAAACAACAATGATGTTACTAGCATATGTGAGTCGGCAAGTGCAATTGCATGAGATAATTCTAGCCCTGTTTCAAAGCCAAAGAACCCACATAGAGATATAAGCCAAACTTGATTAGCTTGGATTGGAAAGCTAGATTGTGCAGCTACATAGGTAACCCCTACACCCGAAAACAAGCCCCAAGCTCCAACAAAATCAGAATTAAAAAAGTGAGCTGCATACGGTGGCCAAAAATAATAATTATCATTAAAGATTAAGATTAATCCCAAGCAGATAGCTATATAGCCCAGCAATAAGTGCAGAGGATGGTTACTTAGCTTCTGCAGTAATCTCATATGACTCACCCGTAATCTCTTCGTATTCAGAAGGTAAAAAGACAGAAACGGGACTATCCTTGACCAGATCACGCAAGTCATCCTTAGTCATCCAGCCTAACTGATAATTCAGCTTATATACTGGTGCCATAGATAGTCTTACATACTTAAATTTACTCATTTGTTGCTGCCTCCTTTGAGTCTGAAACGTAGCTAGTTAACTGATTTAGTTGGGACATTACAGTGGTGATTTGTTGAGATAAAACACCAAATTGCCGCGGAATAGCATTGACCATTTCAGCGGTGGTTGCATTTTGTCCCTCAATTGTTTTTTGTTTTTCAACAATTGCGCCAGCCTGTTTTTTTAGACCATCGATCGCATCCTGAAGGCTAGTAAGCTTCTGAGCCTGGCTAGCTTCTGACTGATCAACCCACTCGCCTTTGCTCCAGTCGTACTTTGGATGACTAAAACTTGGATCTGGTGCTTCAAAAACAAAAGGCCAGTTGGTTTCTGTACCAGCTAGTCCCGTAGATAAATTAGCTACTTCGCAGTCGACTGTACGACCGCCAAAAACACCTGAAATATATACTTTAACATCTTTTGACATAATAACTTCCTTTCTAAAAAAATTGCTCTCATCGAGAAAACAAATTAAAAAATCTTTTTCCATGAGCTCCATTTATCAGTGCCATACTGTGATGCTGCATAGCAGATATTAGCACTTGGATAAAATACCAAGCATACACCCCAAATAGGGCCTTGATTATTTATATCTGCCCTCAAATGTAAAACAATCGTGTTTTCTGCATCGATTGGCTTATTCTTAACACTATGGTAAGTGCCATGGTATACAACTATTCCACTTTTTTTCACATTAAATAGGTCATCATTTGGATTACCTTTTGATACGGTTAGGGCATTTGAAGCATTTAAAAAAGCTGCTAAAGCAGCCTCTGTTACTATCTTTTCTCCATTTACAAAAATACTAATTATACTGCCACCTCCATTTCTGGAAGATAAGCAGCGCATACGGTAGGGCTAGTTACCCCCCCCAATGCGGGATTTTAGCTCTTCAACAGTCTTCTTTAAACTTTCAAGTTCTGAAGCACTGGCAAAATCATTAACATTTGGACACCAATCAGTATCCCTCGATCCCTCTTCAAGCTTCATACCAGCAATATACAAAACTCCATCTTCTACAGATTTTTCAACTCTAGGATGGATATATCCAGATGTTTTAACAGTGAAAGTTTGACTAATCCTTTTCCAATCAGTAGCCATTATTCTAAGACTTCCATTAGGCGTCGTTGTTGCAGATGGAGTATATCCATTTTCATTATTACCATTCATAGAATAGTAAAAACTCACCCAAGAACTTGCAGTTGATTTTATGTAAGCCGAAAATGTATACGCTTTGCCTGCTTCAACATAGATATACGAGCCTAATCCACCCCACGACTGCATTTGTTTTAGAACTTTAAAGCCATGGTAAGTGCCATCAAATTCGTGACTCCATATTTTTGAAGCTTGTAACCATTCGCCACTATAATCCTTAGTGCCCACTAATAGATTGGGATTAGGTAAATTGTTCAATATATTGATCCCATTAATGTATATCGACATTTAAGCCACCGCCTTTCTTAAAGCAAAGTGGCTTAAAGCCTTGATATAGAGGGACTTAATTACCCCCCCGATGTGGTTCCACGGTACCCAAGCCATTGGATAACCGGTTTTACATCTGAATTGAATATCACTCCGAGTACTTAAAATCAATTGGTAGTAATTCGAAAAGACGACTACTAAATACCAATTTTTAGTAGTATATGGTGAGTTTTTAATTACTAACCCACTACAATACCAAATTCCAGGCGAAAGATTATTTAAATCAGAATCTTTGTTAAGATTTTTAACCCCTGAAAATGCTTTAGATGTTAAATTTTCAGTGGTTGGTACTTCCTCACCGTTAACAAATAAACTCATAAATTATTCCTTTCTAGACTAATCAGGATAGTAAGTTATCCCATGATTATTAATTGACCACTGTTTAGCTTCCGCATCTGAGCTAAAGCCCTCAAGCTTGATCTTGTCATTAAAACTTTGAAGTTGTGTTTGTAGATCTTGAATCTGATTGTTAGCACTAGTTACATTTTTATTCAGATTAGCTACTTCATCTTTAGTAGCAAGTTTAGTAAAGTCAACAGAACTTAGAGATTGTTTAAGTTGATCTAGCTTCTTGTTAGCCTCTGGAAGATCAGTACCCAATATTCGTTGAATACCATCTCTTATATTCTGAAAATCTGTTACTATACCGTCCTTAAACGCGTCTATACTGAATTGCAAATCTTTCAGCTTTTTAGCCCAGTCAGCATCTATCTCAGCAAGTTTAGCAGCTTTATCGGTATTTGCTTGAGCTAGCCAGTTATCTCGGGCTTTGTGATAATCAGAGCCCCAAGCTTTAAGCACGATTTCCCAAGATGTCAGTCTATCAGTTTGTGCCTTAGAAAATTCACTTGCCCGCTGTTCCTGTGAAGCTTGAAATTCCGTTGCTGCTTTTGTGATTTCGTCATTCCACTTAGTGGCTAAATTATTGTACTGAGTCTGATAATCAGAATAAAGTTTATCCAATTTAGTCTGACGCTGGCCGATATTAGTATCAATTTCAGCTTTCTTACCATTGATCCAGTCCGATACTTGCTTAGACAGGTTCTCTAAGCGAGTATTTAGCATCCGCTTATAGTCTTCAGTTAACGAATCCATATTGTTTACATCAACACGAGCATGCTCAAGATAGTCTTGAAATTTTTTCTCAATTTCTTCTAGGGTAGATATATATGGCAATGATCGTTCTGCATCAGAAAACTTAGCTTCGACTGCATATGAAAATTTAGTAGTTGAAGCGTTAATATTATTTCTCTCATCTTGAACATAGAAAAAGCAATTAACCGTGCCAACAGCTTGCGTTAATTCGTTTGGAAGTTTGAAATACCAAATATCATCTTTTTTCTCAAATCTATCTGGTTCATGTGTCACTTGGATAATTTGACCATCTGGCTTTGTTGCTGAGAAACACAAATTATCGGCTGACACGGTATAATCAACCCAGGCTTTGGTTAAGCGAAACGGCTGAATATATCCTTTATCGCCCTGATACATTAGCTTAGGTGGAGCAACCCAGGTCTGCATTTTTTGCACATCTAAGATAAGAACCGGATTATTTGGATTTTCTACCATTTAGAACCCCCCTCTCTATTTCTTAGCTTTATCTTGCATTTTCTTTAATTGGTCTTTTAAATCAGTATTTTCATTAGACAACTTAACGACACTTTCTGTTAATGCAGCATTTTCTTTCAATACCATTCTTAATATTCTCATAGAGTGGTCTGCAAAAATGTCGTACTGTGATTCTTCTTTCATGGCTATCCTTTCCAAATAATTAATCTGTGGCCCTTATTGCCAGTTTCGGTTACATAGTCAGCGACCCAATCCTGTACCCATTGCTTTATAGTATCTCTTAAATAATAATCCCAATTACCAGTATGGAGAGCAGTATTATTATTAATGTCGATATAACTAGGGTGAATAGAGGTAGTCCCATTATCTCCAGTAACAGCAACCTGACCAGAAGAAACCATTGAAGTATAGTTTTGTGAAGTCACAAAAATCGCTTCACCACCATTTTGCGGATATAGACCACCATAGCTATCTGCACCGATGTGAATTGCCATAGTACCGCCGTCGCCAGTATAGAACTCAAGTGGTCCATAAATTTGACCACCGACGATTGTCCCACCTGAAATATTCGAGCCATAGATATTAGTTGCAGTGAGAGAACCACCTGTGATAGCTGTTCCTGAAATAGATGAACCTTCAATTGTTCCGGCTGAAATGGCTGCAGAATTAAGAACCAACGAATTGACAACGGCACCATCGATAACCGACCCGGCAACATGGCCATCAGCAGTAAAAGCCGTGGTGATATTACCCCATCTATCACGGTAAACCAGACCATTACCATTCATTTGAAAGCTGGAGCCATTGTTATTCTGGATAATGAGTTGGTTTATTTCAGTCGGATTATTAGGAGAACGAATCAATTTGATTGTTCCCGTAGTATCAGAACTCATAACCTGATTAATCTTATTAATATCACTATTAATAATTTTGACTTGATTAGACCACTTTTGATCTACTTCACCTTGTGCCTTTTCAAAGTCTTCTTTAATTCCATTAACAATTTTATTAAAATGCTCTTCACCAACTTTGGTTCGCATTTCTTGAGTAAAATCTTGATTGATTTTGTTTAACTGCTCATTAAAATGCTTCTTCAAATCTTCAGAAGTCAGACCAATTTGAGATTTATAGTCTTGACTTAAATCAGATCTCAACTTATCAATTGCAGCTTTTCTCTTTGCCTCTTCTTCTTTTTGAAGTTCAGCAAGTGCTTGTTCACGCGTTAATCCCTCTTTTTCAAGGGCAGCAATTCGTTCTTCGCGCTCTTTATCTATATTTTGCTGTAAAACTTTTCCTTGTTTTTCTATGCTCTGAATCTGAGCAAGATAAGTATCATAGTCTTTTTGCTGTTCAACTTTAATATTAGAGATTTGCTGATTCTTATCTAATTCTTCAGTTCTAATTTGAGTAATCAAAGTTTGCTTAGGATCACCCAAGTGAAGTTCCTTATACTTATCACGTAAAGAGTCCCAATTTATTTCTGTTACTTCTTCCACAAGATTTAAGTTTAAGTTTTCCTCAGTAATATGAACTGAATCACCAATTTTTATATTTCTTTGCTTTAAGTTTTTGTATTCAATCGTATCAGCTAAATTAACAAACTTTATATCTAAAGATATTTTATTTTTCCCAATTTGATTGTTAGAAATATATTTTTTAGCTTCAGACCTAATCTGATCTTCAGTGATTGGTGTATTGTTATCAGTTTTAAACTTGCTTGTTAAATCAACAGCTTTCAGCTTAGCATAGGGATAACTAGCTGCATATTTACCCATCAACTTTTTCTCTGGTAGCATTTTAGCTACAGTTATTCCATTATCTTGTTTTTGTGTGATATATGGAACAATTCCGGAATAAGCTTCCTGATTATTAGTTTGACGAGTCAAATCGGTTAAATTACTACCATATCTAATAGAATATCCATTATCTTGGCCGCGATGTTTATGTAGTCGGATAGTCCACCCATCCCACTCATATTCACCACCAAATTGATCTAAAAAAGATCCCTCAGTACCTTGTAAAATTTCTTTAACACTTGTAGGTTTGTCAACTACTATCAAATTTGTAGAAGGTATATCTGACTCGAAATTAAACGGGATTGGGGTCAAAGCATTTTCTTTTAACTTTTCCCAGCATTGCTTAGGTGTTCCAATTGCTTGAAATGGTGCTACTATCATGAATTTTAGACGGTAGCTAATATGTTCAGCGTAAATTGTAACTTGACCATTTATAGGTTCTGAAATTTCATAAATGCTAAAGGGTTGAACATTACTTTCACCATCTATGGTAGCAACAATTATTCGATTAATTTTTAAATCATTAAAAAAAGTACCCGTTATTGGATACTTCATTTCTAATTCATATTCACCATTGATTTTTTCTTTTACCTGAGATTCAGTAGTTTCATATAATCTACCAATGCCATTCGAATTAAAGTCAGTAGCATTTTCTCCAAATAAAGTCGGAATGCTCATAGTGTGAACCACCTCGGTTGAACCCTAATTCTACTTATATTATCAGTGCATTGTGTCTTAGCAGTATTGAAATTAACTTTTAATGATTTATTAAATGAAAACTTTACACAATCATTTTGCAAGTTTCCATTCTCATCAAAACAATTTAAAGTTTCTGTATCAATTACTAAAACTTTATTATGCAGATTAGCAACTTCGATTTTTTCATCATCGATTTTAAAATAGCCCCACTGGTTATTAGTTAAAACTTTTATGATTGGCGATGATGGGAACGTAGTAGGGCTAGAAAAAATAGGCAAGTTTCTTACTTGGTTAACCGCACCGCTAGAAGTCTTATTTAAAAAATCATACCAAGTTTCGCCGATTCTTAAAAAGTGCTGTGGCTTACAATTAAAAGTCAAAGTGAAACTTGCTTGAATTGCATTTAAAGACATAGAAATATCATCCAAACCAGAATCATAAAATCCTAATCTAAATTTATCTCCATTTATTGTATCCTCTATGCGAACATAACCAGAGGTATTGAAAAGTAATTGCTTCAAGTACTCAATTACTTGCTTAGCATTTTTAGGAACATAACAGTTATAGCTAACTTTAATGTTATCCCACGCTTCTTCGCCTGTTACTAAATCACCATTGCGACCCGGAATACTAATAGTTTCAAACCGATTCTTGGGTGCGTTGAAAACTTGAGTTTGTGAAATATACATCCCAATAGTACCTAAATCTATACCATCAATTTTTAACTTTTGCACTAAATCACCGCCTTCTTACGCCTGTAAATTCTGCTCATCTTATCCATTACCCTATTGGCTATTTCTTCTTCGTCTTGGTCTTTTGATGCATAAACATTAATTGTTGTTGGAGCTTCTATTGAAGTAGAATCACCATTCTTGAAGTTACTTGAATCAGGATTATATCTAGAAATATTGGCATTAACATTAGTTGAAATTTGACCGGTTACGCTGCCTATCAAGGATTGAACTTCTTTAAATTGATCTTGTAATCCTTGACCAAATCCTTGCATAATTGCATGACCTGCTGGAATTAAAAGCTTTCGGTCATATTGAATAGGACCTTTATGTTGCTTAATCCAATTACCAATTCCACCAACGAACTTCTTACCTGCTTCCCAAGCCGATTGCAAGCCTTTAACAAAACCATCAATTATAGCTTTACCAGCTGAGAATAAGTTTACATTGCCAACGCTTTTCAAAATACCCTTGATACGGTCAATGATATTACTTACAGTTGATTTAGCAGTTTCAATTGGCCGAGTAATAGCCGTTTTTATTGCATTCCATATATTGGAGGCTGATGATCTAATATTATTCCAAGTATTAACAGTTGTAGACTTTACAGTATTCCAGATGTTAGAAATAGTTGATTTAATACCATCAAATACTGACTTAGCCAATGATTTTATTCCATTCCAGATACCTGAAACAGTTGACTTTATTCCATTCCAAATACTTGAAGTAACAGATTTGATACTGTTCCAAATATTAGTAATAACCGACTTAATACTATTGAAAATGGAACTCGCTAAGGACTTAAGTCCATTCCATAAATTAGAAACAACACCCTTAATGCCGTTCCAAATTGAAGAAGTTACAGACTTAATGCCATTCCAAACCGTAGTAATAACTGATTTAATGGCATTAAAAATGGTTTGAGCAACAGTTTTAATACCATTCCAAATAGTTTGGGCAACACCTTTGATTGCATTCCAAGCTGCAGACCAATCGCCTTTCATAATTGCTGTAACAGCTCTAATTATGCCAGCAACAACATTAATTGCAGTTGAAACTATAGTTGAAATTACCGTCCAGATAGTTTGAACAACAGTAGAAATTATAGTCCAAGCCGTTTGCCAGATTGTTTGAATAGTTGTCATAACCGCTTGGAATATTGGGCTTAGTGTCTGCCAAATTGTCGAAATAGTCGTGATTATCGGCTGCATAATCATAACCAAGGTATTCCATATAGTAGTTGCAACTGTAACTATCGTATTCCAAAGAGTACTAAAAAATGGTCCTAATGCATTCCATAAATTTTGAATAGCCATAATAATTGGTTGCATACCAGTAATAAAGCTATTCCATACATTAGAGGCAACCGTGACAATAGTGTTCCATAAATTACTAAAGAAGGTTGATATTCCTTGCCAAGCTGTTTGAATTATTTGAATTGGCCCCTGAAAAGCTTGAGTTATTGAATTCCAAATATTGGTAGCAATATTAACCAAATTATTCCAAGCATTACCAAGAAAATCAGTAAATTGTTGCCACAACTGCCTACCAGTTTTAGTCTGTGTAAAGAAGTAAATCAAACCTGCTACTACACCTGCTATTGCTGCAGCAAGAAGAATATACGGATTAGCCATCATTACAGTGTTAAGTGCAACCATAGAATTTTTAACCATATTTACTATGGAGATCACACTCTTAAATGCCATAAAAGCCCCGATGAATCCAGCCGCTCCTGCTGCTATCGGTTGAAACTGAGCAGGCAACTTACCGATCGCTTGCATAATAGCATCCCCAATACCCTGCAGTGTTTGCAAGATCATTGGAGACAAGTTACTTAAAAATGTACCTGCCGATGAAATCAAATCATCTAAAGCCTGTTTTACTGGAATAGGACTTTCACCTGTTAAGGCACCTAAAAAATTCTGCCATGAACCTTTCAACATATTGAAAGATCCTTCCAAGGTTTGACTAGCTTCTTTGGCGGTTGTACCCGTTATACCTAAGGATTTTTGCACTGCATGGATTGCTTTGACTGTATCAGCAAAATCACCGACAGTGTAGTGTTCACCAGTCAGCTTTTCAGCATCAGCCATTAAGCGCTCCATTTCGGATTTTGTACCACCATAACCCAGTTTAAGGTTATCTAACATCGCATAATTACCGCGGGCTAAGGATTGATAAGTCTGGTTAATAGTATCAAGATTCGTACCCATTTTGTTGGCATTATCTGACATATCAACCATGGCTACGTTTGCTAGGTTAGCAGCATCTTTAGTATTACCACCTAAAGAACTTATCAAACTGGCACTAAAACTAGTTACATTTTCCATGTAATCATTAGCACTCATACCTGCCGTTTTGAAAGCGTTAGTTGCGTTAGCTTTAACAATACCAGCGGAATTTTTAAATAAAGTTTCAACCCCACCTAGTGACTGCTGGAGTTTACCGCCTTGGGTAACTGCAGACCCAATAAATTTACCTATTGCTGCGGCACCTATCACGGCTTTCATTTTGCCAATAATTGAACTACCTAAACTTTCACCGCCAGAATTACCAGCTGCTGGAATTTCTTTGCCTAAAATTGCTTCAACTTGACCTTTAATCCCTTTAGCACTAGGAACAATTTGAACATACGCCTTACCTATATCAGCCATCTACTCACCGCCTTCTATTTCTCTTAAAATTGCTGCACGAGCTTGTTCGAATTCTTGCCCACTCTTATAAGTTCGATTGTCATTTTTAGTAGAAATAAATGCCTTGGCAATTGACTTAGGCCGATTAATTCCATGTTGCGCATCTTTAGTTTTTGACCAAACTAACAATTGGAGAGAATCAACAGCCATGGCTAATAGATAAGTATCAGTTGAAACTTTTTCGCCACTAATTTTCTGCTTTATTCGGCTATTTTCTGGTAAACCATAAGCATAAATTGATAATTTTCTTAATCCTAATTCTTCAATGTTATATAAGTGATAGGTTTCAGCAAAATCACATTCTAATGCATCCCTATCAAGATTTAACATTGCATAAAGAATTAGGACTTTTTTAAATTTGGGTTAGTCATAATATCTTGGATTTCAGACATAACTTTTGAAGAAGGAATTCTACTAGACATCTTATCTTTACAGTGGTCATATAAAGCTCGTTTTTGTTTTTCACCTAGAAGCTTTACTAAAATTTTGGGCAAGGCTGAAATACTTCCATCTTCTAAGTCAGCAAGTAAATCAATCAATTCCATATCATCAATAACATCTCGCTCTACATGATAACGAAATCCTGTCTTTGTCACGCCCTCAAAATATTGCTTTCGATTCTTTGCCATTTAATTAACTCTCTTTCTCAACACTGTTAGTTACTGATTTCATATAAGTGTAATTAGTAACACCTTTATCATCTGGATTTGCAGTAATAGTAATGTCATAACCTGCACTTTCGCTAGTTGCAAAAACTAAATCGTCCATATCAGTAATAGAAGCACTTGGAATAACAATCCTTACTAGCGTTCCATTTTTTGCAATAGTATCCACAATCCAAGAAAATGTTTCAGGCTCAGTGTTAGTATCTTTAACTACCATACCTGTATCTAAGTCGCCAGTAACATTATCTGGACCAAATACAGCTTGATTAACTGCCTTGTTTAATAACTCAATTAACTTGAATTCAAAGGTAATAGTTTTACCATTGAAAACGTTATTAACTACGGCACCACCCCAAGCCTTCTCTGTATCACTATCAAAATCCGAAGCTTTTGTCATACCATCTTCAGATATATATCCTAGCTTAGTAAATTTAGCATCTAATGCAGTGGTAGCATCAGTTGGTAAAGTTGTGCCAACTGGTGCATAACTTACTGCTCCTGCTAAATCTGGTTTAAAAGTAGAAACTAAATTTACATCTGACATTGCGTTTCCTCCTAAAATTCGTAAATTTCATATACCGCTTGGTAGCGATATTCTTTTGTACTAGTATCCGTAAAATCATATGGTCCAGCATTTAAGACAACATTAGCAACTCTATTAGACATCCAAGCTAACATTACATTCATTACCTGATAAGCTAACTCAGCGGCTTTTTGCTTGCTTGATCCATAAGTTTGAATAGCAAATATATGCAAAAACTGGTGATCCTTAAGTTGACCACCAGTTTTTTCTAATATTACATCAATATTTTTTTGTCTTTCTAACCCGCATTTGAAGTTGTGGCTAGATAAGTAATGAACTAAATCAATTTCAATCATTAATTACCACCACCTAAAGCTTTTAAAAGCGTATTATGCTTTAAATTTTTGTAGTGGGCTTGTACTGAATCGGGCATGATGGTGTTAATTGCACGCGTACCTTTTACAGAGGTAACTGCCTTATAATCACTACCTGCACGACTAGCGACATCATTCCCCATCTTAGTAAGCATATTTTGCATCGCCGAACCTTTAAGAAGTTCACGTACACCAGATCTATTTAGAGTAAATTTAATATCACTCATACAATTCCACCTTTACTTGCTTATTCCATCTCAAAGGAACATTAGCTTCAGTTTGTTCTAAAACTGGACCATAAGTCTGGAACCGATGTCCTCGAATTAAAACCTCACTATCTTCCCACTTATTCTTATCCCCTTTAGGGATGCCGAGAATAAAAGTTAGATGTTTACCTGTAAGATTTAAGTCTGAAACTTGTTCCTCAAATGTAGGGGATCCAACAACTACATCATCGACTTTAATTTTTTCTTCTTGATAAACCGGAGCATTAAAATCGTCTACACCAGTTTGAATTTTAGTAATCAAAATCACTGTTTCAGTTGCTATCATGTGAATCCTCCCAAGGTGAAACCATACCTAGTTTAGTGGCTGTGCCAAGCAGCTTTTTATCAAGCTTAGTTAAGTACATCTCACCATAGGAACCACTGCCTACTGTCCAAGATTGAGAATAGCCTAAAGCTGACATTGTCCCTTGAGTAGCACCAATTGGTAAGCCAGTAGACTGTCCATCACCTAACTGACGTCTAACAAGGCGGCAAGATACAACTTTTTTAGCATCATCAGTGGCTTTTTTGCTATATGCATCAACTACTACAGCTGCCTCTTTAAGTAACGCCTCTGCCTGTACTTTTTCCACTTCAGTAAGTTCTCTAAAACTTGCTGCTACATCGTCAACTGTCGCATAAGACATTATTTTTCCTCTTTATTATTTTTAGGAACCTTTTCCTCTTTATTTTTAGGAATCTTTTTCTTTGGTTTCTCCGGTTCCGTATAACCACGCTCTAAATACTCTGCTTTCTTATCCTCAGGAACAAAAGCAACAGTACCAAAATCAGTAATCAACTTAATCATTTAAAATACCCCCTTATGCATTGGTAATAGCTAAAGTATTAAATACTGAAGTATCTGCACGGAATCCTAATTCAATTTCAGCTTTAACCGCAAACATACCTTGTTGGAATAAATTAATAGTAGTTTCACCATCAACTAATGTAGCTTGGTCAGATAGAGTTACATTTACACCTTCAACTGTCCCGTACACTGCTTTAGTCCAATCACCAACTACTCCAACTATACTCTCAGAGTCACCTTTTGAATAAGCTCCACGTGATTGAATTACTTGAGAACCCAAAATCATTGGAATCGCACCATCAGAAACATTATTAATAAATAATGGTCGCTTATTATTATCGGTTGCGGTTAAAAGAATAGAACGTGCTTTAGGTGACAAGACATATCCATTTACTACACCATCATGAGCTGAAACATCTGCATCTGCTGCTACTAAAGTATTGTAAGCATCTTCCTTAGTTAAAACTTGTTTAACTGCATTAGAAAAGTTATCAAACTTATCGCCAGGCTTAGTAACTGATCCCATAACAGTTTCATCAAACTTCTTAGATAAAGCACCTGGTAAACGATTTACAATTGCACTATATAATCCTGCAGCATCTCGTCTAAACTTATTTGAGAACGGAACAATTACAGATAGAATATATGGTCTTAATTGCTTAGTCTCAAGCTTACCAGTTGATACTGAACGCTGATCTGTTTCGCTACCTACCCATGAAGCTTCTGGATCACTCATAATTACTGGAACATCTACACCAGTTCCAGGAAGATTCACCTTTCTTGCTAATTGCATAATTGCAGAAGATTCTTGTGTTTTTTGAATAATTTCACTCGCAAACTCTGCTGGTAATTCAATTGACTTGTCAGTTGCATAATCTAAATTTGCCATATCTTTCTCCTATTTTAAATTACTATTCAACCAGTCTAAAAATTCATTTTCTTTAGATACTGGTCTAGATTTACTACTACTTGAATTTTTAACCCGTGGATATGAACTACCTTGATTTTTATTAAAATCTAAAATCGTTTTTGCACTTTGGGTTAATTCATCCACATTCTTACCCGATAAAGTTTTAACTACTGATAGTGGTAATCCTGTTTCAGCAGCAACTTTATCTTGTGCTTCACGCAAGGTGTTAGCTTTATTAAAGTTATCAATTTGAGATTGAAGTTTTTGGTTAGTTTCAGTTAATTTTTCTAATTCTGATTTATTAGCCTCTTCAATTTCATCAAATTTTCCAGCTTTAGTTTTTAAATCATCATAGTCACTATACTTTGCGCGTTCACGTGCTACACGCTCTTTAACTACTTGATCTAATTCTTCTTGCGTAAAGGTCTTTACCTGATCCACAGTTTTGTTGTCGTCCATGACAAAATTCCTCCTAAATGAGTGTAAAAATACCGCGTTTTTCACTAAGGTGGCACGCGTTGCCAAAATAAAAAGCGATCAACTTTCGTTAATCGCTTAAAATATCATTTTTATTAAACTTCCTATTGTTCCAGTCTGATTCAATAATAATTTTTTAACCTTGGTCATTCTCTTATTTTCAAGTAAATAATGTATTCCATCGCTGGTAATCGACATATCACTTAAATCATTGATGATAATCTTTTCATTGCCCCAAACTTTTTGAAAAGCCAATCCTTGAATTAATTTTTCATCCTTCATCATAGATAGAATTCTATTTAAATAGCCATCATCAATATTAGTGACAGCTTTTTTAAATATATTGATGTCGAATACTTGCTTGCCTTTAAAAATAGCATACAGATATAAAAGAACTTTAAAGGCTAGAACATCATAATCGTCTTTAGACATATTAATACACTTCTATATTTAATTTAGGCAATAATTGCCTCAAAGATTTTCCATCAAAAATTTTGTCGTTAACTAATAAATCTTTGTCTTTATAATCTCTATAAAAATCGCCATACCAAAGAGTGAAAGTAGGGATATAATTTTTTACTTCGGTTTCAATACCACAGTCTTTTTTATTTACTTGAAAATAAAAATCTAAAGAATAATCGTCAAGGTAATCTTTTAATTGTTGTAGTTTCATAATATATCCTTATTCTCCTTTCTCTCTTCTTCAGTCAATTCCCGTGTGTTTTTAGAAATGAAATTTCCTTTATTATCAAAAACATAATCATGTGCATGCTCTCCGTGCTTACCGTAGTCATGATGCTTTTGGTTTCCATGATTTGTAGTATGGATATCTAAATTCATTATACCATGTTCATCATAAAATCTTCTTTTATCAATGATTCCATTTTTATTTTTATGATCCAAAATAGACAAAGGCTCACCAGTCTTAGGCATACTATGATCTGAAGAAATTTTGTAATGTTCCCGCCTTAAAGCGTTAATCTTATCTTCTGGACTATTACCTTCAGCATTTTCATACATCTTTAGATATTTATCTGGATCATATCCTTCAACAGTGTCCTTTTCGCTAAACCTAATTTGAAAATTACAATCACAGTTGGCATGAATGTGTTCAGCATGATTACCCTTTAATACTTTCTTCGAAGCATTTTGCCAACCACGGCTTGCTAAGGTCAAACAAAAAGCACAAGTTTCTCCGCTTGGAATCCAAGCCCACTGTGCTTTGTCTCTTATTGCATTTTTTAAAGTAGTATCTGCAGCTGTTCGTTTTACTAATCGGTTTACCATTCTAGGAGTTTCCCTAGGATTTTTTAAAGTTCCATAAACACCCTTTTGAACATCTTCATAAGAAGCTAATTCTGCTGGTTCAGCACTTGGGACACTTACACCGCTAGCCTTAGCCGTCTTGTCATACATTCTACATGCTAACTCTGCTGCAGCACTACCATAATGTTGAGTTAATGAATATGCGTAATCAATCATTGCTTGACTATCTGCTGGCCAATTAGCCTTCATAAAATCGTCCATAGCTTTTTCAGCTTTAGCATTAATCTGATGCAATTTTTCACGATATTCTGACCAAGCTGCATAACTAACTCTCATCTTCTACACCTTTATCAGTAATTGCTTGGTCTGGTTCATTTTCTTCTACCTGAGAGGCTTCTTCGGCGTTTATGGTGAATTCCTCATTAAGTACATTTGCGCCTTCTGCTCGCAATTCCTGAGCTTTAATACGCCTAATATCAGCCTGGTCAAAGCCAATCATTTCCATAAAGACATCTGTTTGAGCAAAATTCTTTCTCGCACTAGCAATTTTTATTGCTGCATCTGCAGTAACAGACACACTAGGCATTGCCGGGTTCTTGAAATGGGCAACTACATTAGTCTGTTCTTCGCTTAACTTATCTAAAGTAGTATTTAACTGCATCGCTTGAGCCATCATAGCAATATTTTTTAATGCATTAGCATTACCAGCGTTTAATTGCTCCGCTAACAAGACTAAAGTTTGTGACTGAGCTAAAATAGCATCACTTGAAGTTGGATTAGCATCATTAACTACACCTGTGTCAGTAACAGTTAAACCTGTTGCCGCACTAAATTGTGTAGCTAAAGCTCGAAGCATTTGAATATGAGGTTCAATATTACCTTGAGCCAATTGACCAAACTCAGGATTTTCTCCAGTTTCTGGATTAGAAGTTGAAGTTAAGATAGAACCTACATATTGCTTAAACTTATCACTAATAATAGCGTCATACTGCTCATCAGATACACCTAATAAATACTTTTGTGGTGTGGTATCAAATTCTAAGGCAATTGAAGCATTGGCTATAGTACGAATATACCCATCAATTAGGCTCCTAATAGGCTTTTTTAACCTTGATCGTCCAAACGGCTTGTTCGATGTTGCATCCCAAGTCATGGCTTCCATTAAAGGACGCCCCATTTTGTGACTATACTCTGTAGCAAACCAATCTGAAGCTCCAAATGGTCTTTCTAACACCCATGTAGCTGAATCAGTGTATAAGTTAATCATTGAGGGACGCCAAGTACCTTTCTGAGTTTCATCTGGAACACTATCCATAATGGCTAATCCAGCTTGAAGGCGATTATTTTCACCATCCCATAATCCACTTGCCTCTAAGGGACTATGAAAGCGAATTGAAACTTTATCACCGTTCATTGCTAAAGTCGCAAATGAACTTCCAAATTTCAATTCATCTCTTGTTGCCTTTTGATATTCATAAACCAGTTGATTATCTTGAACAATTTTATTAATTAAATCATTTTCTGCACCATTTTGGTCAACAAATCCATCAAACTTAGACCTTGCAGCAAGAACATCAACACATTTTTGTCCCCAAGAACAGCCAACTGTTAAGTTCCTAAGTCCTCTAGGTAAAGCAATATCTAAATTTACTTCCTGAACAGTCACATGACCCTCATAATACCTAATTTTTTGACGATTCTTAGAATTATGAGCATTAAGAATATCTATCAATTCTCGCACTAGGCTTTGTTCATATGTTGGCAAGTTTTTAACCAGTCCCATCGTTAACATTAACCTATCCTCATCTTTCTTTTTGGATTTCGCTTACTGTGTTTTGCACCCCATAAAGCAAGGGAACATGCTTCAATTGGTCCCGATTGATCGCCACCAAAGCCAAAACCTCCAGCTATTTTTCTCTTAGTTGCAGTAATTGCAGATTGATTAAGCATTTCTTGACCTTGATACCAAGTCAACTTATTTTCATTGATTGAATTTATTAATAAACTTGCACAATCAATCATTTCTGTAGCGCTAGGACGAACAATAGAGGTTTTAGCTCGCCAAATAGGCTTAATACGATCAATTAAAATGTCTACACCGTTTTTTCCATCAATGACTACACAAGAAGCTTTAGTATATCTATCACTTAGCCAATCAACTAACCATGTCAAGCCAATTGAAGTAGGTTCTTCTTTTATAAGAGAAATCCTGGCTTTGCCATTTTTAGGAATTACCGCGCCACACAAGCTAACTCTTGAACCATCAAGACTAAATTTAATTCCGTAAGCTGTTTTTCCCTCTGGCTTTGTGGAATCAGACACACAAGCTTGCCACTTTTCAGGATCAATAGCCAAATCAGAGTTAAATATTTCGTCAAGATTGATAAAGCCCAAGTGTTCCCTTGCAAACATATCAGGAGCCATTGAAATGCTGTCTTTATCTAGTGCTGATTCAAGTAATTGAAATCCAAGTGAAGGATTAGTTCTATACCATCTTTTCTTATCTAAAGGATCGCCTACTTGTTCTACTGACCATTGGTGTAAGCACATTCCCGGTTTAGGATTATCGTGCAGCATTTTGATTGAATTACTAAAGATAAAGCCTTTGTGCACAGCTTCGGGTGTTGGTGGTGTCCCCATTAAAATTGTTTGTGGACTACCACTTGGTGCTGCAGAATTTAGCGGGCTTAAAGCGGCATCTTGAGCTTCAGTATAAGATTGAGCCTCATCAATAACTACTAAGTCGAAAGTACCACCACGCCCCATATCAGAATTACTACCACGAGTACGAAATTCAATATGACCACCATTCACTAAATCTAAGACCATTTGCCCTGCGCTAACTGTATAGTGGTCAACTAATGCATTCAATTCAGGATATTCGGCAAAAGGATCATTTTTGCAAGTACCAAACTTCTTACGCAACCTATCAAATGCTTTTTTAGCAGTTTGAAATTCTTGAGCAGTATGTAATATTTGTTCACCGCGCTTTACAAGTCCCCAAGTTTCGCGGGGATCAGACACACCAGTTTTTCCGTTTTGTCTTGGTACCTCAAGAATACAGTAGCTATTTAATAAAGCCCCGTATTCATTGGTAGCAAGCCAATCCTGCAAAACCATTTTTTGCCAGGGATGCGGTTTTAAATCATATGCAGCAGAAAGGGCGGCCGCTTGGTCGCCCTCTGTTTGACTATATTTAGCTGTATATCTAAAGGTTGGTTGTTGATTACCCCTTCTAACCATTGGCTTCACCTAAAATTTTCATTAATGGTGTATCTTTAGTTGACTTACTATCTTGAGCTTCTAAAGACTTTAGTCTATCTACCGATTCAAGTAACCCTGTAGCTAGTGGTTTAATGTCACGGCCTGAGTCAGTCATGTCTAAGACTTTTGCATATTTAACAATTAACGCCTTAGTCATTTCAATTTCTCCACCTTTACGCCAAGCTTGTTCAATACTCATCGGTATTGTGGATTTTGGCTGTTTGTTTTTTGGCATTCTACCACCTCCTATTGTGGATTTTAATTTTAAGAGTGTAGGCGCTGGACGGGGCTGGTCGCCGTTAATGCGGGGCCGGGGTATCTCCCCACCTAAGATTACCAATCGCCGTCAGAAACGTTTATATTCATTCTCAAGACATTTTTATTTTGACTGTAACCATCTGTAAGCTCATTCAATGTTTTATTCGATTTAAACGCATTGCAACAATAATGACTTGCTTGAAGATTATTCCAATCTTCAGCTGCTTCACGCTTCGAACTATAACCAAACTCTTTCCATCTTGAGATTGGTTTAATCTCATCAATCACGAAGCTTAATGGATGCTTGCTATCGCTTGGTTCATCATAATGAATTGGTCCAAGCTTTCCTTTACAAATTCCACAAGG
This sequence comes from Lactobacillus colini, assembly GCF_017874575.1. Taxonomy (GTDB): domain Bacteria; phylum Bacillota; class Bacilli; order Lactobacillales; family Lactobacillaceae; genus Lactobacillus; species Lactobacillus colini. Next base: position 155,195 of record NZ_JAGGLU010000001.1, on the reverse strand, counting down.
AAGTTGCATTATCTTCATTCGTTCACGATTGCGACGACGAAGCGAACCATTTGCATATCTAGGATTTATCATCATTATCACCAACATAATTAAACCTATACTATCTGCTGCGATGCCTATATATGACAACTAGGATAGGGGTACTATAAAACTCTAAACCTACGGTCTACATGTGTCATCTACCTTCAATCTATAGGCAGATATCTTTTAAATCCCCCGGGGTATTTAAAGACTAACACTCATATCTCTATGCCCCCTAGGGCATAATAAAAAGCCAGCTGTTAGCTGACTTTATTACTTAACCTTGTTCTTGTAACTTTTTTAATGCATTAGATGCGACTAAAGAAACGTTTACTTTGTTTTCTGTTGCCCAATCAGATAAATATTCAGGAACTGTAATATTTCTCCTGACTTTCTTACCATATTTTTCATAGAATCTTGAAAGATCAACTTGAATATATGCGATCCTTTCACCTTCATCTAAATGCCAATTAGATGGGTTTTGAGGTTTTTCAATATGCTTTTTAACTACAAACCAGTCAGCAATATCGTATGATGCCTCATCAACAGCTTCTTCTAAAGTTTCACCTTCGGCTACCATTCCTTGAACGTTTGGCGAAGTAATCACAAAATAATGTTCATCGTCATTATATTCTTTAACAATGACTGGATATAAAACTTGTCGTCTCATAATATCTTGAATACGCCAAAAGCGCGTTACTCTGAACGTGCTTCTTCAATTAAATCAGCCTGCTTTAAAATTCCATCCTGAGTTCCCTTACGCAATTCCTTACCTTTATGCATTGGTACCTCTGTATATCTACCTGTTTCATGATTGATAAGTTTGATATGACTAGTACCATGCCTTGTATATCTACTTATTTCTACAAACCCATGTTTCTTAAGGAATCTAAGCATTTTAGCAGGTTTCCACGGCATACTCTTAACCTCCTTCCTACATACATTATACACATTTAATGCGCATAAGTGAAGGGGATTTATTTTATATTTGTTCAGGGGGATGCCTATTCCAATAGTTTAAAGTCATCTCGGACCTATAAGGTATATCGGAATTGAACCGATGAGAGTAAGCACTGCGCCATGCTTCAATACTCAGCTACGATTATTATAGCCTCAGCTCACCAACGGCTGACTATACCTTACATCACTTGAAGCAATAACAGAAGAATAATAAATTTGCTTTTGCCCGCATTGCAGGCAATGCACGCACCGGGTTACGCTCCCAGTCTACTACAGCTTCAACGGCGGTGATGTGCTAACTAATTACACTATACGTGCGGTTTGTGCTAGTTACTAGCACAATTGCCATAGCCGGAATCGAACCGACCTACGGACCACCTATGGCAACCAGTCAATAAAAGGAGATTCAACTAATGAACATAAATTGTTACTACCGGTTTGGATAGGACTTTTTCTAAAAATCCTACAATACTATTATTGCATGAAGTATAAGCATTGAAGTATCCAGTTTGTATCTATTTTGTATCCCCAAAGTTTCTTTTATAAGCATGCAGATCAATGATAGGTTCGCAATTGTGCCTCCTCTGCCAGTAATCAAACCCATCTGCAAACTCAAACATTGCTTTTTTTCTTAAAAATCCTAAGCGTTTGTGATTACAAAAAAGAATATTTTCAACTTCGAACCAAGTCTTGTGATTTATAAAAAGTTCAATCAATATAACTCGCGAATCGTATGAACAATGTAAGATCGTATCTTTCACAGCATCAACCATAGCACCAGCATCTAAACCGCGAATCATAGTGTCTTCACGACTATTGCTGCCAGTACTATGAATTGGAGCTTTACTGATTTGAGGTGATTTTAAATCAGTTAGATTCTTCCCACTCATTAAAACTAAACGATCTAAATCGTACTCAAAGAAATCTGACACATTTTGTAATGTACGTGCTCTATTTAACTCTGGGAATAACAAACTCATTTAATTTCACTCCAAATCTAACTAATATCCGTATCCAACTAAATCTTCAGATATGATCTTTAAAGCATCCTCTTTACTTCTAGCAATACCGTGAATTACTCCATGAGATTGTAAAAATTCATGAAACCTAATCTGATCGTCACGGATACGACCACTTACATTCTTTACTTCAATAAAAAATATTTTATTATCTGACCACCTAAAACCTTCTAAATCGGGGAACCCTTTAGGCAATCCGGTATCAAACCAGCGACCATCCTGCATTTTTACCTTACCGACATTCGTACGAAAGACACTGCAGCCACTCTGAGATAATGCTAACTGAATTTCTTTCTGTATTGTATGCTCAGACTTATTCTTCATCACTAGCCTCAACCTGTGGAAGCAATTCAATTTGACTTGCTTCGAGCTGAATCATGATAGGACCAGCAGCGATATCATTTAAGGCATCTAATGAAATATCAGCAGTATCGACACTTAAAGTAATCGTTACCTTTTCACCGTTTGACTTGAAGTTGTTAATGTTACCATTAAATCTAATAACCTTACCGTGCATAATTTTCTCCTTAATATTTAAAATCATATTCAACAACTATAGTTGTTAAGTAGCCTTGACGACTATAGCCGTAATTTAACTTGTTAACTTTGATATTCTTTTTGTGTAAGTCTAGCCACTCATTGAATTCAGCGGCTAAATCTTCACTAGTAAGAACGTTGCGTTCGAATACTTGTATCTTCATTAAGCCTCCTCTAGTATCTCTCGTAGCTCATCCGCCCAATCAACTAAATCACTGGCGTATAATTTTGCTGCTATCTTATCGTTTTGGTCTAAGGCATCTACTAAAACAACTACATCAACTTTGATTTCATCGATGACTCTATGAGCTGCCTTAATGGTTTCGTTTTTCACGTATTACCACCATTCTTTGATATTTTCCTTTCTTGAAGACATGATACATGTCCCAAAACAAAGACTTGATTCTTATATCTGTATCACAAATGCCAGAATTCATAATAGTGCTAAAACTATCTCTAGCCATTATCTTGATGCCCTCCAGCGCTTCCGATGGCTTAATGTGGCTACTAATAAACGGCATCCAACTACTTTCATCTCGTCCGTACTTGTATCCATTAGCATGAGCTACATTTAAAGCTAAAATTCTAGCTTCTTTAATAGCTTTATTTTTATAAAAGCCATCTATTTTTAATCTTTCCTTTTTACTGACTTTTCGTTTTTGCATCACTTTCATTCTCCTTCAGATATTTATAAGCTAGAATCGCATAGCCTGCTGTGTCTAGCAGGGTATCTTGTAAAGATTCATCCCCTACATCAATATCTTTTTTAGTGATAAGGGTATGAATACGGTTGTATTTATCACTCAGCCTAATGCCGATCACAGGCAAGCCATAATCATCAACCGACTTAGTAAAGCTATCTCCATAAGCTTTATTTTTTTGCAATAAAACTTGGGCTAGTTCATCGGTGTATCTAAGAAATGGATTTTCAAGCTCTTTTGAGCTATATACTACTTTTGTTTCAGATTTAAATTCTTTCATTTTTACCTCAAATCTAATTTAGAAATTAATCTTAATGCTTCAGATAAGTCCACCATATCCAAGATTGGAGCCGGTGCCCAATTAGCGATTGGATACCAGTCACAGGGATGCATCAGAAATTGCACACTCCAGTCCAGCTCTGCATCCCAGCTAATTTTTAAAATCTTTTCGCTCTTATATCTGAGTATGTACTTATCTTTGGTAAAGCCTTTTAGAGTAAAGTTGGGGTTATACTCATGCAAGGCTAGTTTTAATTCTTCGATTGTCATATGGTTAATATCCTTCAATAGATACCGTTTTGCATCCACATTTAGGGCAAATAAAATGTTCATTGCCCAATAAATGGTATTCAAAGTAGAACGTGAAACCACACCGCAAACAAATTCCTTTTAAGTTGCAATTAGGTTTGTTAAAACCTTGTAAATAGGAAATAGATACGCCAAAGAAATCAGCTAATTTTTGCCATGTTTCTTTTTTAGGGTTTCGTTTTTCGTTTTCATATTGACTTAGTGTGTTATCACGCATCTTCAATGCCTCACCTAGTTCTCTTAAGGTAAGATTTTTCTTTTTTCGTAACTCTTTTATTCTATTGCTCACGTTTTTCACTCCAATCACCCACCACTTACCCTTGCATAAAATGCAAACTCGCTATAATTTAATTTAGTTTTCTACCGCACCAAGGACAGTTGTTAATTAGCAACTCTGAAATTTGTCTGCCGTACATTTCATTATCTGGTTCATTAATTACCAGATAGAAATCTTGCTCAGTTTTCTCAATATAAGTTAGATAGGCATCGCCACCATCTAAGTTACTAATGTAATCGTCACTCAGATATTCTTCTGAATAAAAATCACGTCCGCGGTGAGTTTTTTTGTTAATTTCACAAAATTTACACATTTTTTACCTCCTGGTTGACAGTTCCGTGACAGTAAAATGACAGTTACTGTCATGCTATTAATTCTTACTCCCTCAAGGCTTTAACAAACTTTACTGACAGTAAAACGAAATTTTTCCTATAACTTTATATAAATATTAATTACTATTACTTAATTATTATTTATAAAAGTTTATTCTAATATTACTGTCATGGTGTCAGTAACCATATAACAGTCCTACTCTCTCAATGGATTGAGTCCATGACAGTAACCGTCAGGATACTGTCAGTACTGTCATTCTTTTTTGAAGCCTCTTACTGCTTTTCCATTTTCCCATCTTCTAGCTCCAGTATCATAACCTAAATGGCTCATGTAATATCTAATATCACGAGTTTCTTTGTTATTACGGCTTAATGCATCCCTATCTGCAAAAATTTCAAATGCAAGTTTCGTGTTAGGGATAAATTCAGCACCTTTAAATTTATTTTCAAGAACATCCATAAGAGTATCTTCCAGACCAGAAGTGTAACGGAATTGATTTCTATTTTCTTTAAGTAATTCTTCCTGACCTTTAGTAAGAAGAAATGGATCCTTGGTATTTTTATAAAGGTGCACTGCTTCACCCCAAAGCTGTTGAATGTACTCATCAGTTAAATCAGTAACTGGGCTCTTTTCTTGCTTAGCCTTATTAACGAAAATTGAAATAAATCTTCTATCACCAGAACGGTCCTTTAAGTGTCGCTTTTCGTTGGTGGTTCTAGTCATCACAAACTTCTTAGCAAATCTTTCAGATTTACGAGCGTATGAGCGGCGGTATTCAAATTGTTGCATAGTGATGAACTTCTTAATTTCTTCAAAACTAGCCGCATTTGAAGCTGTCATTTCATCATCATTTACAATGACCGCATTTTTCATAACTTCGAAATCGTCCTTATTTGTGAAGCTGTTAAACTGGTCTGTGTATAAGCCAAGTGGGGCTATACTTTGCAGCAGCGTGGTTTTACCTGCACCTTGTCCACCTACTAAGTCCAAAACAAAATCAAATTTAACTTTCGGATTATAAATTTTAGCCACCACGCCCATAAAGAATAATCTGGTAATAAGAATTAAACTTTCATTTTCTTCAGCCCCCAGATAAATATGAAAGAATTTATCTAAACGTTTCTTTTTATCCCATAAGGTATAAGCTTTATTCATATAATCTTTAACCGGATTGTATTTATCCATATAAGCAACGTTTGAAATGCCTTGATCGATAATTTGATTTTTAAAAGCTGCACCTAAGTATTTATTACTAGACTCAATATAAAGTTCAACTGAGTTAGAAACTTGGTCAGTGAATTTACCTTTTGAGATTTCAATTAAGCCAAAGTCGGTTTGAATATCTGCATCCCTTACAACATCAATTTCTGCAGTGAATTCGTTATATCTGAACAAATTTTGTAAGTTCTTATCGGTTTTAAGGATTAAAACGACATTTTTAACAGAATTAGTCTTTAAAGTTCCATCACGCTTAATTTCAAAAATTGTCTTATGTGGTTGGACTTGCTTCTTGCGAAGCTTATCGGCTTTCTTCTCATCGATTTTTATTTCATCGGTCACTATTCTGCCTCCCTTCTTCTATCTTCCTTTTCAATCATGGAATTAACTGTTCTTTGAACTTCTTCAAGTGGAAGAGAACTTTCTGTTGCAGCATTAGCTAAAACGGCAAGCTTGGCTGCAACGTCCGGGTCAACGTTTCGATAAAGTAAGCCACCCACGAAAGCGGCTAGTGCATTATTTCTTCCACCTGTTGGACCTAAGCCGTTAACAATTGCTTCGAAAAGCTTAGTTGTTTGAGTTTTACCAGTCGGCTTATACTGATAACCTTCAAGCATAGTCACTGGCTTATGTTCTTTTGCCTTTTGTTCAATTAATTCCAGCAAACCGGCCGGAGCCGGTCGAATTGGTTCTTTATTTAACCACTTATATCTTTTATCTCCATTACTGCTAGGAGCCACGACAACATAGTTATTAACATGGGCTTTTAGGTCTACGCCCTCAAGCATTCCAATTTGTTGAGTTATCTCCACATCTTTCGGTTTTTGAAAGAAGAAATGATAACCATCATGTGCTGTTTTTTCAGTTAAGGTATCTTTAAACCACTCATCATGACCTAGTTCTTTGATAGCTTTCATGCCATCAACACTATTGTGACGGTCAACATCGATCACAAAAAACTTATCAGTTTTAAGTGCGATATTAGCTAGTGGATATTTAGCCCACAACTTTTTAACTTCTTCTGGCGTAAGGGCTGGTTTATTAGCGAATTTAATTAAGGGCTTCTTACCTGCACCCATTGGAATTACTGAGAAGCCATGTTGTGCGTAACTAACTGCGTAATTTACTAAGTTAACTAGCATTTTTTAACTCCTAAAAGGGAAAATCACTTCCATTAACCTCTACATTGTTCTTGCTATCTTTAAATGGGTCATTTTCACCTTCAATATCTAAAGCTCTAGGTTGTTCAGCCTTTTCAAACTCATAATTCTTGTAAGGATAGTCCGGGTTACGCTTGTTAGGTGTAGTTTTCTTAGTAAGCTTTAAAACTTTATTTTTAGCTTGAGATAAAACCGGAACGATTGCTTCATATGCATCTGTCTCATTATCATGAGCAAAGCAGCTATCAGGAATTGGAGCACCTACAGCTTCACCAATTAATTGAATTTCAGCGATTCCGCGTGCAATTACTGAATTTGGCATTGGATCACCGTTTGCTTTCTTAGTTGCCAAACTTGGGAAGACTGATTCTTTCTGCCCTTCATACTCGCCTTGCACAACCATGAAGCTAATCATCAAGAAATCCCTATCATTTTTAGCGTTGTGAGTTACCCCATCAAGCGAAACTAAATATTCACCATCTGGAATTTCCTTGTAAGGGTTGTAATCTTTGTCCTTCTTAGCATCAAAACCTGACTGCTTTAAAGTGTTAAATGCATCTAATAAACTCATTCTTATTTACTCTCTTTCTTATTCTTTAATCTTTCCATTTGTTCTTTAGTAAACATTCCGCTGCAGCTCTCAAGTAACTGCAGTACCCGGTGGTTAGTAATGTTTTCTGGTTCATACTTCGTCCTGATTGCTTTAATTTCACGGAAGTATGAAGCATTTTGACCATCACCAACTTTCTTAGTTCTAATCACTAAGTCACAATTACCGTTAACGATGTTGTAGTACTTAGTTTTTAGACTAGGTTCGAATGTAGTTACACCACTATTTTCATCAGTAATTGATATTTCGCGACTGATATAAATTACATTCATCGGCAATGCCTTAAGATCCATTACGAATTGCTGCAGCGCAGTGTTAAACATTGCATAGCCCTTACCGTAAGGAATATCACTTAAAGCTTGAACACCGGCATCAATACAAATAGCCTGTTCAATCATTACACAGATGTCATCAATTACATCAACCACCAAAGTTTGGAATTGTTGTTCCTTAGATCGCTTAGGATTCTCAACCTGAAGGGCTGTAATCACATCATCAAGTTGTTTAATTGCTGATTGCTTAAGATGTCCATTTGCATCCCTGATATTGCGAATTTGAATGCTAGGTGCTGAACCTTGTTCACTATTTCCATCAGTGTTTAAAACTAATGGGTTTGGGAAGAAACTAGCAAAGTAAGACTTCCCTGACATCGTAGCTCCCCACAAGAAAAAATTGTGTGGTTGCGTTTTTGGTTGTAATTTTTCTACTTTAGGTAAAGTAATCATCTTCTAAATATTCCCTTTCTTTTAGCCATGAAGAATGCCCAACCTTTTTTATATCCATGCAGTTCTCCATAAACTTGTAATTCTTTGAAAGATTTCAGCTCACTAACTGACTTATTAGCAACTCTTTTAGCTAAATCATCGTGCATCATCTTATCAATTACTTCTTTTCGCTTTTTGGCTTGCCTATCTTGCTCAATCTTCACTAGCTTATCGTTGGTAACTTTTACCGGGTCATGAACCTTGATAGGATTCCCACACATCGGACAACTACCATCTTTAATAGTTTTCACTTCAACTACTGCAAAACAGTAATCGCATTGTGTGATTTGCGGACCTTCTGGAGTAGAATTTTTAATTGTCTTACTCCTATCAGTGGTTTTAATTGCATTTTTCCAATCTCTATCACTATTAGGAAGTCCGAAAGTTTTCCAGTTAGCAACATGGTCAATAATAATTGCCCGTTTGCCTGGTCTAGGATTTAAGCATCGCATTGAAAACTGTAAATATAAGGCTAAGCTCTGTGTTGGTCGTGCCATGATGACACAATCAACGTCCGGCAAGTCCACACCTTCAGTAAACAAGTTAACGTTAACGAGAGCCCTAATCTTTTTACTTCTAAAGGCTTTTACAACTCGACTCCTAAGATTATCTTCAGTCGTTCCATCAAGCTCATATGCGCTTATATTAGCTTTCTTGAATTGCTTAGTAATTTCTTTGGCTGATTCAATCGAATAAGTAAAAACTACCGCTTGTTTTCCTGAAGCTAGTCGTTGATAGTTTTCGACAATGTGTCCGTAAATTTTACGGCTCACAGCGTCTTCCATAGATTGCTTAGTGTAATCACCCGTAGAGGATTTTTTAAGCTTCTTGGAATTGATATCATCGATTGAATAATAATCAAACGGTGCTAAGAATCCTTGTTCAGTTAGATCGTGGATAGATTGACCAACAATAATATCATCAGCAATTAAATCTAGTTGTTGTTTGCCTGTTCTGCGTGGAGTTGCCGTAAACATCAACACATAAGCATCAGGAAACTTCTTTAAAATTCTTTGGTAACTCTTGGCTAAAACGTGATGAGCTTCATCAACCAAAATTAAATTAGGTGGATGCGTCATCTTATCCACTCTACGAGTTAAGGTTTGAACCATACCAGCTTTTAGCAAGCGCTGATTAACCTGTTGCTCTCTAAAAGTTTTAATCGCTTGGTCTAGGACTTCTTTTCTATGAATAAGGAACATCACACGATTACTTTTTAATGTGGTTCTGCGGGCTATTTCAGCCATCACCACGGTCTTACCCGTGCGAGGTGGTGACTGGACGATGATTTTTTTATTGCCTTTTCTCATTGAATTAGTAATCTTCTTGATTAATTCAGTTTGATAGGGTCTTAATTTATACACTCTTTCCTCTCTTTCAATAACCTAGTAGCCATAGCAAAGGCACTTAATGAATTCTGATTAGCAGCTTATTGGGCGTACTCATGCAAGACTGTATCTAAGCTTTTATTGCTTTCAATAGCTTCAGTTTTAACGATAGATAATGCTAATTTCCTATTGTTTAAAGCTGCAGCTGTAACAAACTGTAAGAATTTCATTACATAATCCTTGTTTTACGGTTTTCTTTAAGATAAGCACCGGTAATTTCTTTACCCTTCTTTAAGTCTTCATAAAGCTTGGTTTTATCGACTTTTTGAATTTCTTCGAACTTGATGTAGTCAACCGGTAAATCTTTACTACTTTCAACAATTACTGAAGCCCGGTAATTTCTAGGCTTAAGTAAATGATGTTCAGTCTTGATTTCTTTCTTACCAGTGTTATCAATTGCCGCGGTTAGGTAATCCATCAACCTAGTATTTTGATTGTTGAAACGTTTCTTTACTTCTTGAAGCTGTTTGATTTTTTCAGAAAGCCAGTCAATTTTTGCGTTGTTGCTTTCGATCCAGCCCGCTACACCATCAAGCTTTTCATCTCTGGCTAAAGCTAAGCTATCTAGGGTGTCCTGAATCAATTCAGGATCTAAGTCCTTTTCTTGTACTGCTTTAATTGCAGCATTTATTTCAAAAATGTTTTTCATGTTTAAACCTCATTGAAACTGCTATAATAAATAGCGAATAATATTTTTTTGCTGAGTCTTGATATGTCGGGTATCAAGGCTCTTTTTTTGCTTTCACTTTCATCTCTTAGTCCCTTAAATTGCTAACCCAACTAGCAAGGCAATGAATACAGCAACAATTGCCCAACCCATGAAGCCGACTGCTAAGCGGTGCTCTTTTTCGTCGAGAATTTCCTGTCGGCGTTGGCTTTCTTTCAAGCGTTCACTAGCATTTCTAGTGAATGCTCCATTTACGTCTACTCCCACTTGAGTGGTTTGATTTTTGCTAAGCATAATAATTTCCTTTCAGTTAATTTGTTCACACACATTTATTCAGATTTCCAGTTAATTTCTGAGCGATGTTTTTCCATCCACTCAGCAGCTGGTTTTTCAAAGATTGTAAAGCTTCGACCCCGGCCGGGATATAAGTCCGCCACCCAATCAGGCTTAAACCTGTAAAAGATTTCACTCTTTACCCAGCTAATGCCATGTGGGTAACAATACTTTTTGGCAAATTCCCTAATTGTAATCGTCTTACCTGTAAGCTCGTCTTCAGGGACATAACCACGTTGGCGCATGATCTTGTCCACTGCTTCAGTAAGAATCGCATCGTTAACTTCCAATTTCATTTGTTTCAACTTCTTTCTAGGGCTATCTACTCCCTAAGCCACATCCTCACGTTCAATCAGTGGCAAAATATCATTATTCTTAAGCAGTTCGTATAAGCCTAAGCGACCTTTTTGAGTCCATTTAGTGTTGAGAACTGCTTTTTCAGTGCCATCTTTCTTCTTAACCATTACCGTTTCTGAATGTGTCCAACCGGTTTTTTGATATTTTGCATACAGTAGCCAAGTCTTACCTTGCTTATAAATCACACCTAACTCATGCAATGTCTTATTCATTGCTTGACCAGACATACCATAATCTTTAGCAATGATTGAAATGCTTACTAAAGATTTATCTGCTAGAACCTTGTCGTAATAAGTTGCCTTAGGTGTTAATTCATTAACCTTCTGTTCTGCAATTAAGCGTTTTTCACGTTCACTCTTTAGCTGCTTAGCCAGGTTAATGATTGTATCCGGATTAAGAAGTGCTTCTTCAATCTTTTCAGGTGTCATGTAAGCCCCGTGTTTCCTGATTGATGGTAGGACCTCGCTTGTAACCCAGTGCTTGAACTTTTTGGCGTTTGGCATTTTGCTACCAAAAATCAGAGAATATACACCCGATTCAGTGATTAAATCAACATTCATAAAGCCTGTCGCGTTTTGCGACAATTGTGAAGCTTTCACAATCTCGTTTCTTTTATCTTCTTTATCAACATGTTTAATTAATGCATCCCTTGTATTTTTGTAATCCAAAATGATTGCCACGTCTTTACCAACGAAGTAAGGTGTTTCATCAATCAAAACCGTTCTGACTTGATTACCTTCAAAGTTAAATAGTTGTAATTCTTTCATTTCTTTCTCCTTTTATCCTATTTAAATCGGATGTTTTACTTAAAAATAAAATCCATCGGAATTTGATAGATTTTTGCCATCTTTTTAGCTAAGCCTAAAGATATTTTATCTTCATCATTTTCCAGAGAAGATAATGTTTGATAGGCTATTCCTAATTTTTCAGCAGCCTCTTTAAGGGTTAGATTAGCATTAACCCTAGCCGCCTTAGCGGTTATTTTTGGCATCCTCTGCCTCCTTTTGCTTTAAACGGGCTTGCAACTTTTGCCCTTCTTTTCTAGCTTTAACTAATCTAATCCTGTAGTAGCACCATGCTACAACTAAGATAAGTGCAATAATTAAAGCTGCAATTCTAATTGCAATCATCATCATATCTTGCTATGATTAGAGCGTACACTAAGCAGGCGGTTACCCGCCTAGTGTTTTATTACTTGTTAAGCTCACGTTTGAGCTTTTTGTTTTGTAGCTCTTGGTTGATAGCTTTGGCTCTTTCAAGTCTAACCTTGTAGAAGCCGTAAGCTAAGCCAAGGGCTATTATTATGCTCTCAATCATAGCTTTCTCCTTTCCTTAGTGTTAAGGTCTTGCTTGACCTTACATGAATATATTACACCGAATTAAGTCGGACATCAAGTATTTTTTCAATTTTTTTTGAAAAAATGTTAGAATATAGATGAAATTAATTCGGAGGTAGCAAAAAAATGGGACGAAGTAATTTAACACCTAGTGAATTAAAAGCAAAAAATATCATTTCAACTAATTTAAATGAACTATTACATCAAAAAAATTTAAAAAAGGTAGACGTGCAAAGAGCAACCAATATTCCTAGAAGTACTATAAGTGATTATTTTGGTGGCAAAACTCTACCCTCTGAGGATAATCTTATTAAATTAGCTAAATTCTTCAATGTTGATAAATCTGAAATAGATCCCCGTTTTTCAACTTCTAATGAAAATAAAAAAGTTACAGATACAGACCTAGATAAAATGATTGATAATGCTCGTAGTTTTGATGGTAAGCCGATGGATGACCACGACCGCGAAGTAATCAAAAACATGTTAAAAGGATACTATATAGGTAAAGAAGGTTAACAGTTATGGATAAGCAACTGACCCAAATGCTTAAAGATCATAACTTAGAACTAAGATATGAAGATATACACGGTCCTGGCTTTTTAGTGCCGACTAATGATGATGACCCTGATTTTATAGTAGTCCCAATACACGCAACCGATGAAGAAGTTGAAAGAGTTATTCTACACGAAATTGGACATAAAGAATACGATAACGACATTAGCGGTAATTATAGTGATGTTAGTTCTGCTTGCCACCTCCATAGCGAATCTAAGGCTAATAGCTTCATGATTAAACACTTTATCAAGAAATATATCGACCTTGGTAATGATATAGAACGCGCAAACTGGTTAGACTTTTCTAAAAGCATAGGAATTAAAAATTACTGGTTAGTTCGCGAAGAACTAGCAAAGTACATGCATAGCGAATCAATTTAGTCGGACAAAATAAAAAGCACCCCGGAAAGTGCTTAGAAAATTAAAAAAATTATCTACAATACAAAAAAGGAACGATTCAATGGATTTAGAAAAACTAACTGATAATGAAGTTAATGAATTAATACATGAAGCTAAGCATTTTTTAGAAAACTTTGTACTTAGTGTTCCTCTGGGAAAATTTAAAGAAAATAGAAATGTACTAGGCGAAAGTAGCAACTTAGAATATATTTGGTTTGCCTATAGAGGAGCACTAGAGTCTAAATATTCTCTTCATATTCGCTTTAAGCAAAATAATGTGCATCTGGTTCGTCTATGCATAAACGGCTCAAATCATCATAATTACGATGGTACAATAGTAAACGGAAACCACATTCACATTTATAAATATGCTAATAATAATATTTTTGATTATGCATATCCTTTAGATGATTATATATTTAACTCAACTGATAAACTTGGAGATGCTATTCATAAGTTTCTAAATTTCGTTCATATAGGAGGCGATAACAGTGACACTCTCAAATAGTCTATTAACTGATTATCTTAGCTGGTACAAAAAAGAAGCTAAGTTTAGAGACCTTTCAGAAAATATCATTAGAATTGACGTTCCTTTTTTGGACTCATTTTCTGATGAAATAGTTATGTATGTTATTAAAAATAAAGATAATACTATTACTCTTACTGATGATGGTTGGACATTAGCTAATCTAGAGAGTAAGGGTGTTACGATTTCTAGATCAAAAAATCGCAAAAAAATATTTACTGAAAGGCTTAACGCATTCGGAATTAATGAAATAGATGAAGAGTTAACCACTACTGTTAAATATAAAGACTTCCCCTTGGCAAAAAATAGATTATTACAGGCAATTTTAGCCGTTAATGATATGTTCATGCTTTCAAAAAATAATACTAAGTCGTTATTCTTTGAAGATGTAGGCGTATTTCTGGAAGAAAATAATATTCGTGCAACACCCGATGTTTCTATTCCTGGTTCAAGTGGTATTACCTTTAACTTTGATTATTTAATTTCTGGATATAAAGATATTCCTACCCGTTTTATTAAAACAATATCTACTCCTAATAATCCTTTATTCGCCAAAGCTGCTTTAACAGATATTTTACAAACAAGAGAATTAAGAAAGAACTCGTCATTCTATGTATTTTTAAATGATAGTTCATCAGATGATAAGATAATAACCATTAAACCCGAGATTAAAGAATTACTTATTGAACAGAATATAAAACCAGTTCTATTTACCGAGCGCAATAGTGTATTAGATGAACTAGCAGCATAAGTAATAAAGTTTGGGCTGAAACTAAAAAAATAGCTTCAAAGCTAGGAAATATTTCTATACCTGTATTAGCTGACTTAGCAACCTCAATAGTTAAATCACATTTGGGATTATCTTAAACTCTGTACCGTCTACAAAACAATACCAATTTAATGGCTTGTGTCCAAGTGTTTTAGTTGCTTTTTTAATAAGTTCTAAAGGTACATCTTCAAAGTAACCACCACTTTCAACAGAAAATAGAAGTTTATTTTGACCATCTTCCTTAGTGAAATAAATAATATTTTTCAAATTTTTCATTATCAATCACCTATCTTCTATCTTAGAGTGTTTACTCTAATTATATCAGGCGCAATAGTTAAATCACATTGGGGACTATTTTAAACTTTTTGTCCAACTACTGAAGACATTAAAAGCTGAATGTTAATCAATTTTTTATATAAAGGAGGACAACGAATGAGTAAGAAGCAAGGCAAGGTAAAAAAACCAATTTATAAGCGCGTGTGGTTTTGGATTGTCATCGTTGTAATTGTAATAGCTGGTATTGGAGGCATGAACCCCGGTAGTGATTCAGATAATAGTAGTAGTGAGAAATCTTCACAAACTACCAAAAGTAGTAGCAAGAAATCATCATCTAAACCTAAAGTATCAGCCGAATATACTTCCGCTTTAAATAAAGCTAAGACTTATGCTGATGCTATGCACATGTCTAAGCGTGGTATTTATGAACAACTGACTGCCGATGCCGGCGATAAATTTCCAGCTAAAGCCGCTAAGTATGCCGTTGATAATGTTGATGCTGATTGGAACAAAAATGCTTTAAAGAGTGCTGAAACTTACTCAGACACTATGCATATGTCTAAGCAAGCTATTTACGATCAATTAATTGCTGATGCCGGTAATAAATTTACTGAATCTCAAGCTAAATATGCAATTGATAACATCAAGGCTGATTGGAATAAAAATGCTTTAAAAGCTGCTAAATCTTACCAAAAAGACCAAAGCATGTCTAAAGCAGCAATTAAACAACAATTGACTGCCAGCGCTGGAGATAAATTTACCGAAGCTCAAGCCGAATATGCAATTCAACACTTAGATAAATAATCTAAACAAAACAAAAAAACTCACCAGCTGCGCCAACAGCTAGTGAGTCAATTAAGTGACATAAATTAAACGTCCAATAGTCTTAGCAATATAAAGCATAAAAGCATTTTTATATTCGTGTTTTAAACCCGTCGATTTCGACTGGTTTTAATTAGAAGCAATTAAAAAACTGAATACTGATCAGCACTTAATTGATAAATTTAAATAAACAAAAACCCCCACTGCACCAACAGTGAGGGAACTTAAAGAGCTACGCCAATAGCTCAAATAAAAAATGTGTGTAAACAAAATTAACTGATGCAAAATCAGTACCTTTTGCTTACCCTATTTTAACAAAAATAAGGAGAATTTTAAAATGGCTTCAATAAAAAAACGAGGCGAAGTATGGCAAGCTCGTGTAACTTGGTACACTAGCGGAAAAAGAAATTATAAAAGTAAATCCGGCTTTAAAACTAAAGCAGAGGCAAAGAGATGGGCTAATAAATACGAAGTCCAAAAAGATAACCATCAAATTACTAAGTTAAATCCTGTATTTGCCGAGTATTTTAATGAGTGGGCTAAAACTTACAGAAAAATAGGGAAAACCACTACATCTATTCAAAGATACGATCAAATAGAAAAATATTTAAAAGATTATTTTGGTAAACAAAAGATCAGTACTATTACTCATAGACAATACCAAAAATTTATTAATGAATACGGCTCTAATAAGTCCAAATCTACTGTACAAAAGAACCATGGCACCATAAAAGCTTGTGTAGAAGATGCAAAAATAGACAACATAATCACTAATAACTTTACCGAAAGAACCAATTTAGTATGGAATGCTGAGTTAACCAGAAAGCAAGATTATCTTTCAGAAAATGAAGCCAAAAAATTAGAAAAGAATCTACTAACTAAGATTAACCCTAAATTCACTTCAAGATATATGATTCTTACTGCTCTTTATACAGGGATGCGTTTAGGTGAAATTATGGCTTTAAAATGGTCAGATATCAATTTTAAAGAGAAAACCATTGACATTACTAAATCATACGATTATATAAATAAAAAGCTTAAAGGACCTAAAAATGCTTCCTCGGTACGAGTAATTAGAGTGAATGATTTTCTGTTAACTTTATTAAGTGACTTACAAGAAAACAAACAGCCATTTGTTTTTGCTAACGACAAAGGTTCTGTACCCTCTCCAGCTGGGGTTAATAAAGTACTACGTAAACATTTAAAAGAGTGCGATTGTTACCGTAAAACATTTCACTTTCACAGTCTTAGACACACTCATGCTTCATTATTGCTTTTTAATGGTGTTCAGTTGTACGCTATTAGTAAGAGATTAGGTCACTCTAATATGTTAGTTACCGCTAAAATATATTCTCATATGATTGATGAATTTAAGGCGCAAGAAGATAACAAAATAGAGAATGTCTTAGATGATTTTGTGCACTAATGTGTGCACCATTTATAAAATTTATAGGATTTTATAAAGCTTTATTTTGCCAAAAAATGCCGTCATTAAGCACATCCGTTTTTATAGAATTTTATAATTTAGTCTGTACTCTCCTTATTTAAAAGAAAGAATGCTGTTATATCCAAGATAAGAATTGATATTAAATTCTTTTGGTAACATAAGCACAAAAATAACCACTTTAGAGAATCCCCTCTAAGGTGGTTATTTATATTATTAAAACTTTCCAATCTTCAGATTATTGCATGGCAGATACCCATCACCGCCAAAGCACGAGGCAAAGTCATTTTAGATATACCTGTATCTTTGTATATCTTATATTTGCTTATTTTATTTTTGTCTAGATATTTTTACAATACGTTCATTTTCCGATAATTCCTTTTTTGTTCTACTTTACTTTTTAGTTTATTAGTTTTCCATGTAGAAAAAACCGTAATAATGCAAAGTAAAACAAAAATAATAGCACATACAATTGTAACCTTTGTTAACATGATAATTCTCTCCAATTCTGTATAATGAAGTTACCAAAGAAGTGTCTGTGAAAAAACTAGACACATATTTTTTACCTAATTTATGTACACAACGCAAAAAGAACGTGATTTTCAGCTTTCAAGTTTCAATTAGTTAGTGTGTAATAATTTGTATTCTACTAAATTAACATAATTTTATTGATGATTAGCAATCTTAGTTTTAGCAAGTATGAATGTCATGATCGCTGCAACAATACAATACGCAAGCGAATTCCAACCTAAATGGCTTAAATCAGTATATTTCAACACAATTCCAGCCGTCATTGAAGATAGGGCTATTCCAACGTTATAAAAAACCGCATTTAAAGTAGAGGCTAAATTTATTGCAGTGGGATATTTCTCAGTTGCTAAATCTAAAAAATAAACTTGTGTAGGTGACCCAGAGAGCGCAATAAAATAAGCCAAAGCCAAAATTAAAATCAAGCCAGTCCATTGGTTCTGCATCATCAATCTAAAACTAAGCAGTAAAAACATATCTAAAATATAAATGAAGCGCAATGTTTTAAATCCATTCTTAGATGCTAATCTGCCTGAAGTTTGGTTAGCAAAAATGTCAATTACACCAATAATTAGCAATATCAAACTTAACTGACTGGCAGTAAAATCTAAAGTTTGCCTAATTAAAGGTCTAACATAGGTATAATATCCATATAAACTTGCAGATGAACAAGCAATAAAAATAATGCCATACCAAATTTCCTTATCAGTAAAAAGCACTAATTGATTTTTAAAGTGTGATTTTTCACCAGGTAAATTTCTTGGTAACAAGATAACTGTTATCAATCCAG
Source organism: Lactobacillus colini (assembly GCF_017874575.1). Taxonomy (GTDB): domain Bacteria; phylum Bacillota; class Bacilli; order Lactobacillales; family Lactobacillaceae; genus Lactobacillus; species Lactobacillus colini. The sequence goes on along the minus strand of NZ_JAGGLU010000001.1, from coordinate 136,817 downwards.
CCACAGCTGTTATTACAGCTACCATAATAAATGAATCTTGCCAGCGCCAATGGTCTGCTATAATTGTTCCAATCGGAATTCCAATAACTGAAGCCAGGCTAAAACCAGTATAAATCCAAGCCACCGCCAGAGAACGTTGCTTAATGTCTGTTGTCAGCTGATAAATAATCACAGAAAGAATAGACTCAATTAATCCAGCAACTGCAGCAGTAATAATTCTTGAAAGCAATAAAATACTTAAGTTGGGCGATAGCGCACTCATTACTGTTCCAATTAAAAAGATAAATAACAGACTCAATAATAAATAAAACTTATTAAAGCGACTCGTAAAAATAGCCATAAATGGTGTAGCAAACGCATATGTCCAAGCAAAAACCGACACTAACCACGAAATTTGGCTTAAAGACTCATGATAAGAATCAGCTATTAGCGTCAGATTACCAACCACCATGAATTCATTACATCCCAGCATAAATGAAATTAAAACAAACATTGCCAGCACTACATGAAGGCGATGCTTACTTAATGTATGATTCAAAGATAACTCCTCCGATTTGATATTAAATTATTTAATTTTAAGTAGAAAAAAGAACCGAATCAACGATCCGGTTCTAAAAAACGTCAATTTATTAGAATTAACGGTGCTTTTCAGCAATTCTTGCTGACTTACCGTGACGTTCACGTAAGTAGTAAAGCTTAGCACGACGTACACGACCTTGGCGCTTAACTTCAACCTTAGCAACACGTGGGTCATTAACTGGGAAAGTACGTTCAACACCAATACCAGATGAAATCTTACGTACAGTGTAAGTTGCACTAATTCCAGCACCCTTACGCTTAATTACAACACCTTCAAAAATTTGAATACGTTCATGGCTACCTTCAACAACACGAACGTGAACACGAATAGTGTCACCAGGACGGAAGTCAGGTAAATCACTACGTAATTGATCTTTAGTTAATTCTTGAATTAATGGATTCATTATTTCTTCTCCTTCTACGGCATTCATTAACGTCCTGCGCCAGCGGAATACCCATAATAATGGCAAGTCGCCACGTGTAATAGTTTAACAAATCAGACTATCATTGTAAATAGTTATTCATTAAGTTCTGCTTTTATTTCATTGAGCATCTCCTGCTCTTGGATAGTCAATTCTCGTTTTTCAAGCATATCTGGTCGATGTAATAAAGTTGCTTTAAGTGCTTGTTTGTGTCGCCATTGCGCAATTTTTTGGTGGTTACCTGAAGTCAATACTTCAGGTACCTTCTTTCCTTCAAAATCTGCTGGTCGAGTATATTGCGGATACTCTAACAATCCATGAGAAAAGCTCTCCTCCACTGCAGAGGCACTATTACCTAAAATGCCTGGTAATAAGCGAACAGTAGCATCTATCATGCTCATAGTAGGTAATTCCCCACCAGTCAACACATAATCACCAATTGATACAGTTTCATCAGCCAGGTCATAAATCCGTTGATCAAAGCCTTCATAATGCCCGCAAATAAAAGTTAAATTCTCTTCTTTTGACCAGCTTTGAGCCATTTCTTCATTAAATGTTTTTCCTTGAGGTGCAGTAATTATTACTTTTCCCTTTTCTTTTAGAGAGTCGAGGGCCTTTTTTATTGGCATGATTTGTAAAACCATTCCTGCTCCACCGCCATAAGGGGTATCATCTACATGGTGGTGAACATCGGTGGTAAAATCACGAAAATTTACTAAATTTAATTTCCACTTACCATCTTCTAATCCTCGCCCTAGCATTGATACTTGTAAGGGGGTAAACATATCTGGAAATAGTGTTAAAACATTAATTTTCATTATCTTAATCCCTCAAGCAAAATAACTTCAATCCTATTATTGGCTAAATCAATTTTATTTACTACTGAGGTAATATTTGGAATCCAAAAGCTCTTCCCCTTGTTTGGCTTAATCTCCCAAATATCATTTGCACCAGGAGTTTCAATAGCATTTAAGATACCAAGTTTTTCACCACTATCATGGTCATAAACTGGGCAGCCAATAATATCTTTAAAATAGTAGCTTCCTTCAGGCAAGTCTTGACGATCTTCATCTGCTACATAAAGTTCATGCTGACAAATTTTTTCTGCAGAATCAATATCAAGAATCCCTTCAAAGAATACTAAATAAAATTGCTTTTGCCTTCTTGCAGACTCAACGGTCAACTCTTTCATGTCACCGTTTAGTTCTACAAATAACCTGCTTCCTTCAGAAAAACGTTCCTCAGGAAAGTCAGTTGTAACATTAACCTTAACTTCACCCTTTAAGCCATGGGTGGTTAGAATTTTCCCTACTTCAAAATATTCGTTCATAAAATAGCTTTCTAAAAATGCAGTAACAAAAAAGTTTGGGAAATTGCTCCCAAACTCTTAATTCATCAGTAATTATTTACTGTATTTTGCGTCGTGGTATTTCTTCATTAAACCAGCTTTTGAAAGCAAGCTTCTTACAGTATCAGATGGTTGTGCACCCTTTTGAAGCCAATCGAAGACTCTGTCTTCTTCAAGCTTAACTTCTGCTTCAGGCTTAGTAAGTGGGTTGTAGTAACCAACTTCTTCGATGAAGCGACCATCACGTGGCATACGTGAATCAGCTACAACGATACGATAAAAAGGTTTTCTCTTTGAGCCCATACGGCGCATACGAATTTTAACAGACATTAATAAATTCCTCCTAAATTTCTTGACTTAAATAATATATCACATCATTTAAGGAGTGTAAAGTATTTTTACTTAACACCTTTATTTTTTATGAATGGAATCGTTTCAGCTTCTTGAGACGTTTCTTCTTATTCTTCTTAAATTTTTTCCCCATTGAACGCATTGCACGTCGTGCCATTGGTGAATCCATTCCGGGTAGATTTTCTAGTCCCTTCATATTTCCAGAAGTCATCTTCTGCATCATTTCTTTAGATTGCTTGAATTGTTTAATCATTCTATTAACTTGAACGATTGGCATCCCTGAACCTGCAGCTATTCTACGACGACGTGACGGATTCAAAATATCTGGATTCTCACGCTCTTCTGGCGTCATTGAATAAACAATTGCCTTAATATGATCAATTTCATTATCGGGAATTTGGATATTTTTTAAGGCCGGATTATTTGCCATTCCCGGAATCATTTTGATCAATTGGTCAATAGGACCTAGCTTTTGAACTTGTTCCATCTGGTCAACAAAGTCATTGAAGTCGAAGGTGTTCTCACGCATCTTCTCAGCCATCTTTTCGGCTTCTTTAGTATCGTAATCTTGTTGAGCTTTTTCAATTAAAGTCAACATGTCGCCCATACCTAAGATTCTGGACGCCATACGGTCTGGATAGAAGCTATCTAAGTCAGTTAACTTCTCACCTTGTCCAGTGAAGATAATTGGCAGTCCAGTCACCGCACGAATTGAAAGCGCCGCACCACCACGAGTATCACCATCAAGCTTAGTTAAAATAATACCCGTTAAATCAAGATCAGCATTAAAGCCTTCGGCAACCTTAGTAGCTGCTTGTCCAGTCATTGCGTCAACTACCAGCAAGGTATTGTCAGGGTGAGCTACTTCAGTTACTCGTTTCAACTCGTCCATCAATTGCTCGTCAATTTCTAGTCGACCGGCTGTATCAATTAAGACATAGTCATTTTTATTTTTATCCGCTTCTTGCAAGCCGTGCTTAACGATCTCAGCAACATCTTTATTATCTAATTCACTATAAACAGGTACATTTAGATTGTCACCGATTTGCTTTAATTGGTCAATAGCAGCAGGCCGATAAATATCACCCGCAATTAAGAGAGGCCGTGCCTTGTCTTTTTTCATCAGATAATTAGCAAGCTTACCTACAGTAGTAGTCTTACCAGTACCTTGCAGACCTACCATCATAATAATTGTTGGAATATGTGGGGACTTATTTAAAGAAACAGACTCTTCCCCCATCATCTTAGTCAATTCTTCATCAACTATTTTGATGATTTGTTGACCCGGGTTTAAACTTTCTTGGACTTCTTTGCCTAAAGCGTCTTTTTTGATCTGCTTAATAAAGTCTTTTACAACTTTAAAATTAACGTCAGCTTCTAAAAGCGCTAATCTGATCTCACGACTAGCCTTATTAATGTCTTCTTCGGAAATTTTTCCCTTGCCAGTTAAGCTACGTAACGCTTTTTGAAGTCGTTCACTTAAATTTTCAAAAGCCATTATTCCATTTCTCCTAATTTTTTCAATAGTTCTCCTACTTCATCATGAGCCTCATCTAATTGACGATGATCAATTGCCCAAGCTAAATCCCAAGCAAGATTACTTAAATCTTGATAATCTTTTTGCATATGCAGTTTTTGCTCATATTTTTCAAGTGCGCGACTTGATCGCTTTAAATTATCATAAACTGCTTGCCTAGTGACATGATGGTTATCAGCAATTTCTCCTAAAGAAAGATCATTATAATAATAATCCTCAAAATATTGGCGCTGTCCTTTAGTTAAAAGCGGCCCATAATACGCATACAAGTCACCTAATTTTTCACTTTTTACTAATTCATCCATATAACTCACCAATAATCAGTATATCAAAATTGTTAAAAAATAAAACAGCTACCTTGAGCTGCTTTATTTCGATTTTTAATTAAAGATTAGCATCCATATTAAAAGTCAACTTAGAAAGATTAATAGCGTCAGTAAACATTTGTCCCATTAATTTTTCGCTGTCTTCTTTAGTATGTGCTACAGTCTTTTGGTTTTCTTGTGTTAAGTAATTGGTCAAATCTTCTCCACTTAAGCCCTTAGCACCAGCTATAATTTCTTCAACACGACCGCGATAATATCTATTTAATTCAGTCAAGTAAGTGGTATCTAATTGAACGAATTGTGGATAGTGGCTTTCTACTAAAACAGCAAGTGACTTGTAATACCACCATGCATCATTTCTATTATAAGTCATAGAAGTATTGTTAAATGAAGGATCAGTTTCATTCATATTAGTAAAGAATGGAATATATGGTGTAAATGTTGGACCACCAATACATAACCACATAATTGCAGCCATCTCAGCTGGAACATCACTTCTAATTTGTAAAATATGTGAATTCTGAGTTCTGTTCAAGCCGATTGGACGATAGCGATGCTTCTCTTCCTCTGTCCCCTTACCAAATGGATCAAATGGTGTATCTTGATAATGTGATCCTAAAGCAAATTCAATATCTTCCTTAGCAATCTTCTTGCTTGCCTTACGGATAAATGGAATATCCGGATCTTCTGGATCTTGTTCAATTTCAGGGTTAAATAATTTTTGAATATACCATTGACGACTTGTATTATAGTGACGATCTTGTTCAGTAAAAGTACCAAAAATATGACGGAAGTTCCAACCTTCATGGTCAGGATTCAAATGATGCTCTTCAACGAATTCTTGAATACCTTCGCTCCACATAAAATTATCAGGATCATCAAAGTTAACTTGCTGGATTGCTACACGATTACCAGTAGTGGCATAGCAATCGTCAGGAATGCGTTGAGCTAACCAGTGGTGACCGGTAACAATTTCCATATACCATACTTCATCTTTATCACTGAATAAAACAGAATTACCTGCTGGTGAACCATATTTAGCAATCAAGCTACCTAAACGGCGTACACCATCGCGAGCAGAATCAATATATGGTAAGACAACTGTTTGCATACAATCTTCATCAAGACCATCTTCTACTAGTGGATCAAATGCCAAAGTTCTTTCGTTACCATATGTTGACTCGGTACAAGACATGGCAACATTCTTTTCATTGATACCACTCTCATCATAATAACCGCGATGCTTATAATCAACATTAGGAACTGCTGGTACACGTTGAGCATCTTCAGGTAAGTCCATTTCAAACTTGTTTAGCCAAGATTTAATTTTTCTACCTTTTTCGCCGTGTGCAGCTGGTTCAATAATAAATTTTTGTGGTGTAATTGGTCTAAAAGTATCATCATTACGTGCAATCATAGTTGAGCCGTCAATAGAAGCTTTTTTACCAACTAGGATGGATGTACAAGCACTATACTCTTTCATAAAAAATTCCTCGTTTTCTTAATAAAAATTACATAACTTTATTTTAAATCAAACCTTGGAAAAGACCAATTGCAAATTTTTCCGAATCAAAATCTGCTAGATCATCTACCTTTTCACCTAGACCAACTAGTTTAACTGGCAAGTCCATTTCATTTCTAATCGCTAAAACAACCCCACCTTTAGATGAGCCGTCAAGCTTAGTTAAAATTAATCCCGTCAACTTAGTTGTCTTATCGAAGTCCTTAGCTTGCAACAAGGCGTTTTGACCAGTTGAGCCATCTAAGACTAAAAGTACTTCATTTGGCTGATCTGGTAAGATCTTTTTAATAGTTCTTTCAATCTTGTCTAGCTCATTCATCAAGTTAACTTTATTTTGCAAGCGACCAGCAGTATCAACTAAGACATAATCTACTCCTTCTTGCTTGGCCTTGCTTACACCATCAAAGACAACGGAAGCGGGATCTGCCTTCTCCTTACCAGTAATTACGCTAACTTCATCTCGTCTACCCCACTCTACTAGTTGCTCAACCGCACCAGCTCTGAATGTATCAGCAGCCACCATAATTACCGACTTACCTGAATCTTTTAAGCGTTTAGCTAACTTGCCAATAGTAGTAGTCTTACCAGCACCATTGACACCAACAAACAAGTACACATTAGGCTTAGCATCAGGATCGTAAGCTAGACTTGTATCCTTACCGGTACCACCTTTATCGTAAATGTCAACTAGTTTCTCAACAATGACTTGTTTTAACTCGTCGTGACTTTTAGCGTTTTGAAGTTTAGCTTCATCACGTAGAGAATCAGTTAGTTCTTCAGCGGTTTCAAAGCCAACATCAGATTCAATTAATAAATCTTCCAAGTCATCAAAGAAGTCTTCATCAACACTTCTAAACTTAGCAAAAAATGCATTTAGCTTAGCTCCAAAAGAGCTATTAGTCTTTTTTAGACCCCGGTCATACTTTTCTTGTTCAGTTTCAGTTTCTTGCAGATGTGAATCACTTGTCTCAGAATTAGAATCTTCATCATTATTCTCATCTATATCTACTTCCTGAGGTTGCTCTTCAACTTGGACTTCAGATTCAGTTTCAAATGTTTCAGGAACATCTTGTGTATCTTCTGATTCAACTGACTTCTTGTCCTCTTCATTACTTACTTCTTTTTTATCAGTTGCTACTTGCTCAGTAGATTTTTCCGCTTCTTCAGATATTTCATCATTGGTTACTTTAGTTTCAGGAGCTGATAATTGCTCTTCATCGTCTTTTTTACCAAAAAGAGACTTTTTAATTCGATCAAATAATCCCACTAATCATTCACTTCTTTCCTTAATTCTTTCAATGATACAGATAATACTTGTGAAACACCAGATTCCTGCATCACTACTCCATATAAGTTATCGACATTCTGCATAGTACCACGACGGTGTGTAATTACAATAAATTGTGTAGCAAATTCATAACGATTTAAAAATTTGGCAAATCTAACTACATTAGCCTCATCCAAGGCTGCCTCTACTTCGTCTAAAATACAAAATGGTACTGGATTAACCTGCAACATAGCAAATAGCAAGGTAATCGCTGTTAAAGCTCTTTCTCCGCCAGAAAGTAATGATAAGTTTTGGAGTTTTTTACCAGGTGGCTGGGCTACAATCTTGACGCCTGTTTCCAGTAAATTATCCGGTTCAGTTAAAACTAATTTAGCATGACCTCCACCAAACATAATTGGAAAGATTTCACTAAAACTCTTGGCGATCTTATTAAATGTACTGCCAAAACGACCTTCTACTTCAGTATCAAGCTTTAACATAGACTTTTGAATATCTTCTCGAGCCTTTAGCAAGTCATTTTGTTGATTATTCAAAAAGTCATAACGTTGTTTAACTTCATCATACTCTTCAATCGCTTTTAAGTTTACGGGGCCAATATCTTCAATCGACATCTTATGCAAATGAACTGCCTTTTTAAGACTGGCTAAGCTGTCGTTATCATGCTTGCCATTAGTTAAGCTGAGTGCTGCTTCATAAGTTAAAGAATAATCTTCACTTAGTTGAGTTAGATTATGATTAATCTTTTCAGAAAGCTGGGCTTTTTTGACGGAATAGTCTTCTTGCTGCTGGGCGGCTCCTTTTCTTAAGTCATAGTTACGTGAAGCGATTGATTCGAAGTTATTAATCTGGGCATCTAATTTACCCAATTCTTCATTGATATCAGATAATTCTGCTTGACGCTTAGACTTATTGGCTTCTAGTCGAGCAATCTTGGACTTCAGAGTTGACTTATCCTGGTTACCAGTACTATCAGTATTTATATTATTTATCTTAGTAGTTAAGTTATTAATCTGATCTTGAGTTAATTGCAGTTGCTGTTGAGTTTGATTCTTTTGATTGGAACTATTTTCTAGTTTGTTTTTGGCAACTGCAATCTTGGCCTTTAAGTCACTGACTTGTCCCTTAACCTTGTTATAGGCAATATCTAAGTTAGACAAGTCTTGCTTAATTTGATCCATTTTAGACTTTTGCTTTGTTGCTTTAGTGGCTAATTCTTGCTTTTTAGACTTCTGCTCAACCAGTTTTTGCTTTAAAGCTTCTAGTTCATTAGCCTTCTGCTTCTTAGTTAATAATTGACGCTGGTGGAGGTCCTCAAGGCGTCTAACTTCGCGTTCTTGACTTCGATAGCTCATAGTTAATTCACTAATCTTACTTGAAATAGTCTGCAAACTAGCTTGTAACTTGGCTTGCCGATCTTGCTGGTCAGCAAGTTTTTTGGTCCATGCTTCGTAGTCCTTCTTATTATCTGCTAGACTTAATTTTTCTTCTTTGATTGCAGCATTTAACTTATTAATTTCAGTATTCGTTGCTAAAGGAGAATTTGTCCGCTGATTACGCGCGCCACCTGTCATTGAACCACCAGGATTGATAACATCCCCATCAAGTGTCACAATCCGATAAAACTTCCCCATCTTACTTTGGACTTGAAGAGCCGTATCCATGTTATCAACAACAATTACACTTCCAAGCAAGTAATTAATCGCATTACTTATGTCTACTTTAGACTTAGTTGTAATCAATTGATTAGCCACACCTAAAAAGCCTTCGATTGATTTTAAGGTGTTAATGGTCGACTCTGGGATTGGATTATAGCGTAACCCATCTAATGGTAGGAAGGTCGCACGACCACCACCACTTTGCTTTAATTTATAAATTGCATTCCTAGCACTAGTTCGGTCAATTGCTACTAAATCTTGTACTCCTGCTCCTAATGCAGTAGTCATTGCCGCTTGATACTTACTTGAAAAGCTAATTAATTCACCGATTACACCAATAATCCCACTGAAGTCAGCTGCATGATTTAAAACATACTTAACACCATAGTAGTAACCCTCATGTCGCTCTTTTAAGCGATTTAAACCTTCAACTTGTGCTGTCTGGCGATTCAATAGTGTAATTAAGTTATTAATCGTCTGCTTAATTCGATTAGCCGCAGTCTGGCTGTTTTCTAATTCGTCAGTTAACTTGCTTAATTTATTATTTAGGATTTCACGCTTATCTTCTAAGTCGCTACCATCTCTCTTCAAGTCCTTTAGCTGTTTAGTCGATCGATTTAATTCATCTTCTAGTTGTAACTCATCAGCATTAGAACTGTTTTTTAATTTTGTGATTTCATTTTGAGTATAAACGATCTCATTGTTAATACTAGTTTGATCTTGAAGGGTTTGGATATAGTCGCTTCGGGTCTGCTCCAAGGCATGGTTAAGCTGATCAGGATCTTCTTGCAAGCGTTCATTAAGAGAATGTAGCTCTGACTTTAATTTTTCAAGGGTAGTCTTAGTCTTCTCAAAATCAGAATTACTTTCTTTTAATTGCTGCTTTAATTCTTCCTCACGTCCTATAAGCTCTTGTTTTTGAGCTTGATATTCTTTCTTAGTTGCTGCATCGTATTTTGAAGTCTGTTCTTGCATTTGAATTTTAGTATTCAAAGCAGCCACTTCTTGTGTCAATTCCAAAACAGCCTTCTGCGCTTGATCCTTGCGGTTATGTAACAACTCTGATTGATTTCGTTTTTCTTCTAGGTTAGTTTGAGATTTTTTAACTTCATTATCTAACTTAGACAGGATACGACTATTCTTTTTAGCCTCTGTTTCTAAAGCTTCTTTTTGCTCGTTTAGTTGATAAATCTGAATAGCTAAAAGCTGCTTCATTTTTTTATCTAGTTGAGCCTTCTGAAACTTATATTGTTTAGCAAGAGAACTTTGCTGGGCAAGTGGTTCAACACGATCAGATAATTCTTTAACTAAGTCGTTAATTCGAATTAAATTGTCATTAGTCTTCTCCAGTTGCTTAAGTGCCGTTTGCTTTTGTTCTTTAAAGTGTAATACTCCAGCCGCTTCTTCAAAAATACTCCGGCGATCTTGGGGACGAGAATTAAGAATTTGATCTACCTTGCCTTGAGAAATAATCGCCAAACTATTCTGTGACATTCCTGCATCTACAAATAGACTTCGTAAATCACGTAGCCTTACTTGCTTATTATTAATAAAATACTGGCTGTCTCCATTACGCAAAATCTTGCGCGTAACAGCAACTTGATCACTATCCAAATTCAAATCATGCTTATGATTATCAAATATTAATGTAACTTCAGCATGATTCATTGGCGTACGAAATTGACTCCCAGCAAAGATTATGTCCTTCATATTCTCGCCGCGTAGTGACTTAGCTGAACTCTCTCCCATCACCCACCTAACTGCCTCGGTGATGTTACTCTTACCACTACCATTAGGACCAACTATTCCTGTTATTCCAGAGTCAAATTTGATAATTGTTTTATCGGCAAATGACTTAAAGCCGTTAATTATAAGTTCTTGTAAAGGCAAAATCTCACCTATTCTTATTTAATATTTTTTAATTCTTGGGATGCAGCTTGTTGTTCCGCTGTCTTCTTGTTTCTACCTTTGCCTGTTGTCTTGGCACTACCATTCACAAATAACTGAACCGTAAACATCGGCTTAGTTTCGTCTTGCTCAATTACTTCATACTTAATATCAACTGGTCCATTGACTTGCAAGCGTTCTTGCAGTTCCGTCTTATAATCACGTGAATCATCGAAGTCGCCTTCTGCAATCATTGGATAAACTGTCAAATGTAAAAAATGTTGCACAGCAGGCATTCCACTATCTAAGAATAATGCCCCATTAAAGGCCTCAAATACATCTTCAAGTAAGGTCTTACGACTGCGAGCACCAGATTTTTCTTCTCCTTTACCCAAATTAATTTGGTCAGGAAAACCACATTCAATTGCAAACTTAGAAAATCCTTCTGTCCTAACAACATTAGAACGTAAACGTGTTAATTCGCCTTCATGTAATTTAGGAAAATGGCGGTATAAATAATCTGATACTGCCAGCTCTAAGACAGCATCACCTAAAAATTCTAATTTTTCATAATTGGTTGTACCTGGATTTTCATTTGCATAAGAAGAATGTGTAAAAGCATTTTCTAAAAGTTGTTCATTATGAAAGCTAACTCCATATTTTTCTTTAAGATTCTTTTTAAAAGATTCTGTAACCATTTGTTCTCCTTTCTTTAACTTCTTAATTATACCTATTTTTATAGTTAGAAAAAAGCCGCCTAAGAGGGCAGCTTTCAAAAAAAGTATAAAATTTAAATTATTTTGCGTAACCAATGTAGAACCAGTTAGGAAAACCATTACCATTTGATTTAGATGGCTTAGTTGAGTAACCAGTTAACTTATTGTTTACAGCAACTACGGAGTAAGCATTAGTTGTTGGTACTACAAAGGCTTCATCCTTCATGTATTGTTGCCATTCGTGGAACTTCTTGACACGGTAATCAGTATTGAATGCCTTAGTAGAGTCCATTTCTTGTAACAATTCAGTATTCTTCTTAGTTACGAAGCGAGAGAAGTTAAATGGGGCTTTCTCACTGTATAGGTCATTTGGTGATGGTTCTGATGAAAGTGACCAAGCACCTAAGAACATATCAACGTCTTTAGAGTCATTTTCAACTTTATCATAGAATGAGTTAAATTCAATTAGACGACCACCAGTTAACTTAACATTCAAGCCTAACTTCTTCCATTGTTGGATGTAGTTTTGAATAATTGGTTCTTGAATAGATGAACCAGTCATTGCAGCTAAATGGATAGTTAATGGCTTACCATTAGGTTGTACACGCCACTTACCCTTCTTCTTGTAACCTGCATCGTCCAACAACTTGTTAGCCTTCTTTAAGTTTTGGGTATATGGCTTAATTGATGAGTCATAGTAATCACCGAATTGCTTAGGAATTAGAGTAGGTACTTGGAAGCTAAGACCATGAGTGTAACGCTTAGCAACAGGAGCAATATTCATACCATAAGCAATAGCCTGACGAAGAGCCTTGTTACTCATCTTAGCATTAGGATTCATAACGTTCTTGCCAGCCTTAGCATCCCACTTACCAACTTTAAAGCCTAAGTATCCATAAGACAAAGGAACACTAGCAACAAAATTAACGTTCTTAGCACTTTTAACGTTAGTCCATTGTGAATTAATAACACCAGCAATATCAAACTTATTAGACTTAATAGCTTGGGTAGCTGAGTTAGGAGTAATTACTGAGAAGGTAATCTTATCCAATTTAGGAGTACCACGCCAGTAATACTTGTTTGGTACAAAAGTTACTGATTGACCACGAACAACCTTACTTACCTTATATGGACCAAAGAAGATTGGGTTCTTTCTAATTTGATCTGAAGATTCAAGCTTCTTAAATGGAACATCCTTCAAGTAGTGGTATGGTGCAGCAGATTCCCAGAAGTAACCATTACCACTAAACTTCATACCTGGCTTCATTTCCTTGAAGTGAAGTACAACCTTACGTCCATTTTCACCATCTGGCATTTCAAACCCTGAAATAGTCTTAGCCTTGCCTTCATGGTATTCTTCGAAGCCAACTAAGTTAGCTAAGCTTGAAGTATAACGTTGAGACTTAGTATCCTTATTACCGATTATTTCATAAGAATATTCATAATCTTTGGCAGTTACTTGCTTACCATCAGACCATTTAACGCCCTTCTTAATTTCAATAGTTGCGGTCTTAGCTTTATTATCAAGTTTAATGGTTGCAGCGCCCTTATTATTAAATTGAAAATTATCATCCGTTCCAAATAGTGACTCATCTGCAGGAGCAGAAACTTCACTATCAGTTGCAGATGTAGACAGTTCGTCTGAAAAGATACCAGTAAACGGCGTATCAGTTTCAATAGCTCTAGTTACAGTGCCACCTTTTTTAGTTGCCTTTTCAGGAGTACTTGACTTAAGTTTGTTTACATCGGATGCAGAATTACTATTTGAACTGCTACTTCCACATGCGGCTAAAGTTAGCGCAACACCAGAAAGTAAAGTTAAACTTCCGAATAATTTAGCTTTTTTCATATTTATTTCCCCCATTATTGTTGGATCAAGTTGATGATTAAATATTATCATCATATTCTAATTTTATCAAGCGGTTTTCTTATAATTATTCAATTTATTTTAGCTTTGATTCATAATAAGTTATAAATTATATTAATTGTTAAGCGGTTTAAATCATTAATACATACCTGTTTATTTATCGCCAATTCAAACTTAAGGATAATTATGAATAAATCTACACGAATTTTAGAATTATCTATATGTATAAAAAAGCATTCTGCTCACTAACAGAATGCTTTTTAATAAATAAATTAATTTTCACGTTGACGAGCATCACCAGCTCTTTGAAGTGCACGACCAACATAGTTAATACTCATTGAAATAAGTAACAATAAGATAGTTGCTGGCAACCATAACCATGGTCTAGTCGTAACATTAACCGGATCATTAGCGAATCCAATTAAGGTACCAAGTGATGGTGTTGTAGTTGGTAACCCATAACCTAAGAATGAAAGAGTAGTTTCGATACCAATGTTACCTGCAACAGTCAAGACGACATCAATAATAATCATTGAAGTAATATTAGGCAATACTTCTCTAAACATAATTTTAAGATCTGATGATCCAGATGTCTTAGAAGCTAGAACATAGTCTCTTCCACGTTGCGATAAGATAAAACTACGGTAATATCTGACAGTAGTTGTCCAACCAAACATTGCCACTAACCAAACTAAAGTAAAGGCATTATAGTTAGGAATAACAGTAGTTAAGACAATGATAATTGGCATTTGTGGCAGAATCTGGATGAAGTCTACGATACGCATGATAATACCATCAACAGTACCGCCATAATAACCAGTAATTAATCCAATAACTAGCCCTACGCATTCGGTAATAACAGTAACTGCTAGACCAATTAAGATAGAATTCCTACCACCGACAATTACTAACTTAAGGATGTCTCGACCACCATCGTCAGTTCCTAGTAAGTGTCCTGCTTCACCCCAACCATAGTAAGCGTCAGCAACGTTAATCTCGGTTACATTTTGTCCACTTAGTAGTAATGAACCACCGAAGGTCAACAATAAGATCAAGACAACAATCGTGAAGGCAACCATTGCCACCTTATCACGAAGTATTTCTCTTACAACAACTTTAAAGCCAGAAGGTGGAAGAGAAGGCTGTTGGTTAGTTTCGGTATTTTTGTTTTCTTTTTCTTTAGCCATTTTAAACTCCTCTCCTCCTATTTAACCCTAATTCTAGGGTCAACAATACTCATAATAATATCTGACAACAAGTTACCAATTAAAGTCAAGATACCGAAGATAAGTATCAAGGCAGTTAAAGTAGTGTAGTCACGTTGACTAATTGAGTCAAGGAATAGCTTACCCATACCAGGGTATGAGAAGACCATTTCAACAACCATTGAACCAGAGAGTAATCCAGTAATAGTATTACCGAAGAAAGCTGCAATTGGTAGGAGTGAGTTTCTTAAAATATGCTTATTAAAGACAACTTTTTCAGGGACACCTTTACTTCTAGCAGTTCTAACATAATCTTCAACCTTGTTATCAACAATTCCCGTTCTTAAGTATTGAACCGTTCCAGTAGTTGTTATTAAAGCGGTTAAGATGGCCGGCAAGAGCATATGATATAACCTGCTCCAATAATAGGCAAACGTTCCTGGATTGACATCCCCACTAACAGATCCAGAAATTGGGAACCAACCTAAAGTAAATCCAAATAACCATAAACCTAAAATAAAGAATACGAATGCTGGAACAGCAAATGTAATATAGTTAAAGACTTGGATACTTTGGTCTTGCCATTGGTCTTGGTGACGACCAGCAGAAATACCTAAAGGAATTGCAATTGCATAAGTTAAGATAACTGTTAACAATGATAACCAGAAGGTATTAACCGCACGATCCCAGATTAGAGAAGCAACAGGAACCTTCTGAATATAAGATTGGCCTAAGTCACCATGCAATAAATTCCCCAACCAGCGAGTATATTGAACCCAAGCTGGATCATTTAAACCATATTCTTGCTTTAGACGTGCAATGGTTTTAGGGTCAGAGTTAGGATTAATCATTCCAGAGAATGGGTCTCCCGGCATCATTTTAGCTAATATGAAAACTAACATACTAAGAATAATCAATTGCGGGATCATAATCAGGATTCTACGTAAAACCGTTTTCCACATGTCTATTCTCCCTCCTTCAATTCTTCTTGAATAATATCATCAGGTAAAGCTACCCAGTGGCGGTCGCCAACCTTCTTAAGTGGGAGTACCCTACCATCTTTGTCATACCATTTGCTTTGATTTTCTAGGAATTCTTTTTCTACTCTTTGGCGGTCTTTTTTATGCTGATCACGATTCTCAACATCAACAACCGGAATAGCAGATAATAGACGCTTGGTATAAATATGCATTGGATTGCTATAAATCTGATCCCGCTTACCAATTTCTACAAAACGACCACGGTGCATAATCGCAATATCTTCTGACATATGCTTAACAACACCTAAATCGTGGGAGATGAATAAGAAGGCAATATTGTATTGTTGCTGAATCTGCTTCATAAAGTTCAACACTTGAGCTTGAACAGATAAGTCTAGAGCTGAAGTAGGCTCATCAGCTACAATTAACTTAGGATTAGTGGCTACTGCACGAGCAACACCGATTCTTTGTCTTTGACCACCTGAGAATTCATGTGGGAATTTATAAATAGCATCGCTTGGCATACCTACGATATCTAATAGTTCTTGAACTCGTTTTCTTTCTTCATCAGTTGTCAAGTTCTCGAAATTTCTAATTGGTTCAGCAATAATGTCCTCAATTCTCTTACGTGGATTCAAGCTAGACATTGAATCTTGAAAGATCATCTGAACATCCTTATTGTAGTTAAGCTTCTTACGATTACTTGCCTTAGTTACGTCAAGTCCTTTATAAAGAATCTGCCCACTAGTTACTTTCTCAACTCCGACGATTGCCTTACCAGTAGTAGACTTACCTGAACCAGATTCACCGATTAGGCCGTAGGTTTCCCCTTCTTTAATAGAGAGGTTAATACCGTCAACAGCACGGACATAATCAGTAATTCTATTCCAGAAGCCAGAGCGAATAGGATAATGGACTTTTAAATCTTTGATTTGAATAATTTCTTCTGCCATATGCTACTCCCTACTTATTCTTTACTACTTCTTTATTACTGTCGTCATCTAAGAAGTGGAACTCTTGCCAACAAGTACATCTGACAAAGTGACCCGGTTCAACTTCATGTACCTTTGGCTCATCTTCATGAGCACTTGCTGGAATCCAAGGAATTCTTGCTGCAAAGCGATCACCAGTACGTGGCATATTCTTCAATGAAGGTACAGTTCCTTGAATAACGTGAAGTTCTTCATCTTCATCATCACTTTGAGGCATAGAATTCAGCAGTGAACGAGTATATGGATGAAGCGGATGCTCAAAGATTGTCTTAACATCTGCCTTCTCTACGATTTGACCAGCATACATAACTGCAACTTCATCAGCTGTTTCAGCAACAACACCCAAGTCGTGAGTGATTAAGATAATGCCTGAATGTGATTCTTTTTGAATACTTTCTAGTAGGTCTAGAATCTGCGCTTGAATGGTTACATCTAAAGCAGTAGTTGGCTCATCGGCGATAATAATCTCCGGCTTACATGCAATTGCCATAGCGATAACTACACGTTGACGCAGTCCACCTGACAACTCATGTGGATACATGTTGTACATCTCTTCAGGACGTGGCATCCCTACTTGATTGAAGAGCTCAATAACACGTGTAACTCTCTGCTTCTCATTCATATCAGTATGGTAGTAAAGAGTTTCTGCTACTTGATCTCCTACCTTCATTAACGGATTCAAACTTGCCAAAGGATCTTGGAAGATCATTCCAATATTATTACCACGAATCTTATTAAACAATGATTCGTTCAATCCTACCAAGTTCAATTCATTATATAAAATATCACCTGTAACTCTAGTATTCTTGTGATCATACAATCCAATAATACTTGAGGCAATCGTACTCTTGCCACTTCCAGATTCACCAACAATCGCTAAAATTTCATCACGTTTCAGTGTTAAATTAATGTCGTCAGCTGCATCATAGAAGTTACCTTGTAGACGATACGCCGTGTGCAGATGTTGTATATCTAACAATAGATCGCTCTGCTTCTCCAAAGGTCATTCTCCTCTCAACCTTTTAATAAAATTCAATATTAAAAGTCAATTAGAATTTCAATTTAATGTCATTATTATAAACAAAAGATACCATCATTTCAATAACCTTTGCAATTAAAGTTTTAAAAATAATGATAGTATCTTTTCCAAATCTAAGAATTAAACTTAGTTCTGATGCTCTTTAACATAATTTACAGCTTCACCAACTGTTTGAAGTTTTTCAGCTTCATCATCTGGAATTTCTGAACCGAATGTATCTTCCATATCCATTACTAATTCCACAAAATCAATTGAATCAGCATCGAGATCATTTTGGAAATTAAGATCATTAGTAATCTTATCTCGATCAATTTCAAAACGTTCTGCAATCATATCAGCAATTTTATTAAAAATTTCCTGTTCAGTCATAATATGCAACCTCCAAAAGTTTAATTTTAGTTTAATTCAATTAAGCGCTAAAGTCTAGTTTGACTTACTAAAACGTTCTCTTAATATTTCAACTAAGTGTTGATCAAGCATCTTATCAATTTGTAATAAGGTGTAATAGATTGGCCTTTCATCTGAACGACCATGGGTCTTAACTACTGGAGCATCAATTCCTAATAAAACCGCCCCGCCATGTCTAGCAGTATCAAAGCGCTTCTTTAATGAGTTCAATGCTGGCTTAGCTAAAGCAGCACCAATCTTAGTTTTCAAGCCATTATTAAGCAGCGAATCCTTTAGCATATGTAGCAGAACGCTTGCCATACCTTCAATAGATTTCAAGGCAGCATTGCCAGTAAAGCCGTCAGTTACAATTACATCAGCTTTACCAGTCATAACTTCATTACCTTCAATATTTCCAATAAAGTTCAAATCAGTTTTAGCAAGCATTTCATAAGCTTGTTGATGAAGTGGATCACCTTTATCTGATTCAGCACCGTTATTTAACAGGGCTACTTTAGGATTTTTGACATTTCTAATCTTTTCAGCATAGAAATTTGCCATTTCAGCCCATTGAATCAAATACTCTGGTTTACTTTGAGCATTAGCACCAACATCAATAATGTTAAAACCTTGATCTCCCTTCTCACTTGGCATAGTTGGCATCAATCCTGGGCGATCTACACCCTTAATCCTACCAACAATAAAGATACCGCACGCAAGTAAGGCTCCCGTATTTCCTAGAGAAAGTAGGGCATCGGCTTTCTTTTCTTTAACATACCTAGCAGCTACAACCATCGAAGAATCTTTTTTTCTTCGAATAGCTTTAACTGGTTCATCACTGTCAGTAATAACTTCTGTAGTATTAACTACTTCAATTTGCTGACCCATTTCTTCTTTTTTGAGAAATTTAAAAATTTCATCTTCATTACCAAATAAAATGAACTTGGTATTAGTCATTTTTTTCTTAGCTTTATTTACAGCATCAATAATTGCCTTAGGGGCATTCTCGCCACCCATTGCATCAATTGCGATAGTTTTCATTTAATCACTCTCACTTTTTTAATCGTTTTGCAGCTTATTAGTATACTGGATAACTTTCTTTAAGAAATGATTTTCTTCTTTTTCTAAATTTGGATCATCGTTAATTAAATTACGTGCTTCTTTTTTAGCAACTACTAGAGTATTATAATTCGTCACTACATCACCAGTCTTAAACTGAGGTAGACCCGATTGTGCCTTACCAAAGACATCTCCTTCGCCACGTAGCTTTAGGTCTTCTTGAGCTAGTTCAAAGCCGTCAGAAGTGGTCGAAATGATCTCCATCCTTCTCTTAGCTTCTTCATTCTTAGGATCACTAACAAAGAAGCAATAACTGGCTGTCTGCCCACGACCAATACGTCCTCGAAGTTGGTGCAATTGACTTAGACCAAATCTTTCTGCATTAAAGATAATCATCATATTAGCATTAGGCACATCAACCCCGACTTCAATTACGCTAGTCGTTACTAAAATATTAATATTGCCCTGCACAAATTCAGACATAATATCGTTCTTATCATCGCCCTTCATCTGACCATGCAATAAGGCGACATTATAATCTGAAAAGTACTCGGCAATCTTTTTATGCAAATCTTCCGCATTTTTGAGGTCGCTTTTTTCTGATTCTGAGATTAAAGGCGTTACCACATAAATCTGAAACCCCGCCTCTAGCTGCTGGCGCATCTTAATTAGAACTCGATCTAAGTGATTAGAAGTTACCCATTGCGACTCAATAGGCTTACGACCATTAGGCAAAGTATGAATCTCAGACACGGCCATATCACCATATACAGTTAATGCTAAAGTCCTTGGAATTGGTGTAGCTGTCATTGCTAAAATATCTGGGTTATCTCCTTTAGCAACTAATTCACTACGTTGGTTAACCCCAAAGCGATGCTGTTCATCAATAATTACTAAGCCCAAATCTTTAAATTCAACTTTAGGTTGAATTAAGGCATGAGTTCCCACAACTACATTAATTGTGCCATCTTTTAATTCACGATAAATTTCTTGCTTCTCTAATTCTTTAGTTGTTCCTGTAAGCAAGGCTACTCTAACACCCAATGGTCTAAGAATGCTGTCAATCTTATTAAAATGCTGCTGGGCTAGAATTTCGGTTGGAACCATTAATGTTGCTTGAAAACCCGCAGTAATCGCTGCATAAATTGCAAATACTGCTACCACAGTCTTACCGCTACCTACATCACCTTGCAAAAGACGGTGCATTTGAATTGGTTCATGCATATCTGCATATATTTCATTAACAACTTTCTTTTGATCTTGTGAAAGCTCAAATGGAAGCGAAGTAATTAGATCCTTGACTGCTTCTAAATCATATTTTTTGCTAATGCCTTGCAAATGACTATCACGCTGATTAACAATTTGAGCTAGTTGAACCTGAAATAAGAAAAATTCTCTGAAAATAGCACTTCTTCTAGCTAACTTGGCACTATTTGAGTCTTGAGGATGATGCAAGTTAGTAATAATCTCTTGGTCAGTCATTAAGCGATATTTTCTTCTTAATTCAAGTGGCACAGTATCTTTTATCAGAGTAAGATCCGCTCCAATTGCTAAGTCTATCAAAGATTGCAGCTTTTTTTGCTTAATATGCTTATTAACAGAATAGATTGGCATTAGATCTTTATCTTCTTCTTTTTGAGCTACTACTTTATATCCTGATAAGCTCTGTCTAACTACATTATATTTGCCATAAATGGCAATTTCTGCCCCTGTCTCAATACTCTTTTTTAGCCATGCTTGGTTAAAAAAATTGACCATGATTACCTCATGGTCAATTCTCATCTTAAAACTGAGCCGACTTTTACGATAACCAAAATGACTAACAAATGGTTCAGTAGTAACAATACCCTTGAGAAGGACTTTTTGTCCATCCATTATTTGGTCCAAAGGTAAAGTTTCTAAATCATCGTATCTAAATGGAAAATAAAAAAGTAAATCATAAACACTATTAATCCCTAATGAAGCTAAAGACTCTGCAGTCTTAGCTCCTACTCCCTTCAAGGAAGTAACGGGTAAGAATAAATCCTCAGTTTGTTCTTTCATTTTATTCTACTGAAACTAAGAAGTAGTATACAGGCTGACCACCATCATGAATTTCAAATTCTAGGTCATCATGCTTTTGTTCAAGTTGGTCTACAACGGCTTGAGCTTGAGATTCAGTAGCATCACTACCATACATTAAAGTAATAATTTCACTATCTTCGTCAAGCATCTTCTCGACCATTTCTACGGTTGCAGCAACTAAGTCAGGATTATCAACACTAATATCGCCATCAATGATACCTAAATAGTCATTCTTCTTAATTTGAACATTATTAATTTCGGTATCACGGATTGCGCGAGTCACCTCACCAGAAACAACGGCATCCAAATCTTCAGACATAGTTTCGACATTTTCTTCAACTGATGCATCAGGATCAAATGAAAGCATTGCAGTCAAGCCTTGAGAAATAGTCTTAGTTGGTACGATACCTACAGGTATATCACTAACTTCAGCAGCTTGTTTAGCAGCCATGACAATATTACCGTTATTAGGCAATACAATTGCCTTGCTAGCGCCAGATTTCTTGATAGCGTCAATAATATCTTGAGTTGAAGGATTCATGGTTTGACCACCAGAGATAATCCTGTTAACACCTTCACTCTTGAACAATTCACGAATACCATTACCAGAAGCAACAGCAATTACAGCGAAGTCAACGGCTTCTTCTTTTTCTTCGTTATTTTCAACGATTGTTTCATGTTGAATTCGCATATTGTCAATCTTAATCTTACCAAGCTCACCAAACTTGCTACCATAAGTAAAGACTTCACCAGGATGCTCTGTATGAACATGAACCTTAGCAACTTCTCCATCAGAAACAGCTAGTAAAGAATCACCAATCTTAGATAAGTGCTGTCTAAATTCTTCAAGATTGAATTCTTGCTTGTTAGGAACATCAGCTTCTAGGTCAACCATAATTTCAGTACAGTAGCCATTACTAATATCGCTAGTAGATAATTGTACTTGGGCAGCTTCTGCTTGGTGGTGAGCTGCATTGATCAACTCATCCATTTCGTTTTCATCTAATTGGTAGGCATCATCCTTTTCGCCAAGCAATCCTTCTAAGAATCCTTGATAGATAAAGACTAAACCTTGACCACCAGAATCTACTACGCCTACTTGCTTTAAGACAGGTAAGAGATCAGGAGTTGACTTTAAAGCCTTTCTAGCTCCTGCTACAACAGCCTTCATAACTTCAGCTACATCCTCAGTTTCTGCTGCCTTATTCTTACCCTCTTCAGCCCCTACGCGTGCTACAGTCAAGATAGTTCCTTCAACAGGCTTCATAACTGCCTTATATGCAGTTGCAACCCCGTTAGAAAAGGCATCAGCCAAGTCCTGAGCGCTTAAAGTTGCCTTACCTGTAGTTGACTTATAAAAGCCACGGAACAGCTGAGAAGTAATAACACCAGAGTTACCCCGTGCTCCCATAAGCATCCCTTTAGCTAAGCCTTCAGTTAAATCACCAACTACTTGGCTATTATTTTCATTAACTGCTTTAGCTCCGCTTTCAATAGTTAAGGTCATATTAGTACCAGTATCACCATCAGGGACTGGGAAAACATTTAACTTGTTAACAAACTCTGAGTTCTTACTCATACGGTGAGTAGCTGCACGCACCATATCTTTAAACTTCTGACTATCTATTTCAGTTAAAACCACAATAACTCCTCCGGATCATTAATCGTCAAGTATCTTAACGCCTTGAACGACTACATTAACAGATTTTGCCTTAATGCCTAAAAGATTTTCGAGATTATATTTTACACTATCTTGAACATTGCGGCTAACTTCAGAAATCTTCAATCCATAACCAACAATAATATAAACATCAACAATAATATCGTTATCTTTTGATTTAATTACTACACCGCGGCGATAATTTTCATGATTTAAGATAGTTAATGCGCCATCACGAATTGCATTCTTAGATGCCATGCCTACAACTCCATAATTAGAAGTTGCAGCACCGCCAACAACGGTTGCAATGACATTATTAGAAATATCTATCATGCCATATTTTGTCTTAATTTTTACTGCCATATGTGCTTCCTCCATTACTGAAGAATAAATTTACTCAATTTATTTTAACATAGCAGCATTCCATATCAAGCTAAGCTAATTATTATCAAGAAAAAAACTAGATATTATTGCATAAAAATCGTCGATGTGATAAATTAAGTAGGTACTATTACAGATAAAGGAGGGTTTAGCACAAATGGCAAAAGACATTATTACTGGCCGCAAGACGGTCTTTGGTAACAAGCGTTCAAAGGCTTTGAACTCCGTGCGGCGTTCATGGAAGCCAAACCTTCAAAAAGTTCGCATTCTTGTTAACGGTAAGCCAAAGCGTGTTTGGGTATCTGCTCGCGCTTTGAAGTCCGGTAAGGTTACGCGTGTCTAATTGACAACCAAGCCCCTTAGAAATGATATTTCTGAGGGGTTTTATTTTTGCAATTTTTGTGCAACATAAAAAGATTAAGATTTCTAAAAACGGAATTCTTAATCTTTTTTAGCTATTTTAATCTATTTCCACTTCCTAAAAGCTTCAAGACTAGCGGCAATTACCTGATCCATATTGTAATACTTATATTGCCCTAAGCGTCCACCAAAGATAACCTTATCTTCTTTATCGGCTAGGTCTTTATATTCAGCATACAATTCATTATTCTTATCATCATTTACTGGGTAATATGGCTCATCTCCTGGCTTCCATTCAGCAGGATATTCTCGAGTAATAATTGTCTTATCTTCGTCACCCTTCCCAAATTCAAAGTGCTTGTGTTCAATAATACGGGTATAAGGAATTTCGGCTTCAGTATAGTTAATTACAGCATTACCTTGGTAATTGCCAACATTCTTTTCTTCCGTTTCGAATCTTAAGGAACGATACTCTAAATGACCTAACTTATAATCAAAGAATTGATCAATTGGTCCTGTATAAACAATCTTATCAAAACTCTTTAAATACTCATCTTTCTTATCAAAAAAATCAGTATTAAGCTTCACAGTAATATTAGGGTTATCAAGCATCTTTTCTACTATTTGAGTATAGCCACCCTTAGGAATGCCTTGGTAATCATCATTGAAGTAATTATTATCATAGGTTAATCGCACTGGTAATCGTTTAATAATGAATGGAGGCAGATCAGTAGCCTTACGTCCCCATTGCTTTTCAGTATAGCCTTTGATTAATTTCTCATAGATATCACGACCAATTAAAGAAATTGCCTGCTCTTCAAGATTCTGTGGTTCTTTACCAGCTATTTCTTTGCGTTGCTCATTAATCTTATCCATAGCTTCTTGTGGTGTACGAACGCCCCACATTTCACTAAAAGTATTCATATTAAATGGAAGATTATACATGTGTCCCTTGTAATTGGCCACAGGACTATTAGTATAACGATTAAATTCCGCAAATTGTTGAATATAATCCCAGACCTTTTTATTCGAAGTATGAAAGATATGGGCACCATATTTGTGTACTTGAATCCCATCGATCTCTTCAGTATAAATATTACCAGCAATATGGTTACGTTTTTCAATTACGGTTACTTGATGACCTCTTTTAGTGGCTTCATGGGCAAAGACTGCACCGTATAAGCCAGACCCTACAATCAAAATTTTCATTAGTTAAATCACCTATTTTTCAAAAATAAAAGCGTGAAAAATTAACTTCACGCTTTTAATCTTAATTGTATCTTTTATTTTTGACTAGTAGGTTTAACGTATTTTCTTCTATATAAGAAGATTACTAGCACTTGAATCAATGCTATTACCACATATGCAACTACAAAGTAAGTAATGAAGCTCTTCTGGTATGGAAGTAAAGTACTTTCACCCTTCTTATAGTTAGCACTATCGTAAGCACCACTGTTTACTATAGTGTAAAGAATATTATGAACAGCTTTTCTCATATAACGAACTTGGGTTGGATTATCAGTATATTGAACTTTTGCACCTACACCAGTAGTTGACAATGCTAGATCGCCACCATTAGCAATAGCTGCATCCACATTCATTACACCTTTACCTACAAAGTAGTCAGTCTCTACAAATCTTCTAAAGCCCCATTCATTGCGAAGCACATTTTGTAATAATTGCTTATTAGCACCACACCAACGATTACCAATAAAGTTAAAGGCATCCATAGCAGCTGTAGCACCACCGCGCTTAACCGACATTTCAAAAGCCTTTAAGTAAGTTTCACGAATAGCTTGTTCATTAGACCAAGTCATCAAGCCCGCCATTCTGTTAGTTTCTTGGTTATTCATAGCGAAGTGCTTAATATAAGAGTAAACACCTTGGCTCTTAGCGCCAGCAACTTCATTTGAGCCCATATTACCAGATAAGATTGGATCTTCTGAGTAATATTCAAAGTCACGACCACCAAATGCAGAACGGTGAATATTCATAGCTGGGCCATACCAACCAAAGACGCCAGATTCTTTACCTTGCTTACCAACGCTCTTGCCACGGTCATAAGCTAACTTCTTGTTCCAAGTTGAAGCAATCATCTCAGCTGCTGGGAACATTGTGGTATTCATCTTAACGAATGTTGAACTTAGTCCTGAAGGACCATCAAAGTCATAAGTTTCAACCTTACCAATGCGAGCATTCCTAAATGTTTGGTAACCACCATATTGGATTACCTTACTCATATCGTTAATACTCATCTTATTAATCAATTTATTCCATGTTTGATCATTATAATCTTTACCACGTAAGTCACTTAAGGTAATGTTGCTAGCTTGCTTTTGACTTGGCATCTTACCGCTAGCCTCAGGAGCCTTGCCATAATTCTTATTGCTTACGATAGTAGCAGTTTCTAGATAATGCTTAGATAAAGTTGCAGCTGCTGGAGCCTTAGTAGCTTTGTCAAAGTTAGCGAAGTTATCTTTTCTACTTAAGTAAGTGACATTGTCACCTTTGGCATACTGGAATTGATTCTTAGCTACTACCTTGTCACTTGGACGCTTGTTAGAAGAATCGTATACTACTTTATTATTCAAATTAAATGAACGACTAGCAATCACATCATGTGAATTGTTTTTAATTTGAACTTGATAGCGACCAGAGTCAAGCACATAACGTCCGCCGTTGCTTGAATCCCATGAAGCTAAATCTTCTTGATTAAAACTAAAGTGAATAGTTTGACTTTCACCAGGCTTTAAGTTCTTGGTTTTAGCGAAGTCTAACAAGTTAGTTGCAGACTTTTCAATGCCACCATTCTTATAAGGTGCGGTGAAGTAAGCTTGGACAACATCTTTACCTGCACGTTTACCTGTATTTCTTACAGTTACATCAAAGCTAAATTTACCACTCTTAAAATTACGCTTCAAATTGCTCATTCTTTGAGAGAATTTAGTATATGACAGACCGTAACCAAATGGGTAAAGAACAGCTTTCTTATAACCACTTTCATTGTTTAAATATCTAGTTTCATAGTATTTATAGCCAACATAGATACCTTCAACATAATTTACAAACGTTGCATCTTTAACATTTCTATATCTGAAGTCACCAAAGTTATTATAACTTGGATTCTTCTTCAAATCGTACACATAAGTGTCAGGTGTACGACCTGATGGATTTACTTCACCATTTAAAACTTTACCTAATGCTGAAAATCCTGTCATACCTGGACCAGACATTAACAAGGCACTCTTAATATGTGAATATTGATTTAAGAATCCTAATTCCATTGGGTTAGAGGAATTGATTAAGACAATCACATTCTTAAAATTCTTATTAACCATCTGTAACATATTCTTTTCAGTTTGGCTCAATTCAAGATATGATTGTCCCTTTTTGAAGTCGCCTTTATTGCCAGCATACACACCATTTGAGCCACCGTCTAAGTTACCTGTACTTGTATTTTTTAATTTTGCTGGTAATTTACTCATATCAGTAGGAAGATCAGCACCTTCACCACCTGAGCGACCAATAACGACCATTGCTGTATCTGAGAACTTTTTAGCATGGTTCATCATACTAGTTGAGTACTGGCTAACTTTAGGCTCTGGCAAGGTCCAATCTTGTGTCCACATTGAAACAGTTGGACGATCTTTACGATACTTCTTATAGAAGTTTAAGAGTTGGTCATTAGTCTTAAATCCAGCATCATTTAAACTCTGATAAATATCAGTCGCATTAGTAGTGTTACCAGCACCCGAACCAGTACCACCATAAAGTGGATTAGATGAAGCCCAACCAAAGACGTTAATATTCTGTGCTTTAATAGGTAAATAATTCTTTTCGTTCTTTAAAAGAATCGTACCTTCATTTGCAATCTGATTAGTGACTTGCTTACCTTCATTAACTGCCGAAGCAGAAACTTGCTTAACATTAGCAAAATTAACATTCATCAAGGCTTGCATAGGTTCGAATACAACTACATTTAGTGTAACTACCAAAGCTACCAAAAATACTACAAAAGATTCCCATTTTAGCCAGAAATTAAACTTCCTGCTCTTATTCCAAAAGACTATTAAAGCTAAGACAATCAATCCTAAAATAACAGCTAACGGAATAAAATATTTACTTGTTAAGGTAATCGTGCTTTGCACATCGCGCTCGGTTACCATCCCTGTATGTTCAAGTTGATTTATAATAATTTGTGCACCAAAGTAAACTACTAATAATGCAACAATAATTACACCAACTGATATAAGCATACTTCGAAGATTCCTCTTCTTTTGCTTATCCATATTTTTCCCTCCAAAAATAAACTTGCAATCGCTTACAGTTGCTATGATACACGTAATCGCTTTCTTTTAGGGCCTAAATACATTTTTTGCAAAAAATGTAGCATAAATTGCATATGTCCATAATATCTGCACAAAAATAGGACATAGTCCTGCTCAAACTATGTCCTGCTTATAAGCTAGATAATTAATTAAATTGATATATTTTATGAGCTAGTCTATACAAGCCTGATACTAACTTGCGACCTAACTTACCATTAAAGTTAACACCAATTCCCAAAGGACGGTGCCTTAACTTCTTATAAAGTTCACTGTCATAAGACTTAAGATATTCCCATAATTCATCTTTTAAAGAAGTGTAATATGGAGAATCTTGACGTATCAAAATAACTGAAGAAATTGTCGTAATGATTTCAAGATAATAACGCATATATCGACCTAAGGGGGTATTCATGTCGATATTTTCACCATAGTATTTAATCATTCGCTTATTAATCATCAGCTGCTGGTCAATCTTTTTCAACATAACATTCTCATTGACCGATTGGTCATTACGTCCAATAAAATAGTGGTAAAGATCAATATCTACATAGTACATTCTGTGAACATAACGCAAAGGCTCAAAAACGTAAATATTATCGTCATATGACACATTAGTAGGGAGCTGCAGTTTAGCTTCATCAACTAAAATACTCGTACGATAGATAAGCGCATGAGTCATTAAATATTGCCCCATACGCAAATCTACCTCATCCCAATCAAAGACCCGCCCTGTTGGCAAGTGCTTAAAGGCAATAACATGGTTACGCTTAGCGTTGACCTTGTTATAAACATAATTACTGATAATCATGTCTAGTTCTTGATGCTGATGCTCTAATCCTTCTAAAAAGTCCAGCATCTTCTGAAAGCCTTCAAAGTCAAGCCAATCATCACTATCTACTACCTTGACGTATTTAGTTTTTACTAGCTTTAAGCCATTATTGATTGCTCCACCATGGCCACTATTTTTTTCATGTAAAACTTCGATTTGATTAGGAAAACTCTTAGCATACCCATCCATAATCTCCGGGGTACGATCAGTAGAACCATCGTCAACTAAGATAATTTGGGCACGTTTTCCTCCGACTAACAAAGAATTAACACAGCGTTCAATGTAATCTTCAGAATTATATGCTGGAACAATAATTGACAATAATTTACTCATAAAATTTTCCTATCCGTTCTACCAAGACATTATTTCATAATTACAAACTTCATCATTGGCCAATTAATCATTACTTGGGCAATGATATTGCATATATTAGCCACAGTTGCTGAAAATCCATGAATATAAGGAGCTGTCCAAGCAATAATATGCGGCGGCATCCATATTGATACAATTCCAGCGATTATAACAGTTATAATATACCAGAATAACTTCCAAGTACCAAACTTAGCCCCAAAAACGATATTTCTCTGGACAAAATAATTCACTATCTGTGCACATACATAAGCTAAAATAAAAGAATAAAAGCCACCTATTCCACCAGTTGAAGTTTTAGAATAATCAAAAATCCACCAATTAAACGGACTTGTCATATCCTTAAAAAATAGCAATGTACTAAGCCATAAGACTATAAAATTAGTAATTGTTGCACAGTTACTTAATAAGTTAAATACAATGAATTGGTATATATTGGGATATTTGACTTGCCATTTTAAAATACCATGAATCAAGCCATTCTCCCTATGCTTGAGCATCCACTTAGTTAAGCCATCGCTATTTTTTCTAAGAGATGCAAATTCATCATTAACTGCAACTATATCAGCCATTATACCTTTCCTCCATCTTTATACCAAGAAGCATTTTTGATATTTTTTCGATTAGCAAAGTAATCCCGAATTAATCGACCTGATCCACGCCAAAAATGTCCATTAAACAAGAAAACTAAATCTTCTGCCATCTTTTGGCTTACTAAGCCATTCGTCATTTTAAAGATTGCTCTAATTGGCATATTGTAGTTAAACAAGAAGTTTAAGTTGGGTTTTCCATTAGCTAAACTTTGGTTAATTTTTTTCTTCAACCACTTGGCAATCATTCTCCCTAGCCAAGATCTTGAATAAATCAAATCAGAAAGTGTACTCTCGTAATTAAGATCCATGCCAGGTTTCATTTTAACTTTAGGCAAACTCTTACCATATAACTCTTCAAAATCCCTCTCTGAAATACTATGTAAATCAGCAGCCTTATATCTTTTATAGCTATCTGTTTCTTTAACTTGGGGAATGATCCCATTGCTAATTTCATATTCAGCCTGACAACAAATATCATTGACATTCTTAGCAATCATAATCTGATAAGTGCCCTTTTCAACTTGCCAGTCATGAGAATTAACATCGAAGAATCTAAATGTTTTATCATCAAAGGCAATTGAGATTGTTTTCTTTTCACCTGGATTTAGTTCAACTTGCTTAAAGCCCTTTAATTCACGAGCAGCTCTAATTATAGTGGAATCTTCTTTACCAACATATAGCTGCACAGTCTCTTTTCCTTTGACTTGACCGATATTTTCTACATCAACTGTAATTCCTGCTTGACTAACTTGTAAGTTATCAAGCTTAAACTTAGTGTAACTTAATCCATAGCCAAATGGATATTGAGTCTCAATACCCGCTGTAGTGTAATAGCGGTAGCCAACAAATATCCCTTCCTTGTAATAAACATTAGGATTGCTTTGCGGGAATTCATTATTAAAAGGTATATCATTTTCTTGAAGTGGGTAAGTTTCTGATAGACGTCCAGATGGATTATACTTCCCAGTTAGCACTTCCCAGACAGCACTAGCACCGGCTTCACCGCCTAGGTATTCATGAACAATGGCATCAACTTGAGTCTGCCACATCATTTCTACTGCAGCACCACCTGATAAGACGACAATTACCTTTTTCCCAGTAGTTGACAAACGCTTGATTAGGTCTAATTGATTCTTAGGGAGTTGTAGATTTGAACGATCTAAGCCTTCACTTTCAGCAGATTCAGTCAAGCCGATATTAACAATCGCTAAGTCACTATGCTTTAGTAAATTTACTGCTTCATCAACTAACTTTTCATTAATCTTACCCAATCTATCATAACCTTGAGCATAGCCAGCTAGGTTAATACCATAATCTTTGGCAGTATCGAATAAATTTTCTAGATGCTTGCTATTAATAATTGATGAACCAGCACCTTGATATCGTGGATTTTTGGCAAAGTCACCAATCAATGCTACTTTTTCTTTTCCAGTTAAAGGAAGCACATGGTCTTCATTCTTTAATAGAACAATTGAACGCTTAGCTGCATCACGTGCTATCTCATGTTGATATTTCCAATCAACTTTAGCTGGCTTTTGTTTACTAGAATAATTAATTACGGTTAAAAGCTCATCAACTCTCCTATCTAGCACGTTTTCAGATAATTTACCGGTCTTTACCGCTTCTACTATTTCTTGAGCTGCCAAAGACCCAACTCCTGGCATTTCAAGATTTGATCCAGCCTTAATACCTGCTGTATGGTCATTATCTCCACCCCAATCAGTAACGACATAACCATCAAATCCCCATTCTTTTCTTAAAATATTATCAAGTAACTTTTTATTCTCATTAGCATAGGTGCCATTAATCAAGTTGTAAGATGACATAATTGACTTAGGCTTGCCTTCTTTAACCGCAATTTCAAAGTTAGTCAAATATATCTCGCGCAAAGTTCGCTCATCAACTACTGAGTTAGAAGCCATTCGACGCGTTTCTTGGCTATTAACTGCTAAGTGCTTAGGTGTCGCAACTGTATCATTTTTTTGAATTCCGCGAATTAAACTAGCCGCCATCTTACCAGCTAAATAAGGATCTTCACTAAAATATTCAAAGCTCCTACCACCTCGCGGATTTCGCTTAACATTTAAAGCTGGACCCAGTACTTGATTAACTTTTAAAGCTGCGGCTTCTATTCCTAATGCTTCGCCAACTTCTTGAGGAACTTCAGGATCCCAAGAATTTGCCATTGTAGCAGTCGAAGGGAAGCAAGTTGCTGGCTCGCTAGCATTCAATCCCAAATGATCCCCAGCTCCAGATTGTTTACGCAATCCGAAAGGACCATCTGCTAAAAATATCTTCCCCACCTTGCCTTTAACTTCGTATGTTTCCCATTCAGAGGATCCTGCAGTTAAGGCTGCCTTTTCTTGTAAAGTAAGTTTTTCAATTTGTTCTTTATTTTTTAGCATAATTTTTTTCACCACCGATTTAAACTAGCTTTAGTTTAAAACAAAGAAAGCGGTTTTATAGCGCGTGGTTCATAATTTGCATAAAATTTTACACAACTTGAATTTTTGGGCATTTTAAGGAAAAATAAAAAGCATAATAATGAAAGGGTTCTATTTATGAGAATTGCAATTGTCGAAGATAACCAAGATGAATTAAATCGGCTGCTGGGATGTTTTAAACAATATGAAAGAGAAAATCATATTAAGTTTGATATAGTTACTTTTAATGATGGCTTTGACTTAATTATTCACTATACTGAAAACTATGATGCGATTTATCTAGATGTCCAAATGCCAAAAATGGACGGTATGACTACTGCCAAAAAAATTCGCAAGCATGATAAGAATGTGTTAATTGTCTTTGTCACTAACTATGTCCAATATGCGATAGAAGGCTATCAAGTTAATGCTAGTGACTTTTTACTTAAGCCAGTTTCATATTTTAATTTTAGCGAACATTTTAAGCGGATTAACCAAAACTTTCAATCTAAACAAGAAAGCATTATGTTCAATACCCTACAAGGATTAAAGAAGGTGTACCTTGATAGTCTGTACTACGTAGAAAGTGAGAAGCATTACCTTCATTTGCATCTAATTACCGATAAAGAAGAACAATTAGATATGCTTGACACAACTAAAAAAATGGAAGAAATCCTAACGCCACATAACTTTTTTCGCTGTAATAATGGCTATATAGTCAACTTAAAGCATATTTCAGAAGTTAACGGTAATATTGTTAAAGTCGGTCCTTATGACCTCCAGATTAGTCGTCCTCGAAAAAAGGCCTTTATGCAGGCGTTGACTGAATTTTTAGGAAGTAGTGACTCATAATGCAGCAGTTATTATCCCTACCTAATATACCGCGTTCTTATACTGCCTTAGCTGAGATACTTGCCTCAACTCTAGCTATTGTTCAAATTAGGAGAAGTAAAATCTCTTGGTCAACTTGGTTAATGCTTACAGGCTTTGGAATTGGGCAATTTATTTTGCAATTTTTAGCTGATAAATTTTATATTCAATTTTGGATTTTAGGTATTTTAATCAATGTCTTTTGGATGTTTCTAACAATATTTTCTTGTAGCAGGCGCTCAATAACTGTCCTAATTTATCAAACGAGTAAAACATTTATCATAGCTGAATTTTTAGCGGCTAGTGCTTGGCAAATTGTCTGCTACCTTAAATTTTATGCCTATCAAATCTGGCGACCATTTTTTCAAGCGGTATTAATGTTTTTAATATATAGCTTAATTATTTGGCTATTATTTTTGCTGCAAAACAATGACCGACTGCGATATGCTAATTTAAACATCAGTAAAAAATCAGCCTGGAATAGTTTAGTTATTGCGATGATGATCTTTGCAACATCAAACTTAGGCTTTATGTTTAAGCAGAATTCACTACTAAATAATTCAAGTTCAATCTTCATGATGCGGACCATGGTTGACCTGTGTGGATTATTATTATTTTATATACAAGAGAATCAGCGCTACGAACATTACCTACATAATGACTTAATTCAAATGAATAGTATGTTCCAATCTCAATATGAACAATATCAAGCTTACCGAGAAAGCTCTGAAACCGTAAATCGACGCTTCCATGATCTTAAGCATCAATTAGATGTAATTGCTCTAGAGCAAAATTCAAAAAAACGTCTCTCTTATATTAATTCTCTGAGAGATGATATTAAGCAGTTTAAGTCTGATGTCAAGACTGGTAATCCAGTTGTAGATGTTGTCCTAACTAGAAAAAATGCTTACTGCATCGAACATAATATAATTTTTACTTGTATCGCTAATGGAAAACTATTAAATAAAATAGATGTCATGGACTTATGTAGTTTATTAGGGAATTCGCTAGATAATGCCATCGAAGCCGAAAGTAAAGTCACTGATCCACAAAAAAGATTGATTGACTTAAGGGTTACAAAAAAAGGCAACATGGTAATTTACTCACTGCGGAATTACACCACTCAGGCAACTAAGTTAGGATCTAATGGTCTGCCAACTACAACAAAAAAAGACCATAGCCAACCCCATGGCTACGGTCTAAAGAGCATTAGGTTAATTGCCAAAAAATATGGTGGCACACTAACAATTACTAATAAAGATAATTGGTTCAAATTAATCTTACTATTGCCGCTTAGCTAACAGCTATATTGAAAATGCAAGAATTACTTTTTTGACTCAGTTAAGAGCTAAGAAAGTATTTCTTGCATTTTTGTTTTAACGATAGCGATTAATATCTTTGCTATAAATCGCCAAAATTATTCCTGCTTTAAATTTAATTTCAAAATCCTTGTGATTAATAAACTCATTTGAAGAAAAGAAATTAGGATATTCACTAGAGAAATTATTCAATTCATATCTAGCATCTAAAATAGAAAAATCTATTGTTTTTTCTAAATTGCCAAAGCCAATATACTTATATCCACTGCGATACTTAATTAAATACTTACCTGGGCTATAGAATTTAAATACATTCTGCTTATCAACCAGCTCAACTTGGTTTACAAATCGGCACAATTCTGGTCTTAAAAATGTAAAAATATTTACAAAAAAATGATCTAATCTGCCACCAGTAGCACCATAGATAAATAAATTATCGACGTGATAATCAGCCAATGCCGTTAAAAAAAGCTGCTCAGAATCAGTATAGTTTTTAATTGGCTGAGAATAACGCACATCTGGAATATCATTTAAAATAAGCTTTTCATCTTTTTTTAGAGAATCAAAATCACCAACTGCTACGTCTGGTAGAATATCCCATCTTTTGAGAAAGAGAGTACCACGATCACTAGCTAGAATTAAGTGACCGGCTATTTTAGCATCCCTAAAAATCTGTTCAATATTTTCAGGCCACTGCTCACTTGGACCACCTAATAATGCTACTGCTTGCATGAACTTATCACCTTATTCAATTTATTAATCTGTTCTGCTATAGGACCTCTTTTAAAAATATAGGAACCAGCCACATAAATATCAGCTCCTGCTTGAGTTACCTTACCAACAGTATCCTCGTCAATTCCACCATCAACCTCGATCGGAACTTGTCGTCCAGTTGTCGTTATCAATTCTCTAGC
Organism: Lactobacillus colini; assembly: GCF_017874575.1. GTDB lineage: Bacteria > Bacillota > Bacilli > Lactobacillales > Lactobacillaceae > Lactobacillus > Lactobacillus colini. Next base: position 101,547 of record NZ_JAGGLU010000001.1, on the reverse strand, counting down.
TTGCTTAATGCGGTCAATCGATTTTTCAATAAAGCTCTGTCCACCAAAACCTGGATAAACACTCATAATCAATAATTGATCGATCTTATCCAAAAATGGCTTAACTTTATCTACTGGCGTATCTGGTGAAATAACTAACCCTGCCTTTAATCCATGCTGATGAAGATAAGTTAGCCATGAATCAGGCTTATTAGTTGCTTCTAGGTGAAACTCTATTAAGTCAGCTCCTGCCTTTACAAAGGCAGGCAACACGACATCTAAATTATTACTCATTAAATGAACTTCAGCTTCTAAATTTGGAAACTGATTTTTAAAATTCTTAACTAATTCAGGTCCGTATGACAAATTGGGCACAAAATGTCCATCCATAATATCAATATGAAAGCGGCTAATCCCGCATTGGGCAGCCGCTTCAATATCATGTCCTAAATTCATATTATTTGCATTTAAGATTGATGGTGCAATCATTATTTAAAACCTCACTTTAAATACTCGGGCATGCGATTATCCGAAATCTCTTGCCTAATCTTTAAATAATCATCATATCTGCTTGAACTTATCTCGCCAGATTCAAGTAATTGCCTAACATTACACTTGGGTTCATGAATATGCTGACAACTTCTAAACTTACAACCACTACTTGCTTTAGAGAATTCATAAAAGCAATTAGCTAAATCGTTGAGCTTGATTTTATACAAATCTATAGCAGAAAATCCTGGTGTATCAGCAATAAAACCACTGCCATATTTAAAAAGTTGAACTTTTCTAGTAGTATGCTTACCACGATTTAATGCTGTCGAAATCTTACCTGTCGCTTGATTAGCTGTTTTTTCAAGTTTATTCAATAAAGTTGACTTACCGGCACCCGATTGACCAGCTAAGGTCCAGATAGTTTTTTCTTTAATTAAGTCAGGCAGCTTATCTTCTAAGTCTTTAGCACTAGTAAAAACACTATATCCTATCTTTGAATAATAGGATAGGCTTTGAATTATCTCTTCTAATTTATCCTTAGGTGCGATATCTGTTTTAGAAAGGTATATGCACACCTTGACGTCCTTCCAAGCAAAGAATGTCAAATACCTGTCTAATAATTCCGTTGAAAAATCCGGTTCGACGCTGGATATTACTAATAATACCTCAGCAACATTAGCCACTGCTGGGCGACCAATTTCATTTGAATGGGGTAAAATTTCAATTAAATAATTCATACCTTTATTATCTAACTGGATTACTACCCTATCACCAACTAGTGGCTTTTGCTTACGATCTCTAAAAACTCCTCGAGCACGTGTACGTACAATTCCTTGTTCGGTTTCTACATCATAATAACCAGAAATTGCTCCGACAATTGTACCTGTTACTTTTTTCATTATTTATCTATATCCTCATCTAATAGCGTCTTACCATCACGCACAATTTTAATATGACCTGCACCCTTACTTAAATTAAATGGAATTGAAAAGCTTTCATCTTTTGAAATATATAAGTCACGATAAATATTATCCAAAGAGTGACTTGCATCAGAAACATAAATTTGTACATGATTGCCTTTTTTATTATTGCTATCATCTTGTTGATACGGGATAGTAAATGACTTAGTTACTGTAATATCTTTGCTACTACTATCATGGTCATCACTATCGTCAGACTCTTCTTTGCCTTTAGAAATAGTTAAGCTTAAAGTTTCACCGCCATGAAGTTCAGTGCCTGCCTGTGGCGATTGCTTAATAACAGTATCTTTTTGTTTATCAGAATACTCTTGATTAATATTTAAGTTAAGATTATTGTCCCGTGCGTAATCTTGCGCACCTTTTAATGAATAACCAATTAAATCTCTTAGTTTTATTGTCGCAACACGATTTGGTGGCATTCCTTTAGAAACGATTAATTTAATCGTTGTCTTAGATGGATTCATCTTTTGACCTGGATCAATATCTTGAGAGATAACATTACCGTTAGCAGTAACGAAGGAGTAATCTTCATCTTTTTGAACTTTAAAGCCCAATTTTTTTAAGCGTTTTTGAGCAGATTGATAAGTTATTCCGGTCACATCAGGAACTAAAACGTAATGTTGTCCTTTAGAAACGATTAGATCAACTATTCTTCCAGATTTTAAGGTAGATCCGGAACTAGGTACAGACCTGACCACTCGACCCTTTTTTATCGAATTGGAATATTTTTTTGTAATGGTTCCTGCTTTTAGACCTGAAGAAGCAAGCTCTTGCCTAGCTTGAGTTGGAGTCATATTAGAGACATCAGGCACATTGACATCGTCTTTATGGTCTAAAGCCACAATTAGGGTAATCATTATCCCTAAAAAGGCTGCCATTGCAATGATCCACCACCATTTATGTTTCTTAATGTTATCCCACAAGCTTGGCTTAAGAGCAGAGGTAGTGTTTACTTTATCTTTAGAGTTATCCTCATTATTATCTGAAGCCTTGTCATGAACAGAACCATTTAAAGCTGGCAAAATTATCGTTTCATCTTGCTCAGGATCATGCTCAGGATTAAACGGTAATTCTCCTCTTCTGTCAGGGTCTAAGCTTGTATCTAGATCTTGTTTCATTTCTAAAACAGAGTTATAGCGATCATGTGGACTCTTAGCAGTAGCTTTTAAAACTACATTTTCAAGGGCTTGTGGAATTTTAGGATTTTGTGCTTTTAAAGATGGCGTTTTTTCTTGAAAATGCTTCAAAGCCACTGCTACAGCATTTTCACCAGTGAATGGAACCTTCCCCATTAATAGCTCATATAGGACGATCCCTAATGAATAAATGTCAGATTGTTTAGTAGCCATGCTACCACGAGCCTGTTCAGGTGACATATAGTGAACCGACCCCATTGCTGTATTAGTCTGGGTCATTGTACTTTGATTAAGTGCAACCGCAATACCAAAGTCTACAATTTTTATATTGCCTTTTTTATCCATCAAAATATTTTGTGGTTTTAGATCACGGTGAATGACGTTATGTCTATGAGCTAAATTCATCGCACTTAAAATTTGGTCCATAATGCTGATTACCTTTTCAAAAGGAATCGGCTTGTTTTTTTGAATATATTCTTCTAAATCGGGACCATCTACATACTCCATCACCAGATAATGGCGATTATGCTCACTGCCTACATCAAGGATAGATACAATATTTGGATGAGATAAGTCACTAGTTGACTGGGCTTCTCTTTGGAAGCGCTGAATTGTTTGCGGATCTTTTTGTAAATCTAATCGCAAAACCTTAACAGCTACTTTACGCTGCAAAATTATATCTTCTGCCAAATAAACATTAGCCATCCCACCTTCGCCTAAAACCGAAATGATTTTATAACGTCCCCCTAGCAGATAGCCTTTATCTATCACTATTTGTCAGCCTCCTTTTCTACATAGGCTAATAAACAGACAGTGATATTGTCACCACCTCCAAGGCGATTAGCTTCATTAATAAGCTTATTACAACGTTCTTTAAGAGTTAAATTCTTAGTCGCTAGGATCTGTTGAATTTGAGGATCAGTCAAAGAATTAGTTAGCCCATCTGTACATAATAAAAATATATCACCAGCATGAACTTCAAGATTATCAAATTCAGGATTGACTGTGCTTGATACCCCTAAAGTCTCAGTAATTATATTTTTTTGAGGATGATTGCGCGCTTGCTGTTCAGTAATTTCACCCATTTTTACTAATTCATTAACTAAAGAATGATCTTGTGTGATTTGCTTAAAGTCATTACTACCATATAGATACGCACGTGAATCACCCAAATGTGCGATTAAAACTTTTTCTTCAAAAGCTAAGGCTAAAACAACTGTTGTCCCCATTCCGTTTAAATCTGCAAAGCGATCAGCAGTTTCTAAGATTACCTCATTTTCTAATTTTAATTGCACCGTTAGCCACTTTTCAGCTAACTTCGGATCGGTAAAGTCTGTCTTAGAAAAATTATGACCTAAGTGGCTGACAGCCATAGTTGAAGCCACATCTCCACCTTGATGACCGCCCATACCATCACAAACTATTCCCATTACAATATCACTTTGATTTTTAAATACTTTTACAAAATCTTGATTCGTTTCACGAACGCGACCAATACTTGAAGCGTATGCTGTTTTAATCAAAATTATTTAACCTCTTTTTTTAATTTAGCAATAAAAAATCCATCGCTATTATATTCATCTGGAAAAATCCGCACCTGGTCTTTTCTAGGTAAATTACCCACCTGTATTGGAACTAAAGAAAAGTTAGGATGACGAGATAAGAAGGTATTAACAACGCCTTCATCTTCTTCCTTAGAAATAGTACAAGTTGAATATACTAGCTCTCCACCTGACTTTAGTAAGTCAGATACTTGATCCAAAATATCAAGTTGAATTTTACTTAAATTTCTAATATCAGCTAATGACTTCTCATACCTAATCTCAGGTTTTCTTTTTATTAAACCTAATCCAGAACAAGGTGCATCTACCAAAATTTTATCAAATTTTTCTTTATTAAAGTATTCTTGTGCTTTTCTTGCATCAAGTGCTTTAGTTTTTATTTTGTCACTTACTCCTAAGCGCTTAGCAGCTTTTTTAACTAATTTCAATTTATTTTCATGAATATCAAGTGCCACTACACTACCAGTAGTTAAGTTTTCGGCAATTTGAACTGTCTTACCTCCAGGAGCACTGCAAGCGTCTAATACTTCTTCTTGACCAGTAAAATCAAAAGCATCAACAGCTAAAGAGGATGCACTATCTTGAATTGTAATCTTCCCCTGCTTGAAAAGATCAGTATGGGCAATGCCTCCATGATTTAATAATAAGTTATGATTAGTTAACTTAGAAGTTTCATACTGATAGCCTTCTTGAATGATTTCATCTTCTATTTCACGATAAAATTCTGGTGCAACTGCTATCCTAACACTATTAGAAGCAGGTTGATTAGATGCAGAAAGAATACTTTGGGCTTTAGCTTCGCCAAAATTGTTAATTAAATATTCTACCAGCCATTCAGGAAATGATTCTTTGACACTTAAATAAGCAACTATATTATTTTTATCTGGTAAAATTTTTCCTTGACGATCTAATGAACGTAAAATTCCATTAACCATTCGGTAGGCACCAGAATTTCTTCTGCCATATTGCTTAGCCAATTTATTAGCTTCATCAAATATTGCATTTGTTGGTATCTTATCCAAGAAAAAATACTGGTAAGCCGACATTAATAGCAAGGGCTCAATAAATCTGTCCTTTAATTTTCCTTTGATCAATGGCTTTAACTGATATTCTAAAAATATTTTATATTGAATAGTCCCATAAACTATATTAGTAACTAAATTCTTATCAATTTCGCTCAAATCACCTTTTTGTAAGGCATTATTTAAAGCAATATTAGAATAAGATTTCTGCTTAAAGACCTTCATTAATATCTCTAAGGCTACTGAACGCGCATTAGTCATTAATAATTTTTTCTCCAATTTTAAAACGACTTCCCTGACCATTAGCGAAATCTTTAATATTCATTCTTTTCTTACCATTGGGCTGTACTTCAAGTAAATCCAATACACTTCCGCCAGCAAAAGCAAGTGCAAATCTCTTTTTATTAGAAACTAAGCTACCCGCAGGTAAATCAGTTTTATCTGGACTAACCTCAGCTTGCCAAACCTTAAGACGCTTATTATCAAAAAGCAAATAAGCACCTGGATCTGGATTAAGACCGCGAATCAAATTATTAGCCTGACTAGCAGTCATAGTCGTCTTAATTTGCTCTTGGTCTTTAGATATATTTGGTGAAAAGACGACTTTTTCTTCATCTTGAGGAACTTGAGTAATAGTATTATCAATAAACTTGGGTAAAGTATCAAGTAAGAGATCCCTACCAATAATACTTAATTTTTCAAATAGGGTACCACTATTGTCTTCTGGTTCAATCTTGATAGACTTTTGAGCATATATATCACCTGCATCCATTTTTTTGACCATTTGCATAATCGTAACACCCGTTTCAGCGTCACCATTGATAAGTGAATATTGAATTGGAGCGCCACCGCGATACTTTGGTAATAATGAGCCATGAACATTGACTGGTGCAATTTTAGCAGCATTCAAAAATTTAGTTGGCAAGAATTGACCATAAGCCGCAGTAATAATAAAATCAGGATTAATCTTAATTAATTCAGCCATTTCCTCGGATCCTGATAACTTAGCTGGTTGGTACACTGGCAAGTTATTAGCTTTAGCGGTTTGCTTAACAGAAGACTCATGTAAAACCTGCTTTCGACCAACCTTTTTATCTGGTTGAGTAACAACAGCTCTAATGTCATACTTGGCATCTATTAGTCCTTGCAAAACAACGCTCCCAAATTTTGGAGTTCCTAAAAATATAACTGATGGCATTATTTCAACTTCTTTCATTAAATTATTTTCTCTGGTTCATTATCAATATAAACATTTAAGCCCCGCTTTTTTGCTAATTGAGCATCATCTTGAATTTCATGCAAAATTTGATTTAAATGGGGCTCTTTCTTATATTTTACCAGGATTTGATAATAATATTGATTCTTAATTTTAGTAATACTACTAGGTGTTGGTCCTAATATAATTGTAGGTTGATGTAGCTTGGTCATTAGTTTTCTTTTTATCAAAAAGGCCTCCTTAGCTGCAGCTTGTTCATTTTTGGAAGCAATCGAAACTAATGTAGTAAAGAAAAACGGTGGGTAATTGCCTTGATAGCGTACTTGCATTTCGTGTCGATAAAAGGCTTCATAATCTTGACTTTGTGATAATTTAATCGCATAGTGTTCAGGATTATAAGTCTGTATTAACACTTGCCCAGTCTTGTCAGCTCGTCCTGCTCGCCCTGCTACTTGTGTCAATAAGTCAAACGTCTTCTCTGATGCATTGTAAGCAGGAATTTGCAATGATGTATCGGCATTAATAACTCCTACTAGAGTAACATTAGGGAAGTCTAACCCCTTTGCTATCATTTGAGTGCCTAAAAGAATGTTGGCATCCCCACGACCAAAGCTATCTAAAATTCGCTTATAGCTGCCTTTTTTTCTAGTAGTATCTACATCCATCCGCAGAATCTTAGCTTGTGGTACTAATTCGGTTATTTCTTCTTGTACTTTCTGCGTTCCAGTTCCTAAAAAACGGATCTTGCGACTATTACAACGAGGGCAAACTCTAGGAATACTTTCTGTATGACCACAATAATGACATTGCATTTGCTGAGTATCTTTGTGAAAAGTTAATGATATATCACAATTCGGACATTTTAAAACAAAACCACAATCTCTACACAACATAAAGCTAGCAAATCCGCGCCGATTTAACAGTAAAATAACTTGTTCTTTTTTAGCAATTTTTGCCTTAATCGCCTCAACTAACTCTACTGATAAATCAAACTGTCCCCCAGCAAATTCAACATGCTTTAAATCAATTAAATTAACTTCTGGCAAAGATTTTTTATTTGCTCGTTCATTTAATTTCAAAAGTTCATATAGCCCTTTTTGTGCCCTGGCTCTGCTTGCTAAAGATGGCGTAGCACTCCCTAGTACTAGCGGGCAATTGTGAAACTTACTACGTAAAATTGCCACATCACGCGCATGGTAACGTGGATTATCTTCTTGCTTATAGGAAGATTCATGTTCTTCATCAATAACAATCAACCCGATATTGTCTAATGGCGCAAAGATTGCACTTCGAGCACCAACAACCACTTGAGCTTCTTTGCGTCGAATACGTCGCCACTCATCATACTTTTCACCAGCTGACAATGCACTGTGAAGTACTGCAACACTAGAGCCAAATCTTTCCTTAACTTGGCGCACCATTTGTGGAGTCAAGGATATTTCAGGCACTAACATTAAGGCTGTTCGGTTACTATTCAGTGTCTCTTGAATAGCATGTAGATATACTTCAGTTTTTCCACTGCCAGTTATACCTTCTAATAAAAAAGTTTTACTCTTATTTTGATTGATAGCTGATTTAATTTCGTCAAAGGCAGATTGCTGGTCGTGATTAAGAGTGATTTTTTTGTGAAAGTCACTTTTTAAATGTTGAAGTGGATTACGGTAAACTTCAATTTCTTTTTTTAATAACCAACCTTTTTCAATCGCATTTTTTAACACAGCTGAGGAAATATTTAATTCTTCTTGCAACTGTTTACCACGCTTAGGATAAGCATTATAATCATTCAGAATGTCAAGCAGTAGAATTTGTTGCTTTTTTGCTGATTTACGCAAATTCTCGTAAATTTCAATAAATTCATTTTTTTCCTTGGCTAAATAAAAGACTGCTTCTGTTTTTTTATGGGCTTTATTTTCAACAATATATTCAACTTTTGCCTTATTTTGCCGCAATAACTTTTTGATAAAAACTATTTCCTTTAAATCAGTTACCTTATTCAAATCAATTGGTTCTCCTTGAAAATAAGGCATTTGCTTAGCTTCATCATCAATTGGAGCTAAAATCTTACGATAATTAGCTCGCATGACTTGCGGTAACATACTCTGTAAAATCGTAATCCGGTAAGAAAAAATATCTTGTGCCATTTTTTCAGATAATTTTACCAATTCTGGTGTTAATGGTGGCATTTCATCAACTACTAATAATAAGTCTTTTAACTTACCTTGAAAACTAGTAGTCTTACTCAATCCCACAACAAAGCCTTGAACTTTACGTCTTCCAAATGGCACAACCACACGTGAGCCAATTGCAACATCATCCAGTTGACTAGGTATATTATATTCAAAAATCCGATCAGTTTGTTTACTAGCTACATCAACGATAACTTGTGCAATCATTTAATCACCTAACAAAAAACCTCCATTGCCCCAAGGCAATGAAGGTAGATAATAATTATTATTAATCAAGACTTGCGTGATGTTCTGGATCAATTGTAACCTTGCCAGCAGCGATTTCTTCAAGTGCCTTACCAACTGCTTTATCAGACTTATAATGTTCTAAAGCTCCTGGAGCACCAGCTTGAATTTCATGAGCTCTCTTAGCAGCAAGTACTGATAGTGAATAACGTGAATCAATATGTGCTAATAATTTATCAATTGATGGATAAGTAATCTTCATAAATTAGTCCTCCTCAACCATATTACGATAGTCATCAATAACTCTAGGAACACGAACATGCTCTGCTTCTACAATTGACTTAATATGGTCAACAGCATTAGCTATAGTGTCGTTAACAACTGCATAATCGTAATCTTGCATCATTAAAATTTCCTTACGTGCTTGCTTCATTCGCATCGCAATTACTTGATCAGAGTCAGTACCACGTGTTACGATTCGATGCTTAAGCTCGTGTAAATCGGGTGGGGTTAAGAAAATAAAGACACCATCTGGCATTAGCTTACGAACCTGACGGGCACCATTGACATCAATTTCAAGTAAAACGTCCTTCCCCTCCTTAAGCATTTGCTTAACCGGAGCAAGTGGAGTCCCATAATGATTACCTACATAAGAGTTATATTCCAATAACTCATTGTTAGCAATCGCTTCTTGAAAACGATCTTCACTTACAAAGTAATAATCTTTACCATCTACTTCTCCCGGACGAGGCTTACGAGTAGTCATTGAAACCGAATATTCAAATGAAAAAATCTTCTGCTTTACCATAGCACTTTTAACGGTACCCTTACCAACTCCGGAAGGTCCAGAAAGAACTAATAATAATCCTTGACGTGTCATTTTATCTCCTAAACAATAATATGTAACAAGATAATACTACTTTAAAAATCAAGTTTGTGCAATAAGTTCATAGCCTATTATATAAAAAATTGCTCCTGCTAACAATTTGTGAAACAATTTTTATTCAATTTTTTCAAATAATTCACAAACCATTGGAGCCTGCGGATAAAATTGCTTCTCCTCTTGTTGATACGCAGCTGTAAAAAACTCATCATGGACTTTACGCCAATAACTATAACTTCTATCACCTTCGCCTTCATGATAAGCGTGCTCAGCTGAAATTAAATTATAGGGTATAATTTCTACAACTTTAGTTTGAATAACACAAACAGGAGTATCACTACTATTCAAAATTATATTATATTCTCCCACTTGAGCTACCGATTCATCCTTATCATATAATTCATAAGCCGATGTTGTAGCTGTCTTTATTTTTCGATTAACTAGGTCTGCTAGTTGATCTGCTTCTTCGTCATTTGACCCAAAAGACCATGCACTATATGGCGTGTGAACATCAATTCCATGTTTTTTGCAAAAGGTGCGCCAATATTCTTCTATCATACTATTCAACTCTTTACCATTATTCAAAGCTTCTCATCAAGTCAATTGCGTTTTGTTTAGCTGCAGCAGTTACATTTTGTCCGGCCATCATCTTAGCAATCGCTACAATGGCACCATTGTAATCAAGAGCAACTACATTAGTATAGGTCGCCCCATTTTCAACATTTTTAGTCACTGAATAACGATTATCAGCTGCAGCCGCAACCTGAGGAGAGTGGGTAATAGTAATTACCTGTTTATGTTCACCAATTGACTTCATTTTTTTGCCAATCGCGGCAGATACTCTACCAGATACACCGGTATCAATTTCATCAAAAATCATTGTCCCTGCCGGCTCTACCCGACTAAAAATTGTTTTCAAAGCTAATACTAAACGTGACTGCTCACCACCAGAGGCGATTTTTACTAATGGTCTAAGAGCTTCGCCTGGATTAGGTGCAATCATAAAAGTTATATAATCTGTGCCTAATTTGGTAAAGGTTTCAGTCTGCGCAATATCAATACCAAAGCGAGCCTTGTCCATATAAAGATCAGTCAATTCATGTTTAATCTTTGCTTCTAAGTTATGGGCTAATTTAATGCGCTCATGATTTAAATATTGAACTTGCTTAGTCATTTTTTCTTCTAGAGTCTTTACTTCTTCTTTCAGCTTTTCTTCATCAAGACCACCAGTAGAAAATTGCTTAAGCTCTTGTTGAACTTTAGCATAGAATTTAAAAACATCTTCTAAAGTTGGACCATATTTTTTCTTAAGTGTATTGAGCAGGCTGATGCGATTAACTACATATTGGTAGCGCTCTTCATCAAAATCCATCGAATCCATTAAATCACCTAACTCACTACGCGCATCATTTAATGAATAGACCCCATCGGTAAAGCTTTGAGCGAAATTTTGAAACTTTTTACCATAATCTCCTAAATCATCAGCAGCTGACTGTGCATCCCCTAAAAGAGTTGCTAAGCCATGCTCTTCATCATCATAAAGCTGCATAAAGTAATTCGCAGTATCAGCTATCTTTTGATAATTGCTTAGTTCATTAAATTCGTCCTCTAACTTTATGTCTTCTTCAGTATCTTCTAACTTAGCTTCCTCTAATTCTTTATTTTGAAATTCAAGAATATCTTGCTTTTGCGCTAGTTGCTGTGCATCTTCTCTAATTTGTCGTAGTCTTTTAGAGAGTTTTCTCCACTGATAAAAATTACTTTGATAATCTGCAAGCCTTTCTTTAAACTCAGCTCCTGCATAATCATCTACTAAATCAATCTGTCTATCTTGGTCCATTAAGATCTGGTTATCGTTTTGACCATGAATATCAACTAGACTCTTGCCGATTGATTTAAGAACATTAATCGTTGTTAATTGACCATTAATTCTTACTACATTACGACCCTTAATTGAAATTTCACGACTAATTACAATCTGGTTGTCATCATACGGTAAACCATATTCTTGACATAAGTCTTTGATACTATTATTTTTTTTATTAATTCCAAATAAGCCGGTAATGATTGCTTTCTTTTCTCCGGTTCTAATCATTTCGCTTTGAGCACGACTGCCCAAAAGCAGCGACACTGCATCAATTATAATTGATTTACCAGCACCTGTTTCACCGATTAAGGCAGTCATTTTTTCTTGAAAGCGCACTTTCAATGACTTGATAATAGCGAAATTTTGAATATCAAGTTCGATTAGCATTTTTCACCCTCTATAGTCCATCAACTGCTCTTTGCACTACTTCTTCAACACTGCCTGACCATAAAATTTGACCAGGATCTTTTAAATTTTTGCCTAAATGAATCAAAAATTCGATATTACCCTTGCCACCCTTGATTGGTGAGTAGTCTACTCCCAATACATTAAAGCCAATATCTGTGGCTTCTTGGATAGTATGTTCTACCACAGCCTGATGTACATTATGATCGTGTACAATTCCATGCTTGCCAACATTCTCCGGACCAGCTTCAAATTGTGGCTTTATTAAGCAGACAGCATCACATTGATCCTGCAAGATTTCATACATCGGCGGCATAATTAAATCTAAAGATATGAACGATACATCAGTCATAGCAAAGCTAGGCAATCCATCAGTAAAGTCAACTGGTTTACTATAACGAAAGTTTTGTTTTTCCATAACAATTACCCTAGGATCATCACGCAGCTTCCAAGCTAATTGATTATATCCAACATCCAGCGCGTAGACTAATTTTGCTCCATTTTGTAAAGCTACATCAGTAAAGCCACCAGTTGAAGCTCCAATGTCTAAGCAAATACGATCCTTAAGATCAATATTAAAAACTCTAAGTGCCTTCTCTAATTTGAAACCACCACGAGATACATATTTTTTGCCATCTTCTTTAATATAAAAGACTTCATCTTCTGAGAACTTTTCGCCACTTTTGTCAATTCTTTGATGATTGTGGTCACTAACTAAACCAGCCATGATTGCACGCTGAGCAGCAGTACGTGAATGAAAGAGTCCCTGTTCAAATAATAAAATATCTGCACGTTTCTTCTTTACCATTAGAGCACCTTTTCATAAATATTAAAGAATTCAGTTAATGTTTTCTCTTCAAAATCAGCTAAAGAATCCTTACCATCTGCAATCATCTTACGCAATTTATCACGACTAGCTTCTAAGCCTAAAAGAGTATAAGTATTATTTTTGCCTACGGCTTCATCCTTATGAGTCGCTTTACCAGCTTCTTCAGTTGTTTCGATTACATCCACCAAGTCATCATAAATCTGGTATGATCGGCCAAAATAATAGCTAAAGTCAGCTAATGCTTGCCTTTCGTTATCAGTAGCTTGCCCATAAATTGCGGCCATCTCAACGCTTGCTTTAATTAAGCATCCTGTCTTAAGCCATTCCATCTTATTAATAAAATGAGCATCATCTTTAACCGAATCATTGTTAGTTGAATCAATATCAAGATATTGACCACCAACCATTCCGTTCGGACCAACAGCACGAGTAATTATTTCAACTAATTCAGACATTTTACCACCTTGAGCGATCCACTGTATCCCCATTGGCAGTAAAGCATCTCCCGCTAAGATTGCCTCTGCTTCACCCCATTTTTTATGTGAGGTTAAACGCCCCCTACGATAATCATCATTGTCCATTGCCGGCAAGTCATCATGGATCAATGAATATGTATGTATCAGCTCAATTCCACATGCAATTCTGATTTCTTCTGCTGTAATAGGCTTAGCTAAGGTATGTAAAGTAGCTAAAAATAAAAGCGGTCGTAACCTTTTTCCACCTGCCATAACTGAATATGACATTATCTTGCTAAGCTTGGGATCAACTATTTCATTAATTAGATGTTCTTCTAAAAAGCTATTAATTTGCGGTGTGTATTTTTTTTGAAATTCTTTAAAGTTCATTATTTTTCCTCTGGAGCTGCAGAATCAGTAGGATCGAGCTCTTGTTCACTGCCATCACGATTGATAAGTTTAGCAACAGTTTGCTCAGCTTGAGTTAATTTGCTTTCCAAATCATGACTTAATTTTATTCCTGTTTGGAACTCTGATAGAGCATCTTCAAGTGCTACATTACCATTTTCTAATTTAGTAACTATTTCTTGCAGTTGATTTAATTCTTCTTCAAAATTATTCTTTTTTGCCATCTTTATTTCTCCTAATTTCTGTTACTTGTGCCTGAGCAATGCCATCTTTAAACCTTAAATTAATTACTTCACCTATTCTTAATTGGCTTACTTGTGTAATTGTTGTGCCTGCTTCATTAGAGGTATAAACATATCCTCTACTTATTGCCTTTAATGGGCTATTATCATCTAATTTTTGAATTTGACTAGCCAATTGATGACGCCTGTTTTGAAGGTAAATAGCCATAGCTCTTTGCAAGTTAGTAGTTAAATATTTTAACTGCTGCTTGTTTTCTTTTAAGCTTTTATCAGGATTAACAGATTTTAAACGTTGATGCAATAACTGATATTGGCTAATTTTTTCTTTAAAGAGATTACGCTGAGCCTGTAGTAAGCGTTGCTTTAAGATATCTACATCTTGAGCATATTGGTCATAAAGCCTAGTTGGCTCTTTAAAAATAGAACTATTATTCAGATATTCAACTTGCTTACGTTTTTGTGTAATAATTGCTTGCATGCCAGCATAAAGATGAGCTCGCAGCTGATTTATTTGCGTCAATACATCAGCTAAGTTGGGCGTTGCCACTTCAGCAGCAGCAGTTGGAGTAGCTACTCTTTGATCTGCTACTAAATCTGCTAAAGTAGTATCTGTTTCATGACCTACTGAAGAAATAACCGGTATTGCCATATCATATATCTGACGCACTACAATCTCTTCGTTAAATGGCCATAAATCTTCTAAAGATCCTCCACCACGACCAATAATCACCACATCATACTTATTACCTGCGGCTTGTATCTGCTTTAAAGAATCAACTATCGTGCCTGCTGCATCGCTACCCTGAACTTTTGAGGGGAAAAGATCAATTTCAGCATGGGGAAAGCGACGATTGGCAGTAACCATAATATCGTGGATAACTGCTCCAGAAGCACTAGTTACAACAGCAATTTTATCAGGGAATTTAGGAATTGGCTTTTTATGATTAATATCAAATAAGCCTTCCTTACTAAGTTTTTCTTGAAGTTGTCGTAGTTGTTCATATAATGCGCCTAACCCAGCTGGCTCCATAGTTTCAGCGTAAAACTGGTATGCTCCTTGTTTTTCATAAGTGCTAACATAGCCAGATACATAAACTTTCATACCTTCTTCGGGCTTAAATTTCAGCTTATCAAAGTACTGCCTAAACATTACCACATTGATTTTAGACTTTTCATCCTTTAGAGAAAAATACTGGTGCGAATGGATCCTATTTCTAAAATTAGACAATTCCCCTTGCAAGAAAACCTTGTGCAAGTAAGGATCGTTTTTGAATTTTTGTGATATATAAAAATTCAGATCACTTACCGATAAATATACTTGACTATCTGTCATTTTGCATCCTCGTCAATATAACAACTTGCTTCATTAGACTAGCTACTGTCAATGGTCCTACTCCTCCTGGAACAGGAGTAATAGCGCTGGCTTTAGGTACAATTTCATTATACTCGACATCACCCATTAAATGACCGTTTTCTCTATTCATTCCAACATCAATTATTACTACCCCATCTTTAACCATATTGCCGGTAACTAAATGAGGACGTCCAACGTCAGAAACAATGATGTCAGCTGCTTTAGTTAGCTCACTTAAATTCGTAGTCTTTGAATGAGCCATTGTTACGGTTGCATTTCTATTAAGCAATTCTGCTGCTGCCGGTTTACCTACTATTGTGCTACGTCCAATTATTAAAGTATTTTTGCCTTCAACATTGATATTGTATTCATCAATTAATGTCATAATAGCACGAACAGTTGCTGGAACAATATTATCTTTGCCTTGCCAGAGTTTACCTTGGTTAAATGGATGAAAACCATCTACATCTTTAATAGGATCAATAGTATCAAAGATTTTTGTTTCATCAATATGTTCTGGAACAGGTAATTGTACCATGATTCCATTAACTTTAGGATCCTTATTCAATTTTTTTAATTCATTTAAAAGACTTTCTTGAGTAATTTCTTTTGGAAAATGAAGTGCCCGCTCATTAATACCAACCTCTTTGGCTAATTTTCTTTTTAAGCGTAAATAAATTTTGCTTGCTGGGTCATCTCCCACTTCAATTACACAAATTGTTGGGAAGATACCTTGAGATTTTAGACTTTCAACATCTTTTTTAATATTCTCTTTAATCTTAGCTGCTAGCTTTTTCCCGTTTAAAATTATTGCCATTAATTATTCACCTCGTAAAAAAGGTCGGCAAATTGCCGACCTTTAAAAATTAATTCTTTTTAATGAAATTACCCAAAATACCATTGACAAAAGCCTTAGATTTAGGTGAAGAGAATTCATCACACAAGTTCAATGCTTCATTTACGGCAGAAACAGGTTCAATAACACTGCTATTTTGAATTTCGTAAAGGCTCAATTCGAGAATTGCACGATCAATTTGATTCAAGCGATCAATTCTCCAGCCTTCCTTGATAAATTTACTTAATTGATTATCTAAATCTGCCTTATGTTTTAAAACACCCTCAACTAAACTTTTTGAAAATTCAGGATATTTTTTTATATCTAAAGCCTTCTGTGCTTGTATGCAAATTTCCTCTACATCTGGGTCCTGACTTTGATTAGCAAGGTATAAGGTCTGCAAAGCAATTCTTCTCATATCATGCTGGGTCATTAGTCTTGTGCCTCACCCTCTGTATTTGCTGCAAAGAGTTCAGTATCAGCTTGAGCAGAACTCTTATCTTCTTCAGAAATTAATCCAACAACATGGATATTAATGTTTTCTAGCTTTAGGTTAGTCATTTGCTCTAGTTGCAAAGTAAGTTTCTTTTGAAGCTTCATTGCTACTTGCGGAACATTTACGCCATAATCTAAATAAACATAAACATCAGCGGTTAGCTTATCTTCATCTACTTTTAAAGAAACACCTTTACCGTGATTAGTACGACCAAAAAGCAAGTCAATACCAGCTTTTAATGAGCCACGCATTTCGCTGACACCATCGACTTTTCTGGCAGCAATTCCTAAGATGACTTCCAGAACACTCAAGTCAACACGAGTTTCGTCGCCATTTTCATTGCTTGATAAAAGAATAGTTGAATTATCAGCCATAATAAACCTCGATTAAATTACTTATTTGCACGTGAAACGTAAGTACCATCAGCAGTGTTAATAGTTAATACATCTCCTTCATTAATGAAGAATGGTACATTAACAACTAAGCCAGTTTCCATAGTAGCTGGCTTACCACCACCGGAAGAAGTATCACCTTTAATATTTGGCTCAGTTTGAGCTACAGTTAAATCAACTGTATTAGGTAATTCAACACCTAAAGTTTCACCTTCATGAGTAATTACGTTAACAATCATGTTTTCTTTTAAGAATTTAGATTCTTCTTCAACTTGTGCTTCTGGAATTTCAAGTTGTTCATAAGTATTAGTATCCATGAAAACAAAGCTGGTACCATCATTATAAAGATATTGCATCTGCTTAGTTTGAATATCAGCAGTATCAACTTTGGCGGTTGAACGGAAAGTATATTCTTGAACGGCACCAGTTCTTAAACTCTTGAGTTTTGAACGAACAAAGGCACTACCCTTACCTGGCTTAACGTGCTGGAATTCTACGATACGCCACAAGTCATTGTTATATTGAATTGTAAGTCCGTTTTTGAACTCATTAACGGAAATCATTGTCATAATAAATTACCTCATTTCTACATATAAACATCTTACCAATTTTGCAACAAGTTACGCAACAAGTACAAGAGAAATTACTAAATTTTACAAAATCATTAGCTCATCTTTGGGCAAGTTCGACATAGTAATTGGATTACTATCGTTAATTAGAATATCATCTTCTATTCTAACACCACCGCGATCAGGTAAATATATCCCTGGTTCAACCGTTATTGCCATGTTATTCTTTAACACTTCTTTTGAATAAGGCATTGCTGGCGTACACAACTCGTGCACTTCTAATCCAATGCCATGACCAATACCATGGCCAAAATATTCGCCATAACCTTGTTCTTTAATATAATTACGTCCTGCCTTATCAATATCGCCACCAGTATTACCAGCAATTGCAGCTTCAATACCACGACGTTGAGCTTCAAGGACAATTTGGTATATTTTCTCAAGTTCTGGCTCGACTTGGCCAACAGCTACTGTTCTAGTAATGTCAGCTGTATATCCATTATAAAAACTACCAAAATCAATTACGACTAGCTCACCTTTTTTAATCTTTTTATCACTGGCTACGCCATGAGCCCAACTTGAACGATAACCAGATGCAATTATAGTATCAAATGACGGTCCATCGCCACCATTAACTTTAAAAAAGTAATCCAGCTTAGCACCAAGCTTACGTTCACTAACTCCAGGCTTAATCAATGGTAATAGATCCCTAAAACTCGTCATTGAAATATCAATTGCTTTTTGTAAAGCAGCTAATTCTAAACTATCTTTAACTGTCCGAACCTTTTCTATTAATTCAGCACTCAGGGTAAAATTAATATCTGGACAGGTTGCTTTTAAAGATTCAAATTGAGTTGCACTGATAAATTCTCCCTCAACTAAAACATTCTTCAAACCTAATGCTTTTAATTGCTTAGCGATTTCTTGAGTTCTATCCATTGTTTGCATAATTACTTTTAATTCACCGGGAGCTTGGTGCTTAATTTGATCTTTAAATCGCGAATCTGAAAGTAAAATTCTTTCACCCTCAGCTGTTAAAATTAGCTCTGCTTCTTCACCAGTAAAATTAGTCAAAAAGCGGTAGTTAGGCTGACTAAAAACTATTATAGCGTCTGCATTTTCTTTTTTAATTAAATTTGTGGTTCTAGTGATACGATTATTGAGTAACGTTAAAAGTTCTTGCTGTGCTGTCATATGTTGTACCTTCAAAAAAAGACCGAACGTTCTCAACGAGCGTCCAGTCTTGCAAAAGAGTAATTATTTTGCTTCTTCAACTGGGTAAACAGAAACTTGCTTCTTGTTTCTACCCAAACGTTCAAACTTAACTACACCTTCAACTAAAGCAAATAAAGTGTCATCGCCACCGCGACCAACATTCTTACCTGGGTGGATCTTAGTACCACGTTGACGGTAGATAATTGAACCTGCGTGAACTGCTTGACCGTCAGCACGCTTAGCGCCTAAACGACGACCAGCTGAGTTACGACCATTAGCAGTTGAACCACCACCCTTGTGGTGAGCCAATAATTTAAGTGCTTCAAGATTATTAATCATCATTTGTTTTCACCTCTCAATTAAGCTTCAATGCTTTCGATAGTTACCTTAGTGTAAGGTTGACGGTGACCATACTTAGTATGTGAGTGCTTCTTAGGCTTGTACTTGAAAGTTACAACTTTCTTTTCCTTGCCTTGCTTTTCAACTTTAGCAACAACTTTAGCACCTTCAACTACAGGAGTACCAATCTTAGTTGACTTGCCGTCATTTACAAGGATAACTTCATCAAAGGTTACTTCTTGACCAGGTTCAACTTCAATTTTTTCTACAAAAACGCTGTCACCCTTAGCAACCTTGTATTGCTTACCACCGGTCTTAATAATTGCGTACATTTGTACACCTCCGAAATAATACTTAGACTCGCCGTTTAAGGTGAAGTTAACGTTAACTTACTTGTTACCTCAAAACGTGCGGTTGCAGATGTGAGGTTTCCACAAATACAACTCTTATAGTGTACTACCTAGAACATTTTTTCGCAATAATTTTTATTAAAAAATTATATTTCCCACTGTCCGCCATGAACTCTTACGACAGTATCTGTAATAATAAATGCATCTGGATCGATTTCATGAATCTTGGAAATCAATGGTCCATAATCACGTCTGTCAACTACAACTAAAATCTGTTGTTTTTCATCTTGACTATAGCCACCCTCGACGTTATATAAAGTAAGTCCTTGTGTATCTTCCATTAATATCTTCTTTAATTCTCTAAAGTGATTATTGCTCATCACACGGATCTGATACTTCCTATCAAATCCAGCTTCGGTATAATTCATAGTAATTGAAGTAACAACTTGTGATAAGGCAGCCAATAAGAATGCTTCCCAACCAGCAACAAACACATTAAGAAAGATAATAATCATATCAATTCCTAATAGACCAATTGATGAATCAATATAAAAATATTTCTTCAATATCATCGGTATAACAGTAGTTCCACCACTTGATGCATTTATACGATATAGCAGGGTAACCCCCAGTCCCATTAATGCACCACCAAAAATCACAGCTAATAGATAATTATTAGTCAACTTAAAGCTAGGAGTAATCTGCATTAAAAGTGGCAAAAGAAGGCTTCCTATAGCAATATTTTGAGTTATTTTTTTACCAAGGAAAAACCAAGACAAAATTAGCATAAAGATATTGACAATCAGCACAATTAAAGAACGATTAACTCCCCAAACAGCATCAACTAATATAGAAATACCAGTTGAGCCACCAGCCGCAATATTAATTGGACCGTAGAAAAAGTTAATTGAAATAGCAATAATCTCTAAACCAATTAAAAAGATTATCCATTTCATCCAGGAACGTTTTTTAAGATTTTTATTCATGTAAGCGTCCTTTCTAAAATAACTATATTATTATTTTATCTATATAAGGAACTTATCATCAACATTTATGCATATTATTTATGTTATTTTAAAGTTTTATATTCGATACTTTGTGTACCTTCATAAGCAGGTAATCCATTAGCTGCCCGATAAAGTGCCCGTTCAAAAGCCTGATATCCTTTACTTGAACTTACCGCAAACTTGATACCGTATTTACTAGCAAATTCTCGAATATTCCAAGTGCTGTCATGCGCAGCAAAAGCAGTCACTAAAATTACAATGTCAAGATCTTTTAATTGATTTTCGATAACTTTCTTTTTACCTTCAAATGCATTAATTGCAATTGGAATTCCATTATAGCGATTAACAATTCCTTCTAAAATAGCTTCATTTTGGTTATTTCCAATGGCAATACCGACTCGCTGATAGTGTAAGTTAAGATCAAGCTTATCTAATTGCTGGTTTGGATTTTTTTCTTTAGTGTCTTTTTTCTTATTTCCTTTACTAATTCGCTTGGGCTGTTGTGTTTCATATATCCAGCGAACATGAACAGCACTTGCTGGATCGCGCTTAAGACGTACATCTTCACTATACCAAGCTAAGTCAACAATTGAACCATCCTCTAAGTGAACATTGCCATCCTGATAATAGCTTGAATCAACTGGTACAATAACTGTTTTTCCTCTAATCTTTAGTCTTTCACCTTTAATATTTCTTGAAACACTTAGATTCCCTTGACTACCTTGAACAACCCCGTACTTAAAGTCATCAATTGGATCGTAATCACGTTTACGCAAATTCCTAAAGCCAACAATCCTTAATACCTCTGCTTCATAGGGCGATGACGTTTTATCTTCAATTGCCTCTACAATATCCCCTGTCTTTAAGTTCAATGAATGGATTTGAGATTCTTTAACTTCAAAGGCTACATCTCCATTATCTGTTGTTAATTCAGCCCCAGTAAGTGTACGAATAACTGTATAGCGCTTGCCAGTACGATAATCTCGTTTGATTTGTCTAATCGGCTTTTTCATTGCCTCTTCAAAAATTCTATTTTCAGCAGCAGCTTTTGTTTCAGTTGAAGCTTGTATTGCACGGTCAAGCCTGCCTAAAGCTTTGCCATATTTTTTACTTACTCCTGGTACAAAAGTCAATTTATGCAAGGCACTGCTGCTAGCTTGCTTAGCATCTTCATCACCAGGATGTTCTAATAGACGAGCAACTCCTTGCAACATAGTACGAACTAGCTCGTCGTTTTTTTGATTATTGGAAGATTTAGAAGTTGGAACATTTGTATCATCATTGGACATACCAATAATCGCCTTAATAGCAGTTAAGCTATTTTGAAGGCTTTTATCATCACCACTTGTTTTACTAAGTATTATTTTTAAATTATTACGATAATCGTACATTCGATACCTTCTTTCTATTATTATTTCTTACAAGAAAAAATTATACTACTTACTTTTATAAAGAAAAAACAGATGTCTAATTAAAAACACCTGTTCCTCAAATATACCTTAATTATTGATATGTAATACGCTTGAATCAAAGCTATTCATATTTTTTACGCCAGTGTACATCATCATTTCAGAAAGTTGAGCATTCATAACCCTAATCTTATCTTCAACACCAGCTGCGCCATCATCAAGTAATTCGGGTAAAATTCCACGGCCGATCAAAACGGCATCAGCTCCCATAGCTAAAGCTTTATAAGCATCAAAACCACTCATTAATGATCCATCAACAAAAATTGTCATATTGCTGCCAACTAGAGCTTTAATAATTTGCGGTAAAACCATCAAAGGTGGCACGCCAAACGGAATGCGCCCATGATGATGCGAAACAACAATTGCTTGACAACCTGCATTGCGAGCCTTTAAAGCATCCCTAACTGATAAAACTCCCTTAGCAATAAATGGTAAGTCTGTACTTGCAGCATATGTTCTCAAATCATCTTGAGTAATTGCTCCAAGTTGGATACCGTCAACAATATCATACCTCCCATTTACACCAGGTACATGGTCAATATCTATTCCGACAGCAACGGCATTCTTCTGCTCGGCCACCTTAATCTCTTCTAGAATTTTATTATGATCTGCAAACGGCTTAATAATTCGAACTGTATCACCACCTGCGGCAACAATTTCTTTGTATTCTTCATTAGTTTCCATACCAATCCAGTTAAGAACATTCAGGTTCTTAGCAGCTGCAGCCTTCTCTTGCATAGGCTTGCGTGATTTATCATCTAAAACCTTATTTAAGTGAGAAACAGCAGCTAGCGTCAATGGTGAAGAATATTTTCTACCAAATATTTCCGTCGTCATATCAGGCTCAATACTGTCAATCACACGCATTTCAACTAATATATTATCCAAGTATGCTCGATTATGAACATTTGCATCGTCAGCCTGACCACTAGTTACAGGAATCATTCCCTTAGGTCCTGGCCATGGGCTGGGAGTGTTTTCTGTATTTTCTTGTCTTAATTCTGCTAATTCCTTTTGTGAAGCACCAGTTGCGCTATCTATCTTTTCAGTCATAATATTTCACCTTCGTTAAATTATTGTAACTCAAATTTATTTATATTCTTGTCCTTTAACTTCATAAGATTTAATTGTCTTAATTAAATTTAACGTGTCGGCATTCAATATTGGATTACCGTTATCATCTAAAAAGCCTTTTTTCTTTAAAGAATTAAAAATAAGTTCTTTATCTAAATTAATTTTGGATGATTGATTAAATTTATAAAATAGTTCTACTAATTCTGGATATTGCTTTTTTGACATAAAAACCTCACTTCTATACTTATCAGTATAAAAGAATATACCACAACTTATGAAAAGTAAGAAATAAACAATTCGTAATTTTAGTCAACAAAAAACGACACCCAATTAACGGATGTCGTAACATAAGTGATTCGGGTGAGATTCGAACTCACGACCCACGGTTTAGAAGACCGTTGCTCTATCCAGCTGAGCTACCAAACCATCAACAGAACAAATACTAGTATACATATTTGCTAGGGAGTTGTCAATAACTTTTTTCTTAAAAGAATTATGTTATTTCTCACAACATCTAATAGTATATAGTTTTTTTCTGTTAATCTCAAGCATTAATTTAAAAAATCTTCTAGTTTGTTAAAACTAAAAGATTCTTACCTACTAAATTAAATCCATCTTTACTAAGTATTCAGCAATTTCAACTGTATTCCAAGCAGCTCCCTTAAGTAAGTTATCAGAAACTACCCACATATTAAAAGCACCTTTATTTTCATAATCAGGACGAATCCTACCGATAAAAGTTTCGCGCTTTCCTTCGGCATTAATTGGTTGCGGATAGATTTGATTTTTAATATCATCTTCTACTACGTTACCGGAGAAGTTAGCAATTGCCTTTCTAATTTCATCAGTTGTCGCATTCTCATCTTCAACTGTGAAATAGATACTTTCACCATGAGAAATTGGAACTGGTACTCTTACACAAGTGGTCGTTACTTTAATGTCTTGTGAATTCATATCATTTAACATAATTTTCTTAGTTTCATGGATCATCTTCCATTCCTCATGAGAATAGCCATTATCTTCTAAGACATCAATTTGAGGAAGTAAATTAAATGCTAAAGGATAATGTTTTTTATCTCCTTTAGTAGGCAAGATTTTAGCATCTGCTTGCATATCTTTACCATCTAAGTAAGCTTGCGCTTCTTTTTTTAATTCTTCAATTGCTGCTTGTCCTGCACCAGAAGCTGCTTGATAGGTTGAAACAATAATCTGCTTTAAACCAAACTTCTTTCTTACTGGTTCAAGCGCCATCATCATTTGAATAGTTGAACAATTTGGATTAGCAATAATGCCATGGTGATGCTTTAATTGCTCGCTATTAACTTCCGGAACAACCAATGGTACATCTTCATCCATCCTAAAAGCACTAGTATTATCAACACAGACTGCACCACGTTTAACTGCTTCTGGTAAAAACTTCTTAGATACACTACCACCAGCTGAAGATAATACTAGGTCTATCCCTTCAAATGATTCTGGGGTAGTTTCTTCTACTATTAGCTCTTGATCCTTAAATTTTAACTTTTTACCAGCTGAACGAGCAGAAGCAAGTAATTTTACACTTTTAACAGGAATACTAGATTGCTCCAATTGTTCAATCATTCTGCGTCCAACTGCACCAGTAGCACCTAAGATTGCAACATTATATTCTCTAGTCATTTTAGTTAACTTCCTCATCCAAAAATTCTTTCATTCTCTTCATCGCTTCATGTAATTTTTCATCAGAAGCGGCATATGATAAACGTACATATCCTTCTCCACCAGGACCAAATACATAACCCGGAATAATCCCGACGCGAGCCTTTTTAGCTAGATCTAAAGCAAATTGTAGGTCATCCTTACCATATCTATCTGGAACTTTGATAAAGATATAGAAAGCACCTTGCGGCTTAATGGTTTCTAAGCCCATATCTTGAAGAGCTTGATAAACAAATTCACGCCTTCTGGCATAAATCTTTCTAAATTCTTCAGTATCATCTAAGCCGTTAGTTAAAGCTTCGATTGCAGCTACTTGTGAAGCATCATTAACACAAGTTACAGTAAAGGCATGGACTTTTCCAATTTGCTGCATAGCTTGTTTAGGTCCGACTATATAACCTAGACGGTAGCCGGTCATTGCATGAGATTTAGACAAGCCTGAGATATAAATTGTTCTCTCTGGGATAAGACTAGCAATTGAATAATGCTTAACACCATAGATCAAGTCACTATAAATCTCATCAGTAATAACGAATAAGTTATACTTTTCAATCACCTTAGCTAAAGCTACAATTTCTTCTTTAGAATACTCCACTCCAGTTGGATTAGTAGGATAATTTAAGACTAAAGCTTTAACACTTGGACCTTCTTTTTGGATTACTTCTTCCAAATGTTTAGCTGTCAAAATAAAATTATCCTGTGAAGTATCAACTAAGATAGACTCTGCATCAGCTAAGGCAGCTACTGGCCAATAAAGTGAAAATACTGGAGTTGGAATAATAATTTTATCTCCCGGATTAGAGATTCCACTTAATGCAT
Organism: Lactobacillus colini; assembly: GCF_017874575.1. Classification (GTDB taxonomy): domain Bacteria; phylum Bacillota; class Bacilli; order Lactobacillales; family Lactobacillaceae; genus Lactobacillus; species Lactobacillus colini. The sequence continues at coordinate 76,043 of NZ_JAGGLU010000001.1, read as the reverse complement.
CAATAATTGCCTCTGTAGCGCCAACTGTAATTGCTATTTCAGATTCTGGGTCATATTCAATACCAATTTTATTTTTTAGATATTTAGATACAGCTTGACGCAATTCAAGCTTACCCGGATTAGGACTGTAATGTGAGTCATTTTCGTGAATACTTCTTATTGCAGCTTGTTTAACGTGCTCTGGAGTATTCATATCGGGTTCACCAAGAGTTAACTTAATAATCCCATCTATACTAGATATTTCATCATCAAAACTTCTAATTCCTGAAGCATCAATACTGCTAACTTTCTTACTTAATGAATCTTCAAGACCATGTGCTAATTCTGGCATAACTTCTCCTATCTAAAGGATATTTTCTAATCCTATAACTAATTCATGTAACGTATCAATTTTTTCTAGGGCAACTTTGACACCATTCATAAAACTTTGCCGATCAAATGAATCTTGTCTAAGAGTTAATGCTTCTCCTGTCCCACCGAACATAACTTGCTCATGGGCAACGTATCCTGGCAAGCGAATAGAATGTATCTTAATACCTTGATAGTCACCTCCGCGAACATTACTCAAAGTTTCTACTTCATCGGGTGCGCTTTGATGAGGTGGACGATTTTGGGCAATCATTTTAGCTGTTGCTAATGCTGTACCTGAAGGGGCATCTTTTTTATCGGCATGATGCATTTCGATAATTTCAACATCAGGAAAATATTTAGCCGCTTCTTTAGCGAACTTCATCAACAATACTGCCGACATACCAAAGTTAGGTGCAATTAAACCACCAATTTTTTCTTTTTTAGAAATAAGGCTTAATTCATCTTCTTGCCTATCGGTTAATCCTGTCGTCCCAACAATTGGTGCAATGTGATGAGTCAAGGCATACTTAACATTCTCATAAACTGCACTTGGAGTAGTAAAATCAATCCAAATATCCGCGAACTGATCCGGTATTGCATCTCTTTGATTAAAGAGTTTAACTTCATTACTTAGACCATATTCTTTAGGTTCATATTTTATTTCTGGAGATAGACCACCAACTATTTCAAAATCATCTAAACTGTTGACTAATTTAATTACTTTTTGACCCATTGCACCAGTAAAGCCAGCAATCAAAACTTTTTTAGTCATTAATATCCCCTCCTAAATCTAAAGGCAACTCACCAAATAAGGCATCTTTAGCTAGGCCCAAATTTTGGGCAAGATTAATTTTTTCTTCTTTATTTAGCGCAACTAAAGGCAAACGGCATCCGCCCATTGAAAATCCCTGAGCAGTAAGTAATGCCTTAATAGGCGATGGTGAAGGATACATGAACAAGGCATCCATTCTCGGAGTTAGCCAACGCTGAATTGCACCAGCCTTTTGCCAATTACCAGCATAAAGTGAATCATACATCGCCCGCATTTGTTTAGCATAACTATGAGAAGCAACTGAAATTACTCCACTTGCTCCCAATACTCTTGCAGATAGAGCCTGGGCATCTTCACCGGTAAAGACTTGAAAGTCATCAGTATGGTCTACTACATACTCTAGTTCCTCTAATGAAGCACACTGCTTAATGCCGACAATATTTGGCAATTTGGCCAATTCAACAATAGTTTCTTGGGTCATCTTAACTCCCGTTCGACCAGGGATATTATAAATAATAATTGGTAAGGAAGCTTTTTGACTAATCTCTGTAAAATGGGCAATCATACTTCTTTGATTAGGCTTATTGTAAGGTGGCACTACAACTAAGGCACAATCAATTCCCGGTATCTTAGCTACTTCGTTAGTAAAAGCAATAGTTTCAGCTGTATTATTGGATCCAGTGCCTGCAATTACTGGTACACGTCCAGCAACGATTTGACCAAATTTGCGATAAAGTTCAATCTTTTCATCATGAGTAAGTGTAGGAGTTTCACCAGTTGTCCCACCAATTACGAATCCATTCGACCCCATTTCAATTAAGTGATTAGTCAGCTTTGTTAAACTTGCAAAGTCTATTTTATTTTTTTCATTAAATGGAGTGACAATTGCAGTTAAGAGGTCTGCCTGCTTCAAAGTTATCATCATTACGCCTTCATTCTATAATTTAAAAAGTCCTTAATTGCTTCAATTCCCCTAAAAATACTACTCTCATCTGGTGTAAAAGTTGCCGAATGGAGCTGTGAATCATCATTAACCCCTAACCAAAACATTGTCCCTGGAAATTTAGCCAATAAATAACCAAAATCTTCACCTGTCATTGCTGGTTCAGTTTCAATAAACTCAACATTTGGATTTTTCTTCATATAAGAAATAAATATTTCGGTCAGTTTAGGATTATTTTCAACTGGCCAATAACCACCTTGATTTAAGTCTAAATTAACTTCCATATTATAGCTACGAGCAATCCCGGCACAAATATCTCTTAAACGTTGATCAATTTCTAAAATCATTTTTTGACTTAAACCACGAATTGTTCCTTCGATCCGGGTATGACCAGCAATTACATTTCTAATCGTACCTGCTTCAACCTTACCAAGTGTGATAACACCACTCTTAATTGGGTCAATACTACGAGAAATAATTGTCTGTATCTGCATAATTAAGCTTGACATTGCTACTACAGTGTCATTAGCATTTTGAGGAAAAGCAGCATGTCCACTCTTGCCTATTAAGTCGATATTTACTTCTGTAGTTCCAGCAAATAATGTTCCCATTCTGCAACCAATACTCCCAGCCGGTAAAGCTGGATTATCATGAAGTCCATAGAACTCATCTGGACGCCACTTTTCTGAAAAGATGCCCAATTCATAAGCTTTTTTGCCACCGCTCTCACTTTCTTCTGCTGGTTGAAAGAAGAACATCAAATTATCTATTGGTTGATATTCACTAAAATAACTTAACAAGCCTAAAGCAACCGTCATATGAATGTCATGACCACAAGCATGCATTATCCCCAAATTTTGAGAACTATATTGTAAACCTGTTTTTTCTTCAACAGGCAGGGCATCAATGTCTGCCCGATAACCAATTGTTCTTTGAGGATTGCTCCCATGAACTAATACCATAATTGCAGTTGGTAAAGCTTGAGGTACTTGTATTTCTAAATAATCTTGTCGAAACTTTTTTATTTCTTCTATTAAATAATCATGCGTCTGAAATTCATGTAGAGCTAGTTCGGGTATTTGATGTAAATGACGTCGAATTTGAATTAATTCTGATTCACTTAAAACTGTCATAATTATATCTTTCTTAAATCATCTTCTAAGCCAGTCTTGCTTGAGGTCTTTTCGTCAACATTTTTGACAAACTTAGCTGGTACACCGGCTACTACAGTATTAGGTTCAACATCATGTGTCACAATAGCTCCAGCAGCTACTACTGCTCCTTGCCCAATATGAACACCTTCAATTACCACTGCATTAGCACCAATTAAAACATTATCGTCGACTCTTACAGGTTCTGCACTAGCAGGTTCAATTACACCAGCAAGTACAGTTCCAGCACCAATATGACAGTTTTTACCAACAATAGCACGTCCGCCTAAGACAGCTCCCATGTCAATCATTGTACCTTCACCAATTTCAGCACCAATATTGATGATTGCACCCATCATAATCACTGCATTCTTGCCGATTATCACTTGATCCCTAATTAAAGCTCCTGGTTCAATCCGAGCATCTATCTTCTTTAAATCAAGCATCGGAACTGCAGAATTGCGGGCATTATTCTCAACATGATAGTCACTTATTAAATCACGATTTTCATCTAAAAATAACTTTACAATGCTCCAATCCCCAAAAATTACACCAGAATTATTTTCAGTAAAGTTTTGAATTTTTTTGGGAAAGTCTATCTTATTTAAATTTCCCTTAATAAAGACTTTCACTGGTGTCTTTTTAGGAGCATTACCAATATAGCTAATAATTTCTTTTGCATCTAATTGTGCCATTTTTCTTTTTCCTTCCTTATAAGTATGAACGATCTAGGTGAACTAAATCTGTTAAACTTTCACGCTCTACTACTAATTTAGCTTGACCATTTTCACAAAAAACAACGGCTGGGCGAGGATTTCTGTTATAATTAGAAGCCATTGAATAGCCATAAGCCCCAGTATCAAGCATCACTAAGATATCTCCTGGTTCACTCTTAGGCAGTGCTTGATCAGAGATCAAGATATCCCCTGATTCACAATACTTGCCTGCAATTCTAACAGTTTCTATACTTTGAGCTTGTGGATCTTTAGCTAGCACTGCTTCGTATTCCGCTTGGTACAAGGCTGGACGAATATTATCCCCCATTCCGCCATCGACTGTAATATACGGCTTAAGTCCCTTTACTTCTTTACGACTGCCAATAGTATATAAGTTGTAACCTGCAGGGCCAGCAATAGATCGTCCCGGTTCGATCTCAATTTTGGGGAGTGATAAATTATATTTTTGACTTTCTTGCTTGATAGTTTGAATGATTGTTCTAACAAAGTCCTCGGCCTTCAACGGTTGGTCACTTGCTACATACCTAATGCCAAAACCACCACCAACATTGATAACTCTACTTTCGTAGTTAAATTTATCCCGCCAGTGAGCAGCAACTTCCATCAACTTCTTAGCCGCCATTTGGAAGCCATTTAATTCAAAGATTTGTGAGCCAATATGTGCATGTAACCCTAGCATATTCATTCTTGGATTAGCTAGAACTTCTTTCAAAGCTTGATCTGCTTGTCCTGATTCTAAGTCAAAGCCAAACTTACTATCGACTTGACCAGTCTGATCATATTCATGAGTATGAGCTGAAATTCCTGGTGTAATTCTAAGCATTACATCAATATGAGAATCTTTTTGCTCTAGTATTTGACTTAATAACTCAATTTCATAAAAGTTATCAACCATTATCTTACCTACATGGTGATCTACTGCCATTTCAAGTTCTTGTCTTGACTTATTATTTCCATGAAAGCTTACTCGTTCCATTGGAAACCCTGCTTGAAGCGCAGTATATAACTCACCAGCAGATACTACATCCGTATATGCGCCTTCTTGATTGCAGACTTGATACATTGCAATCGTAGAAAATGCTTTACTTGCATAACTTACAGCGTAGTTTACCTTTTCCTCTTCAAAGACTTTCTTAAAAGATCTAATTTGATTTCTAATTCGTTCAACATCATAAACAACTAAAGGCGTACCAAACTCTTTAGCTAATTCAAGAGTATCAAGATTAGCAATCATCAAATGTCCTTTATCATTAACTAGGTTAGGTATAATCTGTGAATTCATTGTATGCTCCTTTGACTTCTTTTGAGGAGAAGCGCTAAGAAAAAAATCCATTGCTTGTAGCGCATCACAAACAATGGATTAATTCATCTTAATCTTATGATCGATAGCGCTCCGCGATTGTCTCGCGACAGTCCGCAATTTCTTAAACTGCGACCCAGCATAAGTAGTTGGCGTTACTTACACTTCGGCAACTTCCCCTTTCACAATTAATCATTGCCTTGCCAGACCATTAATTGTTAATCTTGTCGGCTGCACCTCTTCGATTTGAATTCATTTTATATTCATATTAAAAATTAGTCAACAGTATTTTTATCTTTTTTAATTTTTATTGCAGTTTTAAAAATCTATGTTAGAATTCAATTAAAATAATTCTCCTCAGAAAGAAGGATCTATAGTGAAGATTGTAAAGTTTGGTGGTAGTTCCTTAGCTACCGGTGAAAATGTCCAACATGCACTGGATATAATTTTAGCAGATCAATCACGTCAAGTTGTGGTTGTATCTGCACCCGGCAAACGATATGATGGTGACATCAAGGTAACTGATCTTTTAATCAAATATGCAAAGACCACACTTGAACATAAAAATACTGAACAAATACAAAACGCAATCTTTTCTCGTTATGAAGAGATAGGTCATTACTTCAAATTAAAAGATAATGAATTAAATGACATTAGAAAAATCTTATTTAATTTAGCTACTCAAGAATATCCTACTAATGATTACTTACTAGCTAACTTTAAGGCTCATGGTGAACGATTAAACGCCCGACTAATTGCCATGATTCTAAGGCATCAAGATATTAAAGCGCGCTATCTCGACCCTGCGGATGTTAACCTGACAGTCACCGGTCAACCCAACGATGCAGCTGTTAGTCCTGAAACTTATATTACCCTCGATAAAATAAAGATTAGTCCCGATGAAAAAATCATTTTCCCAGGATTCTTTGGTATTACACCATCAGGAAATATCGCTACATTCTCTAGAGGCGGCTCTGATATTACTGGGGCAATTTTGGCAAGAGGCTTACACGCTGACTTATACGAAAACTTTACTGATGTGAATGGTATTTTTGCAGCAAATCCTAATATTATTTCACATCCCCAATCAATCAAGACTATGACTTACCGAGAAATGCGAGAACTTTCTTATGCAGGCTTCTCTGTCTTTCATGATGAAGCCTTAATTCCAGCAATCCAAGGCGGAATCAAAATTAACGTTAAAAATACCAACGATCCACAAAACCCAGGTACAATGATCCTTCCTGAAAAAGACTTCGTCCCTAATCATATGATTACTGGAGTTACTAGTCAGAAAAACTTTTCAGCACTATACTTACACAAGTATTTACTTAATAAAGAAGCCGGATTTACCCTAAAGATCCTGCAGATTCTTTCTAAGCACAATGTTTCTTATGAACACATGCCTTCAGGGATTGACGATATCACTATTATTTTTAATAGAGATTATCTAAATGACCAATTAATTGATATTATTTGTGACGAGATTCAATCAACCGTTAACCCTGACCAGCTTGAATGGATCGAAGATTATGCAATTATCATGGTTGTCGGTGAAGGGATGAAGTTACATCATAATGTCAATAGCGAAATGATTAACTGCCTGGCTAAAAGTAATATCTATCCTCGTATGATAAACCAAGGAGCATCCCAAATTTCTATTATGATCGGCACCAAAAAAGAAGATGCTGACCAAGCTGTTAAACAGATTTATCAACAATTTTTTAAGGAGTAGCCTATGCAATTATTAAAAGTTCACGGATCTCAAAATCAATTCTTCATTCTTGATCAGACCAAGTTACAAAATCAACTAACTGATGAAGAATTAGTAGTCTTAGCTAAAAAGATTACCTCCCCTACTACTGGTATTCTCAATGGAAGTGATGGGGTCTTAGTAGTCAATAATTCTAAGCAGCCTAATGCGCTAGGGCAAATGAGAGTCATTAATGCCGATGGTAGTGAAGCTTCAATGTGTGGTAATGGCTTACGCACGGTAGCACGTTACCTCTCTGAAAAATACAATCAAGATGAATTTGAAGTTGAAACTCTTAATGCTAACCTTCATGTCAGCAAGCAAGCTGACCTTGCTAAAGGTGTACCTTCCTTTGCCGTAGAGATTTCGCCAGTTAAATTTGATCAAAAAGATATTCCTTTTGCCAATTTAGGTCATCAAAGAATTATTGACCAGTTTATACCTGAACTATATCCTGGCTTAAAATTCACATCAATTGCAGTACCTAATCCGCACTTAATTAGCTTTGTTAACCATGAAGTAGTTACGAGCGATATTTTAGGTGCAATTGGAAAAGCGCTCAACTCTGATAATCCCTATTATTATGATGGAGTCAATGTTAATTTGGCTCAGATTATTGACAAAAACAGACTCTTTGTCAGAACGTTTGAACGTGGAGTTGGCTTCACTAACGCATGTGGAACTGGAATGTCAGCTACTTCCCTTGCCCTATGCCTTACCCATCCTGAAATGGGTGAATTAGGCACGCCTATTGAAGTTTATAATCCTGGTGGCATGGTTAAAGTTACGGTTCATTACGATCATCAACAATATTGGATGGATTTAATTGGCAATGCGACCTTTACCGACAAAATTGAAATAGATGAAAGTGACTTGCACAATTTAGACTTCTCTAAAATAAAAGTCGAGTCAACTGGTGAACAAAATAATTACGAAAAATTTGTTAGTGAATTGCCCAATTACAATAACTTATAATTTTTATAAAGAGAGCCTCTCTATTAGGCTCTCTTTTAACATGCAAAAAATAACTATTTTTTATATTTTTAAATCGTAATCGCTTTCTTATCTAGCAAATATTCTTATTAATTTGTACAATAAAAACGTTAACCTATTTGAGAGGAAAAATTTAATTGAATGTAAAATTAAAAAACAAATCTCCGACAATTTTTACTAGTAAAGCAAATTAATAATACTAGTAAAGGATGTTATATCGTGGACAAAATAGAAGATCTAAATCCTAATAAGAAATATATTACTTGGCAGACCTTGTTCTTAATGGCTCTATGTACAGTTATCGGTATTGATGACATCATGTACAACTTCCAAAATCAAGGAATGACAGTAATCTTTTCTTGGATTGTAATGTTAATTTTTTATGTTATTCCGTATTCATTAATGGTCGGACAGCTTGGTAGTGTCTTTAATAAAGAAGGTGGTGGCCTTTCTAGTTGGGTTCGAGGAACTGATGGTGAATTCTTAGGCTACTTCACTGCTTGGACTTACTGGGCTGCTTCCATCCCTTATGCCGTTGACTCTGGTAACGAGATTATCGTTGACTTAGGATGGGCGCTAACTGGATCAGAAAAATTTCAAGACAAGATTTCGAATGCACAATTTGCATTAATGACTTTCGTAATCTTTATTATCTTTATCGTTGTAGAACACCACTTCTCACATTCAATGGAAGTTCTATCTACCATTGGTGGCGGTATGATGGTAATTATGATCATTATGTTAGTTGGTTTAGGCTTTATTGGCTTGATCAAGTCTGGCGGTCAGATGGCAACTCAACCAATTAATATGCAGACTTTCATGCCTAAATTTGACTGGCACTATTTCTCAACTATTGCAATGTTAATTTATGCCATGAACGGTTCAGAATTAGTTGCACCTTATGTTACTAAGATGAAGAAGCCACAATTTGACTTCCCCAAGGCAATGGTTGCTTTAGCAGTTACTACTGGATTTTTAACCATTTTAGGATCATTTTCACTTGGAATTTATTTCAATGCCTACCATATTCCTAACGACTTGAAGATGAACGGTGCCTACTATGTCTTTGACATGATTGGACAACAATATGGCATCGGTAAGGGACTATTATACTTCTGGGCTTGGACATCAGTTTTCTTTAACTGTGCTTTATTAGCGGTTCTATTAGACGCAATGACTAGAATGTTAATCTCTGATACCGGAGATCGCTACATGCCTAAGTTCTTACGCAAAAAAGACAAGAATGGATTACCAGTTAATGGCTATATCTTAACAGTTGCTCTGTCTTCATTTATTATGATTTTGGGTATTTTTTTACCTGATATGAATGACATCTTTAACTGGTTACTTAACTTGAACGGAATCGTTTCTCCAGGAGTTACTTGTTGGATTTTCTATTCATTTATGCGAATCAGAAAGAATCCAGACAAATTCCCTTCGCAATATGTTTTCATTAAAAATAACAAACTTGCCTGGGGCGTGGGCTTATTCTTATTAGTAGTTACTGCAGTAGCTACTATCATGGGTATTACCCCACAAGACGTTGCTCAAGGTTCAGCAACTTGGTGGTATGAGTTGATCATCAATATCGTTGCTGTCATTGTCTTGATTGGATTAGGTGCAATTTTGCCTGGAATTAGAAAGCGTGAAGAACAATATGGTATTGCCTTTGATAAGCGTCAATGGATTATCATGATTGTATTAATTCTTGCTGCCATCACCTTCGGTGTATACTTAGGTGGCACTAAGATTGCTCTTCGCGGTCTATATATTGCTATTGAAGGTATTATTGCCTTACTTATTGTCTGGGCAGTTGGTCATAGAAAGCCAGGCTTAGTAAATACTAAAGATTAATATTTATTAGCTTATAAAAAAGATCGAGATTTCTAAAATGAAATTCTCGATCTTTTTTATTTTTTGCAATGCAAATTTTTAATTAGTTAACAACCTTGTTGATGGCAGCAATAACACTGGCTTGCTCTTTTTCAACTAAGTTAGCTTTAGCTTCAATTACTCTAATATCCATCTTAATCTCTCTAGTTAAGCCTGGAGTATTAATCTTAGGCTCAAAGAATTCTTTAAACTGTTCTAATCTCTCTTTAGTATGGAAGATATTTGCAGTTACAGTAACAAATGTTGCAAACTCCATGTCACCACCTACAGTATCTTGAAGCCATGACCATTCAGCTCTAATCCAATTCCAAGCCTGCTCTTGACCATAATTATTAGCTAGAACGCCACGATACCAAGAACGTAAATCTTGTGGCTTAATAACTTGTGAGTCCTCAAACTTATCAACAATCGCATCAATTAAGTCTGGTTGCTTAGTATAAGTTATGGCAGCACGAAGATCTTGCTTATAGCTTGGATCGCTAGTAGTTACATAATCATGCATTAACTTATCATGTAAGCCCATATTGCCAAAGTTTCTCACTTCGTTTTCTAAGACAACTCCACGAATATCTGCTGATAAACTTTCTAAATTGTCTTTATTATCTTCGTAAAGACTGTGTAACTTATCAATCGTATTAGAATTCTGAGCATAAAGAGAGGCACTTAATACATATGGACGAGTTAAATTATCATCATTTGACTCATCCTTCTTAGCTAAGAAGCCTAAACGTGCAACTTGCTTTTTTGAAAGCATGTCATAAAGCTTACGTAATTGCATTTCTTCATCAGATTCTGGTTCAACAAAGTTACGTAAAGCACTAGCAATCATGTAAAGCGCATTATTAACAATTGGCGAAGTTGAATCTGCGAACTTAGGAAGTAGTGGCACAATATCTGCATATGACATTTGTCCTGCTTGTGCTAACAACCTAAAGTCTTGTAGTAATTGTAATTTATCAACTGGGGCTAAAGAATCAACATCAGCCAAGATGTCATCTAATAGTTTTTTATCATATTTGACAATAAAGTCAGAATTATTACCAACATTTAGTCTAAATGCTGAACTATTTTCTTGGCGCAATTGAGCGTAATCTCCTAGAACAACTTCTCTATCTTTCATAATTTGAGGAGCTATCGAATAGTTAGCATTCAATGGGATTTGCCACTTTCTGCCAACTTCCTTACCTTCACCGATAAAGAACTGCTTTTGAGATAAGGTTAACTTGCCATCCTTGACACTTGCATTAACTACAGGGTAACCAGGTTGTTCCAACCATGAATGCATGATCGAACCAATATCAAGGCCGCTTGCATCCCCTAAAGCCTTCCATAAGTCATCACCAGTAGCGTTGCTATACTTATGAGCAGCAAAGTAATTCTTCAAGCCCTCACGCAAGGCAGTATCACCCAATAATGCTCTAACCATAACTAACATTCTAGAACCCTTAGCATAAACAATAGCCGAATCAAATAAGGCATCAATCTCAGCTGGATCATTAACCATTACGTGAACAGATTGTACCCCATCAGTAGCATCCCTACGCAAGGCAGCAGGAACTTCAGAGGTCTGAAATGCTTCCCAAATCTTCCAATCAGGCTCTAATGCATCAACTGCAACATATTCCATCATATTGGCAAAACTCTCATTAAGCCATAAGTTATCCCACCACTTCATAGTTACTAAGTCACCGAACCATTGGTGAGCTAATTCATGTGTAATTACAGTCGCAACTACTTGCTTCATATCAAGTGAAGTATTATCTGGATCAAGAAGTAAATATGCTTCACGATAAGTTACACATCCCCAGTTCTCCATTGCACCTGCAGAGAAGTCTGGTAATGCAACTTGGTATGAATGCTCTAGTGGGTATGGGGTTTCGTAGTAGTCTTCATAGAATTCAATTGCACGTTTAGCAATATCTAAAGCAAAGTCTAACTCCTTAGCCTTGTGAGCCTTAGTAGCAAAGATGCCAATTTCAACACCAGACTTAGTCTTAGTAAGCTTCTTTTGCATATCACCAAGGACAAAAGCTACTAAATAACTAGACATTCTAACTGTTTCTTTGAAGTAGTGAACGCCATCTTCAACCTTTTCTTCTGGTTGGTTAGAAATAATTGTTTCACCTGGTTGTTCATCATACTTGATCGCTAAACTAAATGTTGCCTTGGCTTCAGGCTCATCCACACATGGAAATGCTTGCCGAGCAAATGTAGTTTCAAATTGAGTACCTACTAATTGCTTAGTTTCACCATTGATCTTGTAGTATGATGGATAAATTCCCATCATTGAATCTGTAAGCTGACCGTTAAATTCAACGGTCAACTTGATACTACCGGCCTTACCAGCTTCGATGTTGATAACTTCATCTTTGTCATTGAAGTCATATTTAACTTCTGACCCGTCAACTTTAACGTTAGTAATTTTCAAGAATTTTTGGTTTAATTTAACCAATTCTTCTTGTGCATCACCAACTACGGTAACCTTACCAGAGAATTTTTTCTCAGCACGACTAATGTCTAAATAGACATCATAGTGTTCAGGATGAAAAGTTTCGTAAAAACGTTTTACTTCTGCCATTGTGTTTCCTCCAATTTTCTTATCTTAACTACTAATTATAAGCTTTTAAACTTTTACTTACTAGTTTTAGAATTTTCCTTTCTTCTTTTTTAATCAAAAAACTAGTAAAATCTAACTAGGTAGACCTAGATAAAGGAGAATTGATTCAAAATGAAATACAATCAATATGGTTATATTAAAACAGATTTCGATAAACAAGTTAAGGAATTAGAAGAAATTAACTTCTTACCTACGGATTGGCAAGAAGTTACCTTTTCTGAATTATTGGCAACTTTAGTAGAAAACTCCCTTGCCGAGGCTAAGAATTATGAAGCAAAAAAAGCTAAACTAGCAGAATTCGCAGTAAGCGATAAACAAACCTTGGCTAGCTTTATAGCTCAAAATCCTGAAAAAATACGTAGGGATGCTTTCTACAACGTAGCCTTACAATTATTAGGTTATCATGTGGGATACGATTATGATTTAAAAGCCCCTACTGACCGTATGAATCGTAATGGATTACCTTATGCCGATCACGACATAGTTGATAAAAGTGATTTAATAACTGCCTTTTATCGCTTGCTTAATACTCGTGCTAAGAACGGTCAAACTTTAATTGATAATTTAGCCGGGCGTGGCTACTTTACCCAATTTTATGGTAATAACAAGCACATGTTCTTTAATGGTAAATCGCTCCCAGTTTTTGATATGAGCAAGGTAATTCGCGAAGTAGTCTACGTTGAAAGCGACTTAGACACTGATGAAGACGGTCAAGCTGACTTGCTTCAAGTAACAGTATTTAGACCATATCAATCAAATAACTTCCCTATTCCTGCTCTATATACCGCTGATCCATACTTTGGCGGGATCATTGATAATGCCCAACGTAACCACAATGTTGATGTAAACTTAGAAGATGCAACTAATAGTACTTATCCTAAGTATGAAGCAATGCCTAAGGTTAAGGCAGCCAAGCCATCTAGCGAAGATATTGCTGCAAGCGAAGAAGCGGTGCATAAGGCAGCATATTCTCTAAATGAATATTTACTTGCTAGAGGGTTCGCTAACGTTTATGCTGGTGCAATTGGCACCCGCGGTAGTGATGGTTTGAGAATTACAGGTGCACCAGAAGAAACCGAATCTGCTAAAGAAATTATCGAATGGCTACATGGCGACCGCATTGCCTATACTGACAGAACTCGCCAGCATGAAACCAAGGCCTCTTGGTGCAATGGCAATATCGGTATGACTGGGCGCTCTTATCTTGGCACATTACAAATAGCAATTGCTACAACCGGTGTAGCTGGCTTAAAGACTGTCGTTTCAGAAGCTGCTATCTCCTCTTGGTATGACTACTATCGTGAACATGGATTAGTTATTGCTCCAGAAGCATGCCAAGGTGAGGATCTAGATATGTTAGCCGAAACCTGTCAATCCAACTTATGGGATGCTGGTGATTACGTAAAGGTTAAGGCTAAATTCGACGCCATGCAAAAACGCCTGCTCAAAAAATCTGACCGTGAAACTGGTCAATATTCCGACTTCTGGGAAGCACGCAATTATCGTCACCATACTAATGGCATTAAATGCTCGTGGATATCTGTTCACGGCTTAAATGATTGGAATGTAAAACCTAAAAATGTTTATAAACTTTGGCAAAAAGTTGCTAAACTTCCAATTGCTCACAAGCTCTTCCTCCATCAAGGACCTCACTACAATATGAACAACCTACTCTCAATCGACTTCTCAGACCTTATGAATTTATGGTTCTGCCACGAATTACTTAATGTTGATAATAATGCCTATAAGCAATGGGATGATGTCATGATTCAAGATAACCTCTACCCTGACACTTGGCACCAAGAACCTACTTGGAATAACTCACTTGGTCAAGAAGTTACTTACTACCCTGATAAAGAAGGCTCTCTCTTAAAGAGTGGCGGTGCAGATAACAGTAAAGTTTCATTCATCGACCAAGGTGGTAAGGTATTCAAAGAGGCTAAGATTTCTGAAAGCAGCTGGCAATACCAGTTTATTTCCGGTGAAGAAAAATGGCTCAACCAACAGCTCCGCTTTGAAACAGATGAATTTATTCATCCAATTACCATCGTAGGTCGCCCTAAGGTAAAGTTACGTGTAAGTACTAGCCTTCCTAAAGGTCAAATCTCTGTAGCTCTAGTTGAAGTTGGCAAGAGAAAGCGTCTAACCCCTATTCCTAAGTCTTTCAATGACCAAATTCAAGAACTAGGTTACCGCTTTGGTACTGAAGTTATGAAAGAATTTGTTAACGATATAGAAACCAATGCCAAGTTAATTACAAAAGGACATATGAATGTCCAAAACTACGCTGACATGAAGCATGCAAAAGAAATTAAGCCAGGTGAATTCTATAATCTAGAGTTTGAATTACAGCCTACATTCTACCGAGTACCTGCTAGCTCTCACCTGACCTTAATTGTTTACTCAACTGACCAAGGTATGACTAAGCGTCCATTAGAAGATGAAACTTATACTATTGATCTTAGTCAATCAGAGATTAAGTATAGCCAAATGTAAAATTTATAATAAATTAAGCACATAAATAAAAATAGATCAAGAATGCAATGATCCTCAAAAGTTAGACACTTTTAGATCTCAGTACAAAGTTCTTGATCTATTTTTGTTCTCAATAATTACTTTACTATCTTCAAGTTAACAACAAAACTAATCATACCATTTTTCCAATGGACTCCAATCTTACCTTGAAAGGCTTCAACTATATCTCTAGCCATCGCTAAGCCAATCCCAAAACCCGACTTATTAGAACTATGCGACTCATCTTGACGGTAGAAGCGGTCAAAGAAGTGCTGATAATCCTTTCCCTTACCATCAACATAAGTATTATTAACTCTCAAGATAGCATGCTTACCCAATCGTCCTCGAGTTAACGATACGCTAACTTGTCCACCTTTATCGCAGTACTTACAAGCATTATCAAATAAGATATTAACTACTTCCTTTAGTGAATGCTCCTCTCCTTTTACAAAAATATTCGAACTAACTTTTACATCATAGTGGAGTCCGTTTTTTTGCATAATGGATTTGAAGTCTTGCCCATCCTGCTTCACAATCTCAGAAAAGTTAACCTTGCCTACAACAACTTCACCCGTTTCACCAGTTCGGGCCATAGCAATCAGGCGGTTAATTAATTCTGTTAGCCTTTCAGTCTGCTCTTTAGTACTCTGTAGCCATTCAGAGTCATTGCCTAGCATCTCTTCCATCTCCGTATTAGCAGAAATAATAGCTAATGGCGTCTTTAATTCGTGTCCAGCATTAGTAATAAATTCACGTTGCTTATTGTAAGTTACAACGATCGGCTTGATCGCTCTCCTCGATACACCAATTAATATCAAAGCAAAGATAATTAAAGCTACAATTGATAAGGCAACCGAAATTCTTAATAATAACCAAAATCTTGTAAATATCAATGATTCATTTAAGAAAACAATGATATTATCTCCAAGCTTAGTTTTACTCTTACGATAGCGGTAGCGGTTTTGACCAATGACGACATTTCCTTCTACCTTATTTAGTTTAAGGATATTTTTACTAACCTGTTTAACTTGCTTGCTAGTCACTTGATAAACATTAGCATCATTTAAAATTTGAATTTTTTGTTTAGAATTAACTTTTACAGAAAAATAACGATACTGATATACAGCCTCAGGGTTATATCTTCCCGCCAAAAACGTACGATTAATTGCGTCATCCTGATTGCCAAAGGCTGGTTGAGCATTACGTGGGGTTAAATGACCATCATTCTTTATTAAAGCTGTCATCACCCGGCTAACTTCACTTTGAGATTGATTATAATTAATAAACAATAATGTCCCCATAGTGACAACCATTACAATAAACAGCGAAGCCAGTGAAATATAGATAAATTTCCAGCGAAACCTTTGAATCATCTTCTCACCTACCTATCTATGATAGTGAAGCTACCACCCTTTTCACCGATAATTTGCACCTTGCTTTGAATAGATTCTAGCTTACTCCTCAAATATGAAATATAGATCCAAACAATATCTGAGTTTACATTATCTTCATTCTTCCACACATGGTTAAAAATATCTTCAGTAGACAAACTTTTATCCTTGTTAAGCATTAAATAATTCATTAATTGCGTTTCTTTATTATTTAAGCGGATAGAATTATGACTAATTAATTCCTGTTCTTCGGTATTTAAACTCAAGTCACCAAATTCCAATTCTGTCGGGGTAAAGTCATCTTCACGTCGCTCTTTAGAACGCAATCTTGCAAGCAATTCTTTTAAAGAAAAGGGCTTAGTTAAATAATCATCTGCTCCGCTATCTAGCCCTGTGACACGATCATCAACTTCAGCTTTAGCAGTTAGCATTAATATATATGTCTTATCACCACTAGCTCGGATCTTCTTCAGAGCAGTAATTCCATCCATTACTGGCATCATAATGTCTAAAATAATTATATCGTAAGAATTCTTACCTGCTAGTTCAACAGCTTCCTTACCGTTATACACCGCATCTACATCATAGTTCACATGAGTCATTGCTGCGACTAAAACTTTAGATAATTGTGGTTCATCTTCAGCTATTAAGATCTTCATACTAGTCCTCTTCTCTAATTAACTTGCGAATCGTCTGCATACTAACATCACAAGATGCCAATTCATCAGCTACTCTTTTTAATTCATTGCCCATCATTTCAGGATTCTTAATTTGGTGTTTATATTTCATTTCGTGTTCTAAACTTGCCCACGTATCCATTGCAATTGTTCGCAGTTGGACTTCAATATAGTACTTGCCAGGATTATTGCCCTCAATATCTTGATAAGGAAATGTTTCTTCCAAGATCAAATGATATGATCGATAGCCATTAGGCTTAGCATTGGTAATATAATCTTTTTTGGTAATAATTTTTGTACTAGTCCAACTATCAATCAAGTCAATCCAAGTATAAATATCATCAATAAAATTGCATACTACTCGAATTCCAATACTATCACGATTCTTCTTAAGTGCTGAATATGGACTAAGTGGCAAGTTCTTGCGTTGACACTTCTCAGTCATACTATCTTCTGTCTTCACCCGCCCAATTAAATGCTCATACAGTCGATCACCTGTTTGGTCTTGATAAAGCTGATTCACTTCTTTAAAGCGATTTAATACCTGATCTAAAATATTCTCTAATGTTGGGCGATAGCCACCATATATATCCATATATTAATCACTCCTTTATTTTATGATAGCAAAAAATATTGTTAGCAGAATAATTAACCACTAAACAATTTATTTTTTAAATATTTGTTTAACGAAAAAAGATAGTTTCTTAATTTTTTTAACACTGTTAGTTCAAGATTTGACGCTATATAACATGCCTATCTAGACCGATCCACAATATCAAAAAACTAAATTATGCAGTTTTAATGCTATAATAATAATTGTAAACTAAGTAAGCGTTTTCAATAGAAAGTCGTGACAAACATGGAAAATAGAAATTCGGCTTATGTTTTATGGTTTGACCAATTACATCGCAAGGATGTAGATATTGTTGGCGGTAAGTCATCTTCACTTGGAGAATTAACTTCAGAAACTGATGTCCCAGTACCATTTGGCTTTGCAACAACGGCTGCTGGATACCGTCATTTTATTAACTATTCTAACCTAAATCCCAAAATTGATGCCTTATTAGATTCGCTGAAAGATCCTGAAAATTCTGAGGAACTTCATAAAGTTTGCTCACAAATTAGAAAGCTCATTCTTGATGCACCAATGCCAGATGACTTAAGAGATGAGATTAGTAATGCATATGATTCACTGGCTCAAAGAATGAATCAAAACGAGCCGTTTGTAGCTGTTAGATCAAGTGCTACGGCTGAAGATTTACCAAATGCAAGCTTTGCTGGTGAGCAAGATACTTACTTAAATGTTCATGGTAGAAACAATGTTGTCCGTAAGGTACAAGAATGTTATGCTTCATTATTCACCGATCGTGCAACTTACTATCGTATTAAACAAAACTTCCCACAAGAAAAAGTCGCCCTATCTGCCGCAATTCAGATGATGGCCTTTTCAAAAGCAGCAGGTGTTATGTTCACAGTTAATGTAGCTACCGGTGATGATACTAAGATCATGATTGAAGGGGCTTGGGGCCTGGGTGAATACGTTGTTTCTGGTACTGTAACGCCTGATAACTTCGTTGTCGACAAGCAATCTATGAAAATCGTCGACAAAAATATTACTAAAAAGGAAATTGAACTTGTTCGCCTGCCTTCAGGTGGTACTGAGCAACACAAGGTGCCAGAAGATCGAATTAATAAACCTGTCTTAACTGATGAACAAATTATCGAACTAGCTGGCTATGCTAAGCAAATTGAAAAGCATTATGGATGCTATATGGATACTGAATGGTCTTTGGACCAAGATAACAAGTTATGGATCGTTCAAGCTCGTCCAGAAACTGTATGGTCACAACGCAAAAAAGAAACAGATGAGCAAACAACAAAAGCAGAAGTTTTAACCACTGAAAAAAAGGTTATTCTAAAGGGTCTACCTGCTTCACCTGGTATTGCTACAGGTAAAGTTCATATTATTGACGATCCTAAAGATATTAATGAATTCAAGGAAGGTGAAATCTTAGTAACTCTTATGACCTCACCTGACTGGGTTCCAGCTATGAAGAAGGCAGCTGCTATCATTACTAATAACGGTGGTATGACATGTCATGCAGCTATCGTATCTAGAGAAATGCAGATTCCATGTTTAGTGGGTACCACAAGTCGTGGCAATGCTGCAACTAAGATTCTTCAGAATGGTCAATCAATTACCATTGATGCTAAAAATGGTATAGTCTACGAAGGTGTAGTTGAAGATGTAGTTAAGCCTAAACAGACAGCAGTCACTCAAGTCGCTCCAGCAACTGAGTACTTCGCACCTACTGCAACTAGAGTTATGATGAACTTAGGTGATCCTGACCTAGCTGAAAAATACGCCGACTTACCAGCAGACGGAATTGGTCTTATGAGGGAAGAATTCCTATGGACTACTTATATTCACCAGCATCCTCTCTACTTAATCGAAACTGGTCACCCAGAACGCGTAGTGAATGAACTCGCTAACGGTATTAGTAAAGTTGCCCGTGCGATGGCTCCAAGACCAGTTGTCTTAAGATTCTCAGACTTCAAGTCAGGTGAATACCGCAATCTTAAAGGTGGCGAAAAGTACGAGCCACATGAACCAGCTGACTTATTAGGTTGGCGTGGAGCTTCTCGTTACTATGATCCTAAATATATTAATGCCTTCAAGTTAGAACTCGAAGCTGTTAAGAAAGTTCGCAACGAATTTGGCTTAAAGAACCTGAACGTCATGATTCCATTCTGTAGAACTGTTGACGAAGCTAGAAAAGTTACTGAAATCATGCGTGACCAAGGGCTTGAAAGAAGTGCTGACTTCAAAGTTTACATGATGGCCGAAATCCCAGCTAACATTATCTTAGCCGATCAATTCAACCAATTTATTGATGGTTACTCCATTGGCTCCAATGACTTAACTATGCTTTTACTTGGTTGCGATAGAAACAATGAGGTCATTTCTAACTTATTTGATGAGCGCAATTTAGCAGTTAAGCGTGCTATTCGCCACCTCATTAAGGTAGCCCACAAGGATGGCAAGACAGTTTCAATCTGTGGCCAAGCTCCTTCAGAATACCCTGAGTTCACTGAATTTTTGGTAAGAAGTGGCATTGATTATGTATCAGTAAATCCTGATATGGTTAAGCTTACCAAGCGTAATGTCGCTCACTTTGAACAGCGAATCTTACTTGACAAGGCAACTGGATTAGGTAAAGCTGATACTGAGGACTATGAATGGTAATTAATTTGATTAAATTACTGATATTACTTGACTTAAGATAGAAAAAGGCAGAACAAGATTTTGAAATTTCTTGTTCTGCCTTTTAGGTTAGTTAGACTGAAGCTTTACCTCAATATCAATGCATTTCTTTAGAGTTTGGTAAACGGTTGATACATGTAGAATATGACTTAGATAATCTTCTCTTTGCTTTTCATCCATCTCTGAATCAAAAGAAATCTCCGTTTCAATCTTAGTTACGCTTGACTGATGACCTACTTTTTTAGTAATTGCCTTACTGTGAACCTTAAAGTTAGTCACACCCAGCTTGTGAACTTGGTTAATCATTCCCGCTGAGATTGTAATGCAACTATTCAAGGCCCCAGTTAAATATTGCACTGGATTAGGACCTTGGGCTTCACTAAACTTAACTTCCTCATCAGCTAAAAAGTTAAAACTGCCAGTATTATTATTGGCTTTCCAAGGATCTTCTAGATTTGTGTCCACTATATATTCACTCATTTGACTTTCCTTTCATTATAATAGTCCATGTTCAACTAAAAAATTATGTGCTACTTTAGCTGGCTTGTCATGTTTAACATTTACTAAATAATTCATCTCTTGCATCTGCTGAGTAGTAATTTTACCAGCTAACTTGTTCAATGCTCTAACAACCTTAGGATTACGCTGGGCAAAGCTAGACTTCATCAAGGCTGAGCCTTGATATGGTGGGAAGAAGTGCTTATCGTCCTCTAGCATCACTAGATGATATTTTTTAATTTCAGCATCTGTCGTATAACCATCAACTACATTAGCATCCCCATTAGCAATTGCTCGATAACGAATACTTGATTCAGTTGTCTTAATATTTTTAAAGTTCAACTTGTACGCCTGCTTCAACCCAGGATAACCATCCTTAAGATTATTAAAATCTGGATCAAATGCTGCTTTAACTTGCTTATTTACCCGTTTCAAGTCACTCATCTTACTTAAATGATATTTATTGGCAAACTTCTTAGTCGTAGCCAATGCATAACCATTTTGATATTGCATAGGTTGCAAGTAGGTCATCTTATATTGATTCTTTAAGCCATTTTTAGCTTCAAGATAAACTTGTTTAGGATCAGAGCCAGTCTTTTGATTAGTCTTGACTAAAGTCTGTAAGACCGTCCCAGTGAATTCTGGATAAATATCAATCTTATCACTCTCTAAAGCCCTAAATAAGAAGGTCGTACCACCAAAGTTAGGCTTTAAAACCACCTTGGTATCCGGGTCATTCTTTTCGATTAATTCTTTATACATGTTAATCAGAATATCTGGTTCGGACCCCATCTTGCCAGCAATTATAATTTCTTGTGGTTCAGCCTTTTCGGCTACTTGCGGCTGCATAGCATGGTATGCACTGCTAGCACCCCATATTAATAAGCAAATGGCAATTATTCCTAATCCAATCTTGGTTCTAGTTTTATTTTTAGAAATAAAATTCAAAAACCAACTGAAAAATAAGGCCAAAACTGCTGATAAGATTGCCCCTAACAAGACCTCGGTATTGTTATTAGAATTAATACCTACATAAATATAAGTACCTAATCCACCACCTCCGATTAGGGCTGCTAAGGTGGCTGTTCCAATAATCATTACCAGGGCAATCCTAATTCCAGATAGAATCATCGGCATGGCCAGAGGTAGTTCTAAGCGCTGAAACTTCTTCCATTTAGATAATCCAAAGGCATCGGCAGCCTCTTGCAAATTTTCAGGGATATTTACTAAGCCTGAATAGGTATTTTGAAAGATAGGCATAATAGCATAGAGTACTAACGCTATAATCGCTGGTACAGTCCCAATGCCTACAAAGGGCAACAACAATCCTAAAATTGCTAGACTAGGAATTGTTTGAACTATTCCTGCTAATTGTAAAGTAAACCCTGCCAACTTTTTATGATTTTTCAAAATAAAAGCTAACGGAACCGCTATCGCCATTGCAATAAATAATGATATTAATGAGATCTTAATATGCACGAGAGTAGTCGATAAGATCTGATCATGCTCGGTCAAAATTATATTCCACAGTGATTTAATCATTATCTACCACCCTCTTCAATAAGAAATTCCATACTCTCTTAGGTTCGATCAAGAACACACCAAACTCCGTTTCTGCAATAAACAGTGAATCTGGATGATTAGAACAATCCTTTACTAGGTCTCTAATGCTGTATACATGATACCTAGGTAGAGTCTCTGTCTTAGGATAAAAGCGCGGATCTACTCCCAGCTCACCTTTAAGTAAGCTCTCTAAATCTAGGGACGCTTGCATCTTATTACCAGCAAAGAACTTCTTCACGAATTCTGTCGCTGGATGTTGCAAGATCTCACGTGGCTTACCTACTTGTTCAAGCTGACCTGCGTGAATTACACCAATCCTATCCCCCATACGAATAGCCTCTTGCATATCATGAGTTACAAATAAGATGGTCTTACCCATCTTGTGATGCAGATTTAAGACTAAGTCTTGCAATTGCTTCCTCATTACCGGATCAAGTGCATAGAATGGTTCATCCATTAAGACTACTGGCGGATCCGCTGCTAGTGCTCTAATAATTCCTACCCGCTGTTGCTCTCCACCTGATAGCTCATTAGGCATTCTATCTAGATATAAGTCAGGATCCATTCCTACAGCTCTAAGAAGTTGCTTTTGGCGATCAATTCGTTTAGACTTGCTGACTTTCTTCTGCTCTAAGGCAATAGTTATATTCTCACCAACCGTCAAGTTAGGGAATAAACTCGCTGACTGCAAGACATATCCAATTTCTTGCCTTAGGTCTTTAATTTTATAATCTTTAATATTTTTTTCGTTATAAAAAATATCCCCACTTGTAGACTCAACTAGCCTGTTAAACATCTTTAACAGTGTAGTCTTACCACCGCCACTTGGTCCAACTAGCACAAAAATTTCATTATCATTAATTTGGAAGGAGATATTTTTTAGGATAATGTTGTCACCATACTTCTTGGTAATATTCTGATAACTAATCATATTATTCTCCTATCGACATAGTCCCTTATATTTTCTCACTAGATGGTATAAATCACCAAGAAATTACGATAATTTTATGCTATTTTTAGTAATAAATTGCTAAATAAAAAGAGATACATTGACGATCTTATAATCGTATTTGTATCTCTGTTTACTTAGAACTAATCCTGATCTTTATCAAGATATTCTTGTAAAACTCGCAAAACGCCATTTTCAGTATTACGAGGGGCAATAAAACGAGCATGATTCTTAACTTCGGCCATACCATTCTCCATTGCATATGAATACTTGGCAAAATCTAGCATCGGAATATCATTGCCACCATCACCGAAGGCAATCAGGTCATCGCCCGTTAACCCAAACTTAGTAAGCATCTCCTTAAGACCATTTCCCTTACTTACACCATAAGCATTAACATCAATTGCTCTATCAGCAGAACCAAATACAGAGATCAGCTTACCATGCTTGCGATTAAAGTCGCGCTCAATCTGTGAAGCAAATTTTCGATCATAGTGAAATGTTAATTCAATAAATTGAGCATCTGGTAACTTATCCCAGCCCTTGACTTCAGTAGAATTACCAGCAAAATATCTTAAAAAGTCCTTATCTCTTCTTGGTGCATCGGCACCAACATAAGCCATATTAGGCCCAAATAAAATCGTTGCAATCTTGCCATACTTAGCATGAACTTCTTCAATTAATTGCAAGATAGTTTCACGCTTCATGGTAGTTATGCCAATTTCCTTATCATCAGACATTAGGCGTGAACCATTTGCGGTAACGAAATCCATCCGATCAACAAATTCAATAAAGTCATCCCTTAAGCGAGCATAAGGACGCCCAGAGGCGACGATAAAGTGAACATTACGCTCTTCAAGCTGTGTTAATACCTTGTCAAATAGCTTCTTATCGTAAGTTCTCTCACCATTTAAAAAAGTTCCATCCATATCAACAGCTACCGCCTTAAAAGGTAAAGTCATTATCACATCTCCTATCTCTAAGTAGTTACTCAATTAGTATAACAATAAAAAAATAAAGATGCAGTCATATTAGCTACATCTTTATAGTCTCTATTCACTTAGCGCCTTATTCTTATGCTCTCGATACGCATAGTAAATCCAAGCAACAATTCCAAAGGCTACAGGCCCAATTGCAGTCCAGAATGAAGTTGCATAATCATGACTAAACAAAGGCTCAATACAAGTAAAGACAATTCCAATCGCAACTACTAGCCAGACAACTATCGTCATGATCCAGACCAGCTTCATATTATTGATAAATACAAATGGACGATCTAGGTCTTTTTTCATCTTGAAGAATGGGAAAGCACCAATTAAAAATAAGTACGGTGCTGAAGATGATACATTCATCATATCCATCAAGATAGTATAGAATTGACCTGCTGCATTACCACCA
Source organism: Lactobacillus colini (assembly GCF_017874575.1). Lineage (GTDB taxonomy): Bacteria > Bacillota > Bacilli > Lactobacillales > Lactobacillaceae > Lactobacillus > Lactobacillus colini. Next base: position 51,278 of record NZ_JAGGLU010000001.1, on the reverse strand, counting down.
AATGAAATGAATAAGATAATCACACTTACAATGATAGCTTGCAACCACATTGCATATTCGGGCATATTGTGCTTATTAAGCTTAGTTAACTTCTTAGGCATTAACTTGGGGTCACAGCCTTCAATAAATGACTTAATTGGTGAATATACCATTAAGATAGCCGCAGAAACTCCAGCTAAAACATCAGCAATTCCTGCAAAATGTGAAAAAACCGTTCCTAAAGCTAAAGAAGCTGAAGATGATAAACCTAAAGCATGGCCAGTTACTACACCTAAGTTGTTAATTAATACATATTCAACATTAGCTAAGTCAACGCTCTTACCAGATAAGCTATGATTCCAGTTAACTGCAACCCCACACATCAAAATATTCAAGACATAGAGTGCAGTCATCAAAATCATTGAAATAATCAATCCCTTAGGGAAGGTCTTTTCTGGCTTGTCAACTGAATCAATCACCCCAGCTGAAGTTTCCAAACCGCCATAGGCAAATAATGCATAAACAATGAATGATACGATTGCGATTGGAGATTGGAAAGCAGGATTAGGTGAGTGAGTCAAATTAGTAGCAGTAATTGGTTCAGCAAGCTGGCCATGATTTAAGAAAAACACCAAAGCTGAAATTACCATAAAGCCAATGGCGATTGCCAAAGTGAAGAAACCACCAATATTACTTACAGCCTTAATCTTGTCAACACCCTTGGCTGCACAAAACGTAACTACAACTAAGAAAATGACCTCCAAGATACCTAACAGCTGCGTTGAATTAAGACTAGCTAAATGCCAACTCTGAGTAGTATCATGTCCCCAAATAGCAGTCGATAATGATACTAAGAAAAATTGCGTCGATGATACTAACCAAACAACCCAAGCAGCTAACCAAATAAAAGTTCCAATGAAGGCTGTCCTCTCACTAACAGAACCACGCAACCATGAGAAGATTCCACCCTTAGCTCCTTTAAAAGAAGCACCATACTCGGCAAACATCAAAGCTGATGGTACGAAGAAGAAAATTGCCGTCAAAACATACCAAATGATACTCGAATATCCCATCTGGTAAAAGGCTGTCAGCGAATTACTGAAGCCAAAAATGGCTGAAAAAATCATCAAAACTAACGAGCCTAGTTTAATTTTGACGCTGTTACTATCTTTCATAAAAAATAAAAAACACTCCTTTTATTTAACAACATTTCTATTATCCTACTTTTAGGATGATTTTTTAACCCAGTTTAAAAAATAACTTCAATAACATAAAAAATGATGATTACTCAAGGCAATCACCATTTAGTCTAATTATTCATTATCTTTAGTAGTTCATGTACTTGTTTCTTTCCCATTCAGAAACACTTTGAGTATATTGTGACCATTCTAATTCTTTAGAATCAATAAAGCTTTGAGTTAAGTGTTCACCGAGGGCTCTTTGAATCAGTTCATCTTGCTTAAAGGCCTTGATAGCATTGTGAAGAGTTGATGGGAGTGGCTTAATTCCTTTCTCAGCTCTCTCTTCTTCGCTCATTTCAAAGACATTAGACGTTACTGGGTCCATTGGCATCTTGCCTTCCTTAATACCTTGCAAGCCAGCAGTAAGGCAAGCGGCTAATAATAAATATGGGTTAGCTGTTGGGTCTGCTGAGCGCATTTCAAGACGGGTACCAACTTCATTAGCTGCAGGAATACGAACTAATGGTGAGCGGTTCTTAGAAGCCCAAGAAATGTACACTGGTGCTTCGAAGCCTGGAATCAAGCGCTTGTATGAGTTAACAGTCGGGTTACCAATTGCAGTAATTGCGCGGGCATGTTCTAAGATACCATTTAAGAATGTTAAGGCAGTCTTAGATAAGTGGAATTCGCCATCCTTGTCGTAGAACGCATTCTTGCCATCCTTAAATAGTGACATATTAGTATGCATCCCGTTACCGGCTTGTCCTTCAATTGGCTTAGCCATAAATGTTGCAAACAATCCATGCTTTCTAGCAACTTCACGAACGACCATCTTAAAGGTTTGAACACGGTCAGCAGTAGTTAAGGCATCATCGAACTTAAAGTCAATTTCTTGTTGGCCGTCACCTACTTCATGGTGAGCAGCTTCAACCTCAAAGCCCATGTCTTCCAGTGTTTCAACGATTTCACGACGGCATCTTGCCCCTTCATCATCAGAAGTCATGTCAAAGTATGAAGCTTGATCTGGGAACTCGGTAGTCCAATTGCCATCTTCACCTAACTTGAACAAGTGGAACTCAGCTTCAAAGCCAATATCAAATTCACTAAATCCAAGTTCTTTCATTTCACCAATAACACGCTTTAAATTATTTCTTGGATCACCTGCAAATGGCTCACCATTAGTCTTGTGCACAGAGCAAATTAAGCGACCGACCTTTCCACCACGATTATCAGTCCAAGGAAGTACTGACCAGGTAGAGAAGTCTGGGTATAATACCATGTCACTCTCTTCCAAACGCACAAAACCATCAATTGAAGAACCATCAAAACGGATATCGTTAGTTAATACCTTGTCCAATTGGCTCTTAGGAACTTCAACGGCTTTTAAAGTACCGTTAATATCAGTAAAAGCCAAACGTAAAAAACGAACATCGTTATCTTCAACGCTCTTCTTAATATCTTCTGCAGTAATTTCTTTACTCATTGTACACACCTATTCTAAAGGATCTTTCACCAGTTTTACAAAAATTGGTATAGTCCTAGAAACTCTTTATATTACTTGTGCTTTTGCACATAACTACAGTAGCAAACTAAATTGGTATCGTCAATATAATTAGCTAATTATTTTAATTATTTTGAAAAATTTAGATATTTTTTAGAATTTATTTTAATATTTTATTCATCTGCTTATGCTGACGTAGTTATTGCATTTTATGATAATTATTTATTCAAGAATTCAGTTACTTTTTGATATATTGCATCTGCGCAATTCGAATCCCTAATTGGGTCAAACCAGTCGACCGATAATTGATGTTTAAAATAAGTCAATTGTCTTTTAGCATATTTGCGTGAGGCTTGTTTAAGCTTAGAAACACATTCTTCTAGGCTTCTATCACCTTGAAAATAAGGAAAGAATTCTTTATAACCAATTGCTTGAATTACTTGATGCTCACGTTTGCGATTTTCATAAATCAGCTTTGCTTCATCCAGTAAGCCACGCTCCATCATTATATCAACCCGCTTATTAATTCGTTCATAAACTATCTTGCGATCAGTATTCAAACCGATGATTAAAGCATCATAACGCGGTTCAATTTGACTTTGCTGCTGAGAGAATAACTTGCCTGTCCTAGTAATTACCGTTAAAGCCCTTAAAGTACGGCGGCTATTAGGAACGGCAATCTTGCTCGCAGCTTGGGGATCAAGCTTATTCAATTCATTCCATAGCTGCTGAGGACCATAATCAGCTAAGTATTGTTCCCATTTAGCGTCAACGCTGGTCTTGTACTCTCCAGGCTCACCTAACTGCATCTTATTAACTAGAGCATTAATGTAGAATCCGGTTCCACCAACAACTAAGGGGACCCTGCCAGTAGCTACAATCTCATCAACTGCAGACGTTGCAGCTTTAACAAAGTCTTTAACTGAATATTCCTCAAAGATTGACTTTTCGTTAATAAGATAATGTTTTACCTGGGCTTGCTCTGCTGCAGTTGGCTTAGCAGTCCCGATTGATACTTCTTGATAGATTTGCATTGAATCACCAGAGATAATCTCAGCATTAATCTTAGGTGCTAAGTTAAGTGCTAAATCTGTCTTACCAATTGCCGTTGGTCCAACCATAATAATTATTTTTTGCATATTTAAATCCTTTATTTAGTATAAAAAGACTGTTAGAATCATAGTAAATAGATAAATTCTAGGAGGTATACCGTATGGCTAAGAAATTTGGTGCTGGTGTTGTAACTGGCGTTGCTGCTACTATTGGTGCACTCGCTGCTGGCTTATTAACTTATAAAAAGAAAGTCGTTGAACCTAAAGAGCAAGAAAGTAGCAGAATTGAAGAGAACCGCAAGCGTGCTAACCGTAAGAGCTTTGCTTCACACCAAGCTTAATAATATATAAAGAAAGAGGGTCTAAATAAGATCCTCTTTTTGTTTAATATTTGGAAGTCTTAGTTTGACCCTTCCAGCCATCGAAGCCATCTTTAAGCCAGTAAACCTTCTGATAACCGTTCTTCTTTAAAATCTTTACCGCCCTAAGAGAAACTGATGGTGTATCTGAATAGATATAGACTGGTAAATCAGGCCTAATTTCACTATATTGATATTTAAACATAGTCATCGGAATGTTTCTTGCGCCTAAGATATGCTTTCTTTTGAAAGGATTCTTCTCGCGGACGTCAATAATCTGAGCCTTGTGCTTACCTTTTTCAAATTCTTCATTAGTAATTGCACCGCCAACACGCTTCTCTTCAATCTTAATCCAAAGCCAACTGCCGGCAATTGCCAAGATAATGATAATTAAAATTAAATTGATAATTCCCCAAATATTCATAAGTTCTTCTAAATACCCTTCTTTAGTCTAACAATATTATGATAATCCATTATCGTGATTTGTGCTAGAGGCTTCTTTCTCTTCTTCAATTTCATGTTGATGACGCAAAATTAACTTAGCAGTCATGTATTCTTTTTCAGAGATTACACCAGCTATGTGTAAGTTGTCTAATTCGAATCCCATTAACTCAATGTCCCACTTGCGTTTACCAACATGAACTAAAATATTGAATCGCTTAAGCAATTGTTGTACATCATATAAAGTCTTCATTAGTTACTAATCACCATTCCTTGGTGGACACAGAACACGACATAAATTATTAAAGCAACAGCAGCTAGAACCCTAAGCTTATTATGATACTTACGCAAGTATTGGCTACCAAAGACTATCGCCAAAAAGAAACCAGATACTAAGCCACCAATATGTCCTAGGATATCAATTCCACTAGCAAATAAGTCTAAGGCAATATTAATCACCGCTAGAGCGATTGCCTGCTTACCGAGGTAAGTTATCTGAGGAACTTCACGATTAGCAAGATAGATAGCGATAACTGCACCGAATAAGCCAAATAGTGCAGTTGAAGCGCCAGCTCCAATCGTAGCATCACTACCTAAGCTTAAGCTCAATAAGTTACCACCAACTCCGGCTAAAAGATAGATAATTAAAAAACGCCAATGACCTAATAATTGTTCTAAGAATTGTCCTAAGTAATAAATCATCACCGCATTAGAAGCAATGTGTAACCAGCCAATATGTAAGAATTGAGCAGTGAATAAACGCCACCATTGACCCTTAATGACGACTAACTGATTATTCATTGCTCCCATTCTAATTAGGGTATTAAGATCATATGACCCACCCATAAAAGTTTCAATTAAAAAGACACCAAACAAAACGATTAAAATTGCTGTTGTAATAAAATTTTTTGAAAATTTTTGGGAATTTGAACTTTCCATACATTCCTCCCACTAAATTGTTATGTAATTCTTAATTGGAATATCTGTCTGCTCAATAGACCAGATAGTATGTTGAAATAACTGTTTAGAATTGACTAAAGAAACAGTAGTTAAATTTCTTTCAGCTAAAAAGCGATCATAATATCCACCACCAAAGCCTAACCTTGCAGACTGATCTTGTCCATATGCTAGTAATGGTACCACAACTAAGTCTAGATTATTATCTACTATAGCATCAGGTTCATGATTCTCTTTAACGCCGAACCTGGTCATTGTTAATTTAGTCTGATATGTGAACTTAGTGAATTCCATTTGACGTTCAGGCAGGCAGCGCGGAAGGTAGACTTCCTTACCTGATACCCATAATTGCGCAATAATTTCTGAAGTATCTACTTCAAGGGGTAGCGAAAGAGTCAGACCAATTTTTTGAGCGTTTTTTAGCAAAGGCGATTGTAAAAACTTTGCGGTTAAAATTTCATCTTCTTGCTGCTTTTCTTTAGTCTGAGAAAACTCTGTTAGAATCCTTAGTTGCCTCTCCCTAAGTTGACCCTTTTCCATTAAGTACCTCGTTTTTTATAAAAAAAACAACAGGCATTACCTGTTGTTTTTAATTACTTAGTTTCACGGTGAAGTGTTGCTTTTCTTTCAACTGGGCAATACTTCTTTAAAGTTAAACGTTCTGGATGTTTACGCTTATTCTTTGAAGATAAGTAACTTCTGTCACCACATTCAGTACATTCAAGGATGATATGTTCTGCCATCTTTTTCCACCACCTATTTGATTTTTATATCGACTGTTAAATTATATAACTTTTTGAATTATATTTCCAGTATTTTAAAAAAATCATGTGTGACAGTGTTCAATCATTGATTTAATTCGAGATACTTTTCTGCATTTCGTAAATCTTCAATTGATAATTGCCCAGGGGCAGAAGTCTTACCTACTGCTCCAAAAGATAAACTCGATCCAAACACTTGTCCAGCTATTCTCGTAACTTTACCAATATCACCCATTGCCATAGTAATTAACGGATTAGCTAATTCATTATTAACCTCACTAGTAGCGCTTAAAAGTGTTAACACATCTTGATTATTGTGTGGCATGCATGCGAGTTTTGGAATATCTGCACCTATAGCAGCCATCTTTTTTAAACGAAACTCAATTACATCTTTAGCAGGGGTCTTTTCAAAATCATGATTACTCATAATAACCACAACGTTGTAATTGTGAGCAAGATGAACTAGTTCCTCTACCTTAGCTTCATCATGAAATAGTTCAATATCTACTGCATCACCTAGGCGCTTTTCGATAACTAATTGAACCAAGTTCAGATAATCATTTTCGCTTAATTCAAGAACACCACCTTCATTTTTAGTTCTAAAAGTAACTAAAATAGGCAAATCTACTACAACTTCTCTAAGTTTTTTAGCGGTAGATATTAACTTAGCGGCATTCTTAATACCTTGTGAATAATAATCAATTCGCCATTCCATTAAGTCAGACTTAGCTTTCAAAATTTCTTTAGCAGAAGATAGAATATCTTCTTCAGTTTGACCTACATTAGGAACAGCAATTTTAGGTAATCCTTCACCCAAAACCATATTTCTAATTTTAACTGTTGCCATTATCTAATCCTTACTACTTATTCTCATCTTCGAACATAATTTGACGAATGTAGTCTGTTGGCATATCCTTACCAGTCCATAGCTTAAATGCAGCAGCACCTTGTTCAATCATCATGCCAATACCATTAAAGACATGCTCTACACCAGCTTTTTGAGCAACTTTCATTAACTTAGTTGTTCGTGGAGCATAGACAGTATCAAATACCACCATATCCTTATGGAACCATGATGGATCCTCTACCAAAGTCATATCTTCTAATGGCTTCATGCCTACACCAGTTGCATCACAATAAATATCTGATTCGGCGATGGACTTTTTAAATGCATCCTTATCAGCTAAGTCTGTTAGAGAAACTTTACAATCAGTATTTTCACGAATAGTCTTAACATTCTTCTCTGCTTGAGGCCACTTATTATCTTTAATATTAAAGATTCTAATCTCTTTAACTCCATCTAAGGCAGATTGAACTGCAATTGGAGTTGCAGCACCACCAGCACCAGTTAGAGTCATAACCTTATCCTTAACGCTAATATTTTCATCCTTAAGTGCTTGGACAAAGCCAATACCATCAGTAGTGTAACCAGTTAGAACTCCATTGTCATTAACAATAGTATTAACTGCATCACACATCTTAGAAGCTGGAGATAATTTATCTAAGTACTTAATGACTTCCTTTTTATTCGGCATAGATACATTTGAGCCACGCATATCTAATGTACGAATAGCATTAACTGCACCTTCAAGCTTATCATTGCCAACTTCAAAGCAAAGATAAGCATAATTTAGACCTAACTTTGCAAATGCATTATTATGCATAGTTGGTGACATTGAGTGTCGAATCGGATACGCCATTAATCCAATAAGATAAGTATGTCCATCTAACCAACCGGTAATGGGACCATTTATACCTGTAATTTTGTTTTCCATAAATACCTCCTTAAACTGCTTTATACTTTTATTATCTAGCCTCTTATCATGTTAACGCTTGCAATTATCTGGATAAATAGAATAATATTATTTTATTAATAAAATTATTCTATTGTTTATTTTAGATTTACGAATTCTTTGAGGTAATATATGAATTTGAGACATTTACAATTCTTTATTGAACTTGCCAAGACTCAGCATATGGCTAAGGCAGCTGAAGCCCTAGGTATTTCTCAACCATCATTATCATATGCAATCAACAGTTTAGAACAAGAATTAAAGGTTCCTCTTTTTGAAAAAGATGGCAGAAATATCAAGCTAACTAATTATGGCCAGATATATTTGCAATATGTTGAAGCCAGCTTAAATACACTTAACGAAGGAAATGAATATATTAATGAGCTGCTTGACGTTAATAATGGACACATTAATATTGGTTTTACGTTTACAATGGGACAGGATATCGTTCCTAGATTGATTACAGCATTTAAAAAGGAACCTAAAAAAAAGAATATCTCCTTTTCATATTTTCAAGGGACAACTTCAGAACTAATTGACCAGTTACTTGATGATAAATTAGATATAGTCTTATCTTCCATGCCTCCACTTCAATCTCGCGAGCAGCTCAATATAAGACATCTCCTAAACCAAGAATTATTAGTAGCAATCCCTAATGAGTATCCATTTAAAAATAACACCACAATATCATTATCAGAACTAGCCAAATACCCATTTATTTTATATTCAAAAAATAGCGGTTTAAGGTCAGATATAGACAGATTATTATCAGCTGCCAAAGTTAAACCTCGAATTCAATTTGAATCTCTTGAAGACAATTCAATTATTGGCTTTGTTCATTATAATTTTGGAATAGCAATAATTCCTCATCTGCCTAATCTAGTTAACGACCGTGTTAAATTACTCCATTTAAGTGACAAGCAGAATTGGCATAGACTTTACTGCATTACTAGGGCTAATCACTTTTTAGCACCTTCAGCAGCGTCTTTTCAAGATTTTATTCAAAAATATTGCCGTTTTAATTATCTTGATCAAAATAGATTAATTTAAAAATAGCTGATAGTTTTTTACTTTAAAGTAAGTACTAACTATCAGCTTTTTTCTAGTAATTACAATTATCAGCTGCACTGGTCCCGGCTACAAAGCCTGATGCATACGCCCAAGAATTCATCATACTAGGCATAGAATCATGACCATTTGCTCCACCTATAATTTCGCCTGCAGCATAAAAATTATTCACAGTATTAAATTTTGTATCAAGTAACTGCATTTTCTTATTAGTTTCATAACCACCCAGGGTAGTGCAGAATCGTAACTTTTGTTCAATTATGTAGTAAGTATTTCCTTGATATAAGTGCATGAATTTAGGATCTCTGCCAAATTCAGAATCACGTTTAGCTTTAACATACTTGCTGTAATTTTCTAAAGTATTGAGCAAATTAGAATAATTAATATTTGCTTTCTTGGCAACAGTTTGGAGATTACCTTTAACTAGCACTGGACTCTTTTTACCATCTAAATTAAAGAAGGATTGTACTTCCCCAGCTGTAAAACCGTATCTCAGCATGACGTCATAGAATTTATTCCACATTCTTTGATCCATGATAATATAAGCTGTTTTGTTTTTTTGCTTATTTATAGCATCCCTAAAATGTGTATATGGTGCTGATTCATTAACTATTCTATTCCCATTTTGATTTATGAAAATAGCTCCCATATCACTTACTGCCTTAGTAGAATAAGTAGTTAATTTGGCAATTCCAGGTTGTACTTCAATACCATGTGGATAAACTTTATACCAGTCAAGGTTGCGAGTAACTAAATTCATATTCTTAGCAAAGTCGAAATAATCACCCGTTGATGTCATTGGACCATAATATGGAATATCTGTTTTTTTAGCTTTATAATCTCTAGCTCCCCAACCACCTGCAGCTAATATTAGCGACTTAAAATTAACTTGTATACTTTTATGTTTCCCTTCTGCAACTAAAGAAACTAAGTTGCCATTATTATCTTTATTTAATTCCTCAACTCTAGCATCAAGTAAGATTTTTCCACCCTTTTTTTGAAATGCTTTAGCAACTTTCATTATTAACTCATATGAGCTTTCAGATGGCATTTCAATTTGTCGATCAACTGAGTGCTCAATAGTTTGTATTTCAGATTTTTGATAAGTAAGACCAGCAAATTTTGAAATAAAGTCAACTGCTAAGCCAATATTATTAGCGAGTAATTTAGACAGATCAAGATAATTAGTTCCTGAACTCTCTCTAGTGATATCCCTAACCAAAAGTTCTTTAGAATCCTTTTTAGCTTCTTTTCCCAATACATTCTCGGCTACCTTTGAGCCAGTGGCAACTACATTAGAGCCATTTAGAATAGTTGCACCACCTAAATAACCGTTCTTTTCTAAAACGATGACTTTTTTACCCATTGATAATGCTCTACAAGCAGCCATTAATCCAGCTATTCCCGAACCTATCACAGCTACGTCAGTATTTAAGATTGTCTTGCTATACTTTATTGCTTGATGATTACTTCTAGGTGTAATATTTGAATTTCTCAGTGCTTTTGATCCTGATTCAGTAATTGCTTTAGTCATGATACTTGCACCAGAAATAGCGTCAACATCAAATGTTTGCTTATCTAAAATATTTTGCTTTAATTGTGTAAAAACTTGGTTAAATATCGCTGGCGTTTCAAAGCTTTTCGTTACTTTTATATCATTGATATGATTGTCTGTAACATCAATATCAAAATCTATTTGACCATTTTTGCCTTTTGCATGAGTTTTAATTATTTCTTTTTTCATAATAGGTTACCTTTCAAATATTTTAACCGCTTTCATTATATTTGAATTGTATCTATCAAAAAATAAATAAATAATTTAATATTAATAGATTTTATCTATTAGTGTTTATTTGATTAAATTAAAAACTGCGTTTCTACCTGAGTAAACACAATATCCCGCTTCTGAGCCCGGGACATTGACCCCATAGGTATCTCCAACTAATACTGCAGAACCATCACTTCCAATAGCATATAATCCACCAATAGGATGTCCGTTATTGTCTAAAACTTTATTTTCAAAATTTACTTTTAAGCCACCTAAAGTACAAAATGCTCCAACACCCAATTCAAAAGCATAAACTGGCCCGTTTGAAATTTTATGCAAATAATTCGCTTTTTTATAAAAATCTGTATCCCTTCCCTGCTTAACTAAATCGTTATAGTGTTTTACTGTAATTTCTAGATTATCTAGTTGCATCTTTTTAGCTAGTTCTTTAACTGTATTTGCCTTAAATAAATATGGTTTATTTGACTTTATATCAGAATCAAGCTCAGCTAATAAATTTTTATAATCATAATTTCCTTTAAAAGCATGTTTAGCTAGAGATTTAAACTGTGTTTGATCAAGTATTGCATAAACCTTCTCTTGCCTAATCAGTGTATTACCAGCTATCGCCCAGATATCCGTACAATCTTCATTAGCAAATCGCTCACCATTTTGGTTAACCCATAATATAGCTTCATGGGTAACTGCCCGATTTATTGCTCGTTGCCAATTTTTATAACCAGCTACTTTAGGCTCATAAAGCTGTCCTCCAAACATCATTACTGTTCCCATTCCAAATTTTTTAGCTCCAACATTCCAAGCCAGATTTAAACCATCACCTGTATCCTTTCCTGAGTTAACCGGAATTATACGGTTAGAATTATGGTTATTATTAGAATCTAATAATTCAGGATTATTTAAATATCCACCTGTAGCTAAAATAACATTTTTGGTAACTATACTCTGCTCAGTATCACTTTCAAAGTCCTTAAGCAATACTCCGTTTACTATGCCTTGTGAATTTGTCTCTAATTTAATTACTCGACTTGATGTAATTATTTCTACACCATGTTTTTTAGCAACTGGTAATAAACCATGATTAATAGCTTGTTTTCCATGTCCTTCAAATAAGTGCCAAGTATCATCTCCAGTGCCTAGAGTTCTCATTTCAGAAATTCTGGCGCCATATTTTTGCAGCCATTCAATATTTTTAGCAGATTCATTAATATAATTTTGCCAAATCTTCATATCTGCTAAAGCATGAGTCCATTCTCTTTCTTCTTCTATGATTTTTTGAGGATTAATATCAACTCCTCTTTCTTTTTGCAATTTTGATCCTACAGCAAAAACTCCTTCCACATAATTACCTGTTCCGCCTAAAGTTCGTCCTTTTTCTACTAATAAAGTCTTAATACCTAATAATCCGGCTTGTACAGCAGCTACTGAACCTGATAGACCCGCACCAACAATTGCTAAATCATATTCTTTATTCTTTGCTAACATAGCTCTTCTCCAATCTATTTATATTCAGTTTATTATATAGCCATATAGGTAATCGCTTTCAATAATAGGAACTAGCTTTTTTGATAAAATTTATCTATATGTTTTTTAACACAAAGTAATATTATTAATTTTCTACAATTAATTGATTATTTCTATCATTCATAAATTTATTTTATTAATTTCTTTAAGATTTCTTATTTTTGTGCAACCGATTACATTGTATTCTGGATACGTAAACAATTTATAAATTATTTTTTGGGAGATTAAATATGGCTATTAATAAACGTAGTTACATAAGTACTGCAATTGCCGTTTACGTTTCTTTTCTACTCTGTGGGATTGATATGTCAATTACAGCACAATATAAAGTTCAATTAGCTCAAGTATGGGGACAAGGAAGCAATATTTCATCTGTTCTAACGGTAAATTCAGCTGTAGGAATCGGCGGAATTGTTGCCAGCTTATTTACAGGTGTGATTTCTGACCATTTTGGTAGAAAGTCTTCTGCAATTATCTCTTCATTATTATGGGCAGCTTTCGCTTTTGGGATGCTTTATGCACCTAATATGGGGCTAGCTTATCTTGCTGGCGTTGCCGGAGGAGTTGCTAATTCCTTTACTAATGCCGCTTGGACACCATCAATGATGGATGCCTACCCTAAGAAGCGCTCTTTAGTAACATTATTAACGAAATTTTTTGTTAGTTTAGGACAATTCATTTTGCCATTTATCATTGTAGCCTTAGCAGCAAGTAAGATTCCTTTTTCTGTTGCATTTAACTTTTTGGGTATTTTATACGTTATAATTGCAATTATTAGTATTTTCTTACCTTTCCCTGAAGTTGGAGCAGATAATCAAGCTAACTCAAATGAAGGCGAAACTGATAAAAAAGCCAAATTAAGGATTACTGGTGAAACAATTGCTTTAGCATTAATGGGTTTTAGTTCCACTGCTGTATTCATGATTTGGACACAAACTAATCAAGAACTTGGTAAGCTTTATGGCTTATCTAATCCTGCATTACTTCAATCAGTATACGCAATAACTTCACTTATTTCTGTTTTAGTTACTTCATGGATGGTGACCAAAGGGCTCAAAGAAACAACTGTCTTAATTTTATATCCAGCATTTTCTGCAATTGCATTATTACTAGCCTACTTTATCCATAATGGTGCTCTATTGTTCTTAGTTGCAGCATTAATGGGCTGGTTCGCTGCTGGTGGATTAATGCAGTTAGCAGTTTCATTACTTTCTGGGTTATATCCATCTCATAAGGCAACCGCCACATCTGCTATTGGACTAGCTAATGGTATTTCCAACTGGGGTGTAATTCAAATTGCCGCAATTATTACTGCTAAGCTTGGTCAAAATGCACCTAGAGATATTTTGCTATTTAATTTCATCATTTGTTTAATAGGTATTGTGCTTGCCTTAATAGTTCGAAAATATCAATCCGCTCGCATCAAAAATGGAATTTCCAACTTAGAATAAATATTATCTGAAAGGATTTAATTATGACTGAAAAAAATATCACCATTAAAAGAGATGGCTTAAATCTAGCCGCGAAAATCTCATTGCCTAATTCTGACAACTATGATGTAGCTATTTTAGCTTATGGATTTGTTGGTATGATGGATCCTAAGGTTAATGACTTATTGCCTGTAATTGCTCAGAAATTACAAGAAAAGGGCTTAGCCACAGTTAGATTTGACTTTAATGGACATGGTGAAAGTGATGGACCATTAGACAATATGTCAATTTATAATGAATTAGAAGATTACCATGCAGTATTACAATATGTTTTTGATAACTTTGATGGACTAAATCATCTCTACTTAATTGGTCACTCCCAAGGTGGAGTATTATCATCGATGATGGCGGGATTTTATCCTGATAAAGTAGCTAAACTAGTAATCATGTCATCCGCAGCTACATTAGTTGATGATGCTAGAATTGGAACTTGCATGGGCGTAAATTACGATCCTAATAATATTCCAGAAAAAGTAGACTTTAAAGACTTCAAACTAAATGATTGGTACTTTAGAACAGCTAGATTCATCAATAATTATGATATAGCACAAGCCTTCCGAGGTCCTGTCTTAGCACTACACGGTGAAAATGATCAGGTTGTCAATAATTATGCCAGTCGTCATTATCAAGCAATCTTCGATAATTGTGAATATCATTTAATTAAGGGAAGCGACCATGGTTTACATCAAAATCGTGATGAAGTTTACACTAGAGTCGTAGATTTTTTGACTAAGTAAGCAAAATATTAATAATTGCCTTAAACAAAAAAACTTCTGATATATCAACGTTAATAAACGTCGATTATTAGAAGTTTTTTATTACTTTAAATTTTTACTCAATGCTCCACACACTAATACCTAATCTTCAATTTCGCGCAAAATCTTTTCACGCAAAGCTTTAATGCGTTTCATGATTGATCTCCACATAAATTTATTATTTTGGCGATCAAAGTAAGCATAGCTCTCAGCCCTATTAATATACATCAGTGCTGTAAGATTATCTTTTTCAGTTCCAATGCCATTAAAGTAGCAAACGGCTATCCGATAATAAATATCTGATTTGATATCTTCATCTGTTCCACTATCTTCCGCAAATCCTGCTGCTTGCATATAATTCAAAAATGCTAAATTACCATTTTTAGCAACAAAATTACCATACAGGTAACTATCGCCCACTTTATAAAAAGCATTAGCATTCCCAAGAAGAGCAGCTTCACTATAATAATAGAATGCTTTTTCAGTATCTTTTTCACCAGTTCTACCGTATTCATAAATATAGCCTAAGTTACAAGCTGCTTGTGCATTGTGCAGATTGGCAGATTTTTCATAATATTCTTGGGCTTTTTGGTAATTTCCTTCACGATAAGCTGCTGCTCCAATATCTAACAATTCATCTGATTCGTTATAGTCCTTATTCATGTTTTTCCTCTCTCATTAGCTTTTACTAAAATTATACTTCATGATAAAACTGCTAATAAACAAATAATATCAGCAGTTTTATTGACTTAAAATAAATCATTATACCCATAATAAGGTAAATCTGGATCTGTCAAAGGATGAGGATTATAATCATCAGGAATGAATCCATACTCAAGAATGAATTGAACTATTGCTTTAAGTTCTATTTTTAGATCGGGTCTATCTTTTTTCCATCTCTTAATATCTTCTTTAAACTCAGGATCGTAGTGAATTTCATACTTATCATTCATCACTAAATAAATCCTTCATCAATTCCTCTGTATCAGTAAACTTTCGCGCAGTATTTGGAATAATCTCTTTCTCTTCAACATAAGCTCTAATCAGTGCCTTTTTTGTCTTCTCATTTAAATGAAAATTAGCGTTTTTGCATAAATGGCTCATTTGAATATTTTCTAAATAGATCTTTTAGAAAGTTATTTACAAATCTATTTAATATAATTATACTCGTAACATTTTCTGCTTTTAATTTATTTTTATTGATAATAAATACTTTAATCATTGTAATGTACCAAAGGAACCACAAACAACAATATTATAAAGTAACAAGCAGAAACCCAAAACAATATATTGACATTATTACTAATCTTAACTAATAAATCATTAATGAATAGAGATATACTTACTAAAATTTCGGCAACAAACGACACAACAGACAACATTATAGATTTATTATTTTCTCCATATATAGCTAAATTGCTTGTGGCAGAAATTTGCCCTGACATTATACCCATTATTAACTCTATTATTAAAAACAGTATTAATAAAATATATTTATCAGTTAACATTCCGCTTAAAATAAGCGCTACCATTATACATAATGTATTAACTAAAAGTAACCTTTTTAGTGATGTATTTATAATGATTTTACTAAAAATAATTGTACCCAGAATAAATGCACACATAAACAGAGTATATACTACAGTTAAATTAAAGTGTAAATTTTTTACATATATAATTGACCAATATATTAAAACAAATTGTGTGCCACAATCATATCCTATGTTTAATAGCAGCAATATCCAAAACTTACGGTTTTTAATAAAAGATAGTAACTTAATGAAACTATACTCATTAACCTTTTTTGCATATGTTTTAGATTTATTATCTGAAAAATTCATATATTTAATAAGTGAATACATACCAATAGGATATAGAAATAATCCTATTGTAGAAAACCATATTGGTAGCGAATGATTTACATCAAAAAGCCACGTACCAATATTTCCTCCTACTAAAACTGTAATATTTAAAACTATTACTTGCATACCCATTAACTTTTTATCAGGTTCTATACTATATTCTTCTTGCAATTCAGTGATATATGCTAACAATGTCCCTGAATTAAGTGCTAATCCTATTCCATAAATAAATTCAGCACATGAAAATGATAAATAACTTCTGAACAACACTAATAATAAAAAACTGAAACTAATAATACAGGATGAAAGTGTTAGAACCTTAAGTCTACCAAATTTATCTGATATATACCCTGCAGGTAACATTCCTAACATTATTCCAATATTTTGAAAAGACTTTATTGAACCAATCTGTGCATCAGAAATTCCAGAAGTTGAATAAAAGATAGTAAAAACACCAGACATAGTTGATCTAAATAAAGTAAAGTAACCAGTAAGTATAAGAAATATAACGGATATTCTAAATAAATACTTTTTTTCCATATAACTCACATCCTATTTAATTTTTAATATTACATTTGTTTTTCTGTTAATTATTATTAATTTTGATATATTAAAAAATTATAATATATCTGAAACTTGAAAGCTATAAATTACACCTTGTGGATCACATGATGAAGTAGTTAATAACTATGCATCCCGACACTACTATGCAGCTTTATCTAATAGTGAATATCATATTCTTGAAAATGGTAACCACAACATGGATCAAGCTAGAGACCAAGTAAATAAGCTAACAATGGATTTTTTAATGAAATAATTTTTTATATATAAAAACAAATACCATATTGAATCATCATCAAATTCAATATGGTATTTATCTTTAAGTATTATATTTCAAAACTATCTCACCATTGCGGGACGCTTAGGATCAAATTTCCAACCAGGAATATAATATTGCATCCCCTTAGCATCATCACGTGCGCCACAATTATTATCAATGTATAACTTATTAGCCTTCTTAACTGCATCAAGATCCACTTCAACACCTAAACCTTCATTAGTCTTAGGTACAGTTAATTCACCATTTTCAATCTTGTATGGATTCTTAGTTAAGTATTGACCATCTTGCCAAATCCAGTGAGTATCAACATCATAGATCTTACCCGGTGCAGCTGCAGCAGTATTAGCAACCATTGCAAGTGAAATATCAAAGTGATTATTTGAGTGAACACCCCAATTAAGGTTAAACTCATTGCAAAGTTGTGCAACCCGTGTAGCTCCTTCCATAGTCCAGAAGTGAGGATCTGCTAGTGGAATTGAAATTGAATTAAGCTGCAAAGCATGATTCATTTGACGCCAATCAGTATCAACCATATTAGTGGCTACCGGCATATGGGTTATTCTAGAGAATTCAGCTAATACTTCTCTTCCTGAGAATCCATCTTCAGCGCCACATGGATCCTCAATGTAGAACAAATCATCTTTCATCTCTTCTGCATAGTGCAGAGCTTGCTTTAATGACCAGCCACCATTAGGATCTAGGTCTAAACGTGCATCAGGAAAGGCTTCATGTAGTGCCTTAATAGCTTTAACTTCTTCTTCACCGTCAAAGACGCCACCCTTTAACTTAAATGTCTTAAAGCCGTATCTTTCATAGGCTGCTTGAGCTTCTTCAACAATGGATTCTGGTGTCATATGTGGCTTTCTACGAGTCTTGCCCCAGTCATCAGAATTATCATCATTAGTAATATAAGGTAAGTCGGTCTTAGAAGAATCACCAACATAGAACAAGTATCCTAAGACGCCAACCTTTTCACGTTGTTGTCCATCACCAAGTAAAGCAGCCACTGGAACATGCAGGTGCTTACCTAAAAGGTCTAAGTAACAAGTTTCGACAGCAGTTACTGCATGAACTAGAGTACGCTCATCATAAGTTTGATTGCCGCGTCCTCCTTTATCAATACCGGCAAACTTCTCACGAATCTTCTTTAAGACATTCTTGAATTCACCAATAGATGAACCAATAATAAATTCTTTTGATTCCTCAATAATCTTAGTAATCTTTGGACCGCCAGGAACTTCACTGACCCCCATCTTTCCTTCGTCAGTCCACATAATAGTTACATTTCTTGTGAAGAATGGACCGTGTGCTCCTGATAGATTAAGCAACATACTATCGTAACCTGCTACTGGATATACTTCCATCTTTTCAATTTTTGGAATTGACATATAGTTTACCTCTCTTTTCATATTAACCGCTTTCATTATAAGGATAATGTGAATATATTCACAGATACCAGATAATACATGACATGAACTATATGTTGCTGTATTCTAAAATAAAATACCAACTCAGGAAGTGTAAAATCAAAATGGATATCGATAAATTAAAAACTTTTCTTACTATTGTTAAATACGGTAGCTTTAGAGCTGCTGCAGAAAAATTATTTTTATCACCTCGTGCAGTTTCTAAGCAAATCAATCAAATGGAATCCGAGCTTGGCGTCAAGCTTTTTGACAGAAAAAATAATCGAACTGATATTACAAGTGCTGGAAAAAGTTTCGCAGTTACAGCCCAAGATATTATCAATACGTACAACAATGCAGTAACTCAACTCAAATTAAAGGAAAATAGCACAATTCAAAAGTTGTTTGTTGGGATTTCTTCTCCTAGCCAAGTAACAATCTTACAAACAACTTTAGTTGACTTTTTAGAAAAAAATCCACAAATTCAGCTTGAAATAAAACAAGAAAGTGGCCAAAGACTAAAGTCCCTAGTTAAAAATTCGATTTTAGACTACTGTATTACTCCATCTTATGATATAAATGATAATCCACAAACTGAATCCCTGGCTAAAATAGACCTTTACGTAGGTGAGCTTTATATAGGGATTAGTAAAATCAATCCTTTAAGTAAGCAAGAATCTATCAGCTTGTCTCAGATTAAGGATTACAAGCTATTATATTATTCACCATTTGGATCAAGTTTTCTTAAGCAGACTTTTTCAGCTAAGTTTTCTGGGTTACTATCAGCTAATCAAATGCATCCAGTATCTACTCTTGAGCAAAGAAATCTCATGGTAGCATTAAATCAAGGTATAGGGTTATTCCCAAGTGTTTTAAAAGATGAAAACGAGATCCAGAATCCAATGATTAATTTCTTACCTATTAGTGATGATTGCAATAAGTATTATTCATCTGCTATTTGGTATAATCCTCATAACTCTAATCCTGTCTTAAAAAAGTTAATCCAACACATTGAGAGCATAAAAAAGCATTAAGCTTCAGTATTCACTACAACTTCTGAAAGCTTAATGCTTTTTATTCTTTGATTACTTTAAGAAATCAGTTGCTTCAAGAACACGTACACAAGCATCATGCTTAATACCTGTTTGGGCTACTGATAAGTAACCTGTTTCAGTATCTCGCTTAAATAAAATTAAATCATGCGTCATTTGATTAGCACAAAGAAGATAATCACCATTCTTACTTAGGTCAAAGTCACGTGGTGACATTCCCTCAGTTTTGATAGTTTGGATTTTTTCAAGATGGCGACCATTATCTATTACCCTATATACAGCGAGAGAGTCATGGCCACGGTTTGAAGAATAGACAAATTTTCCATCTGCCGAAACACGAATACCTGCTGATTGATTATGCCCAGCATAACCTTCAGGAATGTTAGAATAATTAGCTACTCTATCTAAATGCCCTGTCTTCGGATCATAATGTACTACCGCAGTCTTGCTACCAACTTCACACAATACATAAATATAATTATTAGTATTCTCGTTAAATGCCAATTGACGTGGTCCAAATCCTGCTTCTACTTCATAATCTTCAACTAATGTAAGACTGGCGTCATCATTTACATCATAGACAAATAATCTATCATGTCCTAAAGAACACACAATTAAACGTCCATCAGGAAGCAATCGAGTATAGTGAATATGGGCAGCATCTTGAACAGCCTTAGGTCCTCTGCCTTCAATTGGATAACGATGTGAATCAATAAATTGATAGTTATCATCAAGCTTCCAAGTCAAGATTGCATTAGTATTATAGTTCGCAGCAAATACCATCTTACGCTTATCATCTAAGTATACATATGATGGAACTGTATACTTTAGTTCATTCCAATAAAATAACTTATCAAAGTAATTATAAGCTTCATAAGAGCCCTTAGAAGATTGATCAAGCATAGACTCAGATATTAACTTACCCTTACCAGTCTTAGGATCAATATCAAAGATCGCTACACCACCTGTTTTGTCATCTTTAGTAACTACTGCAGCTAGCTTATGATCTTTAATTGAATAATTGAAGAAGGCAGGATTTTCCGCTTTGGTAACTAGATCAATGCTGGTAATTTTGCCTTTTTCAGTATCTAAAGTTGCTTGATAGATACCCTCTGACTTATTTGGATTTCCTTGAGTATAGCTATCAGCAGTGTAACCACCTAATAAAAATTTATCAATCATTATAATAAACCTCCCTATAAATTTAATCAGTAACCGTTGCAATCTTGCATTGCTTAATAACTTCTGGCTTCAATTCCTGACCAATGCCCGGACGATCAGGGACATGCACCTTACCGTTAACCGGAATTAAGTCATCATATACAGCTGCAGCTCTATCCTTCTTGTATTGGGCACGTTGATATACTTCATGAATGAAGAAGTTCGGAATTACAGCTTCAACTTGCAGTGCCGCAGCAATAGCAATCGGTGATCCACAAACATGCACTTGGGCATTAATGTCATAAGTATATGCCATATCACAGATCTTCTTAGTTTCAGTGATACCACCAGCCAAGGTTAAGTCAGGTTGGACAATATCTAAAGAACGATCTTCAAACATCTGTCTAAATCCCCAGCGAGTAAAGGTCCTCTCTCCACCTGCAACTGGCATTGGCACTTCTTGATGAACTATCTTGTAAAAGTCTGAGTTCATTGGATCAACCGGTTCTTCATAGTACAAAATATCTAATGGTTCAAATGCCTTAGCCATCTTTATCGCAGAAGTAGTGTCTGAATTAGCATGCATATCCAAAATTATGTCAAAATCTGGACCTACTGCATCCCTAATGGCCTTAATCCTGTCATAAGCTACCCTAATGACACTTTCATTAACGGGTCCTTTAGTCTTCCAAGTCATATTAGGATCTGTCGCCCACATAATCGGATCAAACTTTAAGCAATCATATCCTTCATCCTTTACCTTGCGAGCAACTTCCGCATAATCTTGCGGTGTTGATAACTTCAACTTATCCGGATCTGGCTCTTCACCCCAATTATATTGAAGCTGACTAGCATATGAACGTAAATTATCATTAGTCTTGCCGCCCAATAATTGATATACCGGTGCATTAAAATACTTACCCTTAATATCCCAGAGTGCAATATCAATTGCGCTGATGGCAGCATTAGGAATTACTCCACCAGCAATTCCCCAATAGGTTGTTCTTTGTAGTTTATCCCAGATCTTTTCAATTTTCATCGGATCTTCGCCAATAATAGTATGTGCAAAGTCTTGCACCATACCAAAGCCTGCACGCCAGCCCTTACCATAAGCCAAGCCAGCTTCACCGAAGCCTGAAATTCCTTTATCTGTGTTAATTCTCACCACTATTGGTGCCCATTCTTCCTTTGAGCCTGATCCATTACCATCAAAGCTAACGTCAGGACTAGGGACCTTCATGACGTCTATACTTGTAATTTTCATATAAGCCTCCAACATTATTTACAGCTATCTTGTAAGCGCTTATACGCTTCAAATATGTTCTAAGCCTATTTTCAATAAATTAACAGTAACTAAAGGTTCATGTGGCGTACATTTTAAACACTATATATTTGTGAAAAAAATAACTATTATAAAAGCGAAAAGTTAATGATAGCGATTACAAAAAAAGCTACTAAAGCTCAGGAGGATATTATGAAGAAAGTTTTATTAAGTGAAAAAATCGACGATGCTGGTATTAACTTATTAAAAGAAAACAATTTTGAAGTAACCGTAGCCCCAGCTACTGATGTTGAGAGCATGAAGCATGCCATCTCAGATGCATATGCAGTAATTATGCGCTCTTCTGAACTCCCCGAAGAAGTTATCAAAGCTGGTAAGGAACTAAAAATAATCTCTCGTAACGGTACAGGTATTAATAACGTTGACGTTGATGCAGCTACAAAGCAAGGCGTTTTAGTTGCTAAAGTCAACGGTGCCAATGCCAATGCCGTTGCTGAATATGTCATAACAGTTATGCTAAATCTTTCACGTAATATTTCTAAGGATTCTAGCATGCTTAAAGAAAAAAGAAATGAACTCAAAGATGATGGTTCACTTCCTAACTTTTCAAGTAAATATCAATTAAATGGCAATGAATTAAAAGGCAAAACACTAGCAATCTTAGGTTTAGGTCATATTGGTAGAATCTTAGCCAATTACGCTGAAGTATTTGGTATGAAAGTAATTGGATACGATCCTTATCTAAAGCAAGATCAAGTTAAGTGGCAATTATATGATAATCTTGATGATATTTATCCTGTTGCCGATTTCCTATCAGTTAATATGCCACTAACTGATGAAACTAAAAATATGATCACTCTAGACAAGTTGAAACTTATGAAGTCCAATGCCATTGTAATAAACTCAGCACGTGGCGGAATTATCAATGAAAGCGACTTAGCACAAGCGTTGAATGAAGGAATAATTAGAGCGGCTGCTGTAGATTCATTTAACCCTGAACCCCCTGCTCCAGATAATCCATTATTTACTGCCAAAAATATTATCCTTACCTCACACATGGCAGGAACTACGGTTGAGGCTAATGCAGCTTTAGGTGAAGGTGCTGCCCAAGCAATTATTGATTTCTCAAATGGCAAAATGCCTCAGTTCCCTGTAAATCCTGAGGTCTTTGATAAGTAGGTGTTAATTAAAATGAAAAAACATACAAAACTAATAGCAGGGATTATAGGCATTATTTTAGGAATTATTATTGCCTTCTGCATTCCTAACCCTCAAGGCTTATCTCATAAGGGAATGGTAGTGTTAGCTTCATTAGTTACAGCTAATGTTTTTTGGATATTTAATGTTATTCCTAGCTTCGTAACTGGATTATTGATGCTTTGTTCATGGGTAGTTTTAGGTGCTGTAGATTTTCCGACGGCATTTAATATCTTTTCTGGAACTACGATGTGGATTATTATCGGTGGCTTAGCACTTGGGGCTGCAGCTATCAAGACTGGATTAATTAAGAGAATTGCTTACAAGATTATGTCCTGGTTCCCTGCTAACTTCAGTGGACAGGTCCTAGCTTTATTTACTGCTGGTACAATTATTTCTCCAATGATTCCTAGTGCACACCCCAAGACTGCAATGAGTACTCCTATTGCCAAAGGGCTAAGTGATGCATTAGGATATAAGGAACATTCAAAGGCTAGCTCAGGATTATTCTTAGCTGCTATTTGGGGATTCTTAGTTATGGAAGCTAGTTTTTTAAGTGCAACAGCACAAAACTACGCCTTTAAAGGCTTAATACCAGTCAAGTATCAAGCTGTTTTAAATTGGGGTAATTGGTTCCTAATGATGCTTCCTTGGACAATTGTTACCTTAGTATGTGGATATTTCTTATTAAGATTTTTATTTAAGCCTAAAGACGATAAGACTATTTCCAAGAGCTTTATTCATAAGCAGCTACAAGACATGGGAACAATGTCTCGCAATGAAAAAATCACAGGAATTGTTATTCTAATTGCAATTATCTTTTGGATTTTAGAATCAATTGTTAAAATTCCAGCTGCTGTTACTGCACTAATTGCTGTCAGCGTATTAATAAGTCTTAAAGTATTGACTCCCCAAGATTTTAAGACAAGAATAGCATGGAACACGATAATCTTTATCGGTAGCGTTATGGCATTAGGAAACGTTATGCAAACAGTTGGTCTAACTACTTGGCTTAGGATAATTCTTAAACCTGTTATTAATCCGATTTTAGGCAATGTTTGGATTACTGTCATAGCTCTACCAATCCTCATCTACCTCTGCAAATTTGCGGTCGTATCTCTCATTTCAACTGGAACCTTAATATTAGTAGCACTCCTGCCATTCTTTTCAACTATGAGCTTTAACCCAGCACTCTTAGTTTTAATTGTCACTACTAGTGTTAATATTTGGATGTTCTCTTACATGGATGCACCATTTATTACAGGTGAAGCTGCGGTCAACAGCTCGATGACAACTGCTAGCGCTTTAGCAAAATCATCATTTGGCTATATGATTATTAACATTATCGGTTTACTCTTATGTGTTCCAGTATGGCAATTAATGGGACTAGCATAATTTAATTGTGAATATACTAAAAGCTACAGAACTATTACTTTTTATTAAATGTAATAATTCTGTAGCTTTTTTGAATTTTAATTGAATATCTTATTCAATACGTGTCCTAACGGTAAAGTATCCTTCATTAGAATTATTTTCAGCGACAAGATAGCCGTAAGAACTATCATCGCCCCAAAGTAGCCACTGAGCATTAGTACCTTTAGTGCCCGCAATTCTGAACCAGCGCTGAGTTGCGTCACCTTCACCAGTAGTTTTAGTAGCATCTACCTTAATCTTCTTGTCTTGTTCAACTGACTTAGTAGTTTGTTCTAAATTATTGTTGTAGATGAATAAGTCACTCTTTGGAATTACATAAGTTGACCCGCCATCACGGAATACAGCGTGACCATTGATTACACCAACATTAATTGCCTTAATATAAGCACCCTTGCCTAAATAGTAATAATCTTGACCCTTAATCTTGTAGTTCTTAACACTATATTTCTTATTACCAGCCCAGTAATAATAGTCATCGCTACTGGTTTTATCTCTCTTCTTACCAGAATAATTTACCAAATCGTACTTGAGCAACTTGCTCTTACCGTTGTAAGTAGTACGTTGACCATTCTTGTTGTAAACATAGGTATTAGCGTTTAATTTCAAAACGCCCTTACCATCCATATTATTAACATTATCAGTATTAATGTAGTAGCTATTGCCAATATTTAAATATGAATTTGGTTGATAAATATACCTCTTACCAACATAGTTAACCGTAGAATTCTTAGCATAGTAAGCTTTTTGACCACGATAAGTTAATAAACGTTTACCGTCCTTGTCATAAACATAAGAATTCTTAATTGTAGCAAACTCACCGCTCTTCGAGCTATATGAGCCAATATTACTCCATTTAATGTAACCGCCATCGCCTAAATCAGCGTATCTGCTTCCCTTAATAATTGCTTGTGGCATACCAAAAACAAAAGCATACGCATAATCTTTGGCACCATTGGCGACTATAGGACCGCCATAATACTTAGCTGCTTTATTAAAATTAAAATCTGGTTGTTTTTCTAAAGCGACACCATTTTTATTGTAAATAATAGTTGGATCATAATCTTTTACAAAATTAATCTTACCTTTTAAGGATGTAGCGGCTTGCACTGTTGAGTCTTGTGAAGTAAAGTGTGATTCAGTCAATATAGCGGGGCTTACAAACATAGCAGCAAGTGCTACTATAGAAATTTTTTTATTAAATTTCATTTTATCCTCCTCATTTCTAATGCTTGTTAAATATATTATAAAACAAAAAAGATACTGCCAACAATCATTAGCAATATCTTCAAATCTAGCTTATTTATGTAAAGCAAAGTAGTCTTGTACAATTGCCTTAGCCATTTGTAAGGTATATGAACCTTCCTTTTCTGGATCAAGCCCTGGGAAGATAACCGCAAAGGCAATCTTAGGCTTATTAGAAGGAGCATAACCAACAAATGAAGCGTTGATAACCTCTGGCGCATTCGGATTACCCGGATTATCTTCATCATAGTAGAAGGTTTCGGCAGTACCAGACTTACCAGAGATTGATGGCTTAACATCCTTTAACTTGTGAGCAGTCCCCCAGCTATTAGTACCATGAACGACACGATAGAATCCTTGGTGAATAACATCAAGTTCATCACTTGTCCAAGGAATTCTCATCTGAACTGTTGGCTTAGTGTTGTACAAGATTGATACCTTATTGCCTTCAGAATTAGTTTCACCAACTGACTGTACAATATACGGCTTCATCCGATAACCGCCATTAGCAATTGTTGAAACATACTGTACTAGCTGAATTGGAGTATAAGCATCGTAGTTACCATATGACAAGTCAAGTACCGAACCAGTAAGTAGTTGACCACTAGAATTATATGATCTACCAGTAATACCAGATACTTCACCTGGTAGGTCAACACCTGTCTTTTGTCCTAAGCCAAACATTGCAAAATTGCGTCTTAATATCTTAAAGGCATCATCTGGCATAGAAATATATGTCTTAGGTACATACTTAGCTTTAAGCCAATTCATAGCCAAGTGCATCATGTAGATGTTACTTGATACTTCTAGAGCTGTTGGCGCATCTAGAGCGCTGAAAGTTCCAACTGGATAAACAGATTTCTTAATTGGTGAACCTGGCAAATAAATAGGCGTATCAGGAAGAGTATTGCTAGTCGGTGTAATGACCTTATTCATCAATCCGCCAGCAACCA
This sequence comes from Lactobacillus colini, assembly GCF_017874575.1. Classification (GTDB taxonomy): domain Bacteria; phylum Bacillota; class Bacilli; order Lactobacillales; family Lactobacillaceae; genus Lactobacillus; species Lactobacillus colini. Next base: position 24,201 of record NZ_JAGGLU010000001.1, on the reverse strand, counting down.
TTGCTCCCTTAACAACAGACCCCATTACAAAGGAACGATTAATGACACCTAGAGCATCGTCAGTGTTCTTATTAGTCTTAGGATTGTGGTTAATACCGGCAATTGCAAGTAGAGCTCCTGTATTAGGATTCATAACTACTGCATAAGCACCATTAGAATATTGAGTAGCTCCAGCAGCTTGGGCCGAAGCGTAGGTAGTCTGAAGAGCCTTAGTTATTTCTTGTTGATACTTGGCATTCAAAGTTAAGATAAGGCTTGCGCCACTCTCACCCTTGTAGACTGTCTTAGTCTGTTCAATGCTACTATCTTTCTTATTCTCAGAGACAACCTCTGACTGCGATTTAGTTCCCTTAAGAAGTGGTTCATATTCTTGCTCCAAATAACTCGTACCAACACGATCATTACGTGAATAACCTTGAGTTAAATAGTATTGCAAGTTGTCACTTGGCAGCCCTGACTTCTCAGATGATACAGATCCGATAATACTCTGGATTGATTTACCATGTGGATAATTCCTAGCCCAGTCAGTACCAATACCTACACCAGGTAACTCTGACAAGTGCTCCCCTACGGTGGCCATTTCCTGGTTAGTTAAATTCTTATTCTTAATATAAATTGTAGATAACTGATAAGCACCAGAAATCTTATTAAAGATTAAGGCTGCCGTCTTTTGCTTCTTAGTGAAATGAAGATTCTCCTTGGCTAAGTTCTTCAGAATGTTATTATTAATTTCAGAATCACTTAATTCATTGCCATCCTTATCATAGCGTTGAGAACGTGGCAACTTAGCCAATTCCTTATTAGATACCTTACTATCAGCTAAATAATAGTCATAAAGTTGACGTTTGGTAGGTTTTTCATCATTTAAGGTAATATAATTACTCAAGCGAGTTGCTATTGTATAAATTTGGCTAGAAGTTGCACTTGCGCCCTTAGTATAAGTAATGGCATTATTAGCCTTGTTACCTACTAAAATCTTCCCCGTTGAATCATACATGACACCACGAGGAACGTTATTAGTGATAACTTGTTGATCGGTCTTCTGTACCTCAGACTTAAATCGTCCACCGTAGATTAACTGCAAGTAGACCAGTTGACCTATTAACACCAAAAACAAAGCTAAGATAACGCCTAAAATTATCTTCATTCTTAGAGGCGTTGATGCAGCTTTCCTATTAGAACTGTTATTATTATTTAGATAGTTCAAATTTCCTGACCTCACTTAAAACTAGAATAAATTTTAGCAAAAAATAGCCAAAAATTCTATTCTTAATGTTAGAGTAATAGTAATCTTAATGATTACTTACAGAAAGAAGAAAAAATGTCCAAAACTCGTCAAAAAATACTCTTTATCCTTTCGTTTTTACTACCAAGTATAATTTTCTTTTCTTATTTTGCTTATCGTGGACTAGAAATATTAACAGTCGACTTAGGCCAACAGTATGTAGATTTTTTAGCGTATTATCGCGACAATCTATTCACTAATCCATTAAAGTTAATCTATAGCCTTGCTAAGGGACTAGGTGGCTCCATGATTGGAACCGATGCTTACTATCTCAATAGTCCACTTAACTTAATATTATTTCTATTTCCTAAAAAATTGCTCCCTGAAGCAATTTTAGGTTTGATTTCAATTAAGATAGGCTTGATTGGACTTAGCAGCTACTATATCTGGCAAAAGTTATTCACCAACTATCATAAGACAATTGCCTTAGCTGCTAGTCTTGCTTATGCTCTTTGCGGTTATGTAATTGCTAATAATTTGAATTTAATGTGGCTAGATACCTTAATTCTACTGCCACTATTAATTAACTGCATTAATCAGATACTTACTAGTCAGAACAGTAAGTGGCTAATTTTAGTTACCTTCTTACTTTGGTTTACTAATTTTTATACCGGATTTATGGCTCTTTTATTCGGCTTACTCTACTTCATTGTTCAATTATTCAGCAAGCGCTATGTTCATCCTGCTAACTTAATCAAGATTTACCTTACGAAAAGTATAATTGCTAGTTTTTTAGTTAGTTTTATCTTAGTGCCAACTTTTTTTGAATTATTACAGGGTAAGGTCCATGGTAGTAGTAACTTTAATTTTAAGTTTCAGTTTTTGCCCTGGAATATTTTCAATAAATTTGAAATTGGCAGCTACAACTTCAACGAGATGGAGAGTGGTATGCCTAATATCTATTTCACTTCTCTACTCTTACTTATCTGTCTAACGTATTTTTTGAGTAATAAGGTAGCTATCAGGGCTAAGATTGCTAATTTCATTTTATTAATATTTCTCTGCTTATCTTTTAGCTTTAATCCATTAGTCTTACTTTGGCATATGGGGCAGTTCCCTGTTTGGTATCCGGGAAGGTTTAGTTTTGTTTTTGTTTTCTTTGCGCTTAACTTAACTATTCAAGTTCTAAGCCAGCAAGAATCCTTTTCTCTCTTTCAAAAGCTACTGACTATTATTGTCGCAATTAGCTTAAGTGGATTCTTCTATCTCAATTATGAACGTTATAGCTTTATGGACCAGACTAAGCTTGAGCTTTCACTAATATTTATTATATGTGACTTATTATTAATTATCTTCTATCGCTATAAGTGGGCACCAATCTTCATTTTAGGATTAGCTGGCATAGAAGTGGTGGTTAACTTAATGTTCAGCCTAGATAATATTACTTACCAACATAATTATTCTTACACTAATACTACTCAAGCCTTTAAACAAGCAAGTCATTACGTAAACACCCATAATACAAGCCTATTTCGGATTGAAAAGAACTTCGACCGTTCTGAAAACGATGCCCTAAGTCAGGACTATAACGGCGTCGGACATTTCAATTCTATTTCCGATTGGCAGACACTTCAATTTATTGACAAAATTGGTCTAAAGAATAATGACAATTCATTTTCTAATGCTTATTCAACACTAGCAACTGATGCCATACTAGGGATTAAGTATTATTTCATCCCCGCTCCCGGCTTTCGGACTCTTCCAATCAAGCAGCAAATTAACTTAACCGAGGTTTACTGGCGCCCAGACTTAGATAAAGACAAAATTATTAAACAATCTAAGCAAGTCCAGATCCGAAAGAATGATGCAGCTTTACCGCTAATCTTTAAACTCAACTCTGCTAAAGGCCTATCCTTAAAATCAGGTGACCCCGTTGGCAACCAGACCCGAATTTTACAAAATATCTTAGGCACTAAGCAAAAATTCTTCACCGCTTTTGACTTGCCTGATAATCCTGAAGTTCATAATGTAGACGCCTGGCCAGGTGGCTGGCGACAATATGACCGCATTAATAAGAATAAAGATAGTACTATTTCCTTTGTATTCAAGCCTAACACTAATGATCCTTACTATTTCGAATTGCCAAGCGACGTTGATAGCGACTCTGCTAGTATGTATGTTAATGGTAATTCCGTTGACACCGAGAACTTGGGGACTTCTTCTAAGTTGATTAACTTCGCTTCTAATAGTAAAGGGCAAACTATTCATATTAACTTTATTCTTCATACTTCATCTATTAACCTGACTAATGCTAAAATCTGGCGTCTGAATACAACTAAACTTCAATCAGCACTAAAAGATTATAATAAAGACCAGCCCGTCACTTATCAAACCTCACCATTATCGCTAAAACTAACAGTAAACAACTCTAACAATTCTAATCAGCGACTTGCTTCTACTATCCCATTCTCTAATAATTGGTTGATCTTCGATAACGGTCACCTAGTTAAGAAGCAATTATGGGCTAGCACATTTCTTAGCTTTAAATTAAGGCCAGGCATTCATCATATTAACTTGATCTATATTCCTTTCGCCTTCTTAACTGGATTGTTAATTTCGATAGTTGTGCTTATCTTATTAGTCATTATTCATCGAAAAAATCGTCCTCATGAAAAATAATTTAACAAGATCACTAAATAATCAACTCTACTTTATATATAAATTTTATGCATACTAAAAGGCGAGCTACTAAGCAGCTCGCCTTTTAGTTTATCTAATTAATTGTTAGTCTTAACTTCATCAATAGTTACTTCAAAACTACCACCTGGGGTGTTGACAGTAACCTTGTCACCCTTCTTCTTGCCCAAGATGGCTTGAGCGATTGGTGAATCATTAGAAATCTTGCCATTTAATGGGTCAGACTCATCTGAACCTACGATAGTGTAAGTTTCTGGATCATCGGTACCTACTTCAGTAAAGGTAATCGTCTTACCAATAGAAACTTCATCTGGATCAACGCTATCTGCATCAATAACTTGAGCATACTTCAACATTTGTTCGATTTGAAGAATACGTTGCTCTACAGCACTCTGTTCATCTTTAGCTGCATCATATTCTGAATTTTCTGATAAGTCACCAAATGATCTAGCAACCTTAATGCGTTCAACAACTTCCGGACGCTTAACTAATTTCAAATCTTTTAATTCCTTCTGAAGTTTTTCCTTACCTTCAGCGGTCATTGGATATACTTTTTCTGGCATTAATCATTACTCCTAACTAAATTATTCTTTGCAAGAAAAGCTTATTGTTTATTTATCAAAAAGTCAACCAGTTATTGACCTAAACTACTATTTCTCTTTAAGTGTTCATCGTAACTGTGTGAGTAGTATACCTTACCAGTCTTTAAGTTAGCAACGAAGTAAAGATAATTTTGACTACGTTCTGATGGATTAAGAACTGCAGTGATTGAATCTAAACTTGGATTATTAAATGGACCTGGACCATAACCCTTATGAACATATAAGTTGTATGGTGACTTAACCTTAGTATCCTTAATAGTCAATGAGCGCTTGTGTTTATTAAGGGCATACATTACCGCAATATCAGATTGCAGCGGCATCCCTGCATCCAATCGGTTAAAGAATACGCCCGCAATCTTACGACGATCCTTAGTAGTTACACCTTCACGTTCAACTAATGAAGCCAAAGTAAGCACCTTCTGAACAGTTAAGTGTTTTTTGCTAATAGTTGAATAGTAAGGTGTCATTATTTGGTCGGTCTTTTCGACCATTTGAGTTACTAATTCCTTTAAAGATGCCCCTTGATAAACATCATACTTAGCAGGGAATAGGTAACCTTCTAAATGATAGCGAACATTCTTATTAGCCATCGAACTAGCTAATAATTTAGGATAACGCTTCTCTAAAACCTTCATAAAGGATTGATCCTTCATCAAGTCTAAGAACTCCTTACGAGTGTACTTAGTATTCTTACCTACTGTAGTGGCGATACTATCAATTGTCTGACCTTCCTTAATTAAGACATGACCCTTAACTGGTCGATCGCCCCCACCTTGAAGTTGAGCAACTATCTGCTTATTATTCATTGATTGCGAAATATAGAAATCCCCAGCCTGAAAGTTGGATTCACTATGTATCTTTAACCAAATATTAAATAGCTTAGAACTATGAATCAAATTCTTACTTTTTAAAATATCTGCTATTTGTGAATTAGTCGCTCCTTCAGGAATATGTACACTAACTACGTCTTCGTTATGACGATTAACAGGCTGCAGAGCATAAGCAGTATAGACTCCTGTCGCCAAGACAACTAATACTGCCACCGCACCAATAACACTTAAGATCCAGCGGGTGATCTTTTTAGATGCTTGCTGTTCTATTTCTCTTGTTCTTCTTTTATTTTTGTCTTGATCTAGCAATAATATAACCCTCCGACTATCGCAAAAATCTAAGGCAATTATAGCAAAACTTAATCCTAATTGATTAACGAATCTTAATCTTTAATTTTTCTTTCAAATCAGCTTCGATTTGATCCATTGCCTTGGTTACGACTTCGTCAGTTAAAGTATCTTTTTCATTTAAGAAAGTCAATGAGTATGCCAAAGATTTCTTACCCTTTTCAATTTGGGCACCAGCATAAACATCAATCACTTGAACCTTAACTAGATACTTACCACCGCTTTGCTTAATTTGGTTAATAATCTGAGCATTAGTAATATCACTATTTACTAAGACAGATAAGTCACGCTCAATTGCTGGGAACTTAGGAGCAGTCTTAGCCTTCATTCCCTTAGTAAGCATTGAAATAATAGTATCTAAGTCTAATTCATAGACATAAATTTCACTACCGCGTAAAGCCTTATCTTGAACAGTTATATTATGCGCAATCATTCCAATCAAGCCGACATATTGATTATTAATATAAATAGCAGCTGTTCTAGTTGGGTGCATCCCTTCAACTACTTCAGCCTTATATTCAACATCATTATCTTTAATTCCAAGTGAATTAAATAAATTAGTCAATTGTCCCTTCACAAAGAAGAAGTCAATCTTTTGCGTTTCATGTTGCCAATTATTAGCAAAAGTATGACCTGAATATAATGCGGCTAAGTGCTCATGTTCATTGAAGCTGCCGCCTTCACGATCATAAACGCGACCTTGTTCAAATAAGGCTAATTCTTTTTGCTTACGAGCCATGTTATAGCTAGCTGCATCTACTAATCCAGTTAATAAATTCTCACGCATAGTGCTACGGCTAGAATTAAGTGGCATAGCTACTTCAACTACTTCTTTTGGATTCTTAGTATAGCGAATTGCCTTTTCTGGGGAAGTTAATGAGTAAGAGATGGCTTCCATTAAGCCTTGTCCTTGCACAATAGACTTAATTCTTCTCATGGCAGTTTCTTGCTTTGAATAACCGCCATGGGTTTCATCAAGTAATGGCTGAGTGGATTCTAAATTATCATAACCGTAGATACGACCAACTTCTTCAACCAAGTCAGCTGGAATACTAATATCCCAGCGTCTATTAGGTACAGTAACAGTTAAATCATCACCGTCCACAACAACATCAAAGTTTAGCCGATCGAAAATCTTAACCATTTCATCCTTAGATAGATCAGTTCCAAGAACCTTATTAATATAAGAAATAGTCGTCTTAATTACAGCAGGCTTACGCTGCTGGTCTGTTGCCTTAATAATTCCTGCCTCAATATTTGCACTAGCATTATCTCTTAAGAGCAGTGCTGCCAAGTTAAGGGCCTTTTCAGTGTTATCCCAGTTAATGCCCTTTTCATAGCGACTTGAAGCTTCAGTACGGTTAGCATGACGTAAAGCTGCCTTTCTAACTAAAGTACCATTAAAAATAGCTGATTCTAAAATTACATCAGTAGTATCAGCAGTTACTTCTGAATTCAAGCCACCCATCACACCAGCCATCATAACAGGCTTTTGACCATCGCTAATAATAATATCATTAGTATCCAAATCAACTTCCTTACCATTTAGCAAGGTTAGCTTTTCACCAGAATTAGCTTTTCTAACTTCTAACTTACCATTTGCGAATGCCTTAGCGTCATAAGCATGCATTGGCTGACCAGTTAAAAGCATAACATAGTTAGTAACATCAACTACATTATTAATTGGGCGAATACCAGCATTCCATAAGCGACGTTGCATCCACATTGGGCTTTCGCCAATTTGGACATTGCTAATCTTTCTTAAGTAGAATTTTGGAGCTAAATTATCATCAACTACCGTTTCTAAATCACTAGTCCAGTCTGCGCCGTCATCTTTTAAGGTAACTTCTTCAATCTTAGGCTTTTGGTCAATGATTGCACCAACTTCATAAGCAGCACCTTCCATTGAGAGAGTATCAGCACGGTTAGGTGTAATGTCAAAGTCTAGGATATAATCATCCATCCCTAGTGCCTCATAGACATCATCACCGGGCTTAACATCACTATCCTTAGGGAAGACCCAGATCCCATCAGCATACTTAGCAGGAACAAGCTTGTCTGCAAAGCCAATTTCTTGGAGGCCACAGATCATACCATTTGACTTAATGCCACGAATCTTGCCACGCTTAATCTTCTCATTGCCAGCAATGCGAGCACCATGAAGAGCAACAATTACGTCTTCGCCTGCTGCAACATTAGGAGCACCACAGACAATTTGAATTGGTTCTTCTTCACCAACATCAACCATGCACTTATGTAAGTGAGTGCCTTCAACAGCTTCACATTCTAAAATATGACCAACAACTAACTTCTTTAGTCCCTCTTGTGGATGGTCAACTGAAGCAATTTCAACACCTGTCCTGGTGATTTTTTCAGCTAGATCTTTAGGATCTTCATTTAAATCAAGAAAATCTTGTAACCAATTATATGAAACGAGCATTAATCTTCCTCCTTACGGAATTGTTCTAAGAAACGAACATCATTAGTGTAGAAGTCACGAATATCAGAAACGCCATACTTCAAAATTGCAAAACGGTCGATTCCTAACCCAAAGGCAAAACCGCCGTAAACCGTAGAATCAATACCGGCATTTTCTAATACGTTAGGGTGAACCATCCCAGCACCTAAAACTTCAATCCAGCCGGTATACTTACAAATTGGACAACCTTTACCATCACAATTGAAGCAAGACACGTCCATTTCGACAGATGGCTCAGTAAATGGAAAGTAACTTGGACGAAGTCGAGTCTTACGGTCTTGACCAAACTCATGCTTAGCGATCAATTCAAGCGTTCCCTTTAAGTCTGACATAGTTACGTTCTTATCTACAACTAAGCCTTCCATTTGCATGAATTGGTGAGAGTGAGTTGCATCATCATCATCACGACGATATACCTTACCAGGTCCAACCATCTTCAATGGACCTTTTAAGAAGTCATGCTTTTCTAAAACACGTGCTTGGTCACCGGAAGTTTGCGTTCTAAGTAAGTTTTCATCATCAATGTAGAAGGTAGCTTGCATATCACGAGCTGGGTGATCTTTTGGTAAGTTCATCATTTCAAAACAATAATGGTCTGTTTCAATCTCTGGACCTTGTACTACCTTGTAGCCCATCCCAATAAAAAATCTCTCTAAGTCATCTAAAATTACATACATAGGGTGCTTAGAGCCCAGATGTGCTTGACGACCTGGTAGAGTGACATCAATCTTTTCTTCTTCCAACCGTTTAGCAATTAATGCTTGGACCAGCTTTTCTTTAGCATCATCAAATGAAGATTGAAATAAGTCACGTAATTGGTTAACTTGTTGACCAACCTTAGGTCTATTTTCTGGAGCAACGTCCTTCATTGAGTGTAAGATTTCAGTCAATTGCCCCTTACGACCAATTAGTTCAACTCTAATTTCATCAAGCTTTTTTTGTGTATCAGCTTGATTGATTCTTTCTATTCCTTGTTCTCTTAACTTATTTAATTTCTCGAATAAGTCCATTTACTTTTCCTTTCCAACAAAAAAAGCCCCGTCCATAAAGGGACGAAGCTTCGCGGTACCACCCTAGTTTAAACCAGCACAAAAAAGTGCGTGTTCACACTCTCTTCAGATAACGGTGAAATACCGGAATTGATTAGATTCTGCTCCCAAGATGAAATTCATGCTTCATCAGTAAACCTCTTGCACCCAATCAAGGCTCTCTCTAAAAAAGAATCCGCACTACTAATCTTGATTATCGCATTTAAATTTCATAGTAGTATATTAAAACAAAATCCATTAACTTGCAATAACTTTAAGCCCACTTATCAGCCCAATCATGCACTTGATCAAATACTGGCTTCAATTCAGCTCCCTTAGTAGTCAAGGTATAAGAGATAATACCAGTATCGCCGTTAACATTACGTTCAACGATCTTTTGTTTTTCTAATTCTTTTAGTCTTTCAACTAAGACACGGTCACTACAACGACTAATACAACGAGCAAGGTCTTTGAATCTCATCGCCTTAGTATCACATAATGAACTAATAATTAAGCCGTTCCATTTCTTACCAATAATATCAAAGGCACTTACAAAGTGACCACACAATGAGTAATCTTCTGGGTCACTACAGGGAGTTTCCACTTTCTTTTCGATAGTTTCAGCCATAATGATTCCTCCTAAAATAAACTTTAAACTCATTATTATAGTATCAATTATACAAAAAATTACTTACTAAAAACAAGTTTAATAATTAGGCAAAGTGATAAATCATAATTCCGGCTGCTACAGCAGCATTCAACGATTCTGCCTGCCCGTAAAGTGGAATGTAAATCTTCTTATCGGCACTATCAATTACTTCTTGACTAGCACCATGAGCTTCATTGCCGATAATTAAGGCAAGTTGTGGTACGGATGGAGTATTATTCAGCTTCTTAGCTTCCTTATCCAGCACGCTAACGTAAACTGGTAAGCCATTCTCTTTAAAGCTGGCAATTGCGGACATAACTGGAGTCTGAATAATCTGAATATGAAACTGACTTCCTTGCATACTACGCTGTACTTTAGGATTATAAAGATCAACTGATGCTTGAGATAGAACTACACCATCAAATCCTGCCGCATCGGCTGTTCTGATAATTGTACCAACATTACCTGGATCGGTTACATTATCCAAAATAACCCATCTACCATATTCAAAACTAAACGTCTTAGGTTGATTAATTGGCAAAACCATAAAAATATCTTGACTATTCTTAGTAGCAGACAAATGATCGCAGATCATTTCATTAATCAAGATGGTTCTATCATCATCGAACTTGCGGTGAGTTTCTCTTTCTAGTCGTTCTAAGGCTTCTTGAGTACCTAATAGGTAAAGATACTTCTGCTTACTCTGCAAGGCTTCTATTACTAAATGAAAGCCTTCGATTAAATATAAGTGATTTTCTTTACGGTATTTTTTCTTTTCGAGCTTACGAATATCTTTGATAGTTCTATTGTTTACTGAATTAATTTCTAACATTTATCATTCTTCTTTCTATGTTTATTATTTTAGATTACCGACGATGAAATTAAAATGTTAATATTTAAGATAGTAGAATAAATAATAAAAAAAGAAGTGAGAATTTTATGCAAACTAAAAAAATTATCGTTCATGGTCTTGTCCAAGGTGTTGGCTTTCGTTGGTCAACTCAAGCTCTAGCACGGCAAATGGGAATCCATGGCAATGTCAAAAACAATGCCGATGGCACTGTTGCAATTGTAGCTCAAGGTGATTCACTAAAGCTAGCTGAATTTATATCTAAAGTAAAGGCTTCACCATCTCCAGCAGGATATGTCGACAAAATTGAAGTCACTGATATTGAAGAAAAACCGCTCCATTCTTTTAACGTAGTATTTTAAACATTGCTAGGATCAAAATTTACTAGTAAACTTAATACATACTTTTTAGAAAGGCGAATTTAAATTTAAGAATGAAAAAATCAAAATACTTAAAATTAATAGGACTACTAGCACTAACAGCTATCTTCCTAACTGCTTGTGCTACTAGAACTAGTTCTGGTACTCTTCAAGCACCTACAAGTGGACCATATGCTTGGATTTATAGCATTTTTGGTCATCCTCTGCAGAATATCATGATTTGGGTAAGCCAAAGAATCGGGGGAACTAATGGTGCTGGTTGGGCAATCAGTATTATCACCTTAGTTGTACAGTTCATTGTCATGCCACTGCGTCTAATTTCTCAGCGGAAAATGACTACTCAACAAGAAAAAATGCAAAAATTGCAACCACAGATGAAATTAGTTCAAAAAGCACTAAAAACCCCAGGTCTTAGTCAGCCTCAACAAATGGAAATCAGCCAGTTGCAAATGAAGATCTACCGTGAAAATAATCTTTCTATGACCGGCGGAATGGGATGCTTGCCATTAGTAATTCAATTGCCAATTATGGCTGGTATCTACCAAGCTGTTGCCTATTCATCAACTTTGGCACAATCAACATTCTTCGGTATTTCACTTAGCCAAAAGTCATTTGTTTTCACAATTATTGCCACAGCCCTTTATGTATTACAAGGTTACTTGTCAATGATTGGCTTGCCCGAAGAACAAAAAAAGACCATGCGAATGACTCTTTTCTTGAGTCCAGCGATGACTTTCTTTATTTCTATTTCATATTCTGGTGCTTTAGCTCTTTACTTCATGGCTGGTGGTGTCGTAATTGTCATTCAACAATTAATTACTACCTTCGTCTTAATGCCAAAAGTTAAAAAAGATGTAGCTGCGGAATTACAAGACCGCCCACTTAAAGAAGTTGTAACCCCTGAAGTTATTAATAAAATCTTGAATAAAGATGATGTTAACTCTGACACATCTATCCAAAGGAAGCAACAAAACCAAGATTTACGCCAACGTAATGCTGGTAAACAAAAACGTCCTAATAATAAAAATAAGTAAATAAAATACCTGCTAGCCATTAATAAACTAGCAGGTGTTTTTATTTATCCTTTTTAGGAACTTTTTTGTTTTTCTTTCAAAATTGGAAATTCAATCTTAAATTTACTTCCTGAACCTAATTGCGAAGTTACACTAATCTTACCATGGTAGCTTTCAACTAGCTTCTGTGCAATAGATAAGCCAAGACCATTGCCGCCTTTCTCACGGGTACGAGCCTTATCGACCCGATAGAAGCGGTTGAAAATCTTCTTTTGTTCTTCTAGGGCAATTCCCTCACCGAAATCTTGCACCGTAATGATAATGCTATTTTGATCACTAGACGCATCTACTAAAACTTCTTTGCGATCTTGTGAATACTTAATGGCATTGTCCATTAAGATAATTAAGACCTGTTCTAGATGGTTACGATACATCTTAATAAAAGAGTGAGGCTTCAAATCATCATCGTAACTAATTCTAAAGTCAGGATGAATCATCTTCATGTTATTAACGGTACGCTGCAACACTTCATTAACATCTGTAACTTCATTAGGAAACTGGATATCAATTTGCTCTGCACGAGTTAAATCAAGCATTTCTTGAATTAAGTGCTTCATTCGATTAGCCTCTTGAAGTGATGAATTAATTGATTCATTTAAAACTTCAGGATCATCCTTACCCCAGCGCTGCAATAAATTCATGTGTCCTTGAATAACGGCTACAGGCGTTCTCAATTCATGAGATACATCCCCTACGAACTGCTTTTGCTGCTGGATATAAGCTTGCATCCGATCAAGCATTTGGTTAAAGCTATTGGCCAGTTCACCTAACTCATCATTACGATTTAAATTTGAAATTCTCTCTTGACTATTAGGATCTTCATTAATCTCATGCGAGATCTTAGACATCTTCTTAATTGGCTTAACTACAACAATATTAACTACTAAGTAAGATAGAATAATAAAGATTATAATTGCCAATAATGATAGTCCAATCATCCATAAGCGAATAGTATGGAGTATCTTATTAGTTTGCGTCATAGAATTGTCTACAATTAAGTAGCCTGTCAACTTATGAGTCCGATCAGAGTATATTTTTTGATAGATGTTTAAATGTAAGCCACTAGAAGTATGTCCCAGTTGACGCACATGATTATCCTTAATATCTGGCATACGGTCAGTAACATTATTGCCATTACTGAAAATAATCTCGCCATCCAGATTATAAATAATTATTGTAGTATCTCTATTGGCCAATGTCGCTAAAACATCATCATTGAAAACATTATTTTCTCTTTTATTGCTAACAGGGGCATTATTCAAGATACGATTAGTATTAGGAGATAATTGTGGCACTACATTGGAAATTTCTAACTTATCTGGTATTTCTACTAGACGCCTTTGAAATGTGGTAACTATCTCTTCGGTATTTCCTTGATCATTTTGAATTAATTGTTGCCGAATCAAGGAATAAATTGCAATCGAAAATATCACAAAAGAGACTGTGATTGTCGCAGCAACTACGCTAACCCACTTAAAGGCTAATGACGATCTCTTAGTCTCTTCTTTTGCGTTTTTATTCGATTTCGTCGCGATGTTCATCGTTTTCATTCGTTCTCACCATATAACCGGTACCGCGAACAGTCTTGATATAGGATGGACGACCAGGAACATCAATCTTATTACGTAAGTAACGTACATAAACTTCGACAACATTAGTTTCAATCTTAGATTCTGGTCCCCAGATAGTATTGAGTAATTGTTCACGCGTAACAACATTATTCTTATTCTCAATTAGAGTCATCAACAAGTTATACTCTCTCTTAGTTAAGTCAACTTGCTTGTCACCACGGTGAACAATTCTGTTAGCAGTTTCAATAGTTAAGTCATTGAAATGAACAACCTTCTGCACGCCCATAGTTTCGCCCATGGACTTCTTTTCAATCTGAACTCGACGCAATACGGCACGCAAGCGAGCCAAAAGCTCTTCAATTGCAAACGGCTTTACAATATAATCGTCTGCACCATGATCAAGCCCTGAAACGCGATCAATTACAGAATCACGGGCAGTCATCATGATAATAGGCGTAGTTTTGACTTGACGAACACGACGAGCTACTTCTAACCCATTTAAGTTAGGTAACATCAAGTCTAATAAGATCGCATTAAAATCTTCTTTTAATGCTAAATCTAGTGCCTTGCGACCATCACTTTCAATTACGGTTTCATAGCCTTCGTGTCGTAATTCTAATTCTACGAATCTAGCTAAACTCTTTTCATCTTCAACAATCAAAATCTTATTCATATTTGCTGTTCACTACCTTCTAAATTTACTGGCAACTCATTAACCATGAATCAAAAAAATTATTAATAAATTAATTTTAATTTTAATAAAATCACAATGCAAGTACTAAATTAATTTTTATCTTGACTTTTAAAAAAATCTTTCAATTTAGCAAAAGCTGGGTTTTCTTGACCTGACTTTTCTTCCTGATATTCCTTCTCAGAAATAACACGCCAATCTTTTCCTTCTGGAAAGATGCCCTTTTCTTTTTCATCTTTGGTCAAAACTACTGAAGGCAAGCTCAATAATAAGTTGTCCTCTACTGCAGTTTGAAGATCAATTAGATCATCTTCAACCATGATAATGGTATCTTCCTCTTCAAGCTGTTCTTGAGTTGGCTTAACATCTGAATAATTTTCAGTAAAAGTAAAATCTTGATGTAACTCTACCGGCTTTAAGCTCCGAGTAGAGGGAACTTCTACATCAGCTGTCACCCTGAAGTTACCAGTAACAAATGGCTCTTGATAGAAGAAATCACCAGTTACATGCACATTTTTAGCTTTAGTTATAAGCTCCTTACTACGCTCAAAAAATTCTGAACTCAATTCAACATCACTATCGACATGAGTTACAGGATTTTTGCTATTTTTTATTTGTGAATAAGAATAATTAAGCATTTTTTACCTCAATTGGGAAGCGACCAAAGTTCTGGTCAGTTCCGATTACTTGTTCAAATAAACGATCAGTCTTGACTTGTAAAGCTAATGTTCCCGAATTAGCACTTCTTTTATCAACTTTAGAAATTACAGGAACTCCAAAATCTTTACGCATCTTCTTTAAATAGCTACGTCCACGTGTACTGTAGCCAAGTAACATCGTTGAAATGTCATCAAATGAGGCAAAAAGCTCATCTGACTGAATATTTAATAATGTATACAGACACAGTCTACGTAGCCGTGCATAAGTATAACGCTTAGACTTGATTCGACGCAAGAAATCTGTGAAATCAAATGCTTCATGAATTTCTTCCTTCATCTTATATTCAAGTCCTTCGCTCATTTGATAAATCTTCTGCAATTCTTCAATGCTAGAACTTTCAAGACGATACTTAAGAAACTTATATAATAAGTTCCAGTTAGGATAAACACCTTGTTCTTGAAGTTGCAAAAGTTCTTGCTTGGGCACAATATTCTTTAATTCAATTAAGCTGCCATTTTGATGGTGCAAAATATAATTTCTGATTGAAGTAGCCGATGAAACTATGTTCTCCCGCATTAATAGATCATCATGCCCACTACCAATCCGATTAACTGGATGCAAAGTTAAAGGATTGTCTAATGATTGACTAGCTACGGCATAAGCAATAGCCAACATCATATTGGGCTGATTGACCTCATGACCTACTTCTCTTGCGACCATTTGATTATATTGCGTTGCATAAGTTTGGGTATAGTCTTTAAAGTCAAAACTACCTTGCGGAATTTGGGCTATTTTTTGAGCTAAATATGCGAAATTCAAATTGGCATCCTCTACCCCAAAGACTAAGTCGCTTACTCCCAAATCATGCAATAGTCTAATACTTCCACCTGCAAATATATCTGCTGGCTGCACCGCAAAAGAAAAAGGTAGCTCAAATACTAAATCAGCGCCAGATGACAAAGCTGCTTTAGCCCGGCTCCACTTGTCCATAATTGCCATCTGACCGCGCTGAACATAGTTTCCAGACATCATAACAATTATTGGATCATTACCGGCAGCTAAGCGTGCCTGATTAAGTAAAAACTCATGACCACTATGAAAGGGATTATATTCAGCTACGATCCCAACTACGCTCATGATTATCTCCTTAGTCTTCTAAATTCAATTCAAGCCTTTTACCGTTGCTCCAAAGCTTCTCTAGACCATAGAATTCTCTAGCTTCCTCGGTAAAGATATTAGCTACAACATCCCCCATATCTAACAGCAGCCAATTAGAGTCCTTACTACCTTCAATTCGATAATCTTCTTTACCGCTCTCATGTATCTTATCAATAATACTGTTGGCAATTGCATGTAGTTGTCGGTTTGATCCGGCTGTAGTTACAATATAGTAATCAGATAAGATACTTACGCCTCGCATATCGTAAGCTTCTGTATCTTCACCATGGCGTTCATCAATTGCTTTAATAGTTAAATCTAATAATTCTTTGCTTTCTAACATTATTTTTCCTTTCATATGTTAATGCTTAATTGACCATTTATTATATGCATCTAATGTCTTAGGGTAAACTTTTTGCCTATTTTTAATTAAGAATTCTAGTGTGTGAGCTAATTCAAAGCCAACACCATCATCTAAATTAGCAAACGCTACTTTCCTAGCCTCGTCCACTCCAGGGAAGGTGCGCCCAGGCTCAATAAAGTCCGCCACAAACACAATCTTATCAAGTGTACTCATCTCAACATCAGCAGTAGTATGACGTCTGATTGCTGTTAGGATCTCTGGATCAGTAATCTTTAATTCATGCTCAATAAAGTAAACTCCAACAATTCCATGCCAAATTGCGCGATTATAATTTAATAAATCTTGATCAAAGCCTTGACTCTTAATCACTTCAATAAAGCGCTCAGGAGATACTTGCTTAGCATAATCATGAATAAATCCCGCTAAAGCTGCTTTATCTTCATCATAGTTATTCAATTGTGCCAACTTACGGCTGGTTTGGCTAACGCCAATACAATGTTTAAAGCGTTTAGCATCCATGTTAGCCTTTTCTTTAGCAATAAGTTCTGCACTAGAAAGTGGTGAATAAGTATTCTTAAATTCGATGTTCTCCAAGATATAGGCCTCTTTGTTCAATATATAATCTTACTTCTTCTGGTACCAAGTACCGAATCGACTGACCAGTAGCAACATTCTGTCTAATCCATGAAGAACTAATGTTCAGATCAGGCATATCTACCCATATCATCGGATACTTAGGATTTTGAGGATAATTAGGTCGTCTAACACCGACTAGCGTTGCTAAAAGCGAAATTGTCTGTGGCTCCTTCCAGTTTTCAAAGTCGTTTACTTCATCCCCACCCATAATCAAATAATATTGATTACGTGGTGCACGACGCTTCAAGTACCGCAAAGTATCGACCGTATATGATACCCCACCCCTCATAATTTCAAATAACATTACTCTAAAGTGAGGATTAGTTCGGGTTGCTAATTCTAACATATTAACCCTATCCTTAGCGCTAACCGAATTAGCCATTTCTTTATGGGGTGGGATATTATTTGGAATAAACCAAATCTCATCTAAGTCTAATTGCTTGCGTACTTGTTCCGCCATAACTAGGTGGGCAATATGAACTGGATTGAATGTTCCACCCATAATTCCAATTCTCAGCTTTGAAGCAGAAGTCGGTTCGAACTTTACTTGTGTTTTTTCATCTACTACACATTGCATTTTAAATCAGAGCTCTTCTAATTCCTAATCCAATACCTTCTGGAGTATAAGCTTTAATCACAATATCCTTTGGTACAGTAATAAAGCCTACCCCACCAAATAAAACATCGCTTTTTGTCTTGGGTGAGAATGTCTGACCCTTCATTGGTCCTAAATCATCTTCAGGACTTGGTGGCAAGAGTAAGTCATCCTTGTGCTTTTGATAGAAGGCGTCCGCATTCTCTAGCTTAGTACGGTGAATATAGAGGTTGCGTTCTGCATAGACAGTTACACCACTAGCCTCACCTTCTAAAAAGTCAAACCGCCCTAATCCTGCCAAAAATAAAGTCTGACCTGGCTTTAATTGATAAGTGGCAGGCTTAAGTGGCTTTTTAGGGGCAACCATTTCTAATTCCTTGCCAGTTAAATGACTTGCTAACTGGTTCTTACTCATAATACCTGGTGTATCTATTAAGTAGTGCCCCTCAGAAATTGGTATCTTAATGGCATCTAATGTAGTTCCTGGAAACTTAGAAGTAGTGATGACGTCCTTTAATTCACTACGCGCACTAATAATAGCATTAATTAAGGTAGACTTACCAACATTAGTAGTGCCAACGAAATAAATATCTTTCTTTTTGCCTTTTTTAGCTAAAAAATTGATTAAATCTTCTAAATTACGCTTTTTAGCCGCACTAACTAAGAAGATCTTCTCTGGTTGAAGTCCGCTGCGATTAGATTCTTGACGCATCCAATCTTTAACTTTGCTTTCTTTAGTGTTCTTAGGAAAGAGGTCAATCTTATTACCAACTAATACATACTCATTACCGCCAATGAAGCGCTTGAGAGATGGAATAAGTGAATTGCTAAAGTCAAATAAGTCAACAACATTAACAACTAAGGCATTCTTTTCTCCAATTGAATTAAGTAAGGCCAAGAAGTCATCGTTATTTTCTTCGACTGGCATAATCTCATTATAGTGACGCAGGCGGAAGCAGCGCTGACAATATACATCACTATCTTCATTGGCTAGAGCCTTCTCTAGTGCGCTATTAGGTAAATATCCTGACTTCTTAGGATCTTCACTTTGCAAGGTGCTACCACAGCCAATGCATTTAATTTGTTCATCCATTTTTTAATATCTCCTTAAAAGTAACCGGCTTCTTCAAGCCCAAAAAGAAAAAGATAAACTTCTCAAAGAAACGATTGATTCTCGTATTCCACTTATCTGTTTCTACTAGTGGTTTAACTAAAACTGTCCCTACACCAGCTAAATTTCCTGCTTGAATATCTGTTATCAGCTGATCGCCTACCATCAGCACTTGGCTCTTATTAAGCCCTAATTCCTTAAGCTCCTTATTGATGCCAATTGGCAGTGGCTTGCGAGCTTTAGCAATAAACTGAATATGGTAAGGATCGAGTACCTTGCCAATTCTTTCAGCATTATTATTGGAAATCACAACTAGCTTGATACCAGCTTTAGCTAACTTTTGGTTTAATTGATCCATTTCGACAGCTGTATCTGCTTTATTCCAGGCAAGTAATGTATTATCTAAATCAGAAAAAACTGCCGTTATTCCCATCTTATTAAGCTGGACTGGGTCAAGATGATAAATAGTGTCAATTGTATATCGAGGTCTAAATAACATTAAAATCGTCGTCTCCAAATTTATATCACATATATATTATCAAAAATTAAGAAATATTAGAAATTTTAGCCAAAAAAATACCGTTAAAAAAGCTAATTTTTAACGACATTTTAAAAATGATTATTCCACACCATCCATCAGCTTAAAAATCTTCTTGGACATTGCAAGCAAAATAACACCAAAGATAATACTTACTACCCCAACTGCCAAGAAATATGGAATTTCGGTTGCAGAAGAATAGTACTTAACAATCTGAGCATTAACTGCTTGACCAGCTGCATCTGCTAAGAACCACATACTCATCATCTGAGATTGATAAGCCTTAGGTGCTAGCTTAGTAGTAATTGATAACCCAATAGGTGAAATAAGCATCTCAGCAATTTCAACAATAAACCATGATCCCACTAGCCAGAATGGACTTACACGACCACTAGTACCAAATAAGATCCCAGGAATTGCCATCCAAGCGTAAGATAATCCGGCAAATACTAATCCAGCAGCAAACTTCTTAGGTGAACTTGGCTGCTTCTTCCAATTCTCCCATAGCCAAACAAAGAATGGCGTTAAAATCATAATAAATACTGGGTTCAGAGTCTGGAAGTTAGCAGCTTCGAAGTGCCAATTACCAAGATGAAGTACAGTTCTTTCTTGGGCAAAAAGCGCCAAAACCACAGAACCAGACTCTTCAATCCCCCAAAAGATTGCTGCGGCAATAAACAACGGGATATATGCAGTTGCTCTAGACTTCTCTGTCTTAGTAACCTTCTTGCTGCGAAGCATGACAACAAAGTAATAGATAGGAAGAGCAATTGCCAAAATAGTTAATAAGTTAACAATATTGTCAACATTCAATTGACCAATCAATGCCATAATTACTAATAAGATTGCTACTAGAATAAGTGCTAGTACTACCTTCTTAGTAATTGACTTCTTATCTTCTTTAGAAATAGGATCTGTTGGAAGTAAGCTTTCATTAGAAAGGTACTTCTTACCACCGAAGTAGTATTGCAACAAGCCAAAGAACATACCAACAGCAGCTAAACCGAATCCGGCATGGAAGTTAGTGGTATTACCGAATAGCTTCATTCCGAATCCATCTGATGCCCAAGGTACTAAGATTGGGGCAATCGCTGAACCTAAGTTAATACCAAATACAAATAAGCTAAAGCCAGCATCGCGACGGTGATCATTGTCTGAATATAGTCCACCAACCATGTCAGATACATTAGGCTTAAGCAAACCCGTACCAGCTACAATTAAAGCGATAGAAACATATAATGCAACCGCACCGAATGGCACTGCTAACACAATATGCCCTAGCATGATCAAGACGCCACCAATGAAGACGGTTCGTCTTGGTCCCCAGACACGGTCTGAAAGCCAGCCACCAACAACACTCGATAAATATACTAGTGATCCATAGATCGACATTACCGAAGCTGCGGTTGTCTGGTTCATACCTAAACCACCTTCAGTTACTGCGTAATACATGTAAAATAGCAGGATTGCCCGCATTCCGTAATAACTGAATCGTTCCCACATTTCAGTGAAGAACAGAGTGGATAAGCCACGAGGCTGACCAAAGAAGGCCGTGTCCATATTCTTGTTATTATTCATTTAAAAAAATTTCACTCCTCATCTTATAGTGAAAAAACACTATTGTTCAATTATATAATAGGAAGCTAACTTCAGTCAAAAGCACTTACATTGCTAAAAAGGCTTGACCACACAAAAAAAGACCCCAGACCTAAGTCTGGAGTCCAATTTTTAGAATTTGATTTATGCTAAAGCCTTTTTAGCAGTTTCTGCTAATGCGGCAAATGCCTTTTCATCGTTGTAAGCAAGGTCTGCTAACATCTTACGGTTCATGTCTACTCCTGCAACCTTAAGACCGTGCATTAACTTGCTGTATGAAAGACCATTTTGTCTTGCAGCTGCGTTAATACGAGCAATCCATAATTTTCTAAATTCGCTCTTACGCTTCTTACGGTCACGGAAAGCATATTTACGTGATACGAAGATTTGAGTACTTGCTGCTTTAAATTGAATGTGCTTTGAGCCACGGTAACCCTTAGCTAATTTCAAAAGCTTCTTACGACGTGCACGTGTTACAGTTCCACCTTTAGTTCTTGGCATCTAAAATTCCTCCTCAAAAAGTCTCTCTAAATTAACGCATTTGGGAAAGCATCTGTTTGATGCGCTTCATATCACTTGCTGAAACCATTGCAGCTTTTCTCAAATGACGACGTTGTTTCTTAGTCTTACCGTGGAAACGGTGACCAGTGTAAGCGTGGTGACGCTTTAAACCACCATTAGCAGTTCTCTTAAAACGCTTTGCTGATGCGCGGTGTGTTTTTTGCTTTGGCATATCTATTCCTCCAATTAACTACTTCTTTTTCTTTTTGTCTTTATCACTCAAAGGAGCAAGCATTAGGAACATAGAGCGACCTTCCATCTTAGGTCTGGTAATAACAGTTGATAAGTCACTTGCTTCATCTGCCATCTTCTCTAAGACTTGTTTACCTAACTCCTTGTGAGTAATAGCACGACCTCTAAAGCGGATAGAAACTCTCACTTTAGCGCCTTTAGTCAAGAATTTACGAACATGCTTTAACTTAGTGTCAAAGTCATTGCCTTCGATTGTTGGACTTAAACGAATTTCCTTAACTGCGATAACTTTTTGGTTCTTACGATTTTCCTTAGCTTTCTTTTGCTGTTCGAAGCGATACTTACCGTAATCCATTACGCGAGCAACAGGTGGCTTAGCGTTAGGAGAGATAAGAACTAAATCCATGTCGGCATCAGCAGCCTTACGTAAAGCTTCATTCTTAGATACAACGCCAACTTGTTGACCATCAGAATCAATCAAACGAACTTCACGAGCACGGATATCTTCGTTTAAAATCATATTTCTTGCTATGGGTATTCACCTCCACGTTAATTTCGAGGACAAGAAAAAGGCGGACAAAGTAATGCGCCCGCCTTTAATCAACAGATATTATCGATCAGCCTAGAGGTCTATATTTTTAACTTAGGCGAGAAGCGGGAGCTTCTTCTTGTTCTCAACTTCTGTATTATACTGGTTTAATTACATTGAGTCAATACATAGTTGATTATTTTTTACAGAAAAAGCAAACAAGACCTTAAATGTCTCATTTGCTCTAACTGTGATTATTCTTTTCTACGCTTAATCAGACCGAATGTTACTACCGATAAGATTAGCATTGCTGCACCACTAATTACAGCTAGGATATTATCTGATTCACCAGTTTGTGGCAGAGTTTCTTTTGCAGATTCTGCTTTCTTATTATTCTTACCCTTGTCTTGCAAATCAGAAATATTCTTAGATGGTGAGATAGTTGAAGTTGATTTAACAACTATTAAATCTGTTCCCTTAATGACATTCTTAGATCCATCGCCATAAATCAAAGTAGTATCTGCATTATCGCTAACTAATATATCTTTAGCATTTGGATTAGACTTAGATACATTATCTTTAATCTGGTTCTTCTCCGCATCAGTCAAATGATTTGGATCTTGGACTGGAGTCTTAGTATCTGGGATTACTGCAGGATTATTATCAGCATCTGTGTTATTAGAAGTGTTAGATGAATTATTATCTTTCTTAATAATCAAATCACTGCCTGAAAGATTATGTTGGCTGCCATCATTGTAGATTAACGTTGTATCACCGTTATCAGACACTTTAATATCCTTGGCATCCGGGTTAGACTTGGCTACATTATCTTTAACCTGATTCTTTTCATCATCAGTTAAATGACTTGGATCTGCTACCTCTACCTTTGTGC
Source organism: Lactobacillus colini (assembly GCF_017874575.1). GTDB lineage: Bacteria > Bacillota > Bacilli > Lactobacillales > Lactobacillaceae > Lactobacillus > Lactobacillus colini. The sequence continues at coordinate 946 of NZ_JAGGLU010000001.1, read as the reverse complement.
CTGGAACTACTGCAGGATGCTTATCAGCATCAGTCGTATTATCATGGCTATCATTAGATTTAACTATTAATTGATCACCACTTACATGACCATGGTTGCCATTATTAAAGGTTACATCAGTATCTCCATTGTCGCCTACTTTGACATCCTTGGCATCTGGGTTGGACTTGACCACGTTGTCCTTAACCTGTTGCTTTTCTTCATCAGTTAAGTGGTTTGGATCGACGACTTCTACCTTGCTGTCTGGTAATTTTACTTCTTGCTCTGCAGGTGTCTCTGGCTTCTTGGTTACCAACTCACTGCCGTCGACATGGCCATGGTTACCATTATCAAAGGTTACATCAGTGTCTCCATTGTCGCCTACTTTGACATCCTTGGCATCTGGGTTGGACTTGATCACGTTGTCCTTAACTTGCTGCTTTTCTTCATCAGTTAAGTGGTTTGGATCGCTGACTTCTACCTTGCTGTCTGGTAATTTTACTTCTTGCTCTGCAGGTGTCTCTGGCTTCTTGGTTACCAAGTCACTACCGTCGACATGGCCATGGTTGCCATTATCAAAGGTTACATCAGTATCTCCATTGTCGCCTACTTTGATATCTTTGGCATCTGGGTTAGACTTGGCTACATTGTCCTTAACTTGCTGCTTTTCTTCATCAGTTAAGTGGTTTGGATCGACGACTTCTACCTTGCTGTCTGGCAATTTTACTTCTTGCTCTGTAGAAGTATCTGGCTTCTTAGTTACCAATTCACTGCCGTCGACATGGCCATGGTTACCATTATCAAAGGTTACATCAGTATCTCCATTGTCGCCTACTTTGATATCCTTGGCATCTGGGTTGGACTTGATCACGTTGTCCTTAACTTGCTGCTTTTCTTCATCAGTTAAGTGGTTTGGATCGACGACTTCTACCTTGCTGTCTGGCAATTTTACTTCTTGCTCTGTAGA